>DAOLDD010000015.1:33631-72426 GCA_035327585.1 Kiritimatiellia bacterium | reverse complement strand
CCGGTGGGGTCGTTTCACTTGTTGAAGCCCGTCCTTCTCGATCTGCGAACGACTTGTGCTTTTTTCAAACCGAAAACCGGGGATAGTCCTGCTCCAGATAGCGAACCCGGTCGAGTTTCCGGACCCCCTCGTCCAGCGCATTCAGTGCGGCCTCACACCGCGTACGATTCTCAGCCGTATCGTGAATCCAAACATCAACATCGAACGTTAGAACGGGTTGATGCCGGAGCAGGAAATTCATGCCGCCGATGAGGATGTACTCCACCTCCCGGCTGTTGAACGCATCAAAGATGGCGTCAACGTCGAGGCGCATGGCAAAAGGATATGGATCGTTGCCCGGCGTTTCAATCTTGATGAAACGCGCGGCGCACCACGCCGGACCGCGCGCTACTTCACCCCGGCGCCGGGCGGGAGGTCGCCGTCGATGGTGACGAGGCGCATCTGGTCGCCGGACGAAGCCGCGAGCAGCATGCCGTTGGATTCGACGCCGCGGATTTTCGCGGGTTTAAGGTTCGCCACGACGACCACCGTTTTTCCGACCACCTGTTCGGGCGTATAGTGCAGCGCGATGCCGGCGATGATCTGGCGTTTCTCCTCCCCGACCTCGATCTGCAACTTCAACAATTTGTCCGCGCCGGGGACCTTTTCCGCCTGCACAACCTTCGCCGTGCGGAACTGGACTTTCGCGAAGTCGGCGTATTCGATCAGGCCCTCCACGGGCTTCGACGCGGGCGCGACGGAGCGCGACCCTCCGGCTTCGGGGGCGGCGTCTTTCTTCTCGATGCGCGGAAACAGGGCGCCGGGCTCCTGCACCTCGCGGCCAGCGGGGAAAATGCCGAACGTCCGCAACTCGTCATTGGTACACGGTCCACGCAGGCCCAGCGAAGCGCGCAACGTCTCCATCCTGCCGGGCATCACGGGCTGCAACAGCGACGACAGGATGCGCAGCGACTCCAGCGCGACGTAGAGGCAGGTTTGCAGTTCCGACTTGTCCTCTTTCTTCGCGAGGGACCACGGTTGCTTCACTTCAAAATATTTATTCACGCGCTTCACCGCGTTGAGCACCTCGGTCAGGGCCTGGTCAATGCGCATGCCGTGGATCAGTGCAAAGCACTTCTCCACCGCGCCCAGCACCGTCGCGCGCACGTCGGCGGATTCCGCGTCCAGCTCGCCAGCGGGCAAGGCCGGCGTTTTCCCGTCGCAGAAGCGGCGGGTCATATTGGTGACGCGGCTCACCAGGTTGCCGAGATCGTTCGCGAGGTCGGCGTTGTAGCGGCGCGTGAACGCGTCCTCGGTAAAGCTCGCGTCCTGGCCGAGGATCATCTCAGCCATGAGAAAGTAGCGGAACGCGTCGACGCCGTAGCGGTCGATCATGTCCATCGGGTTCACGACGTTGCCGAGCGACTTGCTCATCTTCGCGTCGCCCGACAGCCACCAGCCGTGCGCGAACACGGTCTTCGGCTGCGGCACGCCGAGCGCCTTCAGCATCGTCGGCCAGTAGACGGTATGCGTCGTGAGGATGTCCTTGCCGATGAGGTGGTAGTTCACCGGCCACCACTTCGCGAATTGCGCGTCATCGCTCTTGTAGCCGACGGCGCTGATGTAGTTGACCAGCGCATCGAACCACACGTAGCAGACGTAGTCCTTGTCAAACGGCAATTCGATGCCCCACGCGAGGCGGCTCTTCGGGCGCGAGATGCAGAGGTCCTGCAGCGGCTTGCGCAGGAAACCGAGCGTCTCGTTGCGGCGGTGGTCGGGCTGGATGAAGGACGGGTTTTCGTTGATGTAGTCGATGAGCCACTGCTGGTAGGCGCCCATCTTGAAGAAGTAGTTCGCCTCCTTGATCCGCACGATGTTCGGCAGGTCCTCGGGCTTCTTCCCTTCCGGCAGGTCCTTCTCCGTGACGAACGTCTCGCTGGTCACGTCGTAGAGACCGTCGTATTCCGCCTTGTAGATTTCGCCGCGGTCGTAGAGGTCCTGCAAACACGCCTGCACGACGCGTTTGTGCCGTTCCTCCGTGGTGCGGATAAAATCGTCGTGCGTGATTTCGAGGCGTTTCCACAGGTTCTGGAAATGTACGACCGTCGAATCCGCCTGCTGCTGCGGCGTCATGCCGGCCTTATCCGCCGCGCGCTGGACCTTCTGGCCGTGCTCGTCGGTGCCGGTGAGAAAATGCGTCGGCACGCCGGCGAGCCGGTTGTAGCGCGCAAGCACGTCGGCCAGGATCGTGGTGTACGAATGGCCGATGTGCGGCTTGTCGTTGACGTAGTAAATCGGGGTCGTGATGTAAAAGGAGTCGGGCTTCATGGGGAGATTCCGTATTCGCGCGAGTATAGACGCCGAACGCCCCGGCACAACCCCGAAGCGGAGCGACAAATCGGAGAAACCACGAAATTCGCGGAACACACGGAAATTTACGACCGACCGACACCCGAATCCTTACATCCACGCCAAATCCGCCCACGCCTATTTCCGCGCATTCCGTGCCTTCCGCGGTTCCAGCCTGTTCCCATCCGCGGATCTCTAAAAGTTTCAGTTCCCCCGCGACGAGCGGGCGGACTATCATCGCCGCGATGCATTTGTTCACCAGCCTGCTACTGTTGATCGTGGTGGCCCGGATTCTGGGCCACCTGATGACGCGCCTGCGCCAGCCGGCCATCATCGGCGAGCTGGCGGCGGGCGTATTGCTGGGACCGTCCGTGCTCGACGTGGTGCACATGTCGGAGCCGCTGGCCGGCATCGCGGGGCTGGCCATTTTCTTCATCGTGCTCTCCGCGGGCATGGAGATGAAGTTCGACGACATCGTCAGCGCGGCGCGCGGCCGGGGGATGCTGATCGCGCTCATGAGTTTCGCGATGCCGCTGGCGGCGGGCCTGCTGATCGGGCTGTTCGCGGGGTTGCCGCCGACCCGCACGATGGTGCTCGCGCTGTGCATGTCGATCACGGCGCTGCCGGTGGCGGTGCGCATCCTCGAAAGTTTCGGCCTGCTCAACAGCCGCATCGCGCGGTATTCGATCGCCTGCGCGGTCATCAACGACCTGGTGGCGTTGATGCTGCTCGGGCTGTTGCTCGACGTGCCGCGCCACGCGGGCTTCGCCGCCGTCGCAGGCGCCACGCTGACCGGCGGCGGAAAATTGATCCTCCTCATCGCCGTCATCGTCGGCATGGAATACGCCCTCCGCGCTATAACCGGCAGCGGGCCGGGCCGGACGCCGTCGGGATTCGCGCAGAAGGTTTCAGGCTGGTTCGGCGGCGAGGCGATGTTCGGCGTCGTCGTCTTGTTTGTCCTCGTCTTCGCGTCCATCAGCGAGATGCTGGGCTTCCACTCGGTCATCGGCGCGTTTTTTGGCGGGCTGCTGATCAGCCGGGAAATGTTCGTCGCCAGCCGTTACAACCAGCTCGAACAAACGATCAATTCCGTAAGCCGGGGATTCCTCGCGCCGGTATTCTTCGCGACGCTCGGCCTCGAGTTCAGCATCAAGGACATGCCGTCGTGGTGGTTCGTGGGCATCGTGCTGGCCGCCTCGATCGCCTTCAAGATCCTGCCCGGCTGGATCGGCGGGCGCATGGCGGGCCTCTCCAAGCCGGAGGCGCTCGGACTCGGCTTCATGCTGAACGGGCGCGGCGTAATGGAACTCGTCGTCGCGCAAATCGCGCTCGACCGCGGATTCATCAGCCTCGGGCTCTTTTCCACGCTGGTGTTGATGGGCGTCGTTACGACGCTGATGACGCCGTTGCTCTTCCGCCTCGTCTCCCGGCGAATACCCAGGCCGGAGCCTCAGCCCGCGCAGCCCGCGGCCTCGTCCGGAAGTTCGGCCGGAACGAAGTCCGGCGCTACGCGCGATTCGGCGTGATGGCGGCGCGATAGGCGGCCGCGACCTCGTCGGCTTTGTGGACGCTGAACGCGAGGTCGCGCAGCAGGCCGTCGTTCAAACTGTAGACCCAGCCCATGACCGCGAGGTCGCGACCTTCAGCCCAGGCCTGCTTGACCATCGTGGTGTCGCACACGTTCATAGCCTGCTCGATCACGTTCAACTCGCACAGCCGGTCGATGCGCGCGCGCTCATCGGCGAGCGGCGCAAGCTGGCCCTGATGCTTCCGGTGTACGTCGCGGATGTGCAGGAGCCAGTTGTCGATCAGGCCGAGCGGCTCATCCCGCATCGCCGCCACGACGCCGCCGCAGCCGTAATGGCCGCAGACGATGATCCGGTCCACCTTCAACACGTCGATCGCGTATTGCAGCACGGACAGGCAATTGAGGTCGGTGTGCACCACCACGTTCGCGACGTTGCGGTGCACGAACAGCTCGCCCGGCATCAACCCCACGATCTCATTCGCGGGCACGCGGCTGTCGGAGCAACCGATCCACAAATAGCGCGGATTTTGCTGTTGCGTCAGCTTGGAGAAGAACAACGGGTCCTGCGCCTTCATTTTGGCGGCCCAGGCGCGGTTGTTCGCGAAGAGTTGCGGTCGTGCTGGCATGCGCCCAGTGTAACAGGGCGCGGGGAGCGCGCTATCCGAAAAGCACCGGCTCCACGTCGTCCAGCTCTTCCTCACTCACCAGGTGATGCGCGCCGGGCTCCGGCCAGTTGATGATTTCCATGCTGCCGTCGACATGCTCCACCAGCGCGGTGCAGCTCTCGACCCAGTCGCCGGTGTTGTAGTACGCGATGCCGCCGATATCGCGCATCGCGGCGCGGTGGATGTGGCCGCACACAATGCCGTCCACGCCGTGGTGGCGGGCCGATGTGGCGACCGCGTCCTCGAACCGGTCGATGAACATCAGTGCGTTCTTCACCTGGTGCTTCAGCCATTGGGAGAGCGACCAGTATGGGTAGCCGAACCGGCGCCGGATCCGGTTGAACCAGCGGTTGAGCCAGATCGTGAAGTCGTACATGACGGCGCCCAGGTGCGCCATCCACCGGGCGGTGGTGACGACGCCATCGAACTCGTCGCCGTGCAGCACGAGCAGCTTCCGGCCATCCACGGTCGTATGTTCGGTTTGCCGGCGGATCGTGATGCCGCCCAGTTGCAGTCCGTCGTAGTCGCGGGCGAAGCTGTCGTGATTGCCGGGGATGTAGGTGATCTGGCAGCCCTTGCGCGCGCGGCGGAGCATCTTCTGGATCACGTCATTGTAGCTCTGCTTCCAGAACCAGCCGCGCTTAAGCCGCCAGCCATCGAACACGTCGCCCACGAGGTAGAGGTATTGGGATTGATTGTGCTTGAGGAAATCGAGCAGCCGCTCGGCCTGGCAGGCGCTGGTGCCGAGATGAATGTCCGAGATCCAGATGGCGCGGAAACGGCGGGCGGATTGTTCTTTCACGTAGGGACTCCTTCCTGCATGCGCTCGGCGGCGGTCGAGGGTACAACCGCGGAACGATGCAAATTCCAGAAGGCTTGAAATGACTTTTCGGGCGTTTGCCGCACCGCCCAGCGCCGGGCCTCGGCGCCCATGAATTGCCGGGCCTCTTCGTCCGCCAGCACGGCCTCGGCCTGGCGCGCCAGCAGCGTCGGGTTCATCGGCTCGATGATAAACCCGGTGCGGCGGGGCAGCATGGCATCCTTGGGACCGCCGTCGTTCGAGACCAACACCGGCAGACCGGACGCCTGCGCCTCCAGCAGGACGACGCCGAACGTGTCGGTGCGGCTCGGGAACACAAACAGGTCCGCCGACGCGTAGTGCCGCGCGAGGTCCTCGCCGCGCCGGAGTCCGGCGAACACAACCGGCAGGCCGGCCAGCGCCTCGCGCAATTCCGCCTCGTACGGGCCTTTGCCGACCACCACGAGCCCGACGTCGGGCCGGCGCGCCGCCAGCAGACGGAACGCCTCGACGAGGCAGGGCAGATTTTTTTCGCGGGAGATGCGGCCGACATAGAGCAGCCAGTGGCGGATGTTCGGCCCCCACTCCGCCCGCAACGCGGGATCGCGATGCTCCGGTGAGAACGCATCGGTACGCACCCCGCGCCCCACGATCTGGACGCGGGAGGGGGAGAATCCCTGGTGGATCAGCTTGTTGCGGATGTCGCTGGACGGGGCGGCCACGCGCTCCATCTGTCCATAGAACCAGCGCATGAAACGCCATGTCGCGACACCCAGTTGCGGATCGCCCGACAAGTGCTCGGCGTAGGAGGGAAAATCCGTGTGGAACGTGCCGACCACGGGGATACCGTGCCGGCGCGCCGCCGCGAGGCCGAGAAGTCCCATCGGACCCGGCGTCGACAGATGCACGACGTGCGGCGGCGCCTGTTCGAAACGGCGGAACACCTCCTGCACCTGCGGCATGCACAATTTCAGGCCGGCATAGGCGCCGAGCGTGACGGTCCCGACCGGCGCGAAACGTACGCCGCCCGGGAACTGGTCCTCGAATCCGCAATAATGGATGCAAAGCCCCGCCTGTTCGCGTTCCGCCGCCGCGTGCCACTGGCGCAACGTCGTGGCCACTCCGCTCGTGTGGTCCGGCGCATCCACGAACAGGGCCACGCGCGGACGCTCGCACGGTGCGGGCATCCGCGGATGCGGGCGCGTCGGCGTGGCAATGGGTTGGTACAGGATGTCAAAGGACGTGCACATGTCGTAGAGCACATGGTGCACCGTGAAGGCCGATTCCTGGCTCGCCAGGGACCGCAGCGGGGCGACGAGGCGATGCCAGTTCACCATATCGACCGGCCGCCACGAGCGGGCGGACGAGATGTTCCGCAACGCCGTGGGCAGGCGCGCGCGATCGTTAAGCATACGGATCATGGCGGTCCCTCCTTCTGGTTGCACGCCAGCAGGCGGCAGCCGTGTCAGGACCGTGTGAGGGAGCGGCGAGAAATCGGTTCCGGTGCAGGTGGGACCGGACAAGCGCGGGCGGGTCATCTATATTCGCCCGCCATGAACAGAGCCCTGACCGGCGAGCCGTGGATGATCGTGGACGGCATCGCGCCCTTTTTCCGCGAGGTGACCCGGCCGCGCATCAACTGGTCCAAGATTCCCTTCGCGGATTTGGAGGTGGACGGCCTGCCGGACCCCGCCCTGTTGCAGCGCATCGAATCCGATTTCGCGCACTACTGTGAAATGGCCGCGGCGTACGGATATAACGCCATCACCCTCGACGATCTCGCCCACCTCGTGGATCACCCGTGCTACGCGACTGAATTGCGGCGCAAGATCGCGATCTACCAGGCGTTCTACGCGCGGCTCTTCGCCCGCGCCGAACAGCACGGCCTGCGCTCGTTGATCACGACCGACCTCATGTTTTTTAACGCGGCGCTCGACCGCGAGCTGGGGCGGGACCCCGCCGGCATTCGCGCATTCCTCGCCCATGCGCTGGCGGGCTTCTTCGAGCGTTTCCCGCGCGTGGCCGGCGTGGTCACCCGCATCGGGGAGACGGACGGCGTGGATGTGCACGGCAGCTTCCGCAGCGAGCTGGTGATCCGCACCCCGCGGCAGGCGCGGCATTACCTGCACGAATTGTTGCCGGTGTTTGAAGCGCACCGGCGGTGGTGGTTTTTCCGGACCTGGAGCGTGGGCGCCTACCGCATCGGCGACCTGATTTGGAACCGCGAGACCCTGCACGCCACGTTCGACGACATCCGCAGCGACCGGTTGATCCTCTCCATGAAATACGGGGAAACGGATTTCTTCCGCTATCTCCCCTTAAATCCGCAGTTGTTCCGCGGGCACCTGCCCCGCGTCGTGGAATTGCAGGCGCGGCGCGAGTATGAGGGCACGGGCGAGTATCCGGCGTTTATCGGGGGCGACTATGAGCAGTACCGCAACCAGCTCCGCCGCTGCCCGAACCTGGCCGGCGTCATGGTGTGGTGCCAGACCGGCGGTTGGACGCACTTTCGCCGGCTCACGTTCGGCGCGAACTCCTCCGTCTGGAACGAGATCAACACATGGACCGCGCTGCGGCTCTTCCGCGACGGCGTCACCGCGGCGGAGGCGGTCGAACAGTGGCGCCTGCGCTGGGCGCCGCACCTCGACGGCGGTCGCCTCCTGGGCCTGTTGCGCCTGTCCGAGGAGGTCATCAAGGAACTCCTCTACATCGACGATTACGCGCGCCAGAAACTGTTTTTCCGCCGCTTCCGCGTCCCCCCGCTGTTGTCCGTGTTTTGGGACCATGTGCTGGTCAACCATCCGATTCGCCAGTTCCTCCGCTGCTTCGTTGTCGATGGCGAGGAGAAGGTCCTGCAGGGTCGGCGCGTGCTGGAGAAGATTCGCGAGATGCAGCGGATCGCGGAGCAACTCGGCCTGCCGGTGCGCGATATCGAGTTCCAATACGACACGTTCGCCATCCTCGCCGCGGCGCGGGAATACTACTTTCGCGAGTTCACGCCCGAAATCGCGGAGCGGCTGACGGCGTTGCGCGAGGCCTATCGCGCGCGGCACAACCCGCGCTACCACATTCACCTCGATTTCCAGCCCGTGCGGCTCAAGCGGGCGCGACTCCAGCGTTACCTCGCGATCCTGTTCCGCCGCCAGCGCGGATACCGACTCGTGGACCAGATCCTGACAGTGCGCCTGCTCGGCTGGCTGCATCCTGTGATCCGGCGCATCGGCCGCGCGTGGACGCCGGAATTCTCCCGCACCCAGGCCATGGGCGTGGACGCGCTGTTCAAATAGCGCCGCGTTACGCCGCCTCGATAAAATCGCGCCCCCGGACATGGCCGCGCGATTCCAACAACGCGCGGATATGCTCCGGGGCGCCGATGGCGGAAACGAAGGGCACGACGAAGGCGGCGCCCGGCGGCGGAATGTCGTGATGGTGAATCACCGGCGCACCGTGATGAACGCGGCCGATCTTGCCGGGGTCCAGATCCGCCCACGCCTTCACGCGAATGCCTTTTTCGATCAGTTTTTCGACGCGCCGGCGGGTGACGCGTCCCGCCCCGACCACGAGAATGTCCGGGTGATGCGGGTTGTGCCGCGCCAGCCAGCGCGCCAGGTAATCCGCCTTGATCGCGTAGAAATTTTCCGGTGCGTAGTTCGGGTGGACCCGCGACAGCCGGCCCGGCGGATCGTTCCACGTGAGCAGCGTGTCCGGCAGTTTGGCGAAGCGCACGCCGGCCTCGAACCAGCGCAGCCAGAGTTCGTAATCCTCGGGAAACGGCCCCTCCCGGTAACCGCCGTGCTGCCCGACCAGCTCGCGCCGGAACATCACCGAGGGATGCGCGAGCGGCGACTCGCGGAAGCGTGCCAGCGCCATGTCGTCGTGCGACAGGAGCGAATTGATCCAATCGACGTAGCGCGCGTACCCCGCTTGCGCCGCGCGGTCCCCGCCGTAGGCGACGCGGCACCCGGCCACGTCCACCGACGCATTCGCCAGCAGGTGTTCCGTCTGTCGCCGCAGCCGCTCCGGGTGGCACACATCATCCGCGTCCATCCGCGCGATAAACCGCCCCCGCGCGCGTTCCAGCCCCCCATTCAGCACCCTCGCAAACGACACCTCCTCCGGTCCGGGGAGCGATAAGACACTTATGCGCATATGCGCATAAGTGTCTTTATCCGCAACCGCGCGGAGCTGAATGGCGGTGGAGTCGGTGGAGCCGTGGTCGAGGGCGAGCAGTTCGCACGCGAAATGGGTCTGCGCATGCAGCGCATCCGCCGCGGCGGCCAGGCTCGCCAGGACGGCGGGCAGGGTCGCGGACGCGTTGCGAACGGGCATCAGGATCGAAACCTGCGGAGTCACGCGGAGAGCATAGCTCAAGCACCCCGGTAAATCCGCGATAATTGCAGCGGCAACGCGACTGGCTTGTCGCGACGCACCTGTGGTATGTTCGTGCGATATGGATCAGCAGCGGCCAGGGAACGATGAGGAAGAGGACGACGGCATCGAAGTCGGATCGCTCCCGGACGACGACGCACCCGCGAAACCGGAACCCGCCCTGCGCATCAATGGCTATGAGCTGGTCGAGGAAATCCAACGCGGGGGCCAGGCCGCCGTTTTTCTCGCAATCCAGAAGTCCACCGGACGCCGCGTCGCGCTCAAATTGATCTTCGGCGGCCCCTACGCCTCCGAGCTTGAACGCAACCGCATGGAGCAGGAAGTCCGCATCCTCGCCGCGCTCGATCACCCCAACATCGTATCCGTCATTGATCGAGGCGCCACCGCCGACGGCTCCCCCTACTTCGTCCTCAACTACGTCGACGGACGCGCGCTGAACGAATTCATGGATGACTTCCGCCGGGACCGCGGCGAAACCCTCGACGCAACGGGCCGAACGGAGCTGCTCAAGCTGTTCCGCCGCATCTGCGAGGCCGTGAATGCCGCCCACCTGCGCGGCATCGTGCACCGCGACCTCAAACCGTCGAACATCATCATCGACGCCTACGGTGAACCGCACATTCTCGACTTCGGCCTCGCCCACTCCGTGGTCGCCATCGGCGGCGCGCCCAACGCGAGCTCCACCCGACTCGGCGAATTCGTCGGCTCCCTCGAATGGGCCAGCCCCGAGCAGGCACGCGGCGACGCGACGCAAATCGACCCGCGCACCGATGTCTATGCGCTCGGCGTCATCCTCTACGAAATGTTGACCGGCGAGTTCCCATACGACGTATTCGCCGAATTGCGCACCGTCCTCGACCACATCGTCAAGACCCGCCCGCAGCCGCCCGGCAAGGCCGCGACGGACGCGGGCGCGATCGACCCCGCGCTCGACAAGCTGGTCCTCAAGGCCCTGGCCAAACCGCGCGAGGCGCGCTACCAGAACGCCGGCGAGTTCGCCCGCGCCATCGGCGACTACCTCGACACCCCGCGCCCCGTGGGACCTACTGCCGCGCGCCGCACGCGCGCGCTCGCCATCGCAGCGCTCGCCGTCATCGCCGTGGGCGCAGCCGCCGCGTACTGGCTCGCGCGCAGCGAGGCGCCCGCGCCGGAAACCATCCTCCCCCGCTACGACGAGGGCGAGTTCGGCTACGCGATCGACGGCAGCGATGTCGTCTTCCTCTTCGAGCCCGGCCGCTATACATACGCGCGCCACGAAGATGGACGCCTCGTCCCCGTCGCCGATATCGGACCACTCACGCGGCTCCAGGTCGCCGGCGCCTTTAATGAATGGGCCCGCGAATCCACCGAGTGGCGCATGCGCGAGGCGGGGCCGGGCCGGTTCGAACTGCGCAAACCGCTCCGGCTGTTCAAGGGGCGCGCCGAATGGCCCTACAAATTCCTCGCGAACGGCGAATACTGGATCGGCGCGCCCGCCCACGCCGCGAACCGGGAAATCGTGGTCACCGACTCCGCGACGTTCAACCTGGTGCTGCTCAACCCGCGCGCCGCGGACGAGGAGCAATACCGTCTCCTGCGGTTGCACCGCGCGACCATCGATGCGGTGTGGCCCGGCCAGGGCGCGAACCTCGTGTTCGACGAAAAAAACCGCATGCACTTCACGCTGACGCATCTCGCGCCTGGCCAGCGCGTCACCGACCTCGAACCCTTCCGCGACATCCCGCTCGTATCGCTCGACATCGGGCAGGCCAAGGTCACCGATCTCTCGCCCCTCGCGCAGATCGCCACACTCGAGATCCTGCGGATCAACGACGGCACCTTCGCGGCCCTCTCGTCACCGGTATTCCAGGCGCTCGCCAGCTCCAACTTCGAGGCCGCCGAACAGGCGCTCGCGCGCGTGTTCGATGGATTCATGGCCGTGCCCGCGATGGCGCGTGCCCGGGAGACGATGAGCCACGCCATCGCAAACGCGCGCAGCCTGCACGAGAACCCCGGCATGCCCATCCCGCATCCGGCGCAATTCAAGGGACATCGCTACGCGTTGATTCTCACACCACTCAACTGGCACGAAGCCCGTCATTTCGCCGAGCGGCACGGCGCCCATCTCGCCGCCGCGACGTCCACGGCGGAAAACAAATGGCTGATGGATACCTTCGCGCTCGCCATGCTCGGCCGCTCCATCTGGCTCGGCGGCACGGATGAAGGTTCTGAAACCTTCTGGCGTTGGACCACCGGCGAAGGCTGGCGCTTTGAAAACTGGGGGCGCCCCGAGCCGAACAACGAACACGGCGTTGAACACAGCCTCGCCATGCGGCCCGACGGCTGGTGGATGGATGCCGACGGCCACTCGCTGCGCCTCCCGTTCGTCATCGAATGGCCGGAGTAGCGGCATGATAAAGGCTGACTCACAGCCATTTGGCCCCCGGCGGGCCTGCCCCGCCGGACCCAAGTGGGCTTCGCTACCGCAGCGCACGCGACTTGTCCGCCATCGCCTTGGCGAGGGTGAATGAGCGCCGCCCCTCCCGGCGCGCCCACCGTGCGCGCCTACAGCACGGTGGGCGTCACCGTGCGTTTTCGGGCTCCAGCGCCACCGCCAGAAAGAACCTGACATCCCGCGCCGCTTCGTTATGGTGTAACGCCCCATGAAAGTTGTGGTTCTAGTTGGCGACGGAATGGGCGATTACCCCGTTCCGGCATTGGATAATCAAACCCTCCTGCAGGCCGCGAACATGCCGAACATCCGGCGCATCGCCGCCGCGGGCCGGGTTGAACGCATCCAAACCGTTCCCCCCGAACTCCCGCCCGGCAGCGACGTCGCGAACCTCAGCCTCCTCGGCTACAACCCATCCGCGTACTACAGCGGCCGCGCCCCCATCGAAGCCGCCGGCGCAGGCATCGCGCTCGCCCCGGACGACGTCGCATTCCGCTGCAACCTCGTCACCGTCGCCAACGGCGCGATGCAGGACTATTCCGCAGGCCACATTTCCACCCCCGAGGCGCACGCGCTCATCGACAGCATCCAGAAGCGGCTGGGCAAATCCGGCCTCACCTTCCGCGGCGGCGTCAGCTACCGCCACCTGCTGATCTGGAAAAACGGGCCGACCGACCTGCTCACCCAGCCGCCGCACGAAATTTCCGACCAGTCCATCGACCCCCACCTCCCGCAGGGCTGCCGGCACGACGAGGTACGCCGGTTGATGGACGACTCGCGCGAAATCCTGCGCAACCACCCGGTCAACCAGGCCCGCATTGCCGCCGGGAAGAATCCCGCCACGCAAATCTGGCTCTGGGGCCAGGGCCACGCCGTGCAATTGCCGTCCTACCGGGAACAGTTCGGCCGCACCGGCATCGTCGTATCCGCCGTCGACCTCGTGCGCGGCCTCGGCCTGCTCGCCGGCCTCGACGCCCCCGCGATCGAAGGCGCCACCGGCTTCCTCGACACGAATTGCGAAAACAAAGTCCGCGCCGCGCTCGACGCGCTCCGCGCACACGACTTCGCCTACGTCCACTTCGAGGCCCCCGACGAATGCGGCCACCTCGGGCGCGCGGACCTGAAGAAACAAGCCATCGAGATGTTCGATGCGCAAATCGTCGCGCCCATCTGGGCCGAACTCGAGCGGCGCGGCGAACCCTACCGCCTCATCGTCGCGATGGACCACCGCACTCCGGTATCGAAGAAAGGCCACACCCGCGAACCGGTCCCCGTCGCCGTGCTCGACGGCCCCTGCGGCCCGGTCGACCGCGAAGCGCCCTTCGACGAAATCAGCAGCGAATCCGCCCCGCTCTCCATCGCCCACGAATGGATGGCCGCCCGCCTGCGCACGTGATTTTCCAATGGTATGAAATGTAATCGCAACACCTCCGGCGACGGAGCGCCGGAGCGACAACACCTGTAGTTCCGCCGCTCAGCCGGCGGAAGGGTGAAGGCGAAAAATTACAGACGTTGAAATTCATGGGCGAAGACTCCAAACCGGACCTCCTTGACCTCACTCGCACGCAACTCGCGGAGCTGCTCGCGGCGTGGGGGCAGCCGGCGTTTCGCGCGAAGCAAATTTACCGGCAGCTCCACGTCAACCTCGCGGCGGCGCCGGAGGAGATGACGGATCTGCCGAAGGCACTACGCGACCGGCTCGCGGCGGAGACGCGGATCGGCACGCTCGCCTGCGCTGCGATACACGAAGGCGACGGCGGCCTGACGAAAAAAGCGCTCTTCAAACTCGCGGACGGGTCGCCGGTGGAGTCGGTCCTGATGGTCTATCCCGACCGCGCCACCGTGTGCGTCTCCAGCCAGTCGGGCTGCCCGATGGCGTGCGTCTTCTGCGCGACGGGCAAACTCGGCTTCCTGCACGACCTCACGCCGGGTCAGATCGTGGAACAGGTCTACTGGGCCGCCCGCGCGCTCCGCTCGCTGACACCCGACACCCGACACCTGACACCTGAATCCTCCCGCCTCACCAACGTCGTCTTCATGGGCATGGGCGAGCCGTTCAACAATTACGCAAACTGGCGCGCGGCGGTGGACATCCTGCACGACCCGGACGGCTTCAACATGGGCGCGCGCAGCTACACCGTGTCCACCGTCGGCCTCGTGCCCGGCATCCGCAAGCTCGCGGAGGACCCGCTGCCGATCAACCTCGCGATTTCGCTGCACGCGCCGGACGACGAGACGCGTACGGCGATGATGCCGGTGAACAAGAGCTTTCCGATCGCGGAACTGCTCGCCGCAGTGCGCGACTACACGGAACAGACGAACCGGCGCGTGTCGTTCGAGTACGTCCTGTTGCAGGAGAAGAATGATTCGCCCGAGCAGGCGGCGCAGCTTGGGCGCTTGTTGCGCGAGAGCGCGATTCGCACCACGCTGATGCACGTGAATTTGATCCCTTGGAACCCGGTCCCCGGCTCGCCGCTCGGCCGTTCGCACCGCCAGCGCGTCCTCGCGTTTCAGGAAGGCCTGCAGGAATACGGCATCCCCTGCACCGTCCGCGTCGAACGCGGCGTCGACATCGGCGCCGCCTGCGGCCAGCTCGCCGGCACCGCGTGAGCGTCCAATATCTTCAGGCGCTTCACCACGGAGACACGGAGGCGCGGAGAAGGATTCCTGTTGTCGCGGACGCCGAACGCGGATTGTTCGGAATCTTTCCTCCCCTTCGTGTCTCCGTGCACTCCGTGGTAAAGATTCCCCAGAGCTGTATTCAGCGCCCTGGCAAATATTAACCGTCTCGCTTTAGTAACGACATGATTTTGGTGGTCCGGGCGCTCCGCGCACGGAAAACGCCGCGCAGAGCGCGGCGTCCACCTATGCGGATGTTCATACGATTTCGAGACCGTTAATAACTCATTTACGCTCCACGGCGCGGGCCGTAGGATGCGGGCATGGCTCTCAATATTCTTCACATTGGCGACATTGTCGGGGCGCCGGGCCGCCGCATCTTTGCGCGGCTCATTCCGCGGCTGAAGCAGGAATGGAAACTCGACGCAGTGATCGCGAACGCGGAGAACGCGGCGGCGGGGCGCGGGGTGACGCCCGCGCTCGCGGAGGAGCTCTTCATGGCGGGCGCGGACCTGCTGACGCTCGGCGACCATACGTGGGACCAGAAGGAAATCCTACCCTATCTCAACCTCGAACCGCGTGTCGTGCGCCCGGCGAATTTCGCGCCGGAATGCCCCGGCAAGGGCTGGACCTCGATGGACCTGCCCGGCGGCCAGCGGCTGTTCGTGCTGTCGCTTATCGGCCGGGTGTTCATGCCGCCCGCGGATTGTCCGTTCCGCGCGGCGGACGCGGCGCTACAGCAAATTCGCAGTCCGTTTATTTTCGCCGAAATCCACGCGGAGGCGACGTCGGAAAAAATCGCGATGGGGCGCTACCTCGAAGGCCGCGTGTCGTCCGTCGTCGGCACGCACACGCACGTGCAGACGTCGGATGAAACGGTGCTGCCGAAAGGCACCGCGTACCTCACGGACCTCGGCATGACGGGGCCGAAGGATTCCGTGCTGGGCCGCGACGTGGCGTCGGTGATGCGTAAATTCACGACGGGCCTGCCGACGAAATTCGAGATCGCGGAGAACGATGTGGCGATGGAAGGCGCGCTGATCACGGTCGATTCCACCACCGGGCGCGCCACGGCGATCCGGCGGATTCGCGAGCGGGAATAAAATCAGAAGAACAGTGCTAATCCTGTAGCTTTGAAGCCGCCCCCCGCGACCTTGCTTGTCTCGCCGAAGCCCGGCGAAGGCGGAAGTCGCGGGAGCGAAAGTTTGTTCGCCACGCACTAGCAAGCTAAACTTCGGCTTCGGCGGGGCAAGCCCGCCGGGGGCCAGGGAGAACTAACCCAAATGGGCGATGAACCGAAAAACCAGGCGCCGCAGCGGAAGGTCTATCGCGTCACGGAACTGACGCGCAGGATCAAGGCGATCCTGGAGGGCGAGGTCGGCACGGTCTGGGTCGAGGGCGAGGTATCGAACGCGCGGACGTACCCGTCGGGGCACATTTATTTCACGCTGAAGGATGAGGGCGCGCAACTTTCGGCGGTGATGTTCCGCGGCGTCGCGGCGGCGAGCAAAACACCGGTAAAGGACGGCGCGAAGCTGCGGGTCGCGGGCGAACTGTCGGTCTACGAACAGCGCGGGCAGTATCAACTGGTCGTGCGCCGCGTGGAGGACGCGGGCCAGGGCGAACTCCAGCGCGCGTTCGAGGAACTCAAGGCGAAGCTCGCGGCGGAGGGGTTGTTCGACGCGGCGCGCAAACGGCCGCTGCCCCTGCTGCCGCGCACCATCGGCATCGTGACGTCGTCCGCGGGCGCGGTGATCCGCGACATCCTGAATGTGCTGGGCCGCCGCTATCCGGACCGCCACGTATTGCTCGTGCCGGTGCGCGTACAGGGCGCGGGCGCGGCGGCGGAAATCGCGGCGGCGCTCGACCTGCTGAATGCGCTGGGCGGCATCGACGCGATCATCGTCGGGCGCGGCGGCGGCAGCCTGGAGGATTTGTGGGCGTTCAATGAGGAGGCCGTCGCGCGCGCGGTCGCGCGGTCCGGCATCCCGGTGATTTCCGCGGTCGGCCACGAGACCGACTTCACGATTTGCGACTTTGTGGCCGACCTGCGCGCCCCCACCCCGTCGGCGGCGGCGGAACTGGTCATCCGCCCGAAGGCGGATTACGAAGACCTGCTCGCGACGCAGCGGCGGCGCCTCGCGCAGGCGCTGCGCGCGCAACTGCTGCTGCTGCGGAATCGCTACACGCGCGCGGCGGGCAGCTACGTTTTCCGCGAGCCGGAGCACTTGCTGGCGCGGCACCGCGAGCGCGTGGCGCGCTGTCTCGACGTTGCGAAGCGCGCGCTGGAATCCGCGCTGGCCGAGCGGCAGCAGCGGCTGGACGAGGCGCACCTGCGGCTGGGCCACGCGACGAGTTTACTGACGCAGCGCACGCGGCACCGGCTCGAACGCGCGGCGGAGTCGCTCCGCGTGTTGAGTCCGCATGCCGTGCTCGCGCGCGGCTACAGCGTGACGCTGGGCCCCGACGGGCGGCCGGTGCTGGATTCCGATTCCGTGGCGACCGGGGAATGGGTGCAGACCGTCGTCGCGCGTGGTAGCTTTACGTCCGTCATCACCGCCAAAGCCGAACAGGGGAAGCCCCATGACCGCACGCGAAAACAAAAGCCCGCCGGAAACGCCTGACTTCGAAAAAGCGCTCGCGCGCCTGGAGACGCTCGTCAAGGAAATGGAGAGCGGCACGCTGAGCCTCGACCGCATGATGGCGTGCTTCGAGGAAGGCTCGCAGCTCGTGAAAATCTGCGACGTGAAGTTGAACGAGGTCGAAAAGAAAATCGAGAAACTGGTGAAGAAGGGCGAGCGCATCGCAACGGAGCCCTTTTCGCCCGACACGGAGCGTGATTCCGGTTGAACGTTCGGGCGTCGTTTCGTGTCTGTCCATCACAACACACACTAAATTTTATGCCGGTGGGGCGCGACCTCCGGGCGCGCCATAGCTGGGCGAAGGCGGACGTAGCGGGAGCGCAAGTTACCATGCGGTAGCAAAGTGAACTTGGGCTCCGGCGGGGCAAGCCCGCCGGGGGCCAGGGAGGAGTGAAGCAACCATGAAAGGATTCCAGTGGATTGCGGGACTGGCGGTGGCCGCCTTCTTGGGCGCGTCGGCGCCCGCGCGGGCCGTCTCGCCGGGCGCGGCCAAGGCGATGGGTACGGCGATCGCCGACATCGTGGAGGAGGTCATGCCGGCCGTCGTCGTGGTGCGCACCGAAGCCACGCGATTCCGCCTCGCGCAGGACTGGTTCTTCGGGCGGATGTACCGCATTCCCGAGCGGCTGGCGGGCATGGGGTCCGGCGTCATCATCACGAAGGACGGCTACCTGCTCACGAACCGGCACGTGGTGGACGGCGCGCAAAACATCGAGGTCGTGATGCAGGGCGGCGAAAAATACGCGGCGCGGCTCGTGGGCGAAGACCCTCAAACCGACCTCGCTGTGCTGAAAATCGAGGATTCGACGCGCGCGGAGTTTCCCTATCTGGCGCCGGGCAATTCGGACACCTTGCGCGTGGGCGAATTCGTGATGGCGATCGGCTCGCCGTTCAGCCTGAGCAGCAGCGTGACGCTCGGCATCGTGAGCCAAAAGGGCCGGGCCATCGGGGCGCTGCCGTATGAGGATTTTATCCAGACTGACGCGGCGGTGAACCGCGGCAACAGCGGCGGCCCGCTGGTGGACATGGACGGCAAGCTCGTCGGCATCAACACGATGATCCAGACCGCGGGCTATTCGGAAGGCAACATCGGCATCAGCTTCGCGATTCCGATCAATCTCGCGATGAACGTCGCCACCTCAATCATGCGCGACGGCAACTGGCGGCGCCCCTGGGTCGGCATCATGATGCAGGAGGAAGGCGATGGCGTGCGGGTGGGCCGCGTCATGCCGCAGAGTCCTGCCTCGCGCGCGGGCCTCGTAAACGGCGACCTGATCACCGCGGTGGACGGCGAGCGGGTCCGCCAGCCGCGCGAGGTGCAGCGGCTGATTATGAGCCGCAAGGCGGGCGACGCGGTCGCGATGACCGTGCGCCGGAGCAAGAAGGACGTTGTATTGAACATGACGACGGAAGCGATGCCCGCGCCGCCTTTCCTGTATGTGGAGGAATGATGCGCGGGCTTTTATTAACCGTCTTGTTTTGAAACACCATATTCTGGATGAGCGATGGTCCTTGTAGCTCCGGCGCTCTGCCGCCGGAGGTCCTTGGCGGGGCGCTTCCGGCGACAGAGCGCCGGAACTACAGCGGCCGACCCGGCGTGCGCATGCTAATACGATGATGAGACCGCTCATATGACTCGCATCCGTCTCGACCAATTGGTGGTGCAACGCGGCCTGGCGGAAAGCCGCGAGAAGGCGCAGCGCCTGATTCTCGCGGGCAAGGTACGCGTCGATGGACAACCCGCCGGCAAGCCGGGTCACGCCATCGGGGAGGAAACCGAAATCACGATTGAGGCGCCCGAACGCTTCGTCAGCCGGGGGGGCGAGAAACTGGAAGCCGCGTTCGTCCACTGGCAACTGTCCGTGGACGGCGAGACCTGTCTCGATGTCGGCGCCTCCACCGGCGGCTTCACGGATTGCCTGCTCCAGCATGGGGCGCGGCGCGTGTATGCGGTCGACGTGGGACGCGCCCAGTTGCACGCCCGACTCGCGGCGGACCCGCGCGTTGTGGTGATGGACGGTGTCAACGCGCGCCATCTGGATGCGGCGGCGTTTCCCGAGCGGCCCACGTTCGCCACGATGGACGCCTCGTTCATTTCCCTGGCGCTCCTGCTGCCCGCCGTGGCGGGCGTACTTGCGCCGGGCGGGCGGCTGGTGACGTTGATCAAACCGCAATTCGAGGCGGGACGCGACGAGGTGGGGCGCGGCGGCGTGGTGCGCGATTCCGCCGTGCACCGGCAGGTGGTGGACCGCGTGCGCGCGGAGGGCGGGCGGATGGGGTTCCGCTGGCACGGCGAAATCGAATCGCCCTTGCGGGGTCCGGCTGGTAATGTGGAGTTTATCGCGTATTGGACCCGGACATGAAGACCATCGGCGTCATCGCCAACTGCAGCAAAGTGGAAGCCAAAGCCGTCCTCCAGCGCCTCGCGCACAAGGCGGGCGCGCTCGGCCTGCGCACGCTGTCCTGCCAGGAAACGGCGCGGATGCTGCCCGGCTGCCGGACGGTGGAACCCGCTTCGCTCGCGCGCCGGATCGACGCGTTGATCGCGCTGGGCGGCGACGGGACGCTGCTCCATGCGGTGCGCCTGCTGGGCCGGGCCGACGTGCCGGTGCTGGGTGTGAATCTCGGCGCGCTCGGCTTCATGACGAGCATCACGACGGATGAACTGGAGCCCGCGCTGGAACACCTCGCGAGCGGCAAAATCAAGGTGTCGGAGCGTGCGGCGCTCGAATGCGGTGTACGGCGCGCGCGCAAACGGCTGGGCGCCTTCCGCGCGCTGAACGACGTGGTGGTCGGCTGGGGCCGTTCCTCGCGCATCATCACGGTTGACGCGGATGTGGACGGCGACCGCATCGCGTCGTACCGGTGCGATGGGTTGGTCGTGTCGACGCCGACTGGCTCGACGGGCCATTCGCTTTCGGCCGGCGGACCGATCATGCATCCCTCCACCTCCGCGCTGCTGCTCAATGTGATCTGCCCGCACACGCTGAGCGCGCGCCCGCTCGTGCTGCCCGGCAACGCGAACCTCACCCTCACCGTGCGTGCCGCGGCGAAACCGCTCCTGCTTTCCGTCGATGGACAGGAAGAACTCGCGGTGCGGGAAGGCGACCAGCTCGACATCCAGCGCAGCCCGCACGGCGTGCGCTTCATCCACCTGCCCGACTACAGCTACTTCAGCGTGCTGCGCCAGAAACTGCAATGGCGCGGGTCGAGCGTGTAGAACGCGAGCCCCCCCCGGCGAGGGCACCGGGGCCGGTTTTCCCACCTGGCATGGGCCCCCGGTTTCAGATCTCCCAATTGGGTAAACAGCTTAACGACCCCACCGGCCTTGCGCCGGTGGTGAAGGAGTTACGATTGGCTACCGGGCCGTCAAAGCCGCGTAGTCCGCGACCCGGCGCCCGTGCGTCCGCGCGGGCGAAAACGCATGTGTTTTCGTATCCGCTGTGCGGATGTGCCGGTCGCGAAACAAGGCGCTTGGAGCCCGGTAGCCCGTACAACTTTCGCTCCACCGGCGCAAGGCCGGTGGGGGCGGACAGAATAGAAGAACGTCTTCTCCCACCGGTTTGACATGCGGTGCCGGGTATGGCCCACTGGCCGGCCATGTCGTCCCCCTTGCCCATCCACGAAATTGAAGCCTCGCTGGTGGCGGCGTTGCCGCGCAACCGGCGGCTGGTCATCCAAGCGCCGACCGGGTCCGGCAAATCGACGCAAGTGCCGCAGATGCTGCTCGATCACGGGTTGCTGGGCGACCGGGGCGAGGTCACGATCCTGCAACCGCGCCGGATCGCCGCCCGCCTGCTCGCCGCACGCGTCGCGCAGGAACGCAGCGTGAAGCTGGGCGCGGAGGTTGGCTACCAGATTCGGTTCGAGGATGTCACCTCGTCCGCCACGCGCATTCGCTACGTCACGGAAGGCATCCTGCTGCGGCAGATGATGAGCGACCCGGACCTGTCGGGCATCTCCTGCATTCTCTTCGACGAATTCCACGAGCGCCACCTCTACGGCGACATCACGCTCGCCCGCGCCCGCGAATTGCAGCGCACGCGCCGACCCGATCTCACGCTGGTTGTGATGTCCGCCACGCTGGACCTCGGCCTCGTGGAGGACTACCTCAAACCGTGCGACGTGATTGAGTCGCGCGGCCGCATGTTTCCCGTCGAGATCCGACACCGCCCCACCCCGCCCGCGCGCGATCCACGCGACGATGTGCCGGTGTGGAACCAGGCGGCCGCGGCGTTCGCGGAGGCTGTACGCGGCGGCGCGGCGGGCGATGCGTTGGTCTTCATGCCCGGCGCCTACGAAATCAGCCGGACGATCAGCGCGCTGCAGGACACGCCCGAGGCCGCGGGCTGCCACATTCTCCCGCTGCACGGCGACCTGCCGCCGCACCAGCAGGATGAGGCCGTCGCGCGGTACGAACGACGGAAAATCATCGTGGCGACGAACGTCGCCGAAACCTCGCTCACCATCGACGGCGTGCGCATCGTGATCGACGCAGGACTCGCGCGCATCCCGCGCTTCGACCCGCACCGCGGCATCAACACGCTGCTCATCGAGAAAATTTCGCGCGCCTCCGCGGACCAGCGGGCGGGCCGCGCGGGCCGCACCGGGCCGGGCCTTTGCGTCCGACTCTGGAGCGAGCTCGAACACCGCGGCCGCCCCGCGCAGGAGCTGCCCGAGGTGCGCCGTCTCGACCTCGCGGAGGTCGCGCTCGCCCTGAAGGACGCGGGTTACGAGGACGTGGCGCAATTTCCCTGGCTGGAAAAGCCGGACCCGAAATCGCTCGAACGCGCGGAGACGCTGCTGCGCGACCTGGGCGCGGCGGATGAACGAACCGGCGCCATCACGGAGCTCGGCCAGCGCATGCTCGCCTTTCCCGTGCACCCGCGCTATGCGCGCATGCTGCTGGCGGCGGGGCTGTACGGCGGCGTGCGGCAGGTCGCGCTCATCGCCGCGCTCACGCAGGGGCGCGACATCCTCGTGCGGCGGACCGATCGCGACTCCTCCGAGCGGCGCGGCGATCTCTTTGGCGAGCACGCGACGTCTGATTTCTTCGTGCTGATGCGGGCCTGGTCCTACGCCGAAAAGAACAACTTCGCGCTCGAGGCCTGCCGCCGCGTCGGCGTACACGCGCAGGCGGCGCGGCAGGTGCGCCCGCTGTTCCAGTATTTCCTCCGCCTCGCGGAGGCGCAGGGCTTCAAGACGGACGGCCCGCCGGCGGACGACGAGGCGGTGCAGAAATGCGTGCTGACCGGCTTCGCCGACCACCTCGCGCGCCGACTCGACGGCGGCACGCTGCGCTGCCAGCTCGTGCACAACCGGCGCGGCACGCTCGCGCGCAACAGCGTCGTCTCGAAATGCCCGCTGTTCGTCGCCGCCGAGGTGAACGAAATCGAGGGGCGCGAGGTGGATGTGCAGCTCTCGCTCGCCACGGAGGTGAAACCCGAATGGCTGCGCGAGATTTTTCCCGACGGGTTCCGCGAGGAAACCGTCGCCGTGTGGGACGACGCCTCGCGCCGTGTGTACGCCGAGCGCCGACTCGTCTTCCGCGACCTCGTGCTGGAATCCAAGCGCAACGACCAGCCGCCCGCCGACGCCGCCGCGGAATTGCTCGCGGAGCGCGTGCTGTCCGGCGAGTTGACGCTGACGCGCTGGGACGAGGCGGTTGAACAGTGGCTGACCCGCGTCAACTGCCTCGCCGCCTGGTGTCCCGAACTGGGCATCCCGATTGTGACGGCGGAGGATCGCAAACTGATGATCGCGCAATGCTGCCACGGCGCGGTCAGCTACAAGGACATCAAGGAGCGCGACGTCTGGCCCTTCGTCCACGATTGGCTCAACCCGGCCCAGCGCGCGATGCTTGAGAAGCACGCGCCGCAACGGATCGAACTGCCGAGCGGACGTTCCGCCCGCATCGTGTATTCCGGGGAAACGCCGCCCTGGTTCGCCGCGACAATCCAGAACCTGTACGGCATGACCAAATCGCCCCGCATCGCGATGGGCCGCGTGCCGCTCACCGTGCACCTGCTTGCCCCCAGCCAGCGCCCGGTGCAGATCACGCAGGACCTCACCGGCTTCTGGCGCGACCACTATCCGCGCGTGAAGCAGGAGCTGTCCCGCAAATATCCGCGGCATGAGTGGCGGTAGTCCGCCCGGCCGGCGCGCGCCGCGCATTTCATTTCGCGTTTCGTGCACGAAAGCGTATGATTGACCCGTTATTCCATGATGCGGAACACGATCATTCGATGCGGCGGCGCCTGGCTCGCCGCCTGTTTTTTCCATGCGGCGCAGGCGGCGGACACCGCGCAGTGGATTTCCCTCGAAGAAGCCCTGGGCCTCGCCGCGGCGTCGAACGAACGCCTCGCCATCGCGCGCGAGTCCGCCGAGCAGGCGCGCCTCGCGGTAAAGGCGAGCGAAGCCGCGTATTGGCCCACCCTCACCGGCGCGGCCGGCTACACCCGGGCTGATTCGGACACGCGGACGGACGGGCCGTCGGACCAGACGACCATGGGACTCACCGCGCAATACGCGTTGTACAGCGGCTTCGCGGACTCGGCGCGCGTGCGGCAGGCGGAGGCGGCGCTGGAGCAGGCGCGGGCCGACTGGGCCTCCGCGGGCGCCGCGGTGCTGTCCGATGTGCGCAAGGCGTTCGTCCGCCTGCTGTACGCGCAGGAGCGGGCCGGGCTGGCGGAAACCACCGCAGAGCGCAGGCGCCAGAATCTCGACCTCGTCCAACTCCGCTTCGAGAGCGGCAGTGAAAATCGCGGATCCCTGCTCCGCACGGAGGCGACCACCCGCCAGGCGGAGGCTGAACTGGAGCAGGCCCGGCGCAGCATCAGCGTCCAGCAGCGCGAACTGGCCGGCGTGTTGGGGCGCGAGGACCGCGTGGCCTGGGTCGCGCGCGGCGAGTGGACGCAACCGGAGGCCGTGCCCGAACCCGCATGGAACGACCTCATGCGCGCGACGCCGGAGCGGCGCTCGGCCCAGGCCCGCGTCGAGGCGCAGCAGGCGCAGGTCATCATCGCGCGGGGCAATATCCACCCGGAACTGGGCCTGCGCGCCGGTCTCGACCGCAGCGGCGAGGACTGGCCGCCGGACAACGACGCCTGGAGCGTCGGCGCGACCCTCTCCATCCCGCTTTTCACCGGTGGCCGCAACATCAGTCAGCTCGCCGCGGCACGGGCCGGCTTGCGCCAGGCGGAGGCCTCGCTCCGCCAGACCGGACAGAATGTACTGCTCGACCTGGAATCCGCCTGGGCCGCGCTGCGCGACGCGATCCAGCAGCGCGACGTCCAGGCCGCCTTCCGCGAGGCCGCGGAGGTGCGCGCCGACATCGCGCGCGCGCAATACGAAAACGGGCTGTTGAGCTTCCAGAATTGGGACCAGATCGAGGATGAACTGATCCAGAGCCGGCAGAACCTGCTGGCGCGTGAACGCGACGCGGCGCTCGCCGCCGCCGAATGGGATCGGGTCCGCGGCCGCTCACTGGTGGATGTGCCATGAAAAAATACGTATGGATCGCAGTCGCGCTGGCGCTGGCCGCCGGCGGTTGGTGGTGGTGGCGCGCACGGACGGCGCGCAAGGCGGCGCCCGTCTACCGCGAAGTCGTCGTCGAACGCGGCACGGTGCGCCAGACCGCGATCGCCACCGGTGTGTTGGAACCGCAGACGCGCCTTGAACTCACCAGCCCCGTGGCGGGCCGCATCGAGGAAATCCTCGTGCGCGAAGGCGACGCCGTGAAACGAGGCCAGGTCGTGGCGTGGGTCAGCTCCACCGAGCGCTCGACCCTGCTCGACGCCGCGCGCGCCCGCGGCGAGGAGGAACTCGCGCGCTGGGAAAAACTCTACAACCCGACGCCGGTCATCGCGCCGCTCGATGGCGCCGTCATCGCCCGCTCGCTCGAACCCGGCCAGGGCGTCTCCGCGGACAAAGCGTTGCTCGTGCTCTCCGACCGCCTCATCGTCCGCGCGCAGGTGGATGAAACCGACATGGCGCGCATCGCGCTGGACCAGCAGGCCGAGGTCCGTCTCGACGCCTATCCGGGCCGGCCCCTGAACGCCCGCGTCGCGCACATCGCCTTCGAATCCCGCACCGTCAACAACGTCACCATCTACGACGTCGAGGTGCTTCCGGAGCAAACGCCGCCCTTCGCGCGCAGCGGCATGTCGGCCGCCGTCTCCTTCGTCTTCGGCGAAACCAACAACGTGCTGCTCCTGCCGATGGAAGCCGTACAGGGCGGCGGCCGCGCCAGCGCCGTACGCGTGCCCGCCTCCTCGCAGCACGGCGCGCCCGAAACGCGCGAAATCACCACGGGCCTCGACGACGGACGCCGGGTCGAAATCCGCGGCGGCCTGAAGGAGGGCGACATCGTCCTCGTGGAGGAAATCAATTTCGGCGCGAGCGCCGACCGGAAAAATTCACCCCTGACGCCGTTCGGCGGACGCCGCCGCTAGCCCCCCGGATGGACACGCGCGTGAGCAGCCCGCTGATCGAAATTCGCGAGGCGACGAAGGTGTACCACCTCGGCGACAATCGCGTGCACGCGCTGCGCGGCGTCTCGTTGACCGTCGAGGCTGGCGACTTCGTGGCGATCATGGGCGCCTCGGGCTCCGGCAAGTCGACTCTCATGCACATTCTCGGTCTGCTCGACGTGCCGGACAGCGGGTCGTACCGCCTGAACGGGCGCGAGCTGTCCGCGTGTTCGGAGGACGAACTCGCGCGCATCCGCAACGAGGAGTACGGCTTTGTTTTCCAGCAGTTCAACCTGCTCTCGCGCACCACCGCCATCGAAAACACCGCGCTGCCCCTGCTCTACAGCCGCGGCGGCGCGGACGACGAGCGCGTGCGCGAACTCCTGCGGCAGGTCGGCCTCGGCGACCGCCTCGAGCACAACCCGAACGAACTTTCCGGCGGTCAGCAACAGCGCGTCGCCATCGCCCGCGCGCTCACCACGCGCCCCCGCGTCATCCTCGCCGACGAGCCGACGGGCAATCTCGATTCCGCCAGCGCGCACGAAATCATGACGCTGCTCAAGCGGCTCAACGAACAGGGCATCACCATCCTGCTCGTCACGCACGAAACCGACATCGCCGACTACGCGCGGCGCGTCATTCACATGAAGGACGGCCGGGTGTTGCGCGAGGAGGTGCGCTGCCCCGCCCGGACAGCGCAGGACTCGGAGGAAAAACCCGCTGCCGCACAACCCGGCTGGCGGCACGACGCGCGGGCCTTCGCGACATATTTCCGCCTCGCGTGGCGCGCGCTCTGGGCGCACAAACTGCGCGCATTCCTCTCCATGCTCGGCATCCTCATCGGCGTCGCATCCGTCATCGCCATGCTGGGCATCGGGGCCGGCGCGCGGGAGGCCATCAGCACCCAGTTCTCCAGCCTCGGCTCGAACCTGCTCGTGCTGCGGCCGGGCGCGCGCATTTCGGGCGGCGTCCGGATGCAGGCCGGCCAGGTGAGCCGCCTTACGACGGAGGACGCGCGCGCCATCCGGGAACGCATCCCGGGCATCCGCCGCACCTCGGCCACCGTTTCGACGCGCGGGCAGGTGGTGGCGCAGGGGCGCAACTGGAACACCGAGGTCACCGGCGTCGAACCGGACCACGCCGAGATTCGCGCCCTCCAGCCGGATGTCGGGCGTTACGTGACGGAGGAGGATCTGCGCATCCGCGCGCGCGTCGCCGTGATCGGACGCACCCTCGTCCGCGAGTTGTTCAACGGACAAAATCCGATCGGGCAGGAAATCCGGATTAACCGCGTGATTTTTAGCATCGTCGGCGTGCTGCCCGAGAAGGGCTCCTCGCCCTGGCGCGACCGCGACGATGTGATCATTATTCCGCTGAGCACCGCGATGTACCGCCTCGCCGGTCGCGAACATGTGGACGCCATCGAAATGGAAATCGCCGACGCGCGCGGCATTCCCGCCGCGCAGGAGGCCGTCATGACCCTGATGCGCCAGCGGCAGCGCACGCCACCCGGCGCACCCGACGGCGTACAGGTGCAAAACATGGCGGAAATGCTCGCCGCGCTCACGGAGACCAGCCGCACGATGTCGGTCCTGCTCGCGACGATCGCCGCGATTTCGCTCGTCGTCGGCGGCATCGGGATCATGAACATCATGCTCGTGTCGGTGACGGAACGCGTGCGCGAGATTGGCATCCGCAAGGCCGTCGGCGCGCGGCGGCGCGACATCCTCGGCCAGTTCCTCGTCGAAGCGGTGGCGGTCAGCGTGACCGGCGGCCTGCTCGGCATGGCGCTGGGCGCGGGCGTCGCCTATGCGTTGTCCACCTTCGCCGGCTGGGCCGTGACCATCACGCCCCAGGCTGTCGCCATGGCCTTCGGCTTCTCCGCCCTCACCGGTCTCGTCTTCGGCATCTGGCCCGCCCGCAAAGCCGCCCTGCTCAACCCCATCGACGCCCTCCGCTACGAATAGAGTGGTTCTCGAACCTTTTGTCATGAATTGCTGTAGCGACGGCATTTCATGCCGTCGGATTCGAGGCCGACGGGATGCAATCCCGTCGCTACACCCAAGAGGACAAAACGTTTGAGAACCGCTATAAGGACCGGAAGCGAATACGACGCTGTGCCATGAAAATCGTCCTCGCATTTGATTCGTTCAAGGGCAGCCTGCCCGCGGATGTCGCGTGCCGCCAGGCCGCGCTCGCGCTGGCGGAAGCGCTGCCCGCGGCGACGCTGGTCGAAAAGCCGATGGCGGACGGCGGCGAGGGCACGGCCGCCGCGCTGCTCGGCGCCTGCGGCGGCGACTGGATCGCGCTGCCCGCCACGGGCCCGCTACCCGACCTGTCGGTTGACGCCGGCTATGCGCGCCTGCCCGGCGGTGAAACCGCGGTGGTCGAAATGGCCGTCGCCAGCGGAATCACCCTGCTGCGCACGGACCAGTTGAATCCACTCGCCGCCACCACGCTCGGCACGGGTGAATTGCTCCGTGCCGCCGCCGGCGCCGGTTCGCGTATCATCCTGCTCGCGGCGGGCGGGAGCGCCACGGTCGACGGCGGCATCGGCGCCGCGCACGCGCTCGGCTGGCGTTTCCTCAATGCCACCGGCCACGAACTGCCGCCCATCGGAGCAAGCCTGGTGCACATCGCGGACCTCCGCGCGCCGGAGAAGTCGCTGCTCTCCGCGACGGAAGTACGCGTGCTCTCCGACGTCACCAACCCGCTCTGCGGCGAGCGCGGCGCGGCCCGGGTGTTCGGCCCCCAGAAGGGCGCGACCCCCGCGCAGGTGGAACGGCTTGACGCCGGACTCGCGAATCTCGCCGCGGTCGTCCACCGCCAGCTCGGCATCGACCTGCTCGCGCTGCCCGGCGGCGGCGCGGCGGGCGGACTCGCGGCCGGCGCGGTGGCCTTCATGGGCGCCTCCATCAAACCGGGCATCGACACCATCATGGAGACGACCGGGCTGGCGGACGCGCTGGACGGCGCGGACTGGGTGCTGACGGGCGAGGGTAAATTCGACGGGCAATCGCTCCACGGCAAAGTCGTCTCCGGCGTGACGCGGCTCGCCCGCGCGCGCGGCGTACGCGTGGCCGTCCTCGCCGGTCGCGTCGAACTCGCCCCCGCCGAATTCGAGCCCGCCGGCATCGCCTTCGCCGACGCCATCACCCCCGCCGGAATGCCCCTCGACGAAGCCGCCCGCCAAGCCCCGCACCTCCTCCGCCAAGCCGCCACCCGCTTCGCCGAGGAGTGGGTCTGATCCTGCGCGCCTCGCTCAGCGTTCAATGTTCGACGTTCGATGTTCAACGCCCGCCCGGTGGTGCGGGCGCTCCGCGCACGCTTCTGGATTTGGGCAACAGAACGTGAATGTCTCACGAGAAGATCGTGTACGTGAACGGGGACGGCAAGAGCCCCTCGCGGCTGGCTCAGTCGTGTCCATTCCTGATTGAAGATCCGAGGACGAGGAGGAGGACGCCGACGAGGACGCGTCGTGTTTCCCACTCCGTGTCTCCGTGGTGAATGATCTGGACCGGGGACGACGAGGAGGACGGCTGTTGTGAATCCACGCTATCGCAAATTGTGATTCGGATCGCCCGCGATGGCGGCGAGGTTGGACCAGCGGCGCATGTCGCGCAGTTGTGTTTCGTCCAGCATTTCCACATGGCCGTCAAGATGGGCAACCACGGCTTTGCCCTTGTAGCGGAAATCGACGTGGCCGTGGTCGCGGGGAAGCGCATGCTCCGAATAGGACGCGCCGCTCCAGGAATAGCTGAACAAACGCGGCGGCAACACCTTGAAGTAGCCGGAATAGCGCCGTCCGTCGCCCTCTCCGCGCGCGCTGACGAACACAATTTGACGACTCGGCTGCGCCGACTCACTGAGGTGCGTCAGACAGAATTTGCCGAACCGGTCGAAGTGCGCCGGGATCGGCAGCACGCCGCCGCTCTCGTTTCCACTTTCGTCCCCGCCGACAAAATAGGTGTTCATGCCGAAGGACGGGAACAAGCTGACCAGATACTCGCTGGCCTCGGCAAGCGGGACGTGCCAGCCCTGCCCATCCGCGACCAGCACGCGCTTTTGATAGTCGCCAATGTAGGGAATCAAACGCAGCGGATAACGAAACGCCTCCTCGGTGCTGCCCACGTGCAACGGCAATTCCTGCGGGCGGACCTGCCGGGTATAGCCGCGGATCAACGCGCCGCCGTTGTCGTTCGCATAATTAAACACGCCCATCATCAACGACCGCCCACTCGCCTTCTCGTTCGCCATCCGGGCGGCGTTGCGCGCGCCTTGGACGCCGGAGAACAGGAGTGAGGCGAGCAGGCCGATGATGCCGATGACGACGATCAGCTCAATCAGCGTAAACCCTGGACGCGTATTGCTCATCAAGGCTGGCGCAGGCGCAGGAACCCGGACGCATTCCCATTCGGAACAACGGCTTCCTGCGCGGTTTCATTCGTGGACACGACAATCGTAAGCGGGCGCCAGACGGGATCGACGAGTGAATCCGCCTCCTCCACCACCACGCGCGTCGCATCCAGCGCCCAGCGCGCGGTCATCACGGCGCCGTCCATCGCAAGTCCGAGCTCCGGCTTGATCCGGTATTCGATGGCCAGCGTTGCGGGCGTTCCGACGATGCTCTCCTTCTGGTCCCAGACCGGGAAGTTGGACGGCCCTTCAAAGGCGGTCTGGTGCAGCGTCGCGAGCACGAGGCCGAGAATGCCGTCGTTCAACGATTCGCGCAGGTAGCCCTGGATGAGCGGATTCGCGGCGTCGACATCAAACGCAAACGTCGTCGGCAGCGGAATCTCCTCGCCGGGCGGGAGCGCCGCCGTGCCGATCGCAAACACCACCGGGTCAAACCCGTTGGTCGCCGTGCCGTCCGGATCCACGCTGTTCGAGACGTCTACGCCTACCCCGTCCACGAACCCAAGCGCATGGACATTGCGCACGTTTTTATAGACGCCGAACCCGGCGGCATACGGACCGTCCTCGCCATACGTCCACGGGGTGTAGCCGTTGCGCCACCCGGCGCCGAACAACTCCATCGGACGACCCAGGTCGGCATCCGCGACGTGCAGCGCCTGCGTGGGATCAAGATAGCTCTGCCACGGATCCTGCGTGGGATCGTAGTGCGTCGCGCCGCCGCTCATCGTGACCTCAAGGCGGCAGGACACGACGTCGTAGCTGTCCGGGCCCAGGCCGGCCGGGATGGCGTTGGTCAGGGCAAAGCCGAAATAGACCTGCGCATCGCGCTGGTCGAAATCGGGATCCAGCGTGCCGAAGGTCGACGCCGTGGGCCGGTTCCCCAACGGCGAACTGGCGCTGAACGGATACATCCAGCGGTCGTAGCTCGGTGTATTCGTCGACGCCAACTCCGCGGGCGCACCCGAAAGCTGGATCGACGGATTGTCGATGTCGAGTTTGTACGGCCCCGCGGCACCGCCGTATCCGACCGGCGCATACACCAGCACCTGGATGTTGCCGATGGATGAGAAGACGTTGGTGAAGTTGCCGGACCCGTAGTTCAGGACGTTGAACCCGGCAAGATTCGGCGAGATGGGCACAACCAGTTTCCTCCACTCGCCCGACGGCACCATCGCTTCCGGGACAATCGATGCACCCGGGTTATTGGCGGAGGACGCCAGGCGAAATCCGATCCGGGCGGGTACGCCCAGGTCGTGCCGCACGTCCATGGAGAACATGAAGACGCCAGAGGTGAGCCAATTGCCGACAAACGCGTCGCCGCTGCTGTCGTAGCCGTCGTGCCCGCGCACGGCCAGCCGGAAAGCTCCATCGGCGACACCGGTGAAATTCATATTGGTCACGCTGGCGTAGGCGTCGCCGGCGCCGGCCGGGCCTCCGGCGCTGAACCACGTCATCGTCGTGACGGAATCGGTGATGCGCCATGCCGCCGCGTCCACGCTGAAGGTTTCCGTATAATCGCCCAACGCCAATGCCGGGGTGCTTGCGGCGCACAACGCAAAGGCGGCCAGTACTCGTGTTGCTGTCTTCTTGTTCATAGTGGTTTTCAAATCGTCGCGGCGATTTGCGCGGTCAGCGCGCGCCAGGTTTCCAGCTCCGGTTTTCCGGGTTTGCGTTCCCCGAAGAGCAACGCAAGCTCATCGCCCGCCGCGTCGAAGATCTCAATGGACGTCACAATGCCGTCCACCGTCGGCTTGCGGACCAGCCACGCCTCGGCGATCAGGTCGGCGCGCGCGTGCAGATTGAAGCCGGGATCGAGCACGTTGAGCCACTCGCCCATCCGCTCAATGCGATGCACCAGCCCGGTATGGATCTGGATGCAGCCGGGATTGCCGACGAACACCATGATCGGCACGGCCTGTGCCGCCGCCGCGCGCAGCGTCGCCTCGAACGCCGACGCCGGAAGGCGCCGCGCAAAATCGGGTCCAACGAGGGCGTTCGCCCCGCGCCGGGTCAGCCCGAGGTCGCGGATCATCGGGAAGAATTCGTGCGTATCCTTCATCGCCGCCCAGCGCTCGCGCAGGACCGCCACGTCGGCGGCCGGCCTGGCGGCCGCCAGCGGGGCCGACGCGGCCTCGACCGTAAAGTCGGGCTGCTGGTCGGCGCTGGAAAGCGCGGCGACAATGCGTCGATACTCCTCCGCATTGCTCTGCGGGCGCAGGAAGATTTTGTGGATCGCCTGGCCCCGTCCATCGAACACCTGGAAGCTCAACAGCGTGCGGCCGTGGCTCTCCTGCTGGAAGGCAAAGAGATGCTTCCAGTTGCGGAGAAAGATGCGCAGGTCCACGTCGTGGTTCACCACCTGCGCCATCTGGCCGATGAAGCCGACGTGCCCGAACGTGCCGTCCTTTTCGTGCACAATCGCCTCGTTGCGCGTCAACACCATCACCTCGCCGAGGGACGGCATTTCATTCAGGAAGTCCTTCCAGCGCGGCTCAAGCCGCACCACTTCGGCGCCGCAGCACGCCGCCACCAGCGCGCCCTCCGACACGCCGAGGGCGATGGCTACATCGCGCATCCGCGCCTGGGGCTGGCCCGCGCGGTATTCCATCATCCGCTCCCGCAGCGACAGGGCGGGAATCAATTCATTCATGCTGATCATGGCACTCCTCCATACAGTTCACGGTTTCTTCAATTGGGGTTTCCATTTGCCCGCGCACGGCTTCAATCACCCAGCGCGCCACTTCCGGCTCCGGCAGGATCGCGTCCGCGCGGTACAGCACGTGCCCGGGCACGGCGACCTGCTCGACCGCGCCGCCGATGATCCGCAACTGGAACATTTCATCGAAGGCGACGAGCAGCGGCAGGACCAGCGCGCGGTCCGCATTCGCGAGAACACGCTGGATCGCGGATACCGTGGGCTCCATCGCGTAATGGACGATGTGGCCGCACCACGCATGCGCCGCGGTCGCCAGGCCCAGTTCCCGCACCGCAAAGTCGGACAGTTCGCTGAAGAACGATTCCCATGGGTTGTCGAACTCCGCGCTTCCATAGCCGACAAGAACCAGGCCGTCGCGACGCGGGTCCGCGGGAGCCGCTCCTTGCTGCAACAGGCGCACGCGGCGCGCGATGTTGATCCGAACCATGCGGGGATAGTCGAGCAGCGGCGTCAGGACGACCTGCGCGCGCGGCACGTAGCGTTCAATCTGCTCCTGCTCCAGCGCCGCCATGCAGGCGGGATCGGATTTCAGTCCGCAAATCGTCGGGATGTCGTCGAAGGTATGATTGCTGATGGTAAGCAGCAGCGGGACGATGACCACGCGGTTCACCCCGTCGCGATCAAACGCCTTCAACTGGTCGGCGATCGACGGCTCGGCGTTTTCCATGAACGCCGAACGAACGCCAGCCACACCGGGCATCGCGAGCAGCGTCTCGCGTACATCGTCTTCGACTGCCAACAGCATCTGCCGCCAGGTCGGCGAGCGCGAACCATGGCTGACGAGCAGGACGCCCACGGCCGGCGAAGCGGCATCAATCTGCAGCGGATGCTCTTTCATGCGACACCTCCATCCGACGACGCGGCCGGAACGAACACCGGACGACCGTCCGGGCCTGCGACTTCCAACAGGTCCACATCCAGGGCCGCGCACAGCAAATTCCGGTTCAGCACGCAATCCGCGCGCCCGGCGGCCATGATGCGCCCGGCCTTCATCAGTACGGCCTGGTCGGCGTAGGCGGTGGCGAGATTGACGTCGTGCAGAACGGCGGCTACGGCGAGGCCTTCGCGCGCAAGCCGGCGGGCGAGCGTGAGGGCGCGTTCCTGGTGCGCGAGATCGAGATGCGCCGTGGGTTCGTCGAGCAGCAGCACGCCGTTCCGCGCGCGCCGTGCCTCGTGCAGTTGCGCGAGGGCGCGCGCGAGGTGTACGCGCTGGCGCTCGCCGCCGGACAGCGTGTCCACGCGGCGCGTGGCGTGCGATGCAATGCCCGCCTGCTCCATCGCCTCCTGCGCGACGGCATGGTCCGCCGCGTCCGGGTGACGCGCGTGCGGGAGGCGGCCCAGCAGGACCAGTTCGATCGCACGGAACGGGAAGTCGTGGCCGGGATGCTGCGAGACCACCGCGCGGCGACGCGCGAGCGCGAGCCGATCCTCGGCCTCAAGCGGCTTGCCGTCCCACAACACGCGGCCGCGGGTCGGCATCCACTCGCCGCTCAACAACCGTACGAGGCTCGTTTTGCCCGCGCCATTCGCGCCGAGGATCACCGTCAGCGCGCCGGGCTGCAGTTCCAGGTCCACCTCGCGAACCAACGCGCGGCCGCCGCGCTCCACGGTGGCGTGTTCCAGCGAGATCATGCGGCCTCCCGCCGCTGTTCGCGGATCAACAGATATAGGAAGAAGGGCGCGCCCAGCAGCGCGGTCACCAGGCCGATCGGCAGTTCGACCGGCGCGGCAACGGTGCGCGAGAAGATGTCGGCCAGCGGCAGCAACGCCGCGCCGAGCAGTGCGGACGCGGGGATCAGGCGGCGATGGTCCGGCCCGCTGAGCAGGCGTACGATGTGCGGCGCCACGAGGCCGACGAACCCGATCAGGCCGGTGAAGGAAATCGTCGCGCCCACGGCCACGCAGGTGAGCAGCACGGCTACGCGCTTGACGCGCTCCACCGGCACGCCCAGCAGCGCGGCCTCGCCCTCGCCCAGCAACAGCGCGTTGAGCCACGGTGCATACCGGCGGCCCCACCACAGGATCGGCAGCACCAGCGCGAGCAACAGCGGCGCAATTGACCAGTCCGCGCGGCCCAGGCTGCCAAAATTCCAAAACGCCACTTCGCGCAACTGCGCGTCGTCCGCAATGAGCATCAGCACGCCGATGCCCGCGAACGCCATCGCATTCAGCGCAATGCCCGCGAGCAGCAGGTGATCCACCCGCACGCGCCCGGCTGTATCCGCGACCCGCATCACCAGCGCCGTCACGCCCCAGCCGCCGAGAAACGCGGCGACCGGCATCACGTAGAGCGGCGACAGCCCCAGCGCGGGCAGGAAGGCGGGACCCACAACGGTCACCGACGCCGCTGCAACGGCCGCTCCGCTCGACACGCCAATCAAGCCCGGGTCCGCGAGCGGATTGCGGAACAGCGCCTGCATCAGCGCGCCGCCGAGCGCCAGCGCCGCGCCCGCCAACGCGCCGACAAAAATGCGCGGCGTGCGGATGTGCAGCAACACCGCCGCCTCGCGCTCCGTGAAGCTCCACGGCAGTTCAATGCCGACCTGGCTCGCGAGGATGGCGAGCACCTGGCCGGGCGATATCGACAACGCGCCGATGCCGAGTCCGGCCAGCAGCACCAGGCCGAGGAAGACCGCGAGCACCGGCACCAGCCAGCGCTCCGGCGACAGCCGGAATTCGGACAGCGCCGGGTTCACCGTCGGCAAATCAACCGCTATGGAATCGGCATTTCTCATCGATACAGCAGTTGGTGCAGCGTCTTCGCCGCCTCCGGCAGGCGCGGGCCGAAGCCGAGCAGCAACAGATCGTCCATCGCCACCGCGCGGCCCTGTTTCGCCGCCGGGGTCGCTTTCATGCCGGGCACGGCCCATAGCGCGGCTTCCCCGCCGAGGCCCGCCAGGCCCGACGAGGTCACCAGCACCACGTCCGGCGCGGACTCCACCACCGCCTCCGCGGTCAACGGGCGATAACCGGAATAGCCGCCGACGGCATTTACGCCGCCCGCGAGCCGGATGATTTCATCGGCGGCCGTGTCCGTGCCCGCGACGTTAAAAGTTCCCGCACCGCGCGCGAATACGAACAGCACGCGGGCGGGAACCCCACCAGGAGGTGGTGGAAAATCGGCGAGCTCCGACACGATGCTCGTCGCCATCGCTTCCGCGGCCTCGGTTTGCTCCAAAGCCACGCCCACCGCGCGCACGCGCTCCACACAGCCCGACACGGTCGCCGCGCCGGGAATCCGCACCACGCGCACACCCGCTCGTTCGATCTGCGCCAGGGCGGGCGGCGGCCCGGCCTCGGCGGAGGCCAGCACGAGGTCCGGCTTCACGCTCAACACGCCTTCCGCCGACACCATGCGGTAGTAGCCCACGCGCGGCAGCGCAGCGGCTTCCGCCGGGAACCCGCTCGAATCATCCACGGCGACCACCTCGTCGCCCGCGCCGAGCGCGAACACGCATTCCGTCACCGCGCCCCCGAGACACACCACCCGCTGTCCGGCGTGGGCCTGCAAGCCGGCGACACACACCGCGACGGCGATCCATTTGACTGTGTTGTTCATCTCATTTCTCCAAAATAAAAAAGGCGTAACACGAGGCAGACGGATTCCGTCTGCTTCACGTTACGCCTCGACTTGCCCGCCCCCAGGCCGGCCCGCCAGTCGTCCCTATTTACTTGTTCCGGCCAGCACCAGCGCGAGTTTCTCCCGCAGGTCGCCCAGCCGTTTCGACTTGAAGGAGCGTTTCGTCTCCTCCAACACCTCGATCGCGCTCCGCACCGCGTCCTCCAGTTCACGCAGGCGTTGCGAGGCCCCCTCCGCCGAAGCGGTGGGCGCGGCCAATCCATCCAGGCACTGCAACACCACGGCGCGCTGGTGCGTCACCCGCTGCTGCATCTCATCGAACAACGTCGTCACATACGCCCGCATCGCGGTCGCCGCCCGTTCCGCTGTGTCCGGTGGATTCGCCATATCTTCAATCGAAATTGGTGGCATACTACGCCACTTGTTCTACATGTCAATCATTATTTATATATTTAGATCATACAAGGGTCATGACGGCCATCACCCGGCCTCCCCGCGCGAGGAGAGGGCTGAAATTCCGGCGGCCAAGGCGCCGGAGCTACAGAACCACCGCGTGTCCAGGATGCGTGGTTTACGATCGAGACGGTCAGCGCGGACGCACGTGAACGGCAGCCGCCCCCAGCGCGGGGGCCATTTCAGCGTCACGGACGAGTGTACGGTTTGTCCTCGCCGGAGAGGCCAAACGCTTGCTCAAAGCCGGCTCGACAGGCGGGGCATAGATCTTTGGATTTCGCGTCATGCTCTGCCAGGCTGTGCGGATAAGCTCTGGCGCAAGTGGGGGTCGAGCAGCGCGGAACACCGAGCATGAACCCGAACGACGAAAGCACCTGCTTGAAGGCACGCTCAACAAGTCGCTTGCGACTTGGACTATCCCCACTAAAGGCCGCCGTGAAGCGGTGGTAGCTGATTACAGCGTGTCGTCCGTTGTTTTCCGCGGTTCCGAAGATGAAGTTATTCTGATCGGCGAACGTATCCAGGCGGGTGACGCCAATGAAGTACGTGTGGCGATTTACATACTGGCGCACGTAAACCTTAAGCGAGCGGAGTAGTTTGTTAATGTCCCACTGCCGGGACTCCTGCCGCAACTCCCGCAGTCTGGCGTCAAATTGGGATAGAGCGTTTGTGTTTCCACCGCGGAATGAGAGCTGCCGACAGGCCTCAATGACAGCATCCGTTTCCTGTAGTGACGCCTCGGTCAGTCCCCTTTGCTTGAGAAATAATGCGAGCACGGGGTCATCCTTCATTGCACTTGTTAGATTCGTACGAACGGTGTTGATGTATCTGGCCACCGGATCGCGCGCGGCGGGAGGCACGTTCGCCCCGGCGTCACACACGATGACTGGAACGGAAAGTGCGTTGCCGATTTCGCCGCCCAGTTCATACAGCACGCAGCGATCGACGTTCCCAATCGGGACGAGCACCAGCGTTGTTGTGTTTGCCATGATTCTCTGGATTGGGGCCATGGGGGAGAGTGGCGCCAAGCCGAGCAGGCTCTGCGCGCGCAAGACAAGTTCATCTTGTTCGGCAAACTCAAGGACAAGCGTTGCCTTCTGCCGGGCAATGTCGAATTCGCCGCGCTGCTCCGCCAGTTCGGCATATTTCATCTGGTATTCAAGTGCCCATGCGTTGTGCGTGAGTGCGGCTGATAGATAAGTGGCGGCCTCCTCCTGGCGGTTCTCAGCCAATAAAAGGTCCACGAGCGCGAAAATATCCGCCACGTTCCGGCGAATCTTTACGGCGTCCTTCAAGGCAAGGAGTTTGTCGACCCGAGGTTGCAGTTCGGACAGCGTTGGCTGCACCGGCTCGACCGGTGGCGGCAGCGCAGGAACCGAAACTCTCCCACAACCGGAATGGAGCAGTGCGAAAAGCAGCGCCGCCAGGCAGGTGTTCGCGTTTGCGCGCATTCTCAACATTGGGTGACAGATCCGGACATCATTAAGCCTTTGACTCGCTTCAGGCGGAAGAGCGGCGCCGCGCGAGGGAACGCCGGTTATGGTGACAGGAGAGACGCGGGGATGCCAATTCTGAAATCCGGCGAATTGACCCTCATCAAATCCGCGGTCAAAAGGGCTGCCCGCCGACACCGCGCCAGTCACCGATCCATTCGCGCTCATTCGCGATAATTCGCGGAGTTCCTTCTGAAGAATACCACCGCGAATTGACGCGAATTTGCGCTAATTTTGGAACGCCTCTTTGGCATGTTTCGCGGGG
>DAOLDD010000015.1:0-33531 GCA_035327585.1 Kiritimatiellia bacterium | reverse complement strand
GCGGAGTTCCCTCTGAAGAATACCACCGCTAATTGACGCGAATTTGCGCTAATTTCAGCGAGAAATATCCCCATCCGTGAAATCTGTGCCGATTCGGGTCCATTCGTGGTTAAGGAATCCAGGCGGATCAGAACGTCAGCGCCGCGCTGAACACGAGCTGGCGGCCGGGCTCGTTCACGCCGGAGCCGTGGATGCGATAGTCCTCGTCGGCCAGATTCTCCAGCGCGAGCGTGAAGGCGAGCGCGTCGGTGGCCTGCACGCCGCCGCGCAGCGTGCCGACGATGTAGCCGGGCGTGCCGTCGGGCGGAATACGCTGCGTGTCGCGCGCGTCGTCCGCGGAGAGCCGGTCCGCCTTGTCGGCGGCGTCCACCACGCCTTCCACCCAATACGCCCTGCCCACGGGCTGCCACCGCAACGCGAGGCGGCCGGTCAGCGGCATCACGCGGCTGATGTCGTCCTCCACGCGCTCCGGCGCGGAGGTGGGATAGGCCTCAACCTTGCCCTCCATCCACGTCCCCATCGCACGCACCTGCCAGTCGGCGGACAGGTTCACGCGCGCGGAGACTTCAACACCCTGCACATGGCCCGCGCCCGCATTCCGTTTCGTGACTTCCAGCAGATCGTCCACCGTCTCGCCCGTCGGCGCGCGCACGATCAGGTCGTCAATCCACGTGTGGTAGTACGCGACGCCCGCGCTCCAGTCGTCCGCCGTGCGACGCCAGCCAATCTCCGCCGTCACGAACTTCTCCGGGTCGAGGTCGTCCACCGGCGTCTCGATTTCATTGCTGCGCGCGGAATCCAGCCGCGTAAGGTCGGACAGGTTCGGCGCGCGGAACCCCTGCGACACGCCTGCGTACACCGCCTGCCGCCGCTCCGCGTCCAGCGGCAGCAACGCGCGCAGCGAGCCGACCACCGCGTCCCAATCGCCGGAAATGCCGTCCGGACGTTTGTCCACCTTGTCCGCGTCGAGTTCCGCGTAGGTGTAGCGCAGGCCGGGCGTCACCTCGACGCCGCAGGCGTCGAATGTGTTCTGCACGAACACGCCGAGCAGGTCATACGTGGCGTCGTCCGCGACCGGTCCCTGCACCGCGCGTTTCGGCGCCGCACCGGGGTCAATGCGCGTGTTGTAGGAATCGACGATGTCACGGTAGTAATCCACGCCGTAGACCCAGCGCCCGACACGGCTGTCGCTTTCCAGCGTGAGCGTCGCGCCCCAGGTTTCCACATCGAATCCTTGTACATCCTGCCGCCCGTTCGCGCGCACGCGGTCGAGGTCCTCGCCCTGCTTGTGGCGCGAGAGCGTCAGCGCATAGGCATCCACAGCGCCGCCGCGATCCGTGTGCGCCAACCGCAACCACGTCAGTGAGCGATCCTGGTCGAAGCGGTGCACGAGGTCGTCGCCGTGCGTCGTGCCTTCCCACTCAATGCCGTATATCGTGCGGTGCGTGCGCCAGGCGTCTTCCTGGTTCACCTGCTGGTGCCCCAGCGTGAGGATCGCGCCGCTTCCCCACACGTATTCCGCGCCCGCGTCCCACGCCGTTTCGTCGTAGCCGGTCTTCGGCTGCTCGCCGACATCCTTGCCGCCCTCGACGTCGTCGAACGACTTCCACGTATAGCCCGCGCGCAGGCCGAAGGACTCGGTCAGCCGCGCCGACGTCTCCAGCCGCGCCTGGTGCGACTGGTCCGCCGTCGCGCCGCGATACTTCAGCGTGCGCTCCCACACCGGCGCGCCCGTCCACTCCGGCACGGCGGGCGACAACGCGTTCACCGCGCCGCCGATCGCGTCGCTGCCGTAGAGCACGGACGCGGGCCCCAGCACGACTTCATAGCGATCAACGGAGAACGGATCGACCGTGTTCCAGTATTGGTTCGGCCCGTCGCGAAACACGCTGTTGTTGAGCCGGATGCCGTCCACGAGCATGAGCGTGCGGAATCCGGTGAAGCCACGCAGGAACGGCGAGCCTTGCCCGTAGGACGTCTTTTGCACCATCACCGACGGCAACCCCGCGAGCGCGTCCGGCGTCGTGCGCGGCGCGTTCGCCAGCAGGTCATCCGACGACACGACATACGTGCTCGCCGGCACGGAGGCCGCCTCCGTGGCCGCGCGCATCGGCGTCACCACGACATCGGGCAGGGTTACGGTTTCCGCGCGCGACGCCACGCCGGATGCCGCACTCACGGCGAGCAGACATGCGACCAAGTTCCTTTTCTTCATGCAGGGCTCCTTCAGGTTTCGGGTTCAAAACGTACGGTGAGGCGCATCTCGCGCCCGACGACATCCTCCGGCGGACGCTCCGCGCTGCGCACGACGCGTTCGACCGCGCGGCGCACCGCGGCTTGGATCGCATCGTCCGAGACCGGAACCGGCGCCAGCGGCAGCAGGCGGTCCTGGACGGCGAGGATGCGCACCTCGATATTCGTGCGTGTCCGCCACCCCGCGGGCCAGCGCAACGCGCGCGCCAGCTCGTGGCGCACGCCGTCCCAGTAGGGCGACGCCGGCGGCGGTTCTTCGTCCGGCTCCCCCGGCGGTTCGGTAAAAATGTGCTCGACCACCGGCGGAACGACCGGTGGCGGTTCCGCCTCCGGCAGTGCATCCAGCTGGAGTGGAATCCAACCGGGCTCGTCGAGGACCACCGGCTCCGTCACACGCAGCGGCGGCTCCGGCTCCGTCCACGCGACGAGCAGCACCTCCGGCGCGGAAACCGTGTGCACCTGCACGAGCGGCCCTTCGCGCAACGCGGCCCAGCCCAATCCATGCAACGCCAGCGAACACGACACCGCGCGCGCAATGCGCAGGGGCATGGACAGGCGGCGGCGATACTTCATGCCCACTTGAACGACGCAGCGCGCGCGATGGTTCAGCGCACCGCGAAAATATAGTTTCGCCTTGCCGTTGAGCGTGACGCGGCAAATGCCCTACGCTCCGTGCGCATGTCGTCCGATGAGGAAAACGTAGAGGAATGGGAGTGGCTGGCCCGCGCCGCGGCGGGCGACGACACCGCGTTTCGCGCCATCGTCGAACGCTATCAGGGACGGCTCCTGAACTTTTTCCTGCGCGCGGGCGCTAAAGATCATGCGGAGGATCTTGTGCAGGAAACTTTCATCCGGCTTCATCGCCACCGGTCGCGCGCGCGCCCCCTCGCGCGGTTCACCACTTACGCACACACGCTCGCGCACCATGTGTGGATCGACCACGTGCGCCGGCAGTCCCGCCGCCTGCGCCTGCTGGAACGCGCCGCGCCCGAGATGGACCAGGCGGACGGGCGCTCGGCCGGCCACGCGCCCGCGCGCATCGACGCCGAGCGCCTGCTCGCCACGCTGACGCCCGACCTGCGCGGCGCCGTCGTGCTCGTCATCTACCAGGGCCTCGCCTACGCGGAAGCCGCCGAGGTGCTCGGCGTGCCGACCGGCACCGTGAAGTCCCGCGTGTTTAACGCGCTGCACCGCATGCGCACCGCCCTTGAACCCCCGCCGCACGGAGGCCGCCATGAAACCTGACCCCGCGTCCACCCCGGAGCACCCCGAACAGGACCCCGCCTTCCGCGACGTGCTCGACACGCTGCGCGCGTGGCCGGACGCGCCCGCGCCCAACCTCGCGCCGACGGTGCTCGCCCGCATCCGCGCGCGGCGCCGCCTCCCGCTTGCCCTCGCGGCGGCGCTGCTCGCCCTGCTCGGGGCGAGCCTGCTTGTGCTGCGCAATGCACCCGCTCCGGACGATGCCTTCGTCTCCGTCTCCGATGCCTTCTACGAAGAGGTGCCAGACGACTTCGCGATGGACTCCACTCCCGCCCTCGTCGCGGAGGAACCCGCGGACTCCGATTTGCTCAACGCGCGCGATTGGCTTTTGCGCCAGCAGGACGCCGATGGCGGATGGACGATGGGCCGCACCGGCGCGGCCGCGAACTACACCGTGGGCACCAGCGCGCTGGCCCTGCTCGCGCTGCTCGGCGGTGAACCGGAGGACGCGATGCGGGAATCCCTGGCGCGCGGCGCCGCGTTCCTCGCGAGCCGGCAGGGCGGCGACGGCCTGTTCGGCCCGGCCATCACCGGCTCGCTCTACAATCATACGCTCGCCTGCCTTGCGCTGCTCCGCCTGCGCGACGCTGGCGCGGCGCGGACCGACGGCGATCACGCGCTGCGCGACGGACTCGCCCTCATCGTGCGCAGCCAGCGGCCCGAAGGTGGCTGGACCTATCTGCGTTCGCGCGGCGCGCCGAACAGCAGCCTGACCGTCTGGGCGCTGCGCGTCCTGGCGGAGGCGCGCGAACGCGGCGTGGCCGACTACACGGCGGAACTGGAGCGCGGCCTCGCCTGGCTGGCACGCACGGTGGACGAAGAGGGACGCGCGGGCTACCGGCGCGGGGGCGACCATCCGCACGGCTCCGAGACGCTCACCGCCGCCGCCGCGCTCTGCTTCCTCGACCGCGGCGCCGACCTGGACCCGCGCCTCGCCCGTATGGTCGACAACATCCGCCGCGACATCGGCGACGCCGCCGCGCCGCTCGATCTCTACCGCACCTTCTTCCAAGCCGCCGCCCTGCGCGCCGACCCGGAACCCGACACCGAACTCCCCGCCCTCGCAGCCCGCCTGCGCGCCGTACAGGACCTCGAAGGCGATGACGCCGGAAGCTGGCCCCCGCTCGACCGCTGGTCCTCCGCCGGCGGCCGCGTCTACAGCACCGCCCTCGCCCTGCTCGCCCTCAACGGAGGCTGATGCGCCGCGCCCTCGGATTTTCAACGTCTGTAAAAGCTTTTTGGGGGACTTACAACGTCTGTAAAACGCCGGACCGCGCATCCATGCCGGCGGATCTCATCCGGCATGGAGCCGGACAACGAAACAAAATCCTCACTTGTTGGCGGTGCTTCCGGGTACTAGTTTATGCCGGTTGACGTCCTTCCACCCACGATACGGATAAATCCATGAACTTGCGCCGCGGCCTTTGGTTGACCGGCTTCTTCGTTTGCATCGCAGCGATCTGCATTCTCCTCGTACCCCGCAAGCCCCCGACCCCGGCTACCCCGCTCGCCGCGCTGGCCGTCGCGCCCGAATCGACGGAATCCACGGAAGACGGCGAGGCGGTCGCGGCGCCCCCCGCGCCAACCGGGACAAATGCGTCCGCCGCGACGGAAGCACCGGACGGCGATGAATCGGCGCCCTCTGCACCGGCGGTCACCGGCGGCCCGGCTCCCGCGCAGACCGCGATTCCCCCCGCGCAAGTCGCGACGCCGGATGCGGCGCAGGGGCTGTCCGCTGATGCGTCGCAGGAGGAGTCGCAACCGGATTCCGAGCGCGAGTCCGTAAAATCCTCCCGGCGGCGCGCGGCCCCGGCGTCCGGCGACGCGGCCGGTTCCATCGCCGAACTCCTGAACAACGCCGACTTGAGCGACCCGGCGACGCGGGCGCGGGTCGTGGCGGAAATGACGGCGCGGGAAGAGGCGCGCTACGCGGCGGTGCTGGAAAAGGCCGCGGAATTGGGCATCCCCGTCCGCAAGGAAGGGCCCGGCAACAAAGTCTCGATCCTGCATGATTTCCGCGGCGACGAGCCGGTTTATCGCACGACGATGAACCGCAACGCGGCGATTTCCAGCACGGCGAATCTGCTCGCCCCGGCCCCCTACAGCCTCAACGGCGCCGGCATCAAGGTGGGCGTCTGGGACGCAGGTTCCGTGCGCCGCACCCACCAGGAATTCACGCTCGGCCGCGTCACCAACATCAACGCCGTCGCCACCGATGACCACGCCACCCACGTGGCCGGCACGATCGGCGCGGCCGGCGTCTCCGCCACCGCGCGCGGCATGGCCACCAACGTGACCATCGCATCCTATGACTGGGACAACGATTATGCGGAAATGACCGCCACGGGAGCCGTCTCCGCCACGCAATCCAACATGGTCCCCATCTCCAATCATTCCTATGGCTACGATGCCGGCACGTCCGACATGGGCGTCTACAACAGCGAGGCCGTCACGATGGACGCGCTTCTCGCGGGCCTGCCCTTCTACCTGCCGTTCTGGGCGGCGGGCAACGAGCAGGACGTGCTCACCGCCAAGGGCGGCTACCAGTCCATCACCTATCTCGGCCTGGCCAAAAACCTCATCACCATCGGCGCGGTCAACGACGCCGTCAGCGGCACGAACCGTTCCCTCGCCGGCGCCTCCATCGCATATTTCTCCAGCCTCGGCCCCTCGGATGACGGCCGCATCAAGCCCGACATCGTCGCCAACGGGATCGACCTGTATTCCACCGTTGACAGCAGCGACACCGCCTACGACTCCTACAGCGGCACGAGCATGGCCACGCCGTCGTCCGCCGGCTCCGCCGCCTTGCTTGCCCAACTGTACCGACGCGAGTTTTCCGGCCAGTTCATGCGCGCGAGCATGCTCAAGGCGCTGCTGATCCACACCGCCGACGACCTCGGCAGGCCCGGCCCCGACTACATGTTTGGCTGGGGCCACATCAATACCAAGGCCGCCGCCGACGTCATCCTCGCCCACAAGGCCAGTCCCGGCGCGCCCAAGATGATCAACGGCACGATCACCCCGTCCGCGCGCGCTTTCACCAACGAGTTCATCTGGAACGGCTCCAGCCCCATCCGCGCCACGCTCGCCTGGACCGATCCCGCCGGCTCCGCCCAGGCGGACAACAGCCGCACGCCCGTTCTCCGCAACAACCTCGACCTGCGCATCATCGCGCCCAACGGCACCACGGTTTATCAGCCCTACGTCATGCCGTTCGTCGGCAACTGGTCCGACGCCTTCATGACCAACGCCGCCACCACGGGCAGCAACTACGTCGACAACGTGGAGCGCGTGGACATCGCCGCGCCCGCCCAGGTCGGCACGTACAAGGTCATTGTTTCCTACGGCGGTACGCTGTTCTCCACCTCGCAGGTCTACTCGCTGGTCCTGACCGGGGGCACCGACGCCGACCAGGCCGTCGTCGCGAACGCGGGCATCGCGCTCGTGTCCGACAGTTGCGGCGGGGGCAACGGAATGCCGGATCCCGGTGAACTCATCGGCGTCACCCTCGCCCTGCGCAACACCGGCACGATCAACACCACCAACCTCATCGCCACGTTGCTCGCCACCAATGGCGTGACCGCCCCCAGCGCCGCGCAAAACTACGGCGCGCTCGTCGCCGGCGGCGCGACCGTCACCAACAGTTTCACCTTCATCGCCAGCGGCGCATGCGGCGACAGCATCACCGTCAGCTTCGCGCTCGCCGACGGCACGAACCTGTACGACACCATTTCCCAAACCTACACCCTCGGCGGAACGACCGCCGTCACGGTGACCAACGCGAATTCCGCCGCGATCACCATTGTCGACAACAACAAGGCCAGCCCGTATCCCTCGACGATCAACGTCTCCGGCCTCGCCGGGACCGTCACCAAAGTCACCGTCACGATCGCCGGCTTGTCGCACACGTATCCCGAGGACCTCGACATCGTGGTCGCCAGTCCGGATGGACGCCGCGTGGCCCTCCTGGGTGCGGTCGGAGGTGGAACCGACATCAGCGGCCTGACGCTGACGTTCGATGATGACGCCGCGAGTTCGGTCGGCAGTCCGATCACCGGCGGCGCCTTCAAGCCCACCGGCAGCATCAGCAGCATGCCCGCGCCAGCCCCCGCCGCGCCGTATGCCGGCAGCCTCGCCGAATTCATCGGCGCCAATCCCAACGGGACGTGGTCGCTGTACGTGGTCGACGCCGCGGCGGACGACTCCGGCAACATCGCCTCCGGCTGGCGCATCGCCATCACCGCCGGCGAGCCGCTCTGCTGCGCCAGCAACCAGCCGCCCGCGTTCGCGACCGTTGGCGACAAGACGGTCGTGGACGGCCGTACGCTGAACTTCGCGGTCACCGCCACGGACTCCGTGGACAACGACCCGATCACCCTCACCGCGCCGATCCTGCCCGCCGGCGCGACGTTCGGCGCAACGAACGGGACCGGTTCCTTCGCGTGGAGCAGCGCCACGCCGGTCGGCGTTTACACCTCCCGCTTCGTCGCCACCGACAAGGATGGCGCCGCGACGCAGGACGTGGCCATCATCGTCGTCTCCAACCAACCCCCGCTCCTCGCGCCCGTGGGCGACCGCCAGGTCTATCTGACCAATACGCTCAGTTTCGCGGTCACCGCGACCGACCCGGTCGGCGATGACGCCATCCTGCTCACCGCGAGCAACCTGCCCGCTGGCGCGACGTTTGGCGCCACCAACGGGACCGGAGCCTTCCTCTGGCCCGACGCCAGCCCCACCGGCGCCTACCTCGTGACCTTCCACGCCGCGGACATTTCCGGAACCAACAGCGAAACCATCACCATCACCGTGGCGCCCGCTCCCGCGTTCGTCACCTACATCGAGGATTTCGACACCACCGAGAACTGGGGCGGCGGTGCACCCGGCAGTTACAACACGAAATCCTACACGAACAACAATGCGCTACCGGCCGGCGACTACTTCGAATCGAACGGCGCGATCCGCGACACGATTGACAGCATCAGTGGCAATGCCTGGCGGTTGGGCAACGATTCCGCCGCGAATCTGTACTTCCGCTACGTGATCACCAACACCGTGCGCCGGTTCGCATTCGGCATCGCGCGATGGGACAACAGCCCCACCCCGCAATTCCAGATCCGGTACAGCACCAACAGCGGCGGCGCCTACACCACGCTCCTCAGCACCAACGGCAGTTGGTTCACCGCCGACAAGCAATACCGGACCTATGATTCCGGGCCGGTTGATTTGACGCCGGCCGCCGGACAAAAAATCTACATCGAACTCTTCCGCTCCTCCGGCGAGCGCATGCTGGTCGACAACTTCGAGGTGGATTACATTCCCGCCGGCGGCGGGGGCGGCGATCCTCCGCCCGCCGCGCCTCCCGCGCCTGCCGCCATCTGGGCCAGCGCCACCAACGCCACCGACTTCACCGCCGCGTGGAGCGCGGTGAGCACCGCCACGAGCTACCGGTTGGATGTCAGCACGTCCGCGGTTTTCTCCGCGGGCGGCGGCAGCGCGGTCCTCTACTCCAATGCGTTCACCTCCTTCACCGGCGCAGGCTTTGCGCCCACGCCGTCGGCGGGTCAGCTCGATTCCGATGAATGGAAAATCACCGGTCTGTCCGACAACACTTCGCCGGTTTTCGGCGGCACGTACACCAGCGGCGATTTCGCTCGGGGCTCCAGCACGGGCAATGTGAGCACGGGCGGCGCGTACGGATTCAATGTTGGCGGCGGGAACATCGCGCTGGGGATTCAGCCAGCGGGCAGCGATTGGACGCCCGGCACGATCGTCCTCCGTGTCGAGAACAACACCGGCTCCACGCTCACGGAGCTTAATGTGTCCTATCGCATTTATGTACGGAACGACCAGAACTGGGCCAGCAGCTTCAATTTTGCCCATTCCTCGACGGACAGCGGATACACTGCCGTCCCCGCGCTGGATTACACCTCTCCCGCGACCGCGGATGCTCCGCCCACCTGGGTCGCGGTGGACCGGGCCACGACGCTGACCGGCCTGTCGATCGCGGACGGCGCGTTCTACTATCTCCAGTGGAACGGCGACGACGTCAGTGGCAGCGGTTCTCGCGACGAATTCGCGCTGGACGATGTGCTGGTCACCACGGCTACAGGAATGCCGTCCTACATCCCCGGCTACTCCAACCGCACCGTGGCCGGCACGAGCGAGGTCGTCACCGGCCTGACTGAAGGCGTGACGTATTTCTTCCGTGCCCGCGCGGTCAACACCGAGGGCGCCAGCCCGAACTCGCCGACCGGCAGCGTGGTGACGGCCGCGAGCAGCAACCCCGACGCGGATGGCGACGGGATTCCGGATGCGTACGAGATTGAACTATTCGGCAGCACCACGAACATCGGCATCGGCACGGACTGGGACAACGACGGATTCCTCGATGTGGACGAATATCGCGCGGGCACGAGCCCGACGAATCCGGCCTCGCTGCTGCAGCTTGAATCCACCGCCACGGCCCCCGCGGGCGAGGTGGTGATCCGCTGGCAGAGCGCGACGGGCCGCGTCTACGGCGTCTCGCGCAGCACCAACCTGATGTCGGGCTTCAGTCCGTTGGCGACAAACCTGCCCGCGTTCCCACCGGAGAACGTGTGGACCGACGTGGCCCCGCCGTCCGCCGGCGGTCACTATAGGATCGATTTGGAAGCGCCGTAATCCCTCGTCGTCGTCCTCCTCGGAAATCCATCCTTATTTCCGAACCGACCCCACCGGCCTTGCGCCGGTGGTGAAGGAGTTGAGCTTGGCTACCGGGCGGCCATAGACGCAAATTCCGCGACCAGCGCCCGCGCATTCGCGCGGGTGAAAACGCATGCGTTTTCGCATCCGCTGCGCGGATGCGCCGGTCGCTTAAACAGCTATGGAGCCCGGTAGCCGGGAGAACTTTCGCTCCACCGGCGCAAGGCCGGTGGGGGCGTGCCAAACCCATAAACACCCTTCCGCTTGCCGCACACCTCGCCGGGCGTTAGCATGCGCCCCATTCATGCCACGTTTCTTTTCCATTATTGCCGTTGCCGCCGCGGGCGCATTGCTGTTCGCCGCGAGCTGCTCCAAGCCGCCGGGTCAGGCGGAATTCGACCGGGGCGTCTATGAACTCAAGCGGGGCAACCCGGTCCGCGCCCGCGCGCTGTTGGAAAAATCGATCTCGCGCCGGCCGGGCAGCGAACAAAACGCGCTCGCCTACAACTACCTCGGCGTGGCCGCCTGGCGGCTGGGCCAGTACCGCGTCGCGCAGGAGTCGTTCGAGGACAGCCGACGGTTGAGTCCCACGCTGGCGGAGCCCGTGTACAACCTGGCGCAGCTCCAGCAGCAGGAGGGCAATCCCGTGGAGGCCGCGCGCCTCTTCGAGCAGGCCGCCCGCATGAATGAAAAGGATCCGCGCCCGGTCGAAATGCTGGCGAGCCTCTACATCCAACACCGGCAGTGGCCGCTCGCGCGCCGCGCGCTGCACGCCGCGCTCAACCGCGCGCCCCATTCCGCGCGCATCCTCACCGCGCTCGCCGTGGTGGATTTGCACACCATCGGCCCGGAGAAAAGCATCGAGTCGCATCTCATCGCGCTGGAGAAGGATGCGCGCTACGCGCCGGCGCTCTTCAACGTCGGGCTCATCTACCAGACGCGGCTCGGCGACCCGGAGCGCGCCGCCGCGTATTTCAAACGATTCCTCGCGCAAAAACAGCCGGGCCCGGCCGCGGACTACGCGCGCCACGCGCTGGCCAATCCCGACCTCGTCTCCGGGCCGCCCGTCGCGCCGCCGCCCGTGCAGGAGTTCATCGCGACGCCGACGCCCACGACGACGCAACCGGCGCCCGCGCCCATGCCCGAACGCCCCGCCCCCCGCACGCCGGAACAGCGCGAAGAGGAATTGATCCGCCAGGCGGAGGTGCGCGGCGAACGCGGCGACACGCGCGGCGCGATGGAGCAATTGCTGCAGGCCGCTGAAGTCGCCCGTCTCGACAATCGCCAGCCGGCCCAGGAGAAACTGCTGCGCGCCGCCGCGCGGGTCGCCTTCGACGAAGGGGAGGCCCATCGCTCACTCGGCGATTTCCTGATGGAACGCCAGCGTTTTGAAGAAGCGCTCCGCGCCTACAAGCAGGCCATCGTACTGGAGCCGCAATCGTTCGACGCCCAGGCCGGCATGGCCCGCGCCGCGCTGAAATCGGGCGAAACCGACGCCGCGCTCATCGGCTTCACGGCGGCCACCCGGATCGACCCGCGCAACCCGGATGTCCTCTGGGACCTCGCCCAACTGCTCGACCGCCAGTTGCAACTGCCGGAACGGGCCATCGCCACCTACCGCGAATTTGAAAAACTGTTCCCCGCCGATCCGCGTACCCGCCGCGCAACCGAGCGCATCCGCGCGCTGACCCCGGCGGCCCGCGCGGCCACACCCACCGCGCCCGCGCCGCGTTCCGCGGAACCGCCGACGCCGCTGCCCACGCCGGCGTCGCTGCCCCAACCGCCGACCGACGCCTTCCCCACGCCCGCCGCGCGCACACCGCCCGCGACGCTTCCTCCCGCCCCGCAAACGATCAAGCCGCCCGCGCGGCAACTGGACCTCCGTCCCGCGGCGTCGCGCAACCCCGCCGCCGCCATCGCCGCGTTCAACCAGGGGACCGAACACCTCAAGCAGCGGCGCTGGGACCTCGCCATCACCGCGTTCCGCCGCGCCGTCGAAAACGACGACCGCATGGACCGCGGTTTCTACAACCTCGGCCTCGCGCACTCGCAGGCGGGCGACTACGAAATCGCGAAGGACGCCTACCTGCGCGCGCTGAACCTCAACCCCGACCTGCACGTCGCCCGCTATAACCTCGCGCTGCTCTACTACCAGACCCGCGACACCGCCTCCGCCGCCCTGCTCGCGCAGGATCTCGTGCGGCGCGACCCGAACTACGCCGTCGGCCACTACCTGCTCGGCCAGATCTACAGCGAAAAGGCCGAAACCATCCCGCAAGCCCGCGCCGCCTACTCCCGCTTTATCGAACTGGAACCCAACCACCCCGCCGTCGCCGTCGTCCGCCAGTGGCTGCGCGCGAATTAGCGAGTCGTTGATCGGTCCTTCGTCATTCATAATTGGTCATTCGTCATTCCGTCATTCCGTCATTCCGTCATTCCGTCATTGGTCATTGGTAATTCGTCATTCCGTCATTCGTCATTCCCCCCTTCCCCCCCCACTCCCCATGCCCTCCTTCGGCGTCATCTTTGATATCGACGGCACACTCGTGGACAACCATGCCTTTCACGAGGAGGCGTGGATGCTCTGGGGCTCGCGCAACGGGAAGGAAATCAGCCGCGAGTTCTACCGCGAACACCTCTACGCGCGGACGAACGACCGCATTTTTCGCACGCTCTACGGCGACGGCATTACGATGGACGAAATCATCCGGCGCGCGGAGCAGAAGGAGGCGATCTACCGCGAAATCTACGCGCCTGCGATGCAGCCGATGCCGGGACTGGTCGAGTTCCTGGATGACCTGCTCCACGCCGGCGTGCCCTGCGCCGCGGCGTCCAACGCCGAACGCGTGAACGTGGATTTCGTCATCGACGGCCTGAAGCTGCGCGGCTACTTCCGCGCCGTGCTCGCGCGCGAGGATGTGGTGCACGGCAAACCGGAACCGGACATTTTCCTGCTCGCCGCCGAACGCATCGGCGTGCCGCCGCCGCGCTGCCGCGTATTCGAGGATTCCTGGGCCGGCTTCGAAGCCGCGCGCCGCGCCGGCATGCCCGTCATCGCCATCACCGGCGCCACCCACGCCGCCGCCCTGCCCCCGCACGTCGAAACCCACCGCCCCGACTACACCGGCCTGACGGCTGCGCAGCTCAACGTTCCCCAATCTTCAATTGCCAATTGCCAATTGGAAATTGGCAATTAATCACCCGCCGTTTTCGCGGCGGCCCCACTCGCGTTTGCGGGGCGGGCGCAGGCAGGGGGCGGGATTCACGCCGACGTACACGCTGCCCTCGCCGAGCACCTTCTCCAAATCGTGGATCACGCGCGCCGTCGCGGTGGTCTTGAAGGTGTGCTCCGCCGCGATCACAACGCGTTCGCCGCCGGCATATTCGATGCAGATCGTCACCGGAACATCGCCGGGATTCCCGCGCAGAATCTGCCGCGCCTCGCGGAAGACCTCGCCGGACGCGCGCGCCTCGGGCACGTGCAGGCTGACCTTCTGCGCAAAATAGCGGTGCGCGTCGGGCAGCGGATAAATTTCATTCGCGCGCAGCCGCGCCTGGTCGCCCTCCTTCGCCAGCTCGCCGCAGACCAGGACCGGCGCCTCCTCGCGCAGGTGCACGGCGTACTGCTCGAATACCGCCGGGAAGACCACGACCTCCATCGAGCCCTCCAGCGTCTCGAGCCGGAAAACGCACATCGCCTTCTGGTCCTTCTTCGTGAAGCGCTTCGTGTACTGCGTCACGAGCCCGGCGATTCGCGTCTGCGTCTGGTCCGCCGCGTCGCGCAACTGGGAGAACGAATGCAGGCTGTAGCGCGCGATCTCGGTGCGCAACGCCGCCAACGGATGCCCCGAAATGTAGAAGCCCAGCAGTTCCTTCTCGCCGGCCAGGTTCTGGCTTTGCGGCCACGGGTCGACCGCCGGCAGGCTCTCGTCGCTTCCGCCCGCCGCCGCGGGTTCCAACTGGTCGAACAGGGAGAACTGGCCCACCTTGCGGTCGCGCTGCTCCGACGCGGCGCGGCCCATCGCCGTCTCAATCCCCGCGAACAACCGGCTGCGCTCCAGCCCGGTGAAGTCAAACGCGCCGCAACGCACGAGACTTTCAATCGTTTTGCGATTCACCAACTGGCTGTCGATGCGCGCGCAAAATTCGAGCAGCCCCTTGAACGGGCCGCCTTTCTTCCGCTCCGCCACGATGGCCTCCACCGCGGCCAGCCCCACGTTTTTCACGCCGGCCATGCCGAAGCGAATCGCGCGACGCCCTTCCGGCGACGGCGGCAGCGCGGTGAACCGCACGCCGCTCTCGTTCACGCTCGGCGGCAGGATCGCGATCTCCAGCTCCTGGCACTCCGCGAGCAGCTCGCCAATCCGCTCGTTGTCGCTGATCTCGACGGACAGGTTGCCCGCCATGAACTCCGACGGATAATGCGTCTTGAGCCACGCCGTCTGCCAGCTCACCACCGCGTACGCCGCGCTGTGCGACTTGTTGAAGCCGTACCCCGCGAACTTGTCGATCAAATCAAAGATCGCCTCGGCCTTCGTCGCAGGCAGATGGCTGTGCTTCGCGCAGCCTTCGACGAACTTGGCGCGCATCGCCGCCATCTCGTCCTTGTTCTTTTTGCCCATCGCGCGGCGCAGCAAATCGCCCTGCGCGAGCGTGAAGCCGGCGAGCACGTTGGAGGCCTGCTGCACCTGCTCCTGGTAGACGATGATGCCGTACGTCTCCTTGAGCACGGCCTCCAGCTTCGGATGCGGATACTCGATCTTCGACTGGCCGTTCTTCCGGTTGCCGAAGTCGTCCATGAACTGCATCGGGCCCGGGCGGAACAGCGCGATGAGCGCGATCAAGTCCTCGAACCGGCCCACGCCGATCTTGCGCAGCATCTCGCGCATGCCCTTCGATTCCACCTGGAACACCGCGACCGTATCGCCCCGGCTCAGCAGGTCCAGCACCGCCTTGTCGTCCATCGGCAGGCGGTCGAGGTCGATCTTCACCCCGTGGTTGCGCTCCACCGCGTCCACCGCCTCCTGCACGATCGTCAGCGTCTTCAGCCCGAGGAAGTCCATCTTCAGCAGCCCGACCATCTCGAGCGGCTTCATTTCAAACTGCGTGCAGGGCGCCCCCGACTTGTCCTTCGCGAGCGGCAGGATTTCGATCAGCGGCTTTTCGCCGATGACGACGCCCGCGGCGTGGATGCCTGGATTGCGCGGCAACCCCTCCAGCACCTTCGCGTATTTCATGATGCGCTGCGCCGAGGGCTCCGTCTCGCAGGCGCGCCGGAAATCCGGGCTCTCCTGAATCGCCTTCTCGAGGTTCATGTCCGGCGCCTCGGGAATCATCTTCGCGAGCCTGTCCGCCTCCGTGAGCGGCATCTCCAGCACGCGCGCGAGGTCGCGGATCACCGTCTTCGGCCCGAGCGAGCCAAATGTGATGATCTGGGCGACGTTCTCCTCGCCGTACTTCCGCTTCACGTAGTCGATGACCTCGCCGCGGCGCCACTGGCAGAAATCGATGTCAAAATCCGGCGGCGACACGCGGTCCGGGTTCAGGAAGCGCTCAAAGATCAACCCATACCGCAGCGGGTCGATGCCCGTGATGGCGAGCGCGTAGGCCACCACGCTGCCCGCGCCCGAGCCGCGGCCCGGCCCCACCGGGATGCGGTTCTGGTGCGCGTAGTGGATGAAGTCCCACACGACGAGGAAGTAGTTGATGAACCCGGTCTTCTCGATGATTTCCAACTCGTAGAAGAACCGCTTCGCGAGTTCCGCCTCCTCCTCGTTGCGCGGATGATGGACGTCCTCGATGCCGTAGCGCTGCTTCAGCCCCTCGCGGCCCAGTTTGATCAGGTATTCCTTCTGCGTGTAGCCCTCGGGCACGATGTACGTCGGGAAATGCAGCTCGCCCTTGAGCTTCAACTCCACGTGGCAGCGCTCCGCGATGTCGACCGTATGGGCCAGCGCCTCGGGATGGTCGCGGAACAGCGCGAGCATTTCCGCGCCGGACTTCATGTAAAACTGCGTCGAGCCGTAGCGCAGCCGCTTCGGGTCGCTCATCGTCGTGCCCGTCTGCATGCAGAGCATCACCTCGTGCGCCTCGGCGTGCTCCGGCTTCAGGTAGTGCACGTCGTTGGTGACGATCAGCGGCAGCGAGAGTTTCTTCGCGATCTCCAGCAGGCCCCGGTTCGCGACCGCCTGCTCCTCCAGTGAGTGGTTTTGCAGCTCGATGAAGTAGTTGCCCCTGCCAAAAATCTCGGCGTAGGTCCCCGCCAGTTCCAGCGCACCCGCCATGTCCCCCCGCAACACGCGCGTCGGCACCTGGCCGTTCAGGCACGACGACGTCGCGATCAGGCCCTTGCTGTATTTCGCGAGCGTTTCGAGATCGATGCGCGGCTTGTAGTAGAACCCCTGCAGGTGGCCCATCGAAACGAGGCGCATGAGGTTCGCGTACCCCTCGTTCGTCTCGCACAACAGGAGCTGGTGGTTCGCCTGCGAGCCCGTCTCCTCCTCGCGGCGGCGCTCCAGCATCGAACCGTGCGCCATGTACGTCTCGCACCCGATGATCGGCCTGATCCCCGCGTCCTTCGCCTTCTTGTAGAAGTCGATTGCCCCGTACATCACCCCGTGGTCGGTGATCGCCAGCGCGTTCATCCCCATCTGTTTCGCGTTCTCCACCGCCGCGCCCACGCGGCAGCAGCCGTCCAGCAGGCTGTACTCCGTGTGGAAATGCAGGTGTACGAATGGAACGTTTTGGGGCATCCCACCGTTTATAGGTCAACCCGCCCCGCCCCGCAAGCCGACCGCAATCCGAATCCGCGAAATGCGCGAATTCTCCGGAAATTACCACCGCGAATTCACGCGAATTTCCCGAATTTCCTCAAGGCTCACCTCCGTGTCTCCGTGGTGGACATCAGAATCGAGGACGAGGACGGGCGGGGCTTCCGAATCCTAGTGGCGGGCGGGGGCGGAACTCCTTATACTGACGCATTTCGAGGAGAAACCGTGCGCGTTTGCATCGACATCCAATCGGCCATCGGAAACCGGGCGGGCGTGGGCCGCTACACCAAGATGCTCGTCGAGCATCTCGCCCCGCAGAAGGGCAACAACGAGCTGGCTCTCTTCCATTTCGACTTCCAGCGGCGGGGCGCGCCCTTCCCCATCGACGACGCCGAATTTCGTTCCTTCCAGTGGGCGCCCGGCCGCGTCATGCAAGCCGCGTGGAAATACCTGAACTGGCCTCCGTACGACTGGTTCGCCGGCCCGGCCGACGTCTACCACTTCCCCAACTTCATCCGCCCGCCCCTGCCCCGCGGCGCGTCCGTCGTCACCATCCACGACGTCGCCTTCCTGCGGCACCCCGACACCATTGAGAACCGGAACCTCGCCTACCTCAAGAAGCACATCCACCAGACGCTGCGCCGCGCGAACGCCGTCATCACCGTCTCCAAATTCACCGCGCGCGAAGTTCGCGACCTGCTCGAAGTACCCGAGGAACGCCTGCACGCCATCCCGTCCGGGCTCGACCCCGCGATGCACCGGCCCGCGCCCGAGGCGATCCGCGCCTTCCGCGCGCGCCACGAGCTCGCCCGCCCCTACCTGCTCAGCGTCGGCACCCTCGAGCCGCGCAAAAATTTCCCGTTCCTCATCGAAGTCTTCGAGCGCATGACCAAATTCGATGGCGACCTCGTCATCGCCGGGCGGCGCGGCTGGAAATACCAACCCGTGCTCTCCCGCATCGAGCGCTCCACCCGCCGCAGCCGCATCCGCCTGCTGGAAGACGTCCCCGAGGCCGACCTGCCCGCGTTGTACGCCGGCGCCGAACTCTTCGCTCTCCCGTCCTTCTACGAAGGCTTCGGCTTCCCGCCGCTCGAAGCCATGGCCTGCGGCACGCCCGCCGTCGTATCCCCCGGCGGCGCGCTGGAGGAAACCGTCGGCGACGGCGCGCTCGTCATCACGTCCATCGACGCCTCGCGCTGGGCGAACGAAATGACGAATCTCCTGCAAGCCCCCGCTCTGCGCGACGCCCTCCGCCAGCGCGGCGCCGACCAGGCCGCCCGCTACACCTGGCGCGAAACCGCCCGCCTCACCTGGACCGCCTACGAAGCCGCCCGCGCCGACTACGCCCGCCGCAGCATCGACAAAATCCCCGGCTACGAAATCTGACGCCCCGGAATTTACAACGTCTGTAATTCCTTTTTTCGCGGCTTACAACGTCTGTTCCGCCACAGGCGGATCCGCCTCTGGCGGAAAAAAACAATTCCGGCAACCGCGGGCGCGTTGGCCAAAAGGGAGCAGGGGTCAGTCCTGCCCCCCCCCCAGTCATCTCAACCATGGCGCCGCTCGATGCTTGTGTTGGCGGGCGTTCACGGGCTACGGTCCCGGGCGATGTCGAACCCCCTGCCCATTGTCAGCCTCGTCAACCTCGGGTGCGCGAAGAACACCGTGGATTCCGAACGCATCCTCGGCCGCCTCGCGGAGGCGGGCTTCATGCTGGCCGCGGACCCGGCGGAGGCGGACATCTGCCTCGTCAATACGTGCGGGTTCATCCACGACGCGCGTGAGGAATCGGCGGGCGTGCTGCGCGAACTCCAGCAGCTCAAACAGCGCGGCGCGCTCAAACACGTCGTCGCGCTCGGCTGCCTCGTTGAACGCGCGCACGGCGCGCCGGAACTCAACAGCTTCCTCGACCACGCGGACGTCGCGGTCGGGTTCCAGGATTACCCACGCCTGCCGGAGCTGCTGCGCGATTTGAAGTCCGCCGCGCCGGCCCCCGCGCACGCGCCCGTGCAAATTCTCGACAAGCGTTACACCGGCCTCGCCGGGGCCGCGCGTTCGTTCACGCAGAGCTACAACGAATTCCTTGCCGCGCCGCGCCTGCGCATCGGCTCGCCGCACCTCGCGCACCTCAAAATTTCCGAGGGGTGCTCGAACGGCTGCCGGTTCTGCGCGATCCCGTTCATGCGCGGCACGCAGGTCAGCCGCCCGATGGAGGACATCGTCGCCGAGGCCCGCCAGTTGCTCGACGCAGGCGCGCGCGAAATCAGCCTCATCGCGCAGGACACCACCTCCTACGGCCGGGACCGCTACGGCGCGCTCAAGCTCGCCGACCTGCTGCGCGCGCTACAGCAACTAGAGACGGACGCGTGGTTCCGCCTGATGTACGCCTTCCCCCGCTACCTCACCGACGAGATGCTCGACGCGCTCGCCGGCGATCCACGCTTCTGCCCGTATATCGATATGCCGCTCCAGCACATTTCCGACCGGATGCTGATGGACATGAACCGCGGGCTGGGCCGCGACGAGACGCTGCGCCTGCTCGACCGCATCGCGGAAAAACTGCCCGGCGGCGCGCTGCGCACGACGTTCATCACCGGCTACCCCGGCGAAACCGACGCCGATTTCGCGCAACTGCTCGCGCTCGTGAACGAGGGCCGCTTCTCGCACGCCGGTGTATTCCTCTATTCCAGCGAGCCCAAAACGCCCGCCGCGAAGAAGGTGGACAACGTGCCGCTCGCGGTGAAAAAGGAACGGCGCGACGCCCTGATGCAGGCGCAACGCGAGGTCTCGCGCCGTCGCCTGCGCGCGCGGGTCGGCCTGACCGTTCCCGTCATGCTCGACGGCCCCGTCGCGCCGGGCGCCGCCCACCCGAAAGGCGCCGCGCTGCTGGGCCGCACCATGCTCGAAGCGCCGGAAGTCGACGGGCTCTGCTTCCTGCGCGGCCGCGGCTGGCGCTCGCTCGAACCCGGCGCCGTCCGTCCCGCCCGCATCGTCGACGCCCTCGACTACGACCTCATCGCCGAAGCCCCATAGACGCGGGCCGTGCGCTTCCCGACTCAAGCATGGTGAACGTGTTATCCGAATCGGCTCGATTGCCAGGTCCTGCCCTCACCCCAACCCTCTCCCCAAGGGAGAGGGAGAAGACCATCACCCTCTCCCTCCGGGAGAGGGCGGGGGTGAGGGAGAGCATCATCGATAATCACCCTACCCCTCCAGCTTCGCGCGCGCGGCGGGCGAGAGCAGGGTCACGGCGGCAAGACCGCTGACAAAGGTCGTCGCGAGGATCAGGACGAGGTCGACGATGGGATACGGTCGGCCCTGCAGAAACCCCGCCGGCAGGCCCATCAGCAACAACATCGCGCCGGAAAACGAAATCAACAGGCCGCCCACCAGCGCGGTCCAATACGCCCACGTGCGGCGGAGGAAAAGCCCGCGCGCGACGGCGAGCCCGCCGAAGATGCGCACGAGATAGTGAACCATCTGATTGGGCGCATCCCACGCGCCGAGCGTCACACGGGCGAAAACCACGATCACCGCGATCAGCACGACATACGCGAGCACCAGCGCGCCCGTCGACTTCCATCCCTGTTCCTGCGTCATTCGATTTGCTCCATGCGACGGAGGGCGCGACGGCCCCACCAGAGGGTGAACAAGCCCGCGGACCACGTGACCGCGCCGATGCCGAACCAGAGCCCCGTCGGACCGAACCAGGCCGACAACAGCGGATAGGCGAGAAGCGGCGCGGCGACCTGACGGTAGAGCCCGATCCACAACGCATACATCGGCTGCTGAACCGCCTGCAACAGCGAGGTCGTGATGAACAGGAAGACGTAGGCGATCGAGACGAACACCGCGATGCGCAGATACGTTGTACCCGCCGCGACCACCGCCGGGTCGTCCGCGAACCAGCCCATCGCCGGGCGCGCGAGCACGAAGATGCAGACGCCGCCCGCCGCCATCAGCACGCTGCCCTCGCGCAAGGCGGTGTGCCAAACCTCGGCGACGCGCTCAATGCGGCCCGCGCCGAGGCTTTGTCCCGCGATGGCCAGCGTGGCGGAGGTCAGCCCCAGCACCGGCAACAGGAACACCTGCTCGATGCGCGTCGCCACGCCGTACGCCGCCACGGTGACGTCGCCGAAGCGGCTCGCGAAGTAGGTGATGACGAAGATGCCGATGCCGATCGTCAAATGGTTCAGCGCGGCGGGCGCGCCCTGGCTGAAGATGCGGCGCGACGGCTCCGCGCGCGGGATCAGCAGCGCCCAGCTCGCGCGGTCGAGCAATCCGGCGCGGGCCGCGCGACCGATCATGTAGCAGAGTCCGCCAGCCTGGATCAGGATCGTGGACAGCGCGATGCCGGTCAGCCCCATCGCCGGCACACCGAATCCGCCATACATGAACCATGGGTCGAGCGCGACATTCACCACGGCGCCGACCGCGAGCACGTTGCGCAGCGTGTGCGTGTCGCCCCGCGCGACGAGCCCCGCGTTCACCGCGTAGCTGCCGACAAAGAACGCCGAGCCGATGAAAATCACATGGATGTAGCGCAGCGCGTTTTCGAGATAGTCCCCCTCCGCGCCGAGCAACCCGAACAGCGGGCGCGCGCCCCACAAACCCAGCACGGCGAGCAGCAGCGACGCGATCAATCCGAGCGACAACGCCTGCGCGGCGAGCAGCTTTGCGCGCGGGAGGTCGCCCCGTCCGATCACGTGCGCGATCAGCGCCGTCGTGCCCGCGCCGAGCCCCGCGCCGACCGCGATGATGCTGAAGAACACCGGGAAGGAGATGGAGAGACCCGCCAGCGCCGCGGTCGAGAGCGTGCCCGCGAAATAGGTGTCCGTCAGATTGTAGAGCGTGTTGCAGAACATCCCCACCGCCGCCGGGATCGCGAGCTGGCGCAACAGCGGCCGCACCGGGCCGGTGGTAAGATCGTGCATATGCATGGGGAGTGGAAACCGCCGGGCAGTGTCCGGTGTCCGGCATCCACTGTCCAGCATCCTGTGGCGCGCACGGCCGCCGCCAGGCTGGCGCAGGGCAGCCGGCGGCAACCCCCGGGCTAGGACCGGGGCAGGTCGATCTTCTGGCCCACTTCGCGCAGGCGGGCACGCAGCTTGTCGATGCCCACGTCCTGCACCGTGCTCCCCTGCGCAAGCGCCAGGGCGGCCGCGACGCCCGCGGATTCGCCCAGCACCATGAACGTCGGTTCCATGCGGACCGAGGCATACGCGATATAGCTGGCGGACAGCGACACGGGAACGAGCAGGTTCCCGCACTCCTGCGCCTTCGGCGTAATCGCGCGATACGAAATGGGATATGGCCCGGCGCCATGCGCGCCGCCGATCCACATGTTCCCTTCCGTCGCCACGCCCATCGTGTTCGTGTCTGGAATCCGAACCGCGACGCGACGCACGGGATAGGTGTCCACGCCGTACTGCCCCAGGCCCACGGAATCCGGCGCACCGGCTTTCCCGCGCACATTCGCCTCCGTCAGCACGTAGGGCCCGTTCATCCGGCGGGCGATGCGAATGTACAATTGGTGCGGCCAGCCTTCGGTTTCGGGATGATGCCACCGCTCCAGCCCAAGGGCCGCGGTACGCGCCCGGATTTCGGCGGGCACCCGCGCATCCGTGGACATGAAATGATGCAGCCCGCGCAGGTAGTCCGCGTGCTGCCGCCAGAGGCGCGAACGCACGGCATAATCCGCATCCTGGAATGTACGACTCACGCCGAGCGGGGCGATCGTGACAAGGCTCTCGCGGTAGTAGTTGTATTCACCCTCGTTCAGCCACCCCGGAAAAATCCGGTCAATTAATTCCGGCCGCCCACTGGCCACCAGGTGCTCGACGTAGCGGCCCACCACTTCATACGTTTCGGGACGATAGTCGTCGGGCGGCGTGAAGGGCACGCGCGCGGCGGGGTCGGCGGTGACATAGAAACGGTAGTTGTACGCCTGCGTGTAGTCGTCCGCCGACCCGCCCGGCAACCCGTGATCCGCCTCGACGAGCGGCACCAGCCCGCTCGCCGGGTCGCCCGGCGTCCGGTAGGGATCGATGGGCGTCACATTCGTGAACGGCTGGACGCCGGCGAACTGCTCCCCGTACTGCGCGTGGGATTCACGCCCGACCGAATACGACACGCCGGCCTGCGCCATCAAATCGCCCTCGTAACTGGCGTCGATGAAGACGCGGGCGCGGAATTCAGCCCCGGCGGCGGGGTTCCCCTTCTCCGGCGGAATGCCCCACCGATCAGGCGAGGCGTGCTCGGTGCGGAACGAAACGATCTTCGTCCCCTCGCGCTCCACCGCGATCACGCGCTGTTCGTAAATCACCTCGATCCCGGCCCCGGCGAGCCACGCGGCAAACCCCTTCCGCACTCCCGCGGGATGCGGCTCGAAATCCATGCAGCGCAACGTCCAACCACCCACCGCCCCGACGTCCGGACAGTCCTGCCGCGGCTTGATGCCCGCCCCCAAAATGCCGCCCAACCAGCGGCCCGGTTCCACAATCACCACCGACCGGCCCTCGCGCTGAACCGCCAGCGCCGCCGTAATGCCCGACGGCGTTGCCCCGTATACCACCACATCATACGACATCATCCCGCGTCCTCCCCTAAATTGGTATGAATATAACGTTATATATAAAGAGTCGCCGCCAAGCCAGCAAAATTTTGATGCGGGCATGGTAAGCTGGGCGGCGGCGGGACGAAAGGCCCATCATGATGCGCACACCTCACCTTCTCCTGCTGGCGCTTTTGACGGGCGGCGCGCGGGCGGCGACGGACCCGGCGACGGACGGGCCATTCGGATGGGCGGTCCAGTCGCCGGGCATCGGCGGGACCCAGGGCGAGGTGTTGCGGACGGACGTATATTATCCCGGCGCCGCCAACCAGCCCGTTAACCCCGCGGCGGGTCCCTGCCCCGTCATCGTGCTGGGCCACGGGTTCGCGCAATCGAAAGCGCGGCACGTGAACCAGGGCCGCCAGCTCGCGACGCGGGGCTTCATCGTGATGATCCCCGAATTCAACGGTTTCTCCGACCATGCGCGCAACGGGGAGGATATGCGCCGCTGCATCGACTGGATCACCGCGCAGCACGCGAACCCGTCCTCGCTCTTTTTCGGTGCGGTCGACACGAACGCCATCGGCGTGACCGGCCACTCGGCGGGCGGGTTGAGCGCAATCCTCGCCGCGGCGGCCGACGCGCGCATCAAGGCGGTGTCCGTGATGGACCCGGTCGACAGCGGCGGACAGGGCGTGGCGGCGCTGCCATCGGTGACCGTGCCGATCGCGATGACGTGGTCCGAGTCGTCGTCCTGCAATGCATTCGGCAGCGCGCCTACGCTCTACGCCGCCGCACAGGGCATCCGGCGCGGCATCAAAATCGTCGGCGCGAACCACAGCGACCCGCAGGACCCGGTGGGCGTACTGAGCGCCATCACGTGCGGCGCCGCGAACGCCGCGCGGCAGGCGCTGTACCGCCGCTACATGGCCGGCTGGTTCGAGTATTTCCTGCGCGGAGACGAAACCTACGCGCCGTGGGTCTTCCGCTACACCGACGGGCCACTCGAACAGGACCGCCTCGCGGGCCGAATCACCTACGCCGCCGTCTCGCCGCTGCGTCTCGAAATCCAGACCGGGCCGCTCGTCAATGTAGAGGGACCACTCGGCCAGCCCTTCGACCTCGACCACTCCCCGGACGGTTCCAGCTGGGCGTTTGCCGGCTCGTACACGAACCCCGGCCCGGTCACCAACCTGCCCGACGCCCCCACCCTCTGGCTGCGCGCGCTCAGCCGCTGACCCGCCCCCATTCGTCCCCGTCCTCGTCCTCCTCGTCGTCCTCCTCCTCGCGAGCAAGCCCCAAGCCCCCCCCCCTCGCAACGCGCACCAAAAACCGCTTGCCCCTGTACCCCCATCCCATCAAACTGGCCATGCAAAATATCGCTTCCGACTATCCTGCCGTTTGGGATGATAGTCAGAAGCAATTCGGCGTAACCCGTTGCATATCAACGCCACGTTTTGGATTCAGCAGGATAGTAGGAAACCGACTAATCACTTGTTGTGCATAGAAAACGAATGAAACTCGGGCTGACAATTCTCCCTCTTGCTCTGTTGGTCCTCTTGCTTTCAGTCTCCTGCATAGAGAAGACTGGACATTATGTTGAGAAGCCGGGCGTATCCTGGGCATCAATACTTCGCGATGCACTTGATTTGAATTCACTGACTGAACCTATCGCATCGCATGATAGGTCGATTCACTTCTCCAGTGCAGCCACAACTGGAAGAGTGATTCTCGCGAATCTCGCCCCCCAAATATACGGCGACATGGACCATGGCTTCTTCCTCGACGTGGAAGAGAATGATTCGGGGGTTGATGCCACCCTCGCCGAAATCTCGGGGACAGGGATGATCACTTGGATTTGGTCGGCAAATCCGACAGGAACGATACGCCTTTTTATTGATGATCGTGATAAGCCGGTAATGGAAACTTCATTTGCGGGCTTCATCGGTGGAAACTTTCTCCCACACCGCTCTCCGTTTTCATCGCTCACGGCCCATGGGCACAATCTTCACTTTCCTATTATCCACACCAATTACTTCAAAATACAAATAAGAGTGCCCAAAAAGGAAGACTTGGGTAGTTTGTTTTATCAGATTGCGTGGAACGCGTTGGATTCAGTAGAAACAATACACTCGTTTGATGCTGACGATATTGCCAAGGGGAAGTCATTGCTTAAAGATTTCTCGAAGGCGATTGTCGGCATCCAAGAATTGCCATCATTGGAACCCACCAACCATATAGAGTTACGCCCTAACTCGAGCACGCCCATTTTCACATCTAGTGATCCGGGTACGATATCGTCAATTTTCCTTTCTGCATCGAGTCGCGCCGATCTTGCTTCACTACATTTCCGAGCCTTCTGGGATGATGAGTTGGAACCAGCTCTTGATTGTCCTCTGCACTTACTTGCAGGCGTTTCAAGTCGAATGGAAGACTCATTATCGTTGCCTGTCACGACTCGAGGTAACAAGGTGGAACTAAGATGGAAAATGCCTTATAGATATGCACGAATTGAAGTCGCCAATCTGAGTACTAGTTCAATTTATCTTAAATATAATGTTTCTGCAAACAGCGTGTCTTCGCCTCTTCGATTTAAAGCTACTCTGAAACGGTATCCCAATCTCAGAACACAGGACAGGAACATCCTTTCACTTTCAGAACTGACCGGCACCGGGCGACTTGTAGGGTGCAACATAATCGTTCAAACCCGCACGTCAAAATGGTGGGGTGAAGGTGATCAACTGATTTACTTGGATTCAATATCTGAGCCGACATGGCGAGGCACCGGAACAGAAGACTATTTTGGTTTTGCATGGTGCGCGACAAGTGTATTCAATCATCCTTTCAGGGGGCAAACATTCGTAGGTACCGAGAGAGATGTAACGACTACATCACTGCACAGATATCACCTTCTCGACAGGTTACCGTTTCACAAATTCGCGAGATTTCACACTGAAGCATGGGGACTTGCTGAGGGCAAGATGAACTACGAATCACTTATACTCTATTATTTGCAATGAAAGATGCACAACATAGCCCTCCAGGAGGACGCGGCGAAGCGCCGCGCCCCTGAGGGTGGTCGTTGGGGCGTAATCGATATTGACAAGTAATCACATAGTGATTACAGTGTCCGCATGAAAACCACGCTCATACCCATCGGCAACTCGCGCGGAGTTCGGATACCGAAACCCCTTATCGAGCAGTGCGGGCTATCCGAAGAAATCGAGATGGATGTCCGCGATAACGCCATCATCATTCGAGCCCCTCAACAAGCGCGTCAAGGATGGGAACGCTCTTTCGCGCAAATGGCTCGGCTAAAAGATGATGCGCTTCTTGATTCAACACCTCTACGCGCTCGATTCGACGACGAGGAATGGCAATGGAAGTAAGCCGATTCGACGTATGCTTGGTGGCTTTGGACCCAACCCTTGGCCATGAAATCAAGAAAACGCGGCCCTGTGTCATTATCTCACCAGACGAAATGAACCGCCACATTGGAACGGTCATCATCGCTCCGATGACCTCGAAAGGGCGCAACTATCCATCTCGTGTCGAATGTACTTTCCAGAGCGTACAGGGACAGGTCGTTCTCGATCAGATACGAACCGTGGACAAACAACGAATCGTCAAGCGGCTAGGAAGATTACAGAACTCAACGAGTGATCGTGTTCTGGAGGTTCTGAACGAGATGTTTCAGAGATGAAGAGGCCCCAACCAGCCCTTTGAGGTTATTGCTCACCCGCGGCACGTCGGCTGCAAAGCACCCAACGCGCCAGAGTTCGCAAAACCTCAAGGCAGACGTTCGGCAACAAATGAAGCACACGCAAACAACGAAAGGTACATTATGAAAAAACAACTGATTCGGATCTCCGTTCTGCAATCCAGTAAAATACTGACCGCGATGTATGTCTTGATGGGTTTTATCTACACCGTGATAGGCGTTCCGATGCTTATTTTCGGAGGCGGCAAGATGCGTGTTGTTGGAATCCTTTATACTCTGGGGCCGATCTGGATGGGCCTGATGGGTTTTATCTTCTTTGTGATTTTCGCCGCGATCTACAACGGTTTGGCCAAGTGGCTCGGTGGTGTTGAACTCGAAATCAAGAACGTTGATTAGCAGCCGAACCAAGGCATGGAGCGTACCCTTGAATTGCGGGCGGGCTTTTTTGACCCTCCCCGATTCACAGAGCCGCAATCCAAGGGTCCGCTCATGCCGAACGTACTGACCCGCGCCACATTCTGCTGACAGAAACTGACGGAGAAAACGTAAATGGACCGGGGCGAAAGGGTCGTTCTTGGTATCGTCAACTTTCGGGAACTGGGGGGCGCGTTCAGATTCCCCGAGGCTCGAATTTTCGGGCGTGCGCGGCCAGGAACCGTTCCCTTTGCGAATTTTCCGGGGCCGAGGCCGAAGCCGAGGACGATCCCGCCCCCCCCCCACGCATGACAAGCATCCGGCGGGGTAATCGAGCGTGACGACGAGGAGGACGAGGGGGATTACCACTAACCCGGAAATTGCATCACCGCAGAGACGCCGAGGCCGCCGAGAAGGGCAAGAACGGGTGCGACAAGTCCCTTAATGCTTGCGATGCGTTCTGAACCGTTTGCATTCGCTTCCTTGGAGTCGTTTGTTGCGACATTCTCCCGTCATTTCGGGTTTTCCTCAGCGCGCTCCGCGTCTCCGCGGTGAAATATTCGGGTTAAAACGGCCAGATCCACGGCGCGAGGGCGACGGCGACGATGCCGACGAGGATGTTCATCAGGGTGCCGATGCGGAGGTAGTCGCTGAATTTGTAGCCGCCGGGACCGAACACCATCAGGTTGGTCTGGTAACCAATGGGCGTGGCGAAACTCGCGGAGGCGCCGATCATGATGCAGAACAGGAACGGCATCGGGCTGACGTCGAGCCGCTCCGCGGTGCCCATCGCGATCGGGAAAATCAGCGCCGCCGCGCCGTTGTTCGTGATGATTTCCGTCAACAGCGTGGTCGCGAGATAAATCATCGCCAGCGCGGCCCACGGATTTTCGGCCGTGAACCCGAGCAGCAGCCCCGTGAGCCCCGCCGCCGCGCCGCTCTTCTCCATCGCCAGCCCCAACCCGAGCGCCGCGGCGATGACGAGCAGCACGTTCCACTCCACGCTGCGCCGCGCCTGCCCAAACGAGCAGCACCCGGTCGCCAGCATCAGGATCGCGGCGAGGATCGACGCGTTGAGCATCGTCATCCAGCCCAACGCCGCGACGACCACCATGCCGACAAGGATCGCGAACGCCCACGGCGCCTTTTCAAACCGGCGCGGCGATGTGTCGTCCACCGAGCGAATGAGATAGAAATCGCGCGAGTCGCGCTGGCGCGGAATGAACCCGGCGTGCGACTCGACCAGCACGGTGTCGCCGGGCTGCAACACGATGTCGCCGATCTTCCCGGTCACGCGCTCGCCGTTGCGCGCGACGGCGATAACGACGGCGTTGTAGTGGCTCCGGAATCGTCCCTCGCGGATCGACTTGCCGAGCAGCGGGCACGTGTTCGACACAACCGCCTCGACGAGGATGCGCTGGTGGCGCGGCGCGTCGAGTTTGAACAACTGGTCGGGCGCGGGTTGCAGCCCCTTCTGGTTGTAGAGCGTGCGGATCGATTCGATGTGACCGACGAACACCAGCCGGTCGCCCGCCGCGAGCAGTTCATCGGGCGTGACCGCGGAAAAGACCTGCTCCCCGCGCACGAGTTCCGCGAGGAAGGCGCCGGGCAGGTGCCGCAGGCCCGACTGTTCGATGCTCTTCCCGATCAGCGGACTGTGCGCGCTGACCTGGAGTTCCAGCGTGTATTCGCGCGGGTTGTCGAACACCTCCTGCAACGTCTTGCGCTCCGGCAGCAGCCAGCGACCGGCGACCAGCATGTAGGCCAGGCCCGCCAGCGCGCACGGCACACCGAGTTTCGCGATCTCGAAAATCGACAGGCCACCGGCGCCGAACCGCTGCTGGTACATGCCGTCGACCACCAGGTTCGTGCTCGTCCCGATCAACGTGCACATGCCGCCGAGGATCGACGCGTAGCTCAATGGGATCAGCAACCGCGACGGCTGGACGCGGATGCGGTTGCACCACTCCGTCACCACCGGGATGAACATCGCCACCACCGGCGTGTTGTTCAGGAACGCGCTCAACAGCGCCACCGGCGTCACGAGGCGCACCTGTGCGCGCCGCCAGCCGTTCGGCCGCCCGAGCACATGCTGCGTCACCCACGAGAGCCCGCCGGTCTCCTGCAACCCGGCGACCACCACATACAGCACGCCGACGGTGACCAACCCGCTGGACGCGAATCCGCCCAGCGCCTCCTTCGCATCCAGCACGCCGGTGAGCAACAGGACGCTCAGCCCGCCCATGAACACGAAATCCGCCGGCAGCCGCGTGAACAGCAGCAGGCAAAAGAGCAGGGCAATCAACGCGAGCGTAAACCACGCCGCGCCGCCCATATCCATGACCGCCAACACACCCACCGAATCCTCCTCCCTGAATCGTTTTGATCGAATCCGGACGACCCTATCAAACGCTCACCCGCCGGTCGAGGCGCTTGCCGCGGCGGGCGCGGTGTGCCATGCTGAACGGCTTATGCGTATTGGACGAACAGCAGCGGCTTGCCTGCTCGCGGTGGCCACGGCACACGGCAACACCGGCGGCCTGCCGGCGGATGGCTATGCCGCGATCGTGAACGAACGCGTCATCACCGTGGGCGACGTGCTGGAATTCGTCCAGGCGGGCGACCTGCAGATGCGCGACGAGTTCGCCGGCGCGGAGTTGTCCCGCCGCCGCCAGGAGGCCTTTAACAACGCGCGCGACCTCCTGATCGAGCAGGCGCTCATCGTCGAGGAATTCAAAAAACTCGGCGGCCAGATCCCCGACCGCATCGTCGACGACCGCATCAAGGATTTCGTGTTCGAGCGCTTCGAGAACGACCGCTCCAAATTCCTCGCCGCGCTTGCCGAGGAACAGATCACGCTCGACGAATGGCGCACCCGCGTCCGCGAACGCATCATCGTCTCCCTGCTTCGCCGCCAGGAGGTCAATGACCGCATCAAGGTCACCCCCTCCGCCCTGCTGGACGCCTACACCGCGCGCCTGGCCGACTGGCGCGAACCGGCCCGCATCAAAGTCCGCCTCATCGTCCTGCGCCTCCCGGAAGACGACGCCAACCTGCTCGAGGAACAGCGCCAGCTCGCGATCCGCGCGCGCGGACGCATCCTCGCCGGCGAGGAATTCGCCGACGTCGCCCGCGAGGTGTCGCAGGACGGCAAAGCCGCCGCCGGCGGCGACTGGGGCTGGCGCGAGCCCACCGATTTCAGCGCGGAACTGCGCACGGCGCTGGAGGCGCTGCCCGCCGGCGAGGTCAGCGACCTCATCGAAACGCCCGGCGTGCTATACCTCGCCCTCGTGGAAGAGCGCAAAGCCGAACGCGTGCGCACGTTCGACGAGGTGCGCCCTGAAATCGAACGGTCCCTCCGCCAGGCCGAAGCCGAACGCCTCTACACCCGCTGGATCGACCGCCTGAAGCGGAAATACTTCGTGCAGCTGTTCTAGCCCGAGAGTACGCCGTGAATGGAGAACGCTTTGCCCGGCTTTCAGGCGCCCCCGCCGGCCTCGCGCCGGCGGAGCGAAAGTTTTACGGCTACCATCACGCATGCACCACATTTCGCGACCCGGCGCATCCGCGATGCGGATGCGAAAACGCGCGCGTTTTCGCCCGCGCACCCGCGCGGGCGCCGGATCGCAGTCCGTGCGCGTGGGTCCACACGGTAGCCGGACGAAACTCCTTCACCACCGGCTCAAGGCCGGTGGGGTCGGAGCGCAGGGAAAGCCCCGCGATTTACAACGTCTGTAAAACCTTTTTTCCGGGCTTCCAATGTCTGTAAAAACAAAGTTTCGCGTCGGCATTACGCTCGGCGACGTGAATGGGATCGGGCCGGAGGTCGCGCTGAAGGCGGTGTACGGTCGGCGCTGGCCCGCGGGCACGCAATTTGTGTTTATCGGCCATCCCAAGGTACTCGCGCAACAGGCGCGCCGGTTTGGGCTGCGCGAACCGCCCGCCGCATCGCTGGCGGACCCGCCAAGCGGGCGCGCCATCTGTTGGGCACCGGCGCACCTCCCGCTGCGCTGGCAGCCGGGCAAACTGGATCCCGCCGCGTCCGCCGCCGCGGGCGAATGGATTCTCGCGGGCGTGGACGCGTGCCTGCGCGGGCAACTCGACGCGCTCGTCACCGCGCCTATTTCCAAGGAAGGGTTTCACCGCGCGGGCATCAACGTACCGGGGCATACGGAGATGCTGGCGGAGCTCTGCGGCGCGACGCGCGTGGGCATGATGCTGTTCGGCGGGCCGCTGCGCGTGGTGCTCGCGACGCGACATCTGCCGCTGAAGGATGTTCCCGCCGCGCTCACGCCGGCGGTCGTGGAGGAGGCCATCGACCTCACCGCGAAGGCGCTGCCGTGGCTCGGCGCACGGCGCGCGCGCATCGGCGTCTGCGGGCTGAATCCACACGCGGGCGAGGGCGGCGACCTCGGCACGGAGGACGACGCGGTGATCCGGCCGGTGGTGGAACGGCTGCGCAAGCGTGGACTGCGCGTGGCCGGCCCGCTGCCGGGCGACACGGTGTTTCACCAGGCCGCGGCCGGCGACTACGACGCGGTGGTGGCGATGTACCACGACCAGGGGCTCGCGCCGTTGAAACTGATCGCGTTCGACTCCGGCGTGAACCTCACGCTCGGCCTGCCGATCGTCCGCACCTCGCCCGACCACGGCACCGCGTTCGCGCTCGCCGGCAAGAACCGCGCGAACCCCGCGAGCATGGCGGAGGCGTTGAAGTGGGCGATCGCGCTCGCGGGGCGGAGGAATCCGTGGAGTCAGAGCGGTGACCAGTGACCAGTATCCGGTAACCGGACTGCTCATCAGGTTGCACCCTTGGTATTCATACTGATCACTGGTCACCGGTCACCGATCACCTCCCCCATGAACCTCACCCGCCCCACGGAAGTACGCGCGCTGCTGGAGCGGCTCGATTTTAAACCGAGCCGCGTGCTGGGGCAGAATTTCCTGATCGACGGCAACACGCTGCGCATCATGCTCGACGCGGCGGAGCTGTCCGAACACGACGCCGTGCTCGAAATCGGGCCGGGGCTCGGCGTGTTGACGGGTCCGCTGTTGGAGCGCGCGGGGCGCGTGGTGGCGATCGAGAAGGACGACATGCTGCATGCGCATCTGGTGCGCACGCTGGGCGGCACGGCGAATTTTACGCTGCTGCACGCGGACGCGCTGGATGTGGATCTGCACGGCTGGCTCGCGGGCGGACTGAACAAGGTCGTCGCGAACCTGCCCTACTCCGTCGGCACGCGCATCCTCGTCGAACTGTGCCACGCGCCCGCGCGCCCGGAGCGCATGGTGGTGACGGTGCAGCGCGAGGTGGCGGACCGGATGATCGCGAAGCCGGGCGGCGGGGACTACGGCGTGCTCAGCGTCTTTGCGCAGGTCGACTACGCCGCGACGCTGCACAAGGTGGTGTCGCGAAACTGTTTCTTCCCGGTGCCGCAGGTGGAGTCCGCCATCGTCCTGCTGGTGCGGCGCGAGCGGTCGGCGCCGATCCACGACGAGCCCGCGTTCCGCGCGCTGGTGAAACGCTGCTTCGAGCACCGCCGCAAGCAACTCGGCACGCTCGTGAAAAACCGCGACGCGATCGCCAACGCCGGACTCGACCCGCAACAGCGACCCGAGACGCTATCCGTCGACGCGTGGGTCCGGCTGGCCAATGCGCTGGGGACATGATGGTGTCGGGGGTCAGGTGTCGGGGGAGTACGTCCGAACTTGACCCCACGCCTTCCACAGTTGCCCGATGTGTGGGGAACAGGAATACTTGAACGAATGCGTTTTTGCGCAACATATAAACCGTCTCGATTTGATAACGACAAGATTGGGGTGGTCCGGGCGCTCCGCGCACGGAAAACGCCGCGCGGAGCGCGGCGTCCACC
>DAOLDD010000014.1:0-72816 GCA_035327585.1 Kiritimatiellia bacterium | reverse complement strand
CATCCCGTCGGCCCAAATCCGACGGCATGAAATGCCGTCGCTACAGCGGTTCATGGCAAAACGTTTGAGAATTTCTCTGACGCGCGTCCCGCGCAAAGCGCTTTGCGAAGCAGTCCCCGTGGGGTATCCTGTCACGCATGGGGGAAACACCGGCAGAACGCCCGTCGCGTGCGGCGGGCCAGTCGTTTGGAGTATCCCGCCCGCTGGCCGGCATGTTGCTGGTGTGGCTGGCCGTGGCCCTGCCGTTTGGATTCCTCTACTTGATCAGCCGTCGCGCGGTGATCAACGAAGTGCGCCAGCACGCGATGGGCGTCGCCATCGCCGCGGCGGCCGGGCTCGACCACGAATTGATCGACGAGGTGCGCGGGCCGGAGGCCACGGATTCACCCGCGTATCGCGCGGTGCAAAAACGACTCGACCGGATGGTCGCCAACAATCCGGACATCCGCTACCTCTACACGATGCGGCGGTCCTCCACCCCCTTCGCGCCGCCGCACGCCCTTGAATACGTTGTTGACCAGGCCGCGCGGGATGTGGATGGCGACGGACTCATCGGGCCCGACGAAATCAGCGAACTGCCGGGCACGCCCTACAGCGCCGCCGACCTGCCCGCGATGGTCGCCGCGTGGGACGGGCCCAGCGCGGACGTCGAAATCACGCCCGACCCGCCGTATCCCGACCTGATTTCCGGCTACGCCCCCATTCGCGATGCCGCCGGGAATACCATCGCCATCGTCGGCGCCGATGTGACGGCGCACACGGTCGGGCGCAAGCTGCGCGTCATCCAGCTCGTCATCGTTTGCGTCTGGCTGCTCATTTGCTTCCTCGTCACGCTCGTCATCCACCTCTATTACCAGCAGCGCGACGCATTTGAGGAAATCAAGCGGCTCAACGACGAACTCGCCGCGCGACACGAATTGCTCCGCCGCACCACGCAGCAGCTCGCCGCCGCGGCGCCGGAGCCGGCCGCGAACCACGCGGATTTGGCGAAACCGCGCCTGCTGAAAGACACGTATTACCTGCGGGTCGCCCAGGCCGGCCTCGCGCCCGCCGCCGTATTCGACATCGATCAGGACCATGCCGGGTTCTATCTCGCTTCCCTCTCCGGTTCCTCCGGCGCCGCCGCCCTCGCCGGTAACCTCGTCCGCATCGCGCTGTCGACGCTGGCGCAAGGCGCGGCGGCGCAGCCCGGTGTTCCGGTGTATGCCGATCTGCAGAATCCCGCCGCCGTGATGGGCCTGCTTGCGCGCCTCCTCGCGAAGGAGCTGCCCGCCGGCGAATCCGTCGCACTGGCGTACGGCGTGCTCGATATGAGCCGCGACGAATGCACGCTCGCGTTCGCGGGCTCGCCGTTCACCGTGCTGCACTGGCAGGCCAACGGCCGGGCCGGCCTGATCTATTTGCGCCACGGTCCCCCCCTGCGTGCGGGCGGTGAGCCGGGCGACTACCCGTGCGTCCAGTTCAGCACGACGGAAAACGATCGCATCGTCATCGCCGACACCGCGACCTTCGATCCCGTGGATCAGACGCCGGAGCAGGTCGGGTCCGCGTTGCTTGCGGAAGCCATGCTCGTGCGCGGCGCGGCCCTCGTCGACCAGATCGCACATCTTGCCGAGCCCTTTGCCCCGCCTTACGCGAGCCTGCTCGGGGTCGAGCCGGGTTGATCCTGTAAGGAATCGATTTCTTAACCGACAATTTGAACGCCGCCGGTACAATCCGGTCAAAGCAGCAAAACAGGAGGATCAGAATATGCGTAGTTTGTTGGCCATTGCCTTGGGGTTGTGTGTATCCGCCGCCGCCGTGCGCGCGGAGGTGTACGAAGTCGATGCCGTCCATTCCACCGTCGGTTTCGGTGTGCGCCACATGGTGGTGACGACGGTGAAGGGAAACTTCGGGGAATTCAGCGGGACCGTTTCGTATGACGCGGCCGATTCCGCCAGCCTCAAGATTTCCGGCGTCGTCAAAGCCGCCAGCATCAACACGGGAAATGAGAAGCGCGATGACCATCTGCGCAACTCCGACTTCTTTGACGTCGAGAAATTCCCGGAGATCACCTTCGAATCCACGAAATTCGAAAACGGCGTGCTCACCGGCAACCTCACGATGAAGGGCGTGACGAAGGAAATTTCGATGCCCGCCACCGTCAACGGGCCCGTGACGCATCCGTTCTCCGGTAAACAGGCGATCGGCGTGGACTTCACCACGAAGATCAACCGCCAGGACTACGGCATCTCCTGGAGCAAGTCCCTCGACGGCGGCGGCCTGCTCGTCGGCGATGAGGTGACGCTGGAGCTGTCCATTCAGGCGCTCAAGTAACGCGAGTCGTTCAAATTGAACCAACGGGCGGAGGGCGACCCCCTCCGCCCGTTTTGTTTTTCCCGCCAGAGGCGGGTCCGCCTCCGGTGGAACAGACGTTGTAAGTCTCCCAAAAAGGAATTACAGACGTTGAAAAAATCGTTCATGAAAGCTGCTCTCAAAAACGCCTCCCTCTCCGGCGGCAGAGCGCCGGAGCTACAACGGATGTAGTTCCGCCGCTCTGCCGGCGGAAGTGGAAAAAGGGCTTGTGCGGGCGCGGGGGATGGGTAGTATCGGAAACCGTTTTATGAACAGCCGTGCGACCTTCATTACGATTACGACGACGGGAGGCTCTTGAGGGGCTCGCGGCGCAACCGTTTTGCACCAACCCCTCGGCAACGAGGGGTTTTTTTGTCGCCCGCGCGGGAGCGCGGGCGACTATCGCGGCGAAGCCCGCAGGGCGAAGCCGGATGAATTGAGGACGAATATGAGCATGAAAGAAATCGGCGTGGGACTGTTGGGATTCGGGACCGTCGGCGCGGGCGTCGTCGAGGGCCTGCAGCGGAACGCGGACCTGCTGGCGCGGCGCGTCGGGGCGCGACCCGTACTGCGCGGCATCGCGGATCTTGACCTGGAGCGCGACCGCGGCGTGGTGGTCGACAAGGCGCTGCTGACGCGCGATGCGCGGGCGGTGGTGGAGAACCCGCAGGTCGATGTCGTGATCGAACTCATCGGCGGCGTCGGCATCGCGAAGGAACTCGTGACCCGCGCGCTGGAACTCGGCAAGCCGGTCGTCACGGCGAACAAAAAGATGCTCGCGGAATATGGCGCGGCGCTGTTCCCGCTCGCCGCGAAGCACAACGCGACGATCGCGTTCGAGGCGAGCGTCGCGGGCGGCATCCCGATTATCAAGGCCCTGCGCGAGGGCCTCGTCGCGAACCACATCAATGAGGTCTATGGCATCCTCAACGGCACCTGCAACTACATTCTGACCCGCATGGAGCGGGAGGGGCTCGCGTTTGACGACGTGCTCAAGGCGGCGCAGGCGGCGGGGTACGCCGAGGCGGAGCCGAGCCTCGACATCGACGGCCATGACACGGCGCACAAGGCGGCGCTGCTGGCGTCGCTCGCCTACGGCTTCCCGATTCCGATGAAGGCGTTGCTCGTCGAGGGCATCCGCGGCCTCGCGACCGACGAAATCCGCTACGCGGCGGAACTCGGCTACCGCATCAAACTGCTGGCGATCATTAAACACGAGGCGGCGGGCATCAGCGTCCGCGTGCATCCGACGCTGGTCCCCACCGGGCACATGCTCGCGTCGGTGGACAGCGTGTTCAACGCGGTGCTGGTGCGGGGCGACATCGTGGGCGATACGCTGTATTACGGGCGCGGCGCGGGCCGGTTGCCGACGGCGAGCGCGGTCTTGGCGGATGTCGCGGACATCGCGGCGCGTCTGGCTCGCGGCGAAAAGGGCGGGGCGCCGGTGCTGCCGCCGGAGGGCGATCCGGCGCCGCTGGTGGCGATGCCCGACGTGGCGTGCCGGTACTACATGCGGCTCGCGCTGCGGGACCAGCCGGGCGTGCTGGCGCGCGTGGCGACGGTTCTCGGCAAACACCAGATCAGCATCGCGTCGATGATCCAGAAGGAGCAGCGACGCGACGGCCACGTACCGGTGATTGTGCTGACGCACGACGCGGTGGAGAAAAATTTCCAGGCGGCGCTCAAGGAAATCAATGCGTTGTCCGACGTCGGCGCGCCGACCGTGGTCCTGCGCATCGAGGATTTTGCGTGAAATCGATCGTGCTGATCTATGAAAACGCGGCGGATCTGCCGCGGAAGGAGCTGGACGGACGCACGCCGCTGGAGGTGGCGCGGTGTCCCGCCGCGACGCGTCTGGTCTTGGAGGGACTCGGCGGCTCGTTCGCGAAAGCCTCCGCGCGCGCGCCGGGTTCCGCGGAATCCCGCCTGGCGGCGTTGTGCGGCGTACCGGAGGCGTCCGCCGCGCTGGCGGCGCGAGGTCCGCTGGAGGCGGCGTCGCTGGGCATCGAGCTGGCGGATTATTCCGATGCGTATTGCGGCGAGCTGGTGACGTTGGACGACGGGCGCGTACGCGATGGACGGCTCGCGCGGCTGACGTTGCAGGAGACGGAGGCGCTGGCCCATGCGGTGCAGAAGTTGTTTGATCCCGCGCGCGTGCGCCTGCTTCCGCGCGCACCGGGGCGGCTGGCGGTACTGGTGCGGGCCGATGGCGAAGACCTCGCCCCGGGCCAGGCGCCGTGGCTGCTGGAGGGCGAGGAGATCGACCTGCTGCCCCGGCGCGGCGCGGAGTTGATGGGCGAAATGCTGGAGAAATCGGCTCAGGCGCTCGCGCGGCAGACGATCAACGATGTGCGCGTGGATCTCGGTGAAAACCCGGCGAGCGCCATCTGGTTGTGGGGCGGCGGTCCGCTCGCCCGCCTCGGCGCGCCGTCGCTGCGCACGATGGTGTGGACGCAGAGCGCCATGGCCGCCGGTCTCGCGCGTCAGCTTGGGCTGCCGGTGCAGCCGTTGCTTGATCCGTGGACGGCCGCGCAGCCGTCGGATGTGGTGGATGCCGGCGCGGTGCGCGAGTGGCTTGGAGCCGTTGATCGCCTGGTGGTGTATGTCGAGGCGCCGCCGGAATTCCTGCGCGAATCCGCGCGCGAGAAGGTGCGCCTGCTGGAACGGATGGACGTGCTGCTGACCCAGCCGCTGCTCGATGTATTCAAGCGCGTGAAGGAGCGGCGTTTCCTGCTCGCGAGCGTCGAGGCCGCAGTGTCCGAGGACGCGGCGCGACGCGCACCGCAGGTGCTGGCCCTTTGGGGTTCGCACATGGAGGCGGACGGCGTCGAGCACTGGCACGAAACCGCGTGCCGCGAAGGGCGGTTGGCGGGCGTATCGATGGACGATGTAGTGAACCGATTGATGGGAGACTAGCGATGGGACTCATTGTGCAGAAATACGGCGGCAGTTCCGTGGCCGACGTGGATTGCATGCGCCGCGTGGCGCAGCGCATCCTGAAGACGCGGGATGCGGGCAACCAGGTCGTGGTCGTGGTCAGCGCGATGGGCGACACGACGGACGACCTCATTGATCTCGCGAAAAAAATCAACCCGGAGCCGGATGAGCGCGAGATGGACGCGCTGATGGCGACGGGCGAGCAGATTTCGTCCACGGTCCTGACGATGGCGCTGCACCACCTCGGCGCGGAGGCCGTTTCGATGACCGGCCCGCAAGCCGGCATCTTTACGGACGGCGTGCACACCAAGGCGAAAATCCGCGCGTTGAAACCCAAACGGCTGCTCGCGCAGTTGAAGAAGAACCGGATCGTCGTCGTCGCGGGCTTCCAGGGGCTCAACCCGAACGAAGACATCGCGACGCTCGGGCGCGGCGGTTCGGACACGACCGCCGTCGCGCTGGCCGCCGCGATCAAGGCGGATCGCTGCCAGATTCTGAAGGACGTCGAGGGCGTGTACACCGCGAATCCGCGCATCGTGACGGACGCGCGCAAGGTGGATGAAATCGTCTACGACGAGATGCTGGAGCTCGCCAGCATGGGCGCGGAAGTGCTGCAATCGCGGGCGGTCGAGTTTGCGAAGAATCACGGCGTGACCCTGGAGGTCATGTCCAGCTTTGTCGAGAAACCGGGAACAGTGGTCAGAGCAGAGGTGAAGAACATGGAAGACATCGTTGTGCGCGGAGTGGCCTCGGACAAGAACCAGGCCAAGGTGACGGTCAAGGGGTTGGAGGACAAACCGGGCGTGGCGGCGACGATGTTCACCGAGCTCGCCCGCAAGAGCATCAACGTGGACATGATCGTCCAGAACGTCAGCGAAAAGGGCGAAACCGACATCACGTTCACCGTGCCGCGCGGCGATCTGGCGAAGACGCGCCGCGTCGTCGAGGGCATGCAGTCCGAACTCGGCGCGAAGGCCGTGACCGAGGATGAGGACATCGCCAAGGTCAGCATCGTCGGCGTCGGGATGCGCAGCCACTCCGGCGTGGCCGCGCGCATGTTCGAGGCGCTGGCGAAGCAGAGGATCAACATCGAGATGATCGCGACCTCGGAGATCAAAATTTCCGTCGTCATCCGCAAGGGCGAGGCCGACAAGGCCGTGCAGGTGCTGCACAAGGCGTTTGAGTTGGGGAAGAAAGGGAAGTGACGAATGACGAAATCCGAATGACGAATCCATTGAGTCCATTCGTCATTCCGTCATTCGACATTCGTCATTGCACCGGAGGTGTTTCATGAAACCACGCGTTGAAATCTATGACACGACGCTGCGCGACGGGGCGCAGGGCGAGGGCATTTCGTTTTCCGGGGTCGGCAAGATCCTGGTGGCGAAACGGCTCGACGAATTCGGCGTGGATTACATCGAGGGCGGCTATGCGGCGTCCAACCCGAAGGATATGGAATTCTTCCATGCCATCCGGAAAGAGAAGCTGAAACACGCGAAGATCGCGGCGTTCGGCAGCACGCGCCGCGCGAACGTGAAGCCGGAGGACGACGCCGGGTGCAAGGCGCTGATCGAGGCCGGCACGCCGGTGTGCACGATCTTTGGCAAGAGCTGGCGCCTGCACGTGAAGGAAGTCCTGCGGACGACGGAGGACGAGAACCGCGCGATGATCGGCGACACGGTGGGCTTCCTCAAGTCGAACGGCAAGGAAGTGATCTACGACGCCGAACATTTCTTCGACGGCTACAAAGATAGCCGCGAACACGCATTGTCCACGCTGCGCGCCGCGCATGAAGCGGGGGCGGATCGACTGGTTTTGTGCGACACGAACGGAGGCACGCTGCCCGCGGAGGTCGCGGCCATCGTGGCGGACGTGCAGAAGGAATTCCCGGGTGCGAAGCTGGGCATTCATACGCATAACGACTCCGAGCTGGGCGTGGCCAATTCGCTCGCCGCGATTGGGGCGGGCGCGTGGCATGTGCAGGGCACGATCAACGGATTCGGCGAGCGGGTCGGCAATGCGAACCTTGTATCGATCATTCCGAACCTCTCGCTGAAGCTCGGCTTCACCTGCATGCAGCCGCACAGCCTCAAGCAGTTGAAGGCCGTGTCCCAGTTCGTCGATGAAATGGCGAACGTGCGGTCGAACACGAAGCAGGCCTTTGTGGGCGACAGCGCGTTCGCGCACAAGGCGGGCATGCACGTGGACGGCGTCCGCAAACTCGCATCGAGCTTTGAGCACATCGACCCCGAGTCCGTCGGCAACCAACGCCGCATTCTGATTTCCGAGCTGTCCGGCGCGAGCAATGTGTTCTTGAAGGTCGTTGAAATGGGTCTGGAACTCGACAAGAACGCGCCCGAGGTGAAGCAGATCCTGCGCGAGTTGGAGAGCATGGAGAAGAAGGGCTACGCCTTTGAAGCGGCGGAGGCCTCCTTCAAGCTGCTGATCCAGAAGGTACTTAAGAAGCACAAGCCGTTCTTCGAGCAGCAGGGTTATCGCGTGATCGTCGAGAAGCGGCACAAGGGCGAGACAAGCCTGGCCGAGGCGACGGTGAAGCTCGCGGTCAACGGCGAGGTGGAATCGACGGTGGGCGAGGGCGACGGCCCGGTGGACGCCCTGAACGAGGCCTTGCGCAAGGCGCTGACGCGCTTCTATCCCGCGATCAAGGACGTCTCGCTGGTCGACTACCAGGTTCGCATCCTCGACCCCGAGGAAGGCACCGGCGCGAAGACCCGCGTGCTGATCGAATCCACCGACGGCAAGCAGTCCTGGGGCACCGTCGGCGTCTCCACCAACCTGATCGAAGCCTCCTGGGAAGCCCTCGTCGACAGCGTAGAGTACAAGCTGTTTCTCGAAGAGTCGGCGAATCACTGACGGCTGTCAGGAATCGACGTCCTCCCCGACATACGTCGTGGAGGATGCAATGAGTGCGATTATGACGGACATCAAAATTCGGAGGAGCGACGACCGGGGGCGGGCGGATTTCGGCTGGTTGAAAGGACGGCATAGCTTTTCGTTCGGGGAATACTACGACCCGGCGCACATGGGGTTCCGCACGCTGCGGGTCATCAACGAGGACCGCATCGCGGTGGGCGGTGGTTTCCCGACGCATCCGCATCGCGACATGGAGATTTTCAGCTATGTCGTCGAGGGCGAGCTCGAGCACCGCGACAGCATGGGCAACGGGCGCACACTCAAGCCGGGGCAGATCCAGTTGATGAGCGCGGGACGCGGGGTGACGCACAGCGAGTACAACCCCGGCAAACACGTCGCGACGCATATGCTGCAAATCTGGATCCAGCCGCGCGAACGCGGGCTGAAGCCGGGGTATACCGAGTGGCACCCGAAGCCGGAACATGAGACAGCGGCCAAGGTGTTGGTGATTTCAGCGGACGGACGCGAGGGGTCCGCGCTGATCCATCAGGACGCCGACGTGTACCGCATTCGCTTGAAAAAGGGCGAACGGGTTTCGCACGAACTGGCGGACGGGCGGGGCCTGTGGCTCCAGATAATTCGAGGCTCGGCCACGCTGAATGGCATGGAGTTGCAAGCCGGCGACGGCGCATCCGCCGAGGCGGCGGGCGCGTATGCCGTGGAGGCCGTGGACGGGGTTGAGGCGTTGTTGTTCGATTTGAAATGAAGGGGGGGTGAAGATGAAAATTGCGGCCAATATCGCTGGGGGCCTGCTGGGCCTGTTGTTTATCGTGGTGGGGTCGAACTTTTTCCTGAACTTTCTTCCCATGCCGCCGCCGCCGCCCGCGGACACGCCGGTCGGCATGTTCATGGGCGCGGTGTTCGGAACCGGGTTCATGGCGATGGTGAAGGTGTTTGAACTCGTCGGCGGTGTGTTGGTCGCGATTCCCCGCCTGCGCCCATTGGGATTGCTGATCCTGACGCCGATTATCGTCAACATCATCGCCTTTCACATGTTTGTCGCGCGTGCGGGCGTCTTCGATCCCCCGGTGCTGCTGGTGACGGCACTAGCCGCGTTCCTCATCTGGGTTCATCGCCGCGGGGTGGCCGCGTTGTTGGCGGACAAGACATGAATGGCGAGTTGGATGCCGCGGCGCTTCGGACCCTCATGGACGGCGCCGCGGCACCGCTGCTGCTTCACGTGCTGCCGGAGGAACATTACGCCGCGTCCCACCTGCCGGGCGCGAAAAATGCCTGCATTTATGAAACGGCATTTCTCGATCGTGTCCGCGGGCTCGTGCCTGATCTGAACGAGAAAATCGTGGTGTATGGCGAGGGGGATCCATTTCTGGACTCCCGCGAAGCCGCTGCCCGACTTCGCTCCGCGGGCTATCGAAATGTCGCGGACCTCCGCGGTGGATTGCGGGCATGGCGCGCGTCGGGTTTTCCCGTAGAGGGATCGGGCGTCCTGCCAACCGCGCCCGCGCTACAGGGTCGCTACCTGGCGGACGTGACGACGAGCGTCGTGCGCTGGACGGGGTGCAATCTCACCAATCACCACAGCGGCGATCTCCCGCTGGCCGGTGGCGAATTTCACGCGGAGAACGGGCGACTCGTGCGCGTGGAACTGACGGGAGACCTCACGCGCATTCGGTGCGAGGATCTGGCGGACGCCGGCTGGAACGCGATGTTGGTCGCGCACCTCAAGACCGCGGATTTCTTCGACGTGGACAACCACCCCCATGCGCATTTCATTTCCTCCCGCGTGGAACCGATCGCCAACGCGGGCATCGGCCGGGTCAACGTTCGAATCGCGGGTTCGCTCCGTCTGCGCGGCGTGGTGGAGCCGGTGGAGTTTGATGCGACCCTCGCGAGCCTCGATAACGACCACCTGACGCTGCAAGCCATGGTGGCTCTGGATCGCACCCGATGGGGCAGCCTCTACGGATCCAGCCGGTTTTTTGCCTTCCTCGGCAAACACGTCGTGAACGATGTATTCAATCTTCATTTGAAGGTTCACGCCGCACGCAGTCTGGAATAGGAGCACATGCCCACGACGATGAGACCACGCATTTTGGCTATCGGCGGCGCGTTGCGCCGCGAGTCGTTCAATCAAAAGTTGGCCGTCATAGCCGCGGAAGGCGCCCGCGCAGCCGGCGCGGAGGTGACGCTGGCCGTCCTGCGGGAGTACCCCATGCCGCTTTATGATGCGGATCTGGAGGCGGAACAGGGCCTCCCGGAAACCGTCCGCCAATTGAAGAAGCTCTTCGTGGAGCACCACGGGCTGATCCTCGCATCGCCGGAGTACAACACAAGCATGACGGGCGTGTTCAAGAACGCGATCGACTGGGTTTCGCGCTCGGAGACAAAAGAGGAAACCCCGCTGGCCGCGATTGCGGGAAAGACGGTGGTGTTGTGCGCGGCCTCGCCGGGCGCGCTGGGCGGCCTGCGCGGTCTGATCCATGTGCGCGCGATGCTGTCGAGTCTCGGCGCAAACGTGCTACCGGATCAGGTAACGGTCAACCAGGCACACAAGGCCTTTTCGCCGGACGGCCGTCTGGTGGATGAAAAGCTCGACGCGCGCGTGCGCGGTCTGGGCGCAACGCTCGCGCGGCACCTGGGCAAGCTGCTCGCCTAGAGCAAATTAAGATTTATCGTTGCCGTCCATTTGACCTGTAGAAGCGCACGTTGGGCGCGTGCTTGACGAGGTGGCGCGTAATAACTAAAGTTATAACATGACGCTAAAAACCAAAGTCCGCAAGATCGGCAACTCCTACGGCATCCTGCTCCCGAAGGAGGCGATGAAGGCCATGATGGTGAAGGAGGGGGATGTCCTTTACCTGACCGAGGCGCCGGAGCAGTCGGTGCGGATGACGCCGGATCGCAGCGGCTTCGCGGCCAAGCAGGAAATCGTCGAGAAGCTGATACACCGCTATCGCAACGCCCTCCGTGAGTTGGCGAAATGAGCGAACCGATTTGGGTGGATGTGAATGACGCGTTGGCCTTTCATGAGGACATGCTGGCGCAATTCGGAGGACTGCCCGGTGTTCGTGATCTGGGATTGCTGGAGTCCGCGCTGAATCGTCCCCGGCAGTTATTCGTCTACGGTGCACCGGACTTGTTTGAGATGGCAGCTGCGTATGCCGCGGGAATTGTCCGAAATCACCCATTTCTGGATGGCAACAAGCGCGCAGGCTTTATGGCCGCGGCGTTGTTTCTGGAAACCAACGGGATTTCCTTCGAAGCCCCTGAGGAGGAGGTCGTGCTCCAGACGCTGGCGCTGGCGGCGGGGGAGCTGGATGAGCGGGGCTATGCGAAATGGCTGCGCGCGACGTGTCCCGCCCCGGTGCGGAAGAAAAAACGTCCCGCCGGGAAGCGCGCCTCGTGAAGGCGGATAAGGAGCTGTATCGCAAACTTCGCGCGTTGTCATGCGATGAACTCTGGAATGTCGAGGTGCCGCGCTTCAATCGCGCCGATCCGAAGGAGCGGAATGCGCGGGTCGCGGTGATCCGGGCGGTCGGCGTTGCCTTTTCCGCCGCTGGCTCGGTTGCACAGAGAGCCGAGGTCAAAGCGTGGCTCGCCGGGCTGCTGAACGATCCCAGCGAAAAAGTCCGCCGCTATGCGATGGCCGCGATCCCGAAATTGCGCGGTGCGCCCGGCGCCGAAAACCGGATGGTCGAACTGTTGAAGCGGCCCGGCGCGGATCGCGAGAAGCGGCATATCGGACGGGCTCTGGAAAAGATCGGCGGGCCGGATGCGCTCCAAGCGGTGTCCGGGGTGCTGCCGCAGACGGAGCAGAAGGTGAAGGCCGCGCTGGCGCGTGTCGACGCGCCGAGTGAGATGCGCCTGGATCGCGTGTTTGAAGGATTCAACCGGCTCCGGGTTCATCTGCGTTGCCGGCGCGGGCTCGAAGGGCTCGTGCGCGAGGAGTTGGCGGCGTCCCCGCTGAAATCCCGTTTCCGTCTGCTCGAACAACATCACCGCTGCCTGGTGCTCACGCCCACGGCGCCATTTACGCTGGCCGATGTGTACCAACTGCGCTGCTTCGCGACGCTGGGGTTCTCGCTGGGCTACTCAAAGTCCGGCGACTTGGATGAACTCGCGGCGTTCATCGTCTCGCCTCGCGCTCGCGTGCTCATGCAGACGTTCACGGAGGGTTCGGTTCGCTACCGCATTGAATTCATGGACAAGGGGCACCAGCGCGGTGCGGTGCGCGAGCTGGCGAATCGCGCGTATGCGCGGTGTCCTGACATGCTGAACGATGCGCGCGAGGCGCCGTGGTCGATGGATCTCCATGCCACGCCGCGCGGCATGCTGGTTGAGTTGCGTCCGCGCATCCATCCCGACCCGCGCTTCACCTACCGGCGAGGCGATGTGTCTGCGTCGTCGCATCCCCCGCTCGCGGCAGCGATGGCGCGGCTGGCGGGTCCGATGGACGGGGAGGTGGCGTGGGATCCGTTCTGCGGGTCCGGGGTGGAATTGATCGAACGCGGTCTGCTCGGCGGCGTCGCCCGGTTGATCGGGACCGATGTGAGCCCGGAGGCCGTTGCAACCGCACGCCGGAACGTCGCGGCCGCCTCGCTGGGCGGCGTGGAGACCGTGTTCATGGTTTCCGATTTCCGCGCGGCTTCCGTGGCGCCGGGTTCCGTCTCGCTGGTGATCAGCAATCCGCCGATGGGCCGCCGGATTCGGATCAAGGACATGCGCGGGCTGTATGCCGATTTCTTCACCGCCGCATCGCGTGCGCTCCGGCCCGGTGGGCGGCTTGTGTTCCCGAACCCACTGCGTATCGCGCCGGCGGACGCCTCGCTTGTGCGTGACTACCAGCAACCCGTCGACCTCGGCGGCTACCTCTGCCGACTGGAGCGCTACCGCAAGGCTTAGGGTGACTTGCCCGGATAGAGCACCTCGGAGGGGTACTTAACCACGAGCGAACACCAATACACACGAATCCGGACCGCTTTTATTCGTGTGAATTCGTGGTCGTTCTCTCCGCGCCCTCCGCGCCTCCGCGGTGATGCACGATCCGGGCTGAAGCTCGAGTGGTGGGTGAGCCGGTTTTTCGTATTCCAACGCCCGCCGAAATCGGGTTTATTGCCCGCCTATGTCCGACCTGCCCAAACATTACGATCCGAAAGTCATCGAGGCGAAGTGGTACGCGTGGTGGCTCCAGCAGAAGTGCTTCCACCGCGACCCCACGCACGGCGGCGAGCCGTACACGATCGTCATCCCGCCGCCCAATGTGACGGGCATCCTGCACATGGGGCACGCGCTGAACAATTCGATCCAGGACGTGTTGATTCGCTGGCGGCGCATGCAGGGGTACAACGCCGTCTGGGTGCCGGGCACGGACCACGCGGGCATCGCGACGCAAAACGTTGTCGAGCGCGAATTGAAAAAGGAGGGCCTGCGCCGCCAGGACCTTGGCCGCGAAAAATTCCTCGAACGCGTGTGGGCGTGGAAGGACAAATACGGCGACACGATCGTGAATCAGCTCAAGGCGCTCGGCGCGTCGTGCGACTGGGACCGCACGCGATTCACGATGGACGAGGGCCTCAGCAACGCCGTCAAGGAAGTCTTCATCCGCCTCTTCGACAAGGGCCTGATCTACCGCGGCACCTACATCATCAACTGGTGCCCGCGCTGCCAGACCGCGCTTTCCGACGAGGAGAGCGAGCACCGCGATGTGAAGGGCAAGCTGTACCACTTGAAGTACGCCGTGAAAGATGTGCCGGGCGAATTCGTCACGGTGGCGACGACGCGGCCCGAAACGTTTCTCGGCGACACGGCGGTGGCGGTCAATCCGAAGGACGAGCGCTATCTGCATCTGGTGGGCAAGACGCTGATTCTCCCCATTCTGAACCGCGAGATTCCCGTTATCGCGGACGATTTTGTCGCGAAGGAATTCGGGACCGGCTGCGTGAAGGTGACGCCTGCGCACGATCCGAACGATTACCAGATGGGCCTGCGCCACAACCTGCCGCAGATCAACGTGATGACCGACGACGGGCACATGAACGAGAACGCGGGACCGTATCAAGGTCTTGAGCGGTTCGCGTGCCGCAAGAAGATCATGGAGGACCTCGAGGCGGCGGGCCTGCTGGTGAAGGTGGAGGAGCATCCGCATGCAGTCGGCCACTGCTACCGCTGTTCCGCGGTGGTGGAACCGCGCCTGTCTCCGCAGTGGTTCGTGAAGATGAAGCCGCTCGCGGAACCCGGCATCAAGGCGGTGCGAGAAGGTCAGATCAAATTCGTGCCGGACCGCTGGAACAAGGTGTACCTCGAATGGATGGAGAACATCCGCGACTGGTGCATCTCGCGTCAGATTTGGTGGGGCCACCAGATTCCGATTTTCTACTGCGACGACTGCGGCCACCAGTGGGCGGACCGCGGCCAGCCGACGGCGTGCCCGACGTGCGCATCGGCGAAAATCCGGCAGGACGAGGATGTGCTCGATACGTGGTTCTCGTCGTGGCTCTGGCCGTTCAGCGTGTTCAACTGGCCGGAGCAGAATCCCGACCTGAAGTTCTACTATCCGACGAATTCGCTTTCGACCGCATCGGAGATCATTTTCTTCTGGGTCGCCCGCATGATCATGGCGGGCTACGAGTTCATGGGCGACCTGCCGTTCACGGAGGTCTACATCCACGGCACGGTGCGCGACAACCAGGGCCGCAAGATGTCGAAGAGCCTCGGCAATTCGATCGATCCGCTCGAGATCATCAACGAGTTCAGCGCCGACGCGTTGCGGTTCAGCCTGCTGATGCTGACGGCGACGGGGCAGGACGTGTACGTCTCGAAGGACAAGTTCGAGGTGGGCCGCAACTTCGGCACCAAGATCTGGAACGTCGCGCGGTTCATGCAGATGCACAAGTTGGAGCAACCGCTCGACGTGCGCGCGCTCAAGTTGAATCCGGAAAACTGGTCGGCGGACGACTGGCATATCGTCGCCAAGGTGGACGATGCGGCGAAGGCCGCGCAGGAATGCCTGGAGCGCTTCCGGTTCAACGACTACGCCCACGTGCTGTACGAGTTCCTCTGGCACGAGTTTTGCGATTGGTACGTGGAGTACGCGAAGGAAGTGTTGTACGGGCAGGACGAGACGCGCCGCCGCGAGGTGCTGTCGATCATGCACCACGTGTTCGACCGCGCGCTGCGGCTGCTGCATCCGTTGATGCCGTTCCTGACCGAGGAGCTGTGGCACGGCATGGGGTACGGCCTCGAGGGCGAGACCATCATGACCGCGCCGTGGCCGAAGGCCGACAACCTGACGTTGCGCGGCATGGCGCAGCCGTACGTCGAGTATGTGGATTTGAAGCACGACCTGATCCGCAAGGCGCGTCAGTTGCGCGCGGACTACGAGGTGCCACCGGGCGACAAGGTGGATCTCGTGATCAAACCGGTGAGCGCGGAAGCGGCGGCGCAGTTGGAGTCCGATGCGAAGGTGATCAGCCTGCTGGTGAAGGCGGGTTCAATCAAGGTGGACCCGGCCTTCGAGCCGTCGCAGGCAATGCCGAGCGCGTTGAATGCGCTGGGTTCGGTGTACCTGTCGCTCGGCGCGGTGGACGTGGAGGCGGAGCGCGCCAAGCTGACGGGCCAGTTGGAGGCGGTGACGCAGGAACTGGAGCGCATCGACGCACGGCTGAACAATCCGGGTTTTGTGCAGAAAGCGAAATTGGACGTGGTTAACCAGGCGCGCGCGCGGCGCGACGAACTGGCGGACAAACGCGAGAAATTGACGGCGATGCTGGCGGGCTTGGGTTGAAGAATACAATCATCACCCTCTCCCCGCGGGAGAGGGTGGGGGTGAGGGCATGACAAGCGAACCATTTGGAACCATCCTGGCCGGCGAACCCGATGTGCTGCGGCGCTCCTGGGATCGCATGCAGGCGCAGGCGGTGGACTGGGATCTTTCCGGCACGGAGGCTCTCGATCCCCACGCCCGGCAGCGTACCATTGCGAGGCCGGTTTCGGTTTCGGGGCCCGGCACGTTCCTCGGCAAGTCGACGAGCACGCTTTCACTGGAGCCGACGGATTTGGAAGGCTGGTGGTTTGAGCGGACTGACCTGCACGATTGCCTGCCGGTACGGGTGTCGATCCGCAACGTCTGGACGACGGGCGAGATCGTCAGCAACATCGTGCTGCGCAGCGGGCCCCCGCAGAATTATGTCCGCATGGTGGAGCACATCATCGCGTTGAAAGTGGGCACGCGGATCGACAACCTCATGATTCGCTGCACCTCCGGCGACCCGCCGCTGTTCAAGCGCGGCAGTCTGGATCTGGTCGAGGCGCTGGAGTCCGCTGGCGAGGTGGAAACGGACCGTCCGGTGCAGTATTGGACAGTGAAGGAGCGCGCGACGGTGGGGCTGCCGAACGGCAGTTTCCTCGTATTCGAGCCCGATGAAGGCGCGCGCCGCCTGCTGGTCGATTGCGCGATCAATTTCCCGTCCGCCATCGGCACCCAGCGCATCAAGTTTCCGCTGAACTACGAACATTTTCGGCGCGGCGCCGAGGCGAGAACGAATGCGCCGCATTCGCGGATGCTTTGGGCCAAGACGATCGGCCAGGTGTTCGCCGATGTGCGGAATCTGGGCTACAACAAGGAAAACGTGCTGGTCCACGGCCGGACGCGCTACATCAACGAGCCGCGCCTGCTGCACGAGGGCAAATCGCTGGAAGCCGTCTGGCACCGCGCCGTGCTCGACCTCTTCGCCGCCGTTGCGCTGTTGGAAGAGGGCCGATTCGTCGGTCGCATCACCTCCTACTGCGCCGGCCACTTCCTCGACTGCTACGCCATGCGCCTGCTTTACAAGAAGGCCTTATTGAAACGGCTGGCGGGTTGAACGTCCTTCGCGCTACTCTGCGGCCATGCCGGTTCACAATGCTGATATCGCCGCCGCGTTCGAGGAGATCGCGGATCTGCTCGAAATCAAGGGGGACAACCCGTTTCGCGTGCGCGCGTATCGCAACGCATCGCGCACGGTCGGCGATATGGGCGAGGAGTTGCGCGACCGGGTGGAGCGGGGGGATGACCTGACGCAGATCGCGGGGATCGGAAAAGACCTCGCGCAAAAGATCGGCCAGATGGTCATCACGGGCCGCATCGCGCAATTGGAGGAACTGCGCGGCGAGATGCCGCCGGGGCTGCTCGACATGCTGCGTCTGCCGGGTCTCGGCCCAAAGCGCGTCAAAATCCTACACGACGATTTGAAGATCAAGGGCCTCGCCCAACTCGCCGCCGCGGCGCGCGAAGGGAAAATCCGCGAGATCAAGGGATTCGGCGAGAAAATTGAGACCGGCATCCTCAAGGGCATCGAAACACGCCAGACCGAGGGCAAGCGCTTCCGCCGCGCCTCGGTGGCGCCTTATGCCGAATCGCTGCTGAAACACCTGCGCGCTGTGCCGGGCGTGAAACAGCTTGAGCTGGCGGGCAGCTACCGTCGCGCCCGCGAGACGATCGGTGATCTCGACATCCTGGCAGAGGCCGCGGATTCCGCCGCCGTGATGCAGGCGTTCATCACCTATGACGAAGTCCAGCAGGTGCTCGCGAACGGCGAAACGAAGTCGAGCATCCTGCTTCGATCCGGGTTGCAGGTGGACTTGCGTGTGGTGCCCGCCGAAAGTTTCGGTGCGGCGCTGCAATACTTCACGGGCAGCAAGGAGCACAACATCGTCGTCCGCAAGATCGCGCAGGCAAAGGGCCTCAAAGTCAACGAATACGGCGTGATGCGCGGTGAGGAGGCGGTGGCGGGCCGGACGGAGAAGGATGTATATGCCGCCCTTGGCCTGGCCGTGCCGCCGCCGGAATTGCGCGAAAACCGGGGCGAAGTCGAGCGGGCGGCGGAGGGCACGCTGCCGCGTCTCATCGAGACGGACGACATCCGGGGCGACCTGCACAATCATTCGACGTGGTCCGACGGCGCGAACACCATCGCGGAGATGGCGGAGGCCGCGCAGGCGCGGGGATACGAGTATTTCGCGATGTGCGACCACTCGAAGCGGCTTACCGTCGCGAACGGGCTCGACGAGAAGCGGCTCGCGAAGCAGATCAGGGAAATCGACAAGCTCAACGAGGGTTTTAAGGGATTCCGCCTGCTCAAGGGTATTGAGTGCGACATTCTCGAAGACGGCTCGCTGGACTTGGACGACGCGATCCTCGCGGAACTCGACCTCGTGGTCGTGTCGGTCCACAGCAAGTTCAACCTCTCGCGGGAGCAACAGACCGCGCGCGTGCTGAAGGCGCTGGACCACCGGTACGCCACGATCCTCGCGCATCCGACGGGCCGTTTGATCCTGGAGCGTGAGCCGTACGACATCGACATCCCGCGTGTGATCGCGCACGCGAAGCAGCGCGGATGCTTCCTCGAATTGAACGCCAACCCGATGCGGCTCGACATGAACGACGTGTATTGCCAGATGGCGAAGGAGGCCGGCGTGCTCGTCGCGATCAATGTCGACGGCCACCAGGTTGCCGATCTCGCCAACACCACCTACGGCATCGGCCAGGCCCGCCGCGGCTGGCTGGAGAAGGCGGATGTGCTGAACACGCGGAAGCTTCCCGAATTGTTAAACCTTCTGGCCCATGTCCGCACGTGAGGAGGGGATTGGATGTTGCAGGCGGTTATTTTTGATTTTGATGGCGTGATCGTGGACACCGAGCACCTGCATTATGAGGCGCTCAACCGGGTGTTGGAGCCGATGGGAATGGGGTTTTCGTGGGAGGCCTATGTCCGAGACCTGATCGGGTTCGATGACCGCGGGGCCTTCCTCGCGGTGATGAAACGGCATCGCCGTCCGTACGCGGACGCCGAAATCAAGTCGCTCGTGGAGCGCAAAGCGGTCACCTTTAACTACATGGTTCGCCAGGAGCCGCCGGACCCGTTTCCGGGCGCGGTGGAATTAATTCGCCACCTGGCGGGTCGCATTCCCCTCGGCTTGTGCAGCGGCGCTTTGCGATCGGACATCGAACCGATCTTCGAAGGGCTCCAGCTCGCGGATGCGTTCGATGTGATGGTGACCGCGGATGATGTGCGCGCGTCGAAGCCCGACCCGAGCTGCTATCGCCTCGCGGTCAAACGGCTCGCGGAGAAACATGGAATCGCGCTGCGTCCCGCGCAGTGCCTGGCGATTGAGGACACACCCGCGGGCATCACGTCGGCGAAGGGGGCGAAGCTGAAGGTGCTCGGCCTGACGAACAGCTATGATCGCGAATATCTCGGCCTCGCGGATTATGTGCGGGACACCTTGATGGGGCTGGATCTGGAGGAGCTGCGGAGAATGATGAAATGACCAATGACCAATGACGAATGACGGAATGACCAATGGGGACTATAGTCCATTCGTCATTCGGAATTTGTCATTCGGGTTTTCCCCATTATGCCGCACGTCGTCACAGAGCCCTGCATCGGATGCAAAAACACCGTCTGCGTCACGGTGTGCCCGGTGAATTGTTTTCACGAGGATGACCGGATGCTGGTGATTGACCCGGTGGAGTGCATCGATTGCGGCGCGTGCGTGCCGGAGTGTCCGACGAAGGCGATTTTCCCCGCGCAGCGCGTGCCGGCGAAGTGGAAATCATATATCGCGATAAACGCGGAAAAGGCCCCGGTGCTGCCGCTGATCACGAAGCAGAAAACGCCGCTATCGTGAGGCGTCCCCGTCGTCCGATATCCCGCCCGCAAGTGTCCGAAGTTGCAGCAGCGAGGTCGTGTATTCGAGGGCCAGCGCCTGTTCGACGATTTGAAGCGCCTCGGCCTTCCGGTGATCCTCGATGAGCAGGCGTGCCAGCAATTCAAGCGCCGGGACGTCGGCGACGCGCGCGGTGAGCGCTTCCAGCCGGGCGATCGCATCGGCCCTCCGCCCGACGCGCAGCAGTGTGCGAGCCCATTCGACGGTGTAGTAGGCGCTGCCGGGGTGACGCTCCGCGAGGGCGCCCCAGAAGGCGAGGGCGAGTTCGTGGTCCGCGAGGGCGCTCCACATTTCCGCGAGGATCGGCCGGAGTTCTGTTTCGCCCTCGGCCTCGCGACCGGCGAGCGCGTCGGCCACGCGCCTGGCCTCCTCCTCGCGTCCGAGTTCGACCAGGGCGAAGAATAACTCGCGTTGCACGTCGTTCTGGGCGGGATCGAGGGAAAGACTGCGCGCGTAGTGGGCCGCGGCTTCATCGGCCAGTCCATCCAGTCGCGCGAGTCGGCCTTGGATTCCGGCGCGCACGGCGTCGTCGCTGGAGCGGGGAAGCAGCGCGGCCAGAAATTGCGCGGCGCCCTTTGTGCCGCGCAGGGCCTCGGCCGCGGAGGCGGCGCGCAGGTAGCAGCGGCAGTCCGGTTCACGCGCGAGCAGGCGGTCGTAGATCCGGAACGCGCGGTCAAAGTTCCGATGTGCAAGCGCTGTTCGGGCCGCTGTCCGCATGCGTTCGGAAACGTCCCGTTGGGGTTCGCGCTCCAACGCCTGGAGCCGCGCGAGTCGTGAGGTAAGGGTTCCGTTGTTGCAGAGCAGAATGGCCTCGATGGCCAGGTCAACATGCGGGTCGTCCCACGCGGCGGCGCGCTCCGCGGGATCCGGGATCAGCGCGGACATGTCCTCACAAGCGCCCAGCATCGCGCGCGTGTGGGCGAGTTGAACGTCCGTTCGCACTGGGTCGTCTTTCGCGAGGTGAAGCAGCGTAAGCGCCGGTTCGGCGGCGAGCAGGCGGCCTTGGTCGAGGTTCGCGCGCGCGATTTCCCGCCAGATGTCGGGATCGCCCCAACTTTCGAGGAGCTGGAGCGCCTCGGCGCGGTGATCGCTTTCGGCGAGTACAGCCTGGAAGCTCCGCAGGACGTCGTGTCGCCGCGGGACGTTCGCCTTCAGCGCATCGTTGAACGCGGCGATCGACGACGCGATGTCGCCCTTTGCCCAATGCCACCAGCCGAGATCCCGATAAAGCGGGCCCAACCAGCCTTCGATTTCCGCATCGCCCGGTTTGAGTTGGCGGGCGGTGTCGAGCGCGCGGAGCGCATCGTCCGGCTGGCGCGCGAGCATCTGCACGCGCCCCAATTGTTTCCACGCGTCCGCATAGGCGGGATCAATCTCCACCGCCTGGCGGGCCGCCGTGCGGGCGTCACCCAAGTCGCCGCGGCCCACGGCCACGCGCGATTCATGGATGAGCGAAAGGGCGGAACGCGGTGTTTCCGCGTGAAGGCCTACCGTCAGGAGAGCCTGGCCGACGAGGAGTGCGACTGGAAACCGGTTGTGCATGGCGACTCAATAGGCGGCCGCGCGCCGCACGCCGGGCGGCAGGTAAATATCCTTGTCCGTCATCCAGAGCAGGCGAGTGGACGGGATGCCGCGCTGCAATTCGGCGAGCGATTCGGCGGCTTCGAGCGGGTTGCCCGCCAGGAGCAGCCAGTCGCCTTCGCGACCCGCCCGGCCGTCCAGCGCGAGTCGCCGCGCGGCGTGCGTCGAGACGTGTTGCAGGATGCCGTACCCCTGCCGACGCAGCGCCTCCGCGAGGGGATCGTCAGGCGCGGAGAGGGCGAAACGCGTGACAAGCGCGCCTTCCGCCACACCGCTGAACAGCGCCACGAGGTCGGCGGCGAAATCCTGCCGTGGCGCGCCATGTTCCATGTCGATCCACGGCATGACCTGGATGCCCTGCGCGGCGGCGTCCAGCAGGTCGGCGCGCATCGCCCCGGTGAATTCGGGCCGTTGCTCCGTGTTGAACCAGCGGGGCATCCACACGCTGGTCCGCGGGCGCTGTTCCTCCGGTATGTCGGCGAGCGAGGCTGATCGCACGGCGAGGCCCGGCAATTGCCGCGCGGTAAACGACCGTACGCCGACGCCGTCGCCCCGGGCTTCGAAGCCGATTCGTCCGCGGCTTGTATGGCGCGTGAGCGGCAGCGGCCCGACGGGCGGAGTCCCGGGGCGTTCCATCCAGAGGCGGTTGCCCTTGATGCGCAACGTCCACTCCGCGCCGCCGTTGGGCGTATTCGTGGCGGGCAGGAAGGCGAGCGTCTGCATCGTTGCGCCGAGCCGTTCCTGGACGCGGAGTCCTTCGTCGTTCGCGGTGACGCGCACGTAGCGGGTGGGGCCGGCGTACCGCGCGTAGAGCGACAACTGGGCGCCGGCGGGCCGCTCGATGGCGGCGGTCGTTTGAAGGTCGGACCAGTCCGAGCTGCCGCGCAGCCACGCGCGCGCGCCATCTCCGAGGTGGAGCACGCCGTCCTGGGCCGATCCGGCGCCGTCGAACGACCAGGCGTGCGCGCCGGGAAGCGAGGTGACCGGAATGTCGCGGGGCTCGCTGCGGGCCAGTTCTTCGAGCAGCCGCGCGGCGTCCCAGGTTCCGCGTACGCGCAGTCGGGTGAGTTGCATGGGATCACTGTCCGGCCCGTTGAACGCGTCGTCCGCGCGCGTGAAGGCGATTCGGTGGTGCATCGCGGCGGCGGCGCGCAGCACATCGATCGCTTCCGGCGTCGCGCCGGGCGATGCCCCGGCGTCGGCGAAGGGGAACAGGTATGTCGCGACGGGCTGTCCCGACGCACGGGCCAGAATATCCGCGGCGCGCGCGAAGTCCTGCTCCACGCGCGCGCGGTATTCCGCCTCGGATTCGACATGCGTTTTCAGGCGCTGGCGACGTACGAGGAAGCGCCCCTCCTCGCCGTCCGCGACGGGAATGGTGGTGACGGCGGCGTGGCCCATGCTGGCGAGCCGCCAGTGCGGGTCCTTGAGGAATTTTTTCAAGTCGCCCTCGCGCAGGTAGAAACTACCCCATCGCCGCGTCAACAATGTCGGCACGCACATCACCGCGACCTGGCCTGATTTCCGAAGGAGCGGGGTCGCGGCGAGATAGCTGTCCTTGCGCCCGCCCTCGAACAGCAGCAGCACGGCGCGGTCCGGCAGGGCGACGCGTCCTTCGAGGTACGCTTCAATGTCGCCGGGCGTGATGGATTTATAGCCGGCTTCGCGCAGCGCCTGGAGGTGCGCGGCGAGTTGGTGGGGGGTGACGTGGTCGCTGCCGCCGCCGCGCGTGACGCCCGCATAGGAGAGCGCGTGGAAGCCGCGCCAGGACGCCCAGCTATCCGGATCGTAGTCCGGGGGCGGGACGGGGCGCGCCACCGTGCGTACGCCATGGATGACCAGCGCGATCAGAACCGCCCACTGCGCGAGAATGAATAGCCGTTTGCCCATGCGTCAGCCCCGCGTGCCCCATTTTGCGTGGGCGGAGGTGAGCATCGCCCACGGTAGTTGCCAGACCAGCACGAACATGTAGAAGAAGCAGAATGGGATGCCGTAGATCCACAGGCGCGAGCGGCGCGTGAAGAGATACACCGAACTCATCAAGCTGCTCATCAGCAGGATGCCGAGCATGTACATCAGCGGGCTGCCGCGCTGGAAGAGCGGCATGTAGAGCAGGGCGCGGAATACGACGATGGGGGCGACGAGCGGGAGGATGAACCCCAAGTAGTAGGAGAGCGAGACCAGTGGCGGATATTTCCAGATGTAGGCGCAGCCGCGCATGCACTCCCGGAACCACGAACGCTTCCAGCGCATCTGCTGGCGCAGGAACGTGCGGTAGTCCTCCGGCACGATGGTGGTGCACCGCGCCCGCGAGTCGTAAATCACCGCGTGGCCCTGGCGCAGGACAAAATTGGTCAGCGCACGGTCGTCGCCGAACGTCGCGGGCGCGCCGCACCAGCGCTGGTTGAGCCACCGGTCGGCCACGGACATGAACACCTCGCGCCGGTACGCGGCGAAGGGTCCGGAAAGGCAGGTCACGGCGTCGAACACGCTTTCGGCCGCCTTCATCACGCGGAAGCTGATGTAGTAGCGGACGGTCTGCATCTTGGTCAGCAGGTTCGTCCACGCGTTCTCGACGTCGCAGTGCCCGGTGATCGCCGCGACCTTCGGTTCGGTGAACCCGTCGACGATCCGGCGGATGGCGTCCGGCTGGAAAAAGCTGTCGGAGTCGGAGAGCACCAGGATTTCGCCCGTCGCCAGTTGCGCGCCGGCGGCGATGGCGCCGCGTTTGCCCATCGACTTCTCCAGGTTCACGAGGACCAGCTCGGGATACCGTTGCTGGACGCGTTGCATGATTTGGAAGGTCTGGTCCCGGCTGCCGTCGTTCACCGCGATGACCTGCAATTTGTCGAGGGGGTAGGCCACTTCGAGCGCCTGCACCAGCGTGCGTTCGATGAATCCCTCCTCATTAAACACCGGAAAAATGACGCTGACGGTCGGCAGGCTCGCGTCATCCCGCGGCCGGGGCGCGCGGTAGAACGCCGCGAACAGGAAGCGCGAGAGCAGGAACGCGCCGACCGCGAGGCTGTACAGGAACACGGGCACGTCGAACCAGAAATAATAAAAATTCTCGACCTTGATCAGGACGATCAGGGCGAGGGTGACCATCAGGGCCAGGGTCGCGATGCCCCGGAGATAGTTCCAGGTCGTCCGCGCGAGCCGCCGGCTCATCGGTTGCGCGAACTGCACGCCCAGCAGCTTTCGATCGCCGTCGCGTCGCCGCACCTCGCCTTCCGTGGATTGGGCGCCGTGCGAAAATTCCTCCGGCATGACGCCCTCGGGCACTTTGAATTGCACGCGGATTCGCGTCTCCCCGGGCGGTACATCCGCGCATTCCAGCAGGAGGCCGCCATCAGAAATGTCGCGGGCGACAGCGTTGTAGACGCGGGCGTCCCCGCCCTGTCCAACATGGATCGTCACCGGGAAGTTGCCGACATACCGGGTGGCCTGACGCCGGTCCGAAGCCATCGGGCGCGACAGGTTTCGCTTGCGGCGATCCCCCTTCGGCACCGGATATTTTGGATGTTCGGGAAACATGAACAACTTAAGCCGCGCCGGGAATGCCGATCCGTCAGGTCCTCCCCCTCGCGCGATCCCTCAACAATGGCGAAGCTGCTTATGAACCATACTTCCGGGTTTCGGGCGTTTCGTACGCCGACCGCGCGTCCGCCGCACTCCAATTGCCGGCGGCCTCAATGGCCAGGTGGATGCGCTTGAACAGGTCGACCAACGCCGGATCGAATTGCGTCCCGGCGTTGCGCTCGATTTCCAGCATCGCCTCCTCGCTGGAAATCGCCTTGCGATATACACGGTCCGACCGCATCGCGTCGTACGAGTCGATGATCGCGAAGATGCGCGCGCCCAGGCAGATGTCCGCCCCCTTGATCCGCCGCGGGTAGCCGGCGCCGTCGTACCGCTCGTGGTGCGAACGCACGATTTCCGCGACGCGCTCCAAATGCGGGCTCGACGAGAGCAGTTTGTAGCCGACCTCGGGGTGTTTTTTCATCTCCTCGCGCTCGTCCGCGGTCAGCGGGCCGGGCTTGAGCAGGATGCTGTCGGGAATGCACATCTTGCCGATGTCGTGCAGCAGCGCGCCGCGCGAGATGTCGTCGATCTCGTTCACCGAGAGGCCGAGTTCGCGCGCCATGATGACGGAGAGGTCGCGTACGCGCGTGCTGTGGTGCGCCGTGTTGCGCTCGCGTGCGTCGAGCAGCGCCGCCATCGCCTCGAGCGTGAAGTCGTAGGAGGCCTTCACCTGCTGGAGCGCCTCCCGCAGCGCGGCGCTTTTTTCGCGGACCATTTCCTCGAGGTGGTTCTGGTAGCGGACGTTTTCGCGCTTCAGGCGGCGGTATTCGAGGGCGCGGTCGACGATCGCCATCAGGGCGTCCGGCAGCACGGGCTTCTCAATGAAATCGTACGCGCCGCGCCGCAGGCTCACGACCGCGTTGTCGACCGTCGCGTGGCCCGTGATTACGATTTTGATCATCCCCTCGTCGATGGAGCGCAGCTCGTCCAGCAGGTCGAGTCCGCTTTTCTCGGGCAGGTTCAGATCGGTGAGGATCACGTCGAAATGGCCGGGCTTTTCCTGGATCGCGTTCAGCGCGCCGGCGGCCGTGGTTTCGACCTGCACCTCGTAGGCGTTTTTGCGGAGCACGCGCGAAAGCAGCGAACCGACCATCGGTTCGTCATCCACGACCAGCACGCGCCCGCGCATGCGGGCCGGGTCGGATTCCGGCGCGATGGGGGCGGATGGAACGCCCTTCTCGCCCGGCGCCACCGCCTGGTAAACGCAGACGCGGTCGCGCCCCTGCTTCTTCGCCATGTAGAGGGCCTGGTCCGCCTGCGCGATCAGCGTCTCGCTGGTCATGTCCGCCGGGCCGTTGACGCTGCTGGATACGCCGATCGACGTGGTCAATTGCAGCGCGAGGCCCCGGTCCACGCAGAACACCTGCTGGCGCATCGCGTGCAGCAGCCGCTCGCCAAACGCGATGCAATCCGCGGTGCCCGCCTGCGCGAGGATGACGACCATTTCATCGCCGCCGTAACGGCCGATGATGTCCGACTCGCGCGCCACCTGCTGGACGAGTTTCGAGAACTCGCGCAGGATCTGGTCGCCGACCAGGTGGCCGTGCGTGTCGTTGAGAATCTTGAAGTTGTCGATGTCGAGGACCGCCGCGCCGATCGGCCAGTTGTAGCGGCGGCTCATCAGCCACGCCCGCTGGAACTCCTCCTCCAGCCCGCGCCGGTTGTAGAGCGAGGTCAGCGCGTCGCGCACCGACAGCTCCCGCATGCGCGCCAGCGCGCTCAATACCGTCGAGAGCTGGTTCGCCGCGTGGTAGAGAAAGGACGCGTCGCGCGAGGAATAGGCGTCATCCGCGACCGCGGCCAGCGTCAACATGCCGCGCACCTCGCCGTGCGCGATGATCGGCACGCTGAAGCTGCTGCCGACCTGTTGGGCGCCCTTGGGGTCGAGATTCGCCGGGTCGAAGATGACGCGCAGCCCGGCCCGCGGCGCGGGTTGTCCGCTGAGCGCCTCGTAGCGCCGCATCATCTCCTTCTCCGCGTTGAGCAGGAATTCCTGCGCCACCGGCGTCAGCGCGTGCAGGTGCAGGACCGGTTCCTCGCCCTCGAGATTCAGGATGCCCGCCGCCGCGCAGGGCAGCAGGTTGCCGAGCCCGGTGCTCAGCGTGCGCAGCGCGTCGTCGAGGTTTTCCGCGGTCAGCGCCGATTCGCTGAAACTGCGGAGCAGCGAGAGCTGCGCCTGGATGCGGTCCAGGCTGTGGCTGGCCGACATCTCGACCAGCTCCTTCTTCTCGATCGCCTCCTCCAGCACGTTGCGGAGCAGCGTCTGGGTGTTCATCGGCTTGGTGAGGATGCGCGTCACGCCGAAGCGCCGCGCATGCGCGACCGATTCCTCGTCCGCGTAGCCGGTGACCACGACGATACCGAGCCAGGGCCAGACGCTGCGCGCCTGCTCGAGAAACGCCGAGCCGCCCATGTCGCGCATGCGGAGGTCCACCACCGCGACATCGAAATCCTTTTGCAGCAGGATGCGCAGCCCTTCGCGCCCGTCGTCCGCCGTTTCCACGATGCAGCCGTTGCGGGTGAGCAGGGTCTGGAGCAAATGCCGGACCGGCTCCTCATCGTCCAGCACCAGCACGCGGATATTTTGCAGATTCCGGTGCGCGGGCAGGATTCCGTCTTCGGGCGATTTATTCATGGCTCCAGGGCAGACGCACCGCATGTTTCCGGCGTGTCGGCGAATACCGCCATGCCGCATTCCTTGCGTCGCCGGGATGCTAGCACAATCGCGGGCTATTGTTGCACTTGGAAATTGGCGGGAACCTGATAGAGTCCTCGCAACTCAAGGGGGAATTGTATATGGGCGTCCTGGGCATCAAGCCTGTCCGGCAGTGTGGAGGGTGCGCCCTCAACCTCGGCAAAACCTGCGCCATCTTCCACCATCCTTCGCTCAAATGGAAAGACCGCCGCTGCGAGGGGTACAACAATCCCCTCTACATCCAGCACTACGAGAAGACGCTCAAACCCGAGGGCGCCCGCGCCCGCAAGGCCAGCCGCGTGGAAAAGGCGAAAAAATCCCGCACGGTCCCGCACCGCGACGGCGTGCATGTGCTGGCCGGTCGGCGCTAAGTCCCCGATGGATCGTTGCGTCCGCGGGCCACACGCCCTAGGGTAACCGAATGCCCCCGGCAACCAACATCGGAGCCCTCGCGCTCAACGGCGTACCTGCCGTCGTCGGCGTGGCCAGCCGCACGGAGACGCTTGTTGGCGTGGCCCGCGCGTCGCCCCCGTGCGACATCGTCGAAATCCGCGCCGACCTGCTCGGCGACGCCGCCTCCGCGTGGCTCCGCGAAACGCCGCCGCCCGTGCGGGAACGGACGCCGTTGCTGCTCACGATCCGGTCCACCGCCGAGGGCGGACGGTGGGAGGGAACGGATGAGGAGCGCGCCGCCCGCTACGCGGAACTCTGCCCGTACGTGGCCGCCGTGGATGTCGAGTTGGAGTCCCCGGTGTTCGATGCCGTCGCGCGCGCGGCCCATGCCGCGGGCCGTCGCGTGATCGGATCCTTCCACGATTTCGCCGCGACCCCCGCCGAGGGCCGCCTCCGCGCGCTCGTGGAGCAGGGCGTTGCGGCCGGCGCGGACATCGTCAAAATCGCGGCCTGGACCGCGGAGGATTCCGACGTCGCACGGCTGGAAAAAATCCTGCACGGGGAATGGGCGTGCCCGCTCGCCGTCATGGGCATGGGCCCTCAGGGCGCGGCCTCCCGCCTCCGCCTCGCCGCCGAAGGGTCGTGCCTCGTCTACGGATTTCTCGACGAATCCAGCGCACCCGGCCAGCTCTCCAGCGCGGAACTCATCCAGCGTCTCGCCGAAACCCTGCCCCACTACCGCGCCGCCCGCGGCAGGGGAACCGCGGATTAACGGATGTCCGACTCCCCATCCGCGGTTCAAAAAGGTTTTACAGACGTTGTAAGCCTGCAAAAAAGCTTTTACAGACGTTGTAAATTCGCGGCGGCGGCGGGTCAGGTCGCGTCCGGCTTCTTGTCGCCCTGGCCGACCTGGCTGTTGTCGGATTCGTCCTTGGTGTGGTAGCCGGAGTCCTGGCGCTGGAAGTTGACCTTGTTCTTGTCGCGGTAGTAGGCGAACACGTCGTCCGCGCTCATGCCGAGTATTTCCGCGACGGAAATGAGGAAGTGGAACAGGTCGACCACCTCGACGCGCGCGTTCTGCAGGTCGAATTTCTGGTACTTCGCCCACCACTTCCACGGGATGCTGTCGGTCAGTTCGGCGATCTCCTGCGTCATCGCGCGGCAGTAGTTGAGCACCCACTTTTGCTGCTCCTCCTCCGTCATCTGGTCCGAGCTGCGCACGCCGATCCGCTCGTTGAGCAGGGCCTGCATCCGAAACATCTCCCGCAGCATATCCGTGTCCGCCATGGCGCTTCTCCTTTGGTGTTCGCAAACGGGACCGTACCATAGTTTTCCGCAAACAGGGCGTCAATTGAGGCGTGGCATCCGCGACAAAGTTTGGTAAACCCCAGAGCCTAACGGAGTCATTCATGGAAAACGTGATCATACTAGGCACCGGCTCGGCCGGCCTGACCGCCGCGATTTACGCCGCGCGCGCCAATCTTAACCCGCTTGTGATCGACGGCTTGCAACCCGGCGGCCAGCTCACCACGACCACGGAGGTCGAGAATTTCCCCGGCTTTCCCGAGGGGATCGACGGCACCGAGCTCATGAACCGCATGCGCGCCCAGGCCGAACGGTTCGGCACGCGTTTCCAGTTCAACGTCGTCGAGAAGACGGACCTCTCCGGCACGCCGCTGAAGCTTACGCTGGATGACGGGAAGGTGCTGGAATCGCGCACCCTCATCATCGCGACCGGCGCGAGCGCGAAATACATCGGCCTGCCGAACGAACAGAAGCTGGTCGGCCGCGGCGTCACGTCCTGCGCGACCTGCGACGGCGCGTTCTACAGGAACGTGCCGGTGGCGGTGGTCGGCGGCGGCGATACCGCGATGGAGGAGGCCAACTTCCTGACGCGCTTCGCCTCCACCGTGTACATCATCCATCGCCGCGACGAATTCCGCGCGTCGAAGATCATGGTCCAGCGCGCGCTCGACAACCCCAAGATCAAGGTCATCTGGGACACGGTCGTCGATGACGTGCTGGATGTCGGCAAAAACGAGGTCACCGGCCTGCGCATCAAAAACGTGAAGACGAACGAGGTCAGCGATCTCGACGTGAAGGCGCTTTTCGTCGCGATCGGGCACCAGCCCAACACCGCGCCTTTCGCGGGTCAGTTGAAGATGGACGAACGCGGCTATTTGCTGGCCGAAAACACGCGGACCAACATCGCGGGCGTGTTCGCGGCGGGCGATGTGCAGGACCCGAGCTATCGGCAGGCCATCACGGCGGCCGGTTCCGGCTGCATGGCCGCCCTGGAGGCGGAGCGTTTCCTTGAGGCGCAGGGACACTAAATGAGCGGCGCCGCGGGTGTGGGCAGCGTGAAGCGGGACGAGTGGGCGACCTACCGGCGCCTGCTCGGCTACGCGCGTCCCTACAAGGGGCGCATCATCGCCGGCATCCTGTTCGGTGTGCTCTTCGGCGGTTCCACGACCGGGGCGCTGGTCGCGCTGAAAGAAACGCTCGCGAGCGTGTTCAACCCGGATGAATTCGGACTCGGTGCGGTGCTCGCCGTCGCGATGCTGCTCCCGGTTTTCGGGTTGGCCCGCGGGTTGGGCGACTATTTCAGCACCTACCTGCTGGAATGGGTCGGCAACCGCGTCGTGCTCGACCTGCGCATGGCGCTGTTCACGCACTTGCAGGAGTTGTCGATCGCCTTCTACGGGCAGGCGCGAACCGGCGATCTCATTTCGCGAACCACCAACGACACGCAGCTCGTCGAGCGCGCCGTGTCCACCGTGCTGAGCGACATCGCCAAGCAACCGTTCACGCTGTTGGGCATGATCGGCTTGTTGCTCTATCTTGACTGGAAGCTGGCCGTGATCAGCCTGGTCATTTTCCCGATTTGCATCCTGCCCGTCGCGATGTTCGGGCGCAGGGTCCGCCGCTCCGCGCGCGAGGGGCAGGAGAAGATGGCGGACCTCGTCGGCATCCTGGAGGAGAACGTCACCGGCGCCCGCATCGTGAAGGCGTTCGGCATGGAGCCCTACGAAATCAACCGGTTTCTCGAGCGTTGCCGCGGCGTGTTCTCGCGCGCCATGCGGGTGACGCGCGCGCGCGCGGCGGTCGAGCCGATCATCGTGTTCATCTCGCTCATTGGTTTCGCGCTGATCCTGCTTTACGCGCGCTGGCAGCAACTGACCTTCGCCGAATTCTTCACCTTCGGCGCCGCGCTGGTGGCGATGTATGAGCCGGTCAAGAAGTTGAGCAAAATCCACCTGAACATCCAGCAAAGCTCGGCCGCGGCGGATCGTATCTTTGAATTGCTCGATCAACCCATTCGCGTGACGCAATCGGCCTCGGCGCGTCCGTTCAGCGACAAGGTTTCCCGGATCGCGTTTGAGTCCGTGTCCTTCGCCTACGACGACCGGCCCGTGTTGCGCGACATCGCCTTCGAGGCGCGCCGCGGGGCCTGTGTCGCGCTGGTCGGCAGCTCCGGTTCGGGAAAAACCACGCTCGTCAGCCTGCTCCCCCGATTCTACGACGTGACGGACGGGCGCATCCTGATCAACGGCATCGACATCCGTGAACTTACGATTGACTCCCTGCGCCGCCAGATCGGCCTCGTCACGCAGGAGACGATCCTGTTCAACGACACCGTCGCCCACAACATCGGCTATGGCACGACCGGCGCCACGCGCGAGGCGATTGAGGACGCGGCGCGCCGCGCGAATGCGCACGACTTCATCGCCGCGTTGCCCGATGGCTACAACACGGTCATTGGCGAGCGCGGCAACCGGCTGTCCGGCGGCCAGCGCCAGCGCCTCGCCATCGCCCGCGCGCTGCTGCGCGACGCGCCCATCCTGATCCTGGATGAAGCGACCAGCGCGCTCGACACCGAGAGTGAACGGCTTGTGCAGTCCGCGCTCGATACGCTGATGACCGGCCGCACCGTGTTCGCCATCGCGCACCGGCTCTCCACCATCCAGCACGCGGATTTGATTCTCGTGCTGGAGCAGGGTCGCATCGTCGAGCGCGGCCCCCACCGCGACCTGCTCGCCGCGGGCGGCGCCTACAAGCGTCTCTACGACCTCCAATTCCGCGACGCCCCCGTCGGCTGACGCGGCCGCGAGTCCCAAATCCTCCCGGCCCCCGGCGGGCTTGTCCCGCCGGAGCCAAAGTTCATGGCGCTATCGCGTGCCCCTCCCCACTTCCAACCCATCGCTTTTTATTTCGTGTATTTCGTATTTTTCGAGGCTAAACAATTCCCCATGAAAACCTACCGCAAGGAACTGTGGTTCAAGCTGCCGACGCGGCGCGGGTTCGTGAACATCACGCCACAGGTCGAGGCGTGCCTGCGCGAGAGCGGCGTGCGCGAGGGGTTGTGTCTGGTCAACGCCATGCACATCAGCGCCAGCGTGTTCATCAACGACAACGAGAGCGGGCTGCACGCCGACTATGAGCGCTGGTTGGAAAAGCTCGCGCCGGAAAAGCCGCACAGCCAGTACGAGCACAATGAGACCGGCGAGGACAACGCCGACGCGCATTTGAAGCGCACCATCATGGGCCGCGAAACCGTCGTCGCCATCACCAACGGCCGCCTCGACTTCGGTCCCTGGGAGTGCATCTTCTACGGCGAATTCGACGGCCGCCGCGACAAACGCGTCCTCGTCAAAATCATTGGCGAATAGCCCCCGCGGACTCCGACGTCCTCGTCGTCGCCGGTCCGGATTTAACCACGGAGACGCGGAGGAGAGAACCGCGGATTATAGAATGGCCCGCCTACCCATCTGCGGTTGATCGCATCCTTCCCAATCGCCTCCACGCCTGACATTACGATTCATGGTGAAGGGGATGAGGCGGACCCGCCTCTGGCGGGAAGTCCCTCTACTGGTGATGGTGCCCGGGGTGGGACTCGAACCCACACGATCTTTCGATCAAGGGATTTTAAGTCCCTTGCGTCTGCCATTTCGCCACCCGGGCCACGATATCGCGTTGTGCCGAAGTCTTGTCCGGCTCCATACCAGGCGCAAGTCGATTATGGCGAGCCAGACGCCCCGCACAGCCGATCCAATTCACCGGCGAGGCGTTGGGCGTTTTCGGGGAGGGGGCGGAGGGCGGCGGCTTGGAGCAGCGCGCGGTGGGCGCCGCAGATATCGCCGGTGCGGGCGAGGCTGAGGGCGAGGTTGTAGGCGGCTTGCGGGTGGGCCGGGTCCAACGCGGCGCTTTGTGCGAAGCAGGATGCGGCTTCGCTGAACCGCTCCTGCTTGAACAGCGCGCTGCCCAAGACGTGGTGCAGGTCGGCGGAGCGGGCGTCGATTTCGAGTCCCGCTTGGGCGAGCCGTTGCGCGTCCGCCAGCCGCCCGGCCTGCACGAGCTGGACTGCCGCGTTGTAGTGGTCCACCGCGCGCTGGTCGCGCACCGGCATGGGCCACGCCACCACGAGGGCGAACGCCACAGCGCCGGAAAGCAGCGGAATCCACCGGCGTTCCCGCAGGTTCGCGACTCCCGCGGTTAAGCCCGCCGCGCCCAGCGCGAGCATCGCCGGAGCGAGCGTGAGCCGGTAACGCGCGGTGATGAAATAGAGCACCAATCCCGCCATGCCGGTGAGCAGGATCACGCGCAATGGGCCCGCGCGCGGCGCGAGGAACAACCCCATCAGGCCCAGCCAGGCGATCAACGCAAAGCCGGGCCAGAGGGGCGACGTGAAGCGGCCGGCGAGTAGTCGCGCCTGTTCGACGATGCGCAGGTCGTCCACGTCGACGCGATTCCAGAACAGCATCAGCTTGCGCGCGGTCAGCGCGAGCGCCGCGCCGGGTTGTTCGCGCCAGAAGGAGCGGCCCTGTCCGCTCCACCACGCGGAGCTTTCCGCGCGCGTCAGCGTGCGACCGGAATCCTGCTCCGCCGCGCGATGCGCGTCCTCCAGCAGCGCGCGTGCGCTCATCCGGAAATCGCGGACCCGCACCGGGTGCCCCGTCGCGCGCTCGTGGTTGCCCATGTAGAAGTTGAAGCCGCCGTGCGTGGTGAGCAGGACGAATGAGCCTTCGACCCGCGAGTTGTGCCACGCCACCGGAAGCAGTGGCAGGCTGAACCCGAGTGCAAACGCCGCCATGCAACGCCACGCTGGAGTCGGGGCGCCTCCGCCCCGGAGGAGATGTTGGCCGCCCCAATACACCAGCAGCGCCGCCGCAATCAGCAGCCACGCCGCCCAGCCCAGCGCGGCGAGGCCGGCCAGCGCGCCGAAGCCGGCCCACGCCGGCCAGCGTCGCCCCGGAAGATGCAGCAGCGCCAGTGTGCAGGCGGCGAGCAGCAGCGCATTCAATGTATTCGGCATCGTCAGGCAGGCATAGGCAATGGCGAGCGGATAGCCCGCGTAAAGAAGACCGGCGATTCCCGCGAGAACGGGCCGGGCGCCGAGCCGCAGTGCGATGAGCGCGATGAGCGCCGTTGTGGCCGCGTCGCACGCGATGCCGAATGCCGCCGCCGCGTTCAGGCTCGATCCGAAAAGCGCATAGACACCGCGAAGCAGGGCGGGGTAGAGCGGCAGGTATTCGAATGCACCCTCGGGCCAAAAGGGGCCCTGGGCGGCCTGGTGATAAATCGTGCGGTCATGCCCGCCCTCCACCGGCTGGAAGAGCGGGGATCCCGCGAAAGCGGCAAGGAACCACACGCGCAGTGTCAGCGCGCACAAAGCGACGAAAGCCGCCCATGCGAGCGATTGGCGATTTGTCCGGTCCATCCGGGAAGTTAACCACGAATGGACGCGAATCCACACGAATCAATAGCGGACCGTCCCGAGCCGAATGGTGAGCAGGAGTCCGTCGAGTCCTTCTTTGTAAATTCTTTGGCTGGCGGTGACATCATGATTCCGGGCAGGATGTGGGGTGTTGGCACATCAGAACACGGAGTCGCTTATGAAGACCTGTATCCTGGGCGCGTTGCTGGCGGTGGCGCTTTTATCGGGCGCCTGTGTCCCCACGTTGCATTCACTTTTCACCGGCCAGGACGCTGCCTACGATCCGGCGCTTGAAGGGGTGTGGCGGAGTGCCTCGGCCACGTGGACGCTCAGGGCTTATGATTCGAAGAGCGGGCGATACCAACTCCGGACGGAAATGAAGGACCAGCCGCCCGCGGAATGGCAGGCCACGTTGGGAATCATCGGTACGAACCGATTCCTGGAACTTCTGCCCAAGCGACCGAATGAGATCCACGCCAAGACGTTTTACGGGGGCCACTTCGTCCAGTTGCGCAGCTTCTGGAAGGTTACGCTCGGCGGCGATTCGCTCACACTGACCGCGATGTCCGCCAAGTGGCTGGAATCCATGCTCAAGCAGGGTTCGGTAAACATCAAGCACGAGAAACCGGAGGGCGGCTTTCTCTTCCTGACGGCGTCCACGGAGGAACTTCACGCCTTCGTCGCCACGTATGCCGATGATCCGGGGGCTTTCCCCGCTGGAGGCGACGAAGGGGGAATCACGTTTACCCGGGTCCGGGAGACTGCGCAGCCGAAGGCAGAACCGGCTGCGGATACCATTCCTTGAATCCACTGCAGACGTGGGAGCGCGTTGATCCACCGACCGGGAAGTGAATCGCGACAACGAAGCGGTCAACCCCTCGTTTTGATTGCCCGCGCGGCCGGCAGCCGTCCTATTGTGCGGGCGGATTCGGGCGGGGTGGGCGGCCGCGGCCCATGAGGGGACGCATGGCGCCCCAGACTTCGGGTTCGATGAAGGTCCACAGATTGACGCTCTCGTTGGTGGTCGCCGTGCGCCATTCCGGCGGCATGTTCCGGTCGAGTTCGTCGTAGGTCACGCTGAGGGCCGACCCAATCTCTTTCATCGCGCGGGCGCGCACTTCGTGTCGGCCCATGGTTCCATTCTCGATGGCTTCCTGCCAGGTGCGGCTTTGTTCGAGCAGGCGCATATTCATCGCGGCGACCAGCACATCGAAGCGAACTTCCTGCTGCTCGTTCAATTCGGCCTTTTCCACCAGGTTTGAGCGGATGTTCTGCATGCGCGCAAGTTGTTCAATGCGCCGCTGCTCCATCCACGCCTCGCGGTTGGTCCACGCGACACGCCCCCAGGCCGGGCCGTCGCCGTTTTCGCGGTCGCGGGGCGGGGGGCGGATGGCTTCGCCCGGCTCGCCCGGGAGGACGGCTTCCCTTGCCATCGGTTCGGGTTCCGCATCCATCCAGTCGAAGGCATCGTCGCGGACGCGGTTTTCGGTGCGCGGCCGCCGCTGTTCCATCTGGGCAAGCGTTTCACCGCGGTCAGCCGCGGCGGGTTCCGGAGCCAGCGCTACGGCCTCTGGTTCGGGCGCAAGCATGCGCTGCGTGAACATGCCGCTCACGAGCCCGGCGGCGAAAACGGAAAGACCGGCGAAAAGGGCGATTTTCGTGTTCATCCCCGAATAACGTACTGGTGCGACGGCTTATTGCACGTCCAAACCAATATTTTCGTGCCTGGCGACGTGATTTTTTGCCGACGCCGCGCTACGATGCCGCGTTTCGATGGGTGCGCGTATTCCATTGCAGGAGCGGAAGTCGCCATTGCGCGGGGTGATCGACCTCGCGAAACGGGCGTATCCCGGTTTTGTCTTCGGCGGCGCGGTGGCGCCCGGCCTGCTGCCGGTGTTCCACTTCCACGAGGTGACGCGCGAGCAGTTGGAGCCGTGCCTCGCCTATCTCCGCGACAACGGCTACCGCACCGTGACGGCGGACGACATCGCGCGTTTCGTCCGCGACGGCCACCGCCCCGGCGACCGCGTCGTGGGCCTGACCTTCGACGACGCATGGGCGAGCGCGTGGACCGTCGCCACCCCGCTGCTGCGGCGCTACCAGATGACCGCGATCCTCTTCGTCGCCCCGGGCCGCGTGCCGGCGGCGGATGTGATGCGCACCACGCTGGACGACGCGGATGGTGCGCCGCCGGGCATCGACCGATCCCCGGTCCCATTCGCGACCTGGCCTGAATTGCGCGCCATGCAGGGCACCGGCCATTGGGACATCCAGGCGCACAGCTACGCGCATGCCATGGTCTTTTGCGATCGTGCCATCACCGGTTTCGTGACCCCCGCCTACGCGCCGCACATCCACGAGGCGCCGAATGTGGGGACCGCGACCGCGCCGCATTTTGTTTCCGCGCAGGATTTGGGCACGCCGCTCCACGCGGTGCGGTCGCGCATGTCCAACGCGCTGCGCTACGACGACGCCGAGGCGCGCCAGGCGTGCCAGGAAATCGCGCTCGCGGGCGGCGGCCCCGCGTTCTTCGAGGACCCCGAGTGGACGGCCAGGCTGCGGCGCGCCGCGCGTAAATTGAAGGGTCGCTTCGAGACGCCGGCCGAGCGCGATGCCGCGATCCGCGCCGACCTCGCCGCCGCGCGCGAGACCCTGAACGCGCGCCTTCGCATCTCGACCGTGCGGCACCTGTGCTTCCCGTGGACCATCGCCGGGACCGCCGCCGAGGCCATCGCCGCCGAAGTCGGCTACGAGTCGGCCTGCGCCGACACGCTCGGCGCCCTGCACGCCCCCGTCCACGGCGGCAACCCCTATCGCCTCATGCGCCTCAAAAACAAATTTATCTTCACCCTCCCTGGCAAAGGCCGGCTGTCGGGCTTGAAAATGTGGATGTAGGAATTGGCCCATGAACATCATTCGTCATCCATCCGACATGCAGCGGTGGGCGCTGGAACAGCGGCGCGCGGGGGTGCGCGTCGGGTTCGTGCCGACGATGGGGTATCTGCACGCCGGGCACCTCTCGCTCGTCGCGCTCGCGCGGCGCAACGCCGACGTGGTGGTCGTCAGCATCTTCGTGAACCCCACGCAATTCGGGCCGAACGAGGATTTCTCGAAATACCCGCGCGACTGGGGCCGCGACGAACGGCTCTGCCGCGAGGCGGGGGTCGATGTCCTTTTCGCGCCCGCCGCGGAGGAGATGTACGCGCACGATGCGAGCGTGGCCGTCACCGAGCGCCGACTCGCCGGCGGCTTGTGCGGCGCGGCGCGCCCCGGTCATTTTGACGGTGTATGCACGGTCGTGGCGAAACTGTTCAACCTCGTGCTTCCTGCCTGCGCGGTGTTTGGCGAAAAAGACGCGCAGCAGTTGCGCGTCATCCGCCGCATGGTGCGCGACCTCAACATCCCGGTGGACATCATCGCCGGCCCGCTCGTACGCGAGCCCGATGGCCTCGCGATGAGCTCGCGCAACGCGCGGCTCGCGCCGGAGGAGCGCGCGCAGGCGGTCTGCCTGCGCCGCGCGTTGGACGCCGTCGAGCGCGCCTTCGCGGACGGAGAACGCGACGCGGATGTGCTGCGGAAACTGGCGCGCGGCGTCATCGGTCACGCGCCGCTCGCCCGCGTGGATTACATCGAACTGGTTGACGACGAATCGCTGGAATCCGTGCTGCTCATCGAGCGCCCAACCCTCTGCGCGCTCGCCGTACACTTCCCTTCCGCGCGCCTCATCGACAATACCGTCCTCCGGCCCTGACGCAGGTCACACATAAACGGCACATTATTTTGCGTCCAAGGGGCTTGCACCCCTGTGGATGTGTGCCTACCATGAAATCTTGCCGTCTCGGGTGGGGCGGCGCTGCAGTTCGTTCACAACGGGGAGGAAGTTCTCATGAAATCATTAACCGGTTTTGGGAGCATTTTGTTCTGTCTGCTGCTGGGCGGCGCAATGGCGGCTTGGGCGCAGGACGGCGGCAGCGTGTCGCCGGTTCAGACGGGAAAAGAAGTGGTTCAGGGCGCGGCGTCCGCCGTGACGGACGTTGGCCAGGCGGTGCGGACCGGCGGCGGCGACGTCGTGGATCAAGGCCGCAAGCTCTGGCAGGAAGCTGTGTTGCCCATGTTGCAGCGCACGACGGCCGCGCTTCCGGTTCTGATCAAGGCGATTATTCTGCTGCTCGGCTTCTGGATCGTCGCCCGCCTTGTCGGCGCGGGCACGACCAAGGTGCTCGGGTTCACCAAGCTCGACGAGCGGGCGGCGCGCGACTGGGGGCTGGGCGATCTGCTCAAACGTTCGGACGGCAGCTCCTGCTCCATTGAGCAGCTCGTGGGCGGCGTGGTGAAGTGGGTCATCCTGCTGGTCGGCTTTGTCGCATTCTTTAATGCGCTGAACCTGCACATGGTGGCGGGACCGCTCCAGGGCATCGTCGACAGCATCGTCAAGGTGGTGCCCAGCCTGCTCAAGGCCGCCGTCATTCTGTTCGCCTACTGGGCCGTGGCCAGCATCGCGCGTCTTGCGCTGGGCAAGTTGCTTGGCGTGCTCAAGTTTGACCAGCGTGCCGGCCGCTTCTTCCCGAGTCGCGAGGTGGACGGCAAGGCGGTGGGTCCCTCGGAACTTGCCGGTCGCCTGCTCTTCTACGTCATCCTGCTGTTCGGCATCCCGCCGTTCCTGCAGGCCCTCGGCCAGGAGGCGCTCGTCGCGCCGTTGCAGGATATGCTGTCCAAGACGCTGGCGTTCATTCCCAACATCATTGCCGCGGGCATCATCCTGCTGATCGGCAACATCGTCGCGGTCATCGTGCGCGAAGTGGTGTCCAGCTTCCTCGCGGCGGCGGGCGCCGACCAACTGGCCGACCGGTTGGGCGTGAGCGCGGTCTTCGGCAAACAGAAGCTGTCCGGCCTTGCCGCGGTGATCGCATACGTCTTCATCCTGGTGCCCATCGTGATCTCCGCGCTGGACGCCCTGCAAATCACCGCGATTTCACTGCCGGTCCGCAATACGCTGGAGAGCGTGCTCGCCGCGATTCCCGCCGTGCTCGTCGCGTCGGTGATCGTATTCATTGGTTACGCCGTGGCGCGTTTCGTGCGCGGGCTTGTGCAAAACCTGCTGGCGGGCGTTGGCTTTGACACGCTGCCGGCCCGGCTCGGCCTCGACTTCCTCGCGCCGCAGTCCGGGCGCCAGCCGCTCTCCGCGATCATCGGCACGGTGGTCATGGTGGTGGTCCTGCTGCTGACCGCCTCCCAGGCGCTCTCGTCGCTCGGGTTCGACCAGCTCGCCGCGCTGACCGACCGGTTCGTGCGCTACCTGCCGAACCTCTTTGTCGGCATCATCATCCTGTTGGCCGCCCTGAGTCTGGGTCGCTTTGTCGGGAACGTGGTGTCGCAGGCGTCGGGCAGTTCGCCTTACGCGGGCACGCTGGGAACCGTCGCGCGCTACGCGATCGTGTTCCTCGGCGCCGGCATGGCCCTTGATGAACTGGGCGTGAGCCAGCAGATCGTGACCGTCGCGGTCACCGCCGTGCTCGGCGGCGCCGCCCTCGCGATCGGCCTGGCCTTCGGCCTCGGCGGCAAGGACCGCGCGAAGGCGATCATCGAGAAGCACTAGACGCTGTGGTCCAACGGAAGGGCCCTCGGTTGCGCAAATCGGGGGCCATTTCTTTTCAGGCCTGTGGCCACGTCGTAAACGGGCGTTTGGCGAGATAGGCGTTGAAGTAGCGCGGGTCGCCGGTCACTTCCTCGCCGAGCCAGGTCGGGTGCTCGACCACGGTGTCGGTCGCGGGCAGTTCGACTTCCGCGAGTTCGAGGCCTTCGTTCTCGCCGTGGAAAATGTCGACTTCAAACACCAACCCGCCGTACGGAATGCGATGCCGCGTCTTGTCGATCTGGCCGGGATGGCACAGGCGGTCGAGCAGCGCCGCGGCGTCGTCCGGCGGAATCGGATATTCGTATTCCGCCCGCGCCGGGCCGTCGCCCTCGCCCTTGATGGTGAGCCACGCCCGCTCGCCCGCGAGCCGCACGCGCACCGTACGCGCCGGGTCGAGGCAGAGATACCCCTGCCGCATGCGCGTCGCGGACACGGAGGCCGCGCGCCACGCGTCGTCGCGCACCAGAAACTTGCGTTCGATCTCCTGTTTCATGACCCGGACTTTTCCGTCTTCCGTTTTCCGTCTTCCGTCCTTCCTCCGCCGTGCTATCCTATCCGCGTCATGAAAAAACGCACGGCCCGAATTGTTAGAAAAACGAAGGAAACCGACATCGTCATCGACCTCAACCTCGATGGCGACGGCGTCTACAAAAACAAAACGGGGATCGCGTTCCTCGATCACATGCTCGATTTGCTCGCGAAACACGCGCTGCTCGATTTGAACGTGAAGGCGAAGGGCGACCTCGATGTGGACTATCACCACACGGTGGAGGATGTCGGCCTTGCGCTCGGCGAGGCGCTCAACCAGGCGCTCGGCGACCGCAAGGGCATCACGCGCTATGGCTGGAGCCTCGTGCCGATGGACGAGGCGCTGTGCCAGGTTGCGATGGACCTCGGCGGCCGGCCGTACCTCGTCTATTCCCTCGCGACGAAGAAGCGCAAGATCCGCGATTTCGATGTCGACCTGATGGAGGAATTCTTCCGCGGCTTCGTCACCCAGGGCCGCATGAACCTGCACATCGCGCAGCAATACGGCCAGGAACCGCACCACGCGCTGGAGAGCGTTTTCAAAGGAGTCGCCAAGGCGCTGCTCCAAGCCGCGACACGAAACCCGCGCATCAAAGGTGTGTTGTCGAGCAAGGGAACGCTCTAGCCGGTTCGATGTTCAGAAATATTTTTACAGACGTTGAAACTTTTTAAAAAAAGAAATTACAGACGTTGAAACTTTTTCGCACGAAGATGAGCATTGAAAATTGGTGGCGTCCGGGATGTTCTTCCCGCCCCCCGCGACCTCGCGTCGCGGGAGCGAAAGTTCGGCGGTTACGCTGTAGCCAAGGAACTTAGGCTCCGGCGGGACAAGCCCGCCGGGGGCCAGATTGACCACCCGACACCTGAAACCTGAAACCTTCTCCCCCCACCATGATTGGAATTCTCGATTACGAAGCGGGCAACCTCGGGAGCGTGACGAATGCGTTTCGCTTCCTGGAGGTGCCGGCGCGTGTGGTGACGAAGCCGGACGAACTGCGCGGCGTCGAGGCGATGGTCTTGCCGGGCGTCGGCGCGTTTGGCGACTGTCTGAACAAGCTGCGCGGGCACGGGTTCGAGGCGCCGGTGAAGAAGTGGATCGCGGATGGGCGGCCGTTTCTCGGGATTTGCGTCGGGTTGCAGGCGTTGTACGAGGGCAGCGAAGAGTCGCCGGATGTGCCCGGGCTCGGCATTTTTCCGGGGATGATCCGCCGCTTCGCGGACGCGCCAGGGCTGAAAATTCCGCAGATCGGGTGGAACAGCGTGCGGCAGCGCGACCGCGCGTGCCCGCTGTTTCAGGGCATCCCGGACGAGGCCTATTTTTATTTTGTGCACTCCTACCGTGCGGAGGCGGAGGGGCCGGAGGTCGTCGGCGTGGCGGAGTACAGCGGGCCATTCGGCGCGGTGGTCTGGCGCGACAACGTGATGGCGATCCAGTTCCACCCGGAGAAGAGCCAACGGGTGGGGCTGATGCTGCTCCAGAACTTCGCGGACTGGGCGTATGAAAGGACGGCGGCGCAATGACGGGCTTTACGATTTATCCGGCGGTGGACATCAAGGGCGGCCATTGCGTGCGCCTGCTGCAGGGACGGGCGGATCAGGCGACGGTGTACGGCCGGGACCCGGTGGCGATGGCGCGGCACTGGGAGGCGCAGGGCGCGGAGGTGCTGCATGTGGTGGATCTCGACGGCGCGTTTTCCGGCGCGTCGGCGCAGCACGCGTTGATTGCGGAGATGATCTGCGCGGTGCGGATGCCGGTGCAGGTCGGCGGCGGTTTGCGCACGGACGCGGATGTCGCGCGGTTGCTCGACGCGGGCGCATTCCGCGTGGTACTCGGCACGCGGGCGTGGTCGGAGCCGGAGCAGGTGCGCGCGCTGGTGCAGCGGTACGGCGAGAAGATCGCGGTCGGTATTGATGCGCGCGGCGGCCGCGTGCAGGTGAAGGGCTGGACGGAGACGACGGACATCCGCGCGGTGGACCTCGCGCGCGAGGCGGAGTCGCTCGGCGTCCGCACGTTGATTTGCACGGACACCGCGACCGACGGCATGCTCAAGGGCACGAACACGCAAGCGGTGGATGAAATCTGCATGGCCGTCCGCTGCGACGTGATCGCATCGGGCGGCGTCAGCGCAGTGGCCGATGTCGCCGCATTGCGCGCGCTGGGCCGCGCCAATCTGCACGGCGCAATTGTTGGCAAGGCGCTCTACGAGGGCCACGCGACGCTCGCGGCGTTGAACGCCGCGGCGAAGGCGTAAGCCGCTCGTCGTCCTCCTCCTCGTCCTCGCTACTCCGCCGGTTCCCGCTCCACCGTCCACACGCGCGCGGCCGCGGCGTGGGCGGGATTGAGGGTGAAGTGCTCCGCCCAGCCCGGGGTCATCCAGCATTCCAGCGGACGCCGGTCAGGCACGAGCAGCGCTTCGCAGTCGGGAAACGCGCGCATAATTTCCACGCCTTCTTCCGGGCCGAGCACAACCAGCGCCTGGGCGAGTGCGTGCGCCATGGTGCAGGTGGGACCGCGTACGGCGACGAGCGCGGCGCCTTCGGCGGGGCGTCCGGTGCGCGGGTCCATGATCCCGCCGTAGCGGCGGTTGCCGAGCGTGATCGTCCGATCGTAGAGGCCGACGATGGCAAGCGCGGCGCGCGGGGAGAGGTCGACCTCACCGAGCGGCGCATTCGCGAAGGGATCGCGCACGGGCACGCGCCATCCGGTCTCCGGTGTTGGGTTTCCTTCCGCGCGGGCGCTGTCCTTCCAGCGCACGAGTAGGTTAGGAATTTCGCGGTTCCGTGCGTCGAGCACGGCGAGGTCCACGCCATAGGCATACACGAGCGGCCCGGCGGCGAGTTGCGTGCCCGGCGTGAGGATGGACACGGCGCCTTGTTCGGAGAACTGGACGTGGTGGGGGCCGACCAGGTCGAGGATGGCGCTGAGGATTTCGCCGGACGGCTCCCCGTCGGGCGGGATGTCGCCGAAGCCCCAGGCTTCCAGCAGCGGCGCGACGGTGAGGTCGAACGCGTTGCCCGTCAATTGGCCGTAATAGTGGGCGAGGTCGAGCAGGCGGAAGGTGGAGTGGGAGACCTGCAGGCGATAGGAGCCCGCCATCCGGTTGATTTTCGCCAGTTCACCCGCTCCATCCGCTGCGTGGAGTTCCTTCCAGACGGCCAGCATGATTCGCCGGGTGCTGTCGCGCACGGGCTCCAGCTGTCCGAGCTGCGTGGCGGCGAGCGAGACGGAGGCCGTCGCGTCGCCGGCCGGAAACGCGGCTTCCCGGGGCATGTGATCCGCGCACCCGGCGGCGAGCAGGAGGAGGGCGAGCGCGCTACGCTTCATGGGTGTAGTAGTAGGCTTCCGTGAAGAGGACGGAGGGGGAGACGCCGCGTTCCGCGAGCAGGTCGCGCATTTCGTAGAACATCTCGTTCGCGCCGCAGAGGTAGAAGTGCGCGTCCGGCGGGAACGCGATCGAGCGGCTGAAGTCCGTGACGCGGCCCTTGAAGCCGAGGCGGTCATCCGCCGTCAGGCATGGAAAATAGGGGCGGCCCGCGAACTCCTCGCGATAGAACAAATCCTCCGCGGTGCGGACGCCGTGCAGGAGGGTGAGGTTGAGATCCGGGTGCGTGCGCAGGTACGCGCGGCACGGCGCGATGCCGGTGCCGGTGGCGACGAAAACGATGGGCCGCGCGCGGTCGCGCAGGACGAATTCGCCGCACGGCGCGGAGATGGACAGTTCATCGCCCGCGCGTTTCGGTACGAGTTGCGGGGTCAGCACGCCGGCGGGGATGTGGCGATAGAGCACCTGCAGGAAGTCGTCGTGTTCGCCGCTGGCGATCGTGTAGTTGCGGTCCTCGGTGACATCGCGCCCGTGGATCGTGAGGAGCTGGCCCGCCTGGAACGCCAGCCCATCGCGGCTTAACGTCAGCTCGAAAGCCGTCGGCGAAATCGCGCGATGTCGCAGGATGCGCGCCTTCCATCGGCGCACCGGCGGGGCGGAATTCGTTGGGGCCTCGGACAACATGCGCGCAGTGTACGCCGGGAAGCGTGGTGCGGCAATGCCCTCATCCGCGTGGTTCGCCTCCATTCGCTTGGTCGGCGTTACTGGTGTTTTGTTTGCAGGCTCGGATCTGCCGGACAATGGCAACAATGCCGATAATGGCAGCGGTCAAATATGCGGTTGTCCACGGGATTGATCGTGACTCGCCCCATGCGTGCAGCCCGCCCAAGCCTGCAGCCAGAAGGGTCAGCGCGCCGGCAATGGCACAGAGAATTGATCGCCTTCGGTTGAAAACACCCCAGATGCTGCCCCCGATGACGATTGCTGCAACGAGAAGAAGCAATGCGCCTGCTCCGCCCATGATGTATCCCCTCCCTGATTTATAAAGTGAACGCAACAAAGAGGCGGAAAAGAGCGGGCGATCCGCCTACAGCGCCGGATTCCAGAAACCTACCAGAGTCAAAGGAGCCGCGGTGAGCCATACGCAGATCACCCAGAACGAACGATACAGCATCCACCACCACCGGAAGCAAGGTCTATGTGCGATGAGAAAGGGGTCAGTACTACTTTTTTACAATACAAGGGTCGGCCGCGCGCGAAATAGTAAATAACAAGAACTGACCCCTTTCCGGGGTGATCAGGGGGTGCGGGGTTCGCTGCGCAGGAGTTGGCGGAGTTTCTTGAGGGAGGCGTCCTGGATTTGCTTGATCCGGGCGCGGGTGAGGGCGAGCAGCTTGCCGGTTTCCTCCAGCGTGCGGCCCTCGATGAAGCGCAGCTTCATGATGTAACGCGCGCGTTCCGGCAGCTTCTCCATCGCCTTCCACACCTCGGCGACCTCGGCGCCCTGCGACGCCTCGCGCGCCATCGGATCCTCCACCACCTCGTACAGGTTGCCGCCGTCCTCGTTGAACAGCGCATCGAGCGAGACGGGCGGAGCCGGCATGCGCTCCCACTGGTGCACGTAACTGCGTACCTTCGCGACACGTTCCGCGGGCAGGTCCGCGATCTTCGCAACGACCTCGTCCGTGGGATCCTCGCCGTAGTCGCGCTTCCAGGTGTCGATGATGTTCTTGATGAGCTGCATCTCGCGGCTCGGCCGGATGCCGAAACTGCCGGCGCGCACGTGGTCGCGAAAAAAATTTCGCAGCCGGTTCTGAACCGCCTTTTGAGAATAGGAATAGAACGGCGTGCCGCGCGTGTAATCAAATTTGCGGACGGAGTTCGCCAGGGCCTTCGAGCCCTCCTGCAGGAAGTCCGCGAGCCAGACGGGGCCAATCCAGAAGTACGGTTTGATGCAGTTGACCACCATGCGCCGGTTCGCGATGAAGAGCTCCTCCTCCGCACCTTCGATGCGCGACACCAGACGCCGTGCGTTCACCAGCGCCGCGCGCGCGGCGGCCGGGGTCTTGTAACGCGCCCGGCTCATCTTGCGGATCTTCGCGCAGCACCAGTGGATTTCCGTGAACAACTGAAGGGTGAGTTCCGGGCCGAGCAGTTCGACCGTGCCGCGCTCGATCAGGAAACGGCCCACCGCCTGCATGGAGGAGTCGGGCGCGATGTAGTTGCGCGCCTGGCGCACCGAGGGCGGGTTGAAGTCCGCGCGGTGAAATTCCGGGAGGTCGATCACCGGGAAGGGCAGCCCGTCCGCGAGCGCGCGCAGCTCGGCCTGCAGATCCGCTGTTTTGGGTGAAGCCGCCACGATTACGTCCCCAGTGCTGTTACTTCGCGCCCGGGCGCGTCCGCTTACGGTTCGGGAAATTCCGCCAACGCCAGGCCCTCCGCGGAAAAGCGCACGCGCAGATTCAATTGCTGCGCGCGCTTCAGCGCGTCGGGATCCTTCGCAAGGTCGAAACGCCAACTGGCCTTCCGTCCGTCCGTTTCATCTGAATTGCTGTCCAGGATGTCGCCCGGCGTCTCGATCGACAGCGTGGCGCGGAAGCCCTTCATCATGCCCACCATGAAGTCGTACATCTCGTCCTCGACGGCGGCGGATTCCGGCGCCATCTGCGAAAATTCATACGCGTCGTCCACGCGCACCAGTTTCAGCGTGCGGTCCGACAGAAATTCGGTCTGGCCGAGGCCGGCGAAGGAGGTAAATTTCATTTTCAACCGGACATGTTTGGAGCCGCCCTCCTCCCATGTGCGCGCCTCAAGAAGGGTGACGCCCATCGGTTCGTACTCCTTAAAGTCTTCGCGAATCTGCGCCTCGTCATAGGCCAGCGGGGAGGGGATCGCGGCATCCGCGTCGTCGCCCGCTTCCTCGCGAGCCCGGGCTTCGAGCTCGGCGAGCTTTTCGAGCGTCATGCTGTATTGGACGGTCAGCACGCCGCCGCCCTCCGCGTCCAGGGAAAGGGTCTGTTCCACCTGCACACAGCCCGTGAACATGACGGGCGCGATGAGCAGGCACAGGAAACGGCGAACGGCACGCGTAAGCATAATGCACGCAGCATGGCACGCGGCCCACGCCCGGTCAATGCGCGAGCAGGCGCGCGGCGGCGGGGGCGGCGTAGGTGAGGATCATGTCCGCGCCCGCGCGGCGGATCGCGAGCAGCGATTCGAGCATGCACGCCTCTTCGTCGAGCCAACCGCGGGCGGACGCTGCCTTCAACATCGCATATTCGCCGCTGACCTGGTAGGCCGCGACAGGAATGTGCACCGCCTCGCGCACCGCGCGGATGATGTCGAGATACGGCCCGGCCGGCTTGACCATCACGATGTCCGCGCCCTCGGCGACGTCGAGGTGGACCTCGCGCAACGCCTCGCGCGCGTTGGCCGGGTCCATCTGGTAGGTCTTCTTGTCGCCATGCCGCGGCGCGGAATCGAGGGCGTCGCGGAAGGGACCATAGAACGCGGAGCAGTATTTCGCGGCGTAGGAAAGAATCCCCGTGTCCGTGAAACCCGCCGCGTCGAGCGCGCCGCGGATGCGGCCCACGCGGCCATCCATCATGTCGCTCGGTGCGACGAGGTCCGCGCCCGCCCGCGCCTGCGCGACGGCCATCTCCGCGAGGATGTCGAGCGTCGCGTCGTTGTCGATCCGGCCGCGCTCGTCCACGTAGCCGTCGTGTCCCTCGCTGGAGTAGGGGTCCATCGCGACGTCCGTGATCACGCACAATTCCGGCGCCGCGTTTTTCAGCGCGCGCACGGTTTGCTGGAGCAGGCCGTCGGGATTCACCGATTCGGTGGCCAGCGGGTCCTTGAGCCGCTTCGGCAGCGCGGGGAACAGCGCGACCGCGGGGATGCCGAGCTTCCACGCCGCGCGCGCCTCCTTCACGACGAGATCGCGGCTGAGCCGGAAGCAGCCCGGCATCGATGGGATCGCGACCCGCCGGTTGCGGCCTTCACAGACGAAGACGGGCCAGACGAGGTGACCCGCGGTGAGTTCTGTTTCCCGGACCAGCCGCCGGATCGCATCCGACCGCCGGTTCCGCCTCGGGCGTTGGGTGAGGGCATTCATGCGTGCGTCCAATCTTCCACGAGCAGGCCCGGAATGCGACCGAATTCCCGGGTGTTGTGCGTGACCAGCGCACAGCCGTGGGCCAGCGCGGTGGCGCCGATCACCAGGTCCTCGGGGCCAATCGGGATACCGGCTTTTTCGAGCGCTGCGCGCGTCTCCGCATGGCGAATCGCCGCTTTTTCATCGAACGGGAGTATGTTCAGGGGGGCCAGAAAGTCGGCGAGGCGGGCGCGAACCAGCTTCGCGCGATCCGATTTCTCCGCGCCGAAATACAATTCCGCGACCACCATGGCAGGAAGCGCAAAGCGGTCGGGCGGCAGGGCCAGGAAACGTGCCGAGAGGTGGGGGAAACTGCCCTTGAGCAGATAGATGCAGGTGTTGGTGTCCAGGCAGTAGGTCACAGCTCAGCCCGTTTGCTGTTGTGTGCGCGCTTGAGGGGCGGCGGCGCGTCCAGTGTCACGTCGCGAAGCGAGCCCAGCACCTGGTTTTCGTAATCGGCCGGCCAGCGGGGGCTGGTTTCCCGAACCACCCGTTCCCGCACCCAGCGCGAGATGGAAACGCGCTCGTCCCGTGCGGCACGCGTGACGCGGCGCATCGTGTCCTTGTCGAGATAGAGTGAAACCTGAGGCATCGGCTGCTCCTTGCATATACTTGCCCGTATACTTGGATTTGTCAATGCGCGGTCGCGACGCGGGCCTTGGCGGGCCAGGAGATCGCGATGCCGGCGGCGCAGATGAGGGCGGCGCCGAGTACGAAGCCGGCGGTGAGGGTCTCGCCCCAGAAGAGCCAGCCGAAGAAGGCGGCGGCGGGCACGGTGCCGTAATAGGACACGGCGGCCACGGCGGCGGGGGCGCGCGCGAATCCGCGCGACAACAGGAACTGCGCGACGGAGGCCAGCGCGCCGGTCGCGACGAGCGCCAGCCACTGGTGAGGCGTGGGCATCTTCCAGAAGAACGGCACCGGCAGCGCCGTGAACAGCGTCGAACCGAGCGCGAAGTAGAACACGATGCGGCCCGCGGGCTCGCCCGCCAGCGTGAGGCGGCGCACGCCGACCAGCGCGCCCGAGGCGAATACGGCGGATAGCAGGCCCATCGCGCCCGCCATCGAAACGACGCCGCCCTCCGGCGTGCGGATGCACCAGACGCCGAGCATTCCAATCAGCGAGGCCGCGATCACCCGTCGCGTGATGGGTTCCCGCAGCCAGAATAACGCAATGAACGGAATCCACAGCGGCGACGTGAAGTTCAACGCGACCGCGCTGCCGAGGTGGAGGTTCGAAATCGCGTAGAAATAGGCATTCATCGCGCAGAATCCGAACACGCAGCGCAACGCGTGCAGCCGCAGATGGCTCGTCCGGATCGTGATCCCACCCGGCAACACCAGCCACGGCGCAAGCACCACAAGGCCGAAGAAATTGCGGAAGAACACCACGACCGGCGCGGGCAGCCCGTCCGTCGCCCACTTCACCGACGTCCCCACCAACGCCATCACGACGGACGCCGCGAGCATGTAGAGAACGCCGGAAACCCTGGTGGACGGTGTGGACATAAAACGTTCAACATAGCGATTCAGGTTGAAAGGTGCCAGCGCCCAGCGCGAAGATTAATGACCAATGACCAATGACGGAATGACGGAATGACCAAGAGCCAAGAATAAATCCCCCATGCCTACTACACCCTACGACGCCCTGTTGATCATGTCCTTCGGCGGACCCGAGGGGCTCGACGACGTGATGCCGTTCCTCGACAACGTGCTGCGCGGGAAGAACGTGCCCGACGAGCGCAAGCGCGAGGTGGCGCACCACTACGAATTGTTCGGCGGCGTGAGTCCCATCAACCTGCAAAACCGGCAACTCCAGGCCGCGCTGGAGACGGAGCTGGAGCGGCGCGGCATCGATCTCCCGATCTACATGGGCAACCGCAACTGGACCCCGTTCGTCGCCGACGCGGCGCGCGCGATGCAGGCCGCGGGCGTGAAACGGTTCCTCACGCTGGTCACCAGCGGCTTCAGTTGCTATTCCGGCTGCCGCCAGTATCGCGAGGATATCGCTCGCGCGCTCGCGTCGCTCGGCCCCGACGCCCCGGCCTCCGACAAAATACGCGTCTGGTACAACCACCCGCTCTTCATCGACGTGTGGGCGCGCCACTGGAAGCAGGCTTTCGCGCGGCTCCCCGAATCCGCTCGCGCGAACGCCGCGACGTTCTTCACCGCGCACAGCATTCCTTCCGCGATGGCCGCGGGCTGCGCGTACGAGGCGCAGTTGCAGGAGGCGTGCCGGCTCACGACGGAGGCCGCGGGGATTCGCAACGGGCAGCTCGTGTACCAGAGCCGCAGCGGGCCGCCAGCGCAGCCCTGGCTGGAGCCGGACATTCTCGACGCGATTCGCGCCGCGCACGCCGCCGGTGCGACCGGCATCGTGCTCGCGCCCATCGGATTCATCTCCGATCACATGGAAGTGCTGTACGACCTCGACCGCGAGGCGAAGGAACTCGCGCAGGAACTCGGTCTCCCGCTCGTACGCGCCGCGACGCCCGGCACGCATCCGCTGTTCGTGCAGATGCTCGGCGAACTGGTGCAGGAGCGGATCGACCCCGCGACGCCGAAACGCGCCATCGGCGCGCGTCCGCCCAATCACGACGTCTGCCCGGAAAATTGCTGTCCCTCCGGCCGCCCCACCGCCCCGCGGGGGTAGGCTTCGTGGGTGGACGCCGCGCTCCGCGCGGCGTTTCCGTGCGCGGAGCGCCCGGACCACCCGGCGCCCAAAAAAGGAATTACAGACGTTGTAAGTCCGTAAAAAAGTTTTTACAGACGTTGTAAATTTCAGGCTGCGCCGAGGCTGAGGTCGCCGTGGATTTTAAACACATGGCCGTCGCGGTCGACGTAAAGGGTGCGGCCGGGGAATTCGTCGGGCAGCCACTGGCGCAGCAGCGCGACGACTTCGTCCTCCATCGCCTCCTGCACGTCGGGCGGAACGGATTGCAGCGTGACCATGCGTACATTGACGAGGTAGCCGGGGCCGTGCGCGGAACCGAAGCCGGCGCTGAACGCGGCGCCGACGTTGAAGAGGCCGTCCATCTCGGGATTCCCGGTTTCACCGGTGGCGGGGCGCGACGGGTGCAGGCGGTAGCGGTCGCCGTGCCGGATTTCCAGTTCGTGGTCGATGCGGTCGAATACGCGTTTGAGTCCGGCCTCGAACGCGCGGGTGCGCGGGTCGCGGAAGCTCATGGCGCGTCGGGGCGTTCCCGTTCGTCGAGCACGCGCAGCAACTGGTGGGTGAGCGACCAGCGGTAGATGATGACGGGCGTGACCACGAAGTAGACGAGGGCGGTGATGTAGCGGTACGGCGCGGGCAGCGCATAGACGAGGGCGAGCATGGAGAGGATGAGCAGCCAGCCGAGCACGCAGACGCGGATGACGAAGCGGCGTTCGCGCGGGCCCCGGGCGTCGCGCACGTTGGTGTAGGAGGCGTAGCCGCCGCCAGTGAGCGCGAGGCCGACGAGCACCAACCCGACGATGATTTTTCCGCTCAGCATGCCGGCACTATACGCGATGTCCGGCGCGGCTCAAGCCGGGGGAATTCGTGGGTTTGCTATTCCGGCGCCGACTGGCCGGTGCGGAGGAGGCGGGAGGTGACGGCGTGGCCGATGGGGAGCCAGAATTCGGCTTCCGCGGGCTCGCCGCTGCCGGATTGGATGGTCGCGCGCGCGGCGCGGGGGCGTGCGTCGTTCTGGTCGGCGGGCGGCCAGGTGGCGTGCCAGGTTTCGCCATCGCTGAAGGCGAGGTTCAGGGCGGTGACGCGGTCGAGCACGGTGTTGGTGACGGTTTCGATGGGGCCGGACAGCGACTGTTCAAGGCGGACGAGGCTGGCGGCTTCATCCGCGCCGGAGGCGGCGAGCCGGTATTCCACGCGGCGCGGTTCCGTCCACACGAGGTCGGGGGTGCGCCCGGTTGCGCGGATGGTGCAGAAGGTGAGGGAGAAGGGTTGGTCGCTGCCCGACTGTAGTTCGAGCGCGGTGACGGGGTCGTCCTCCGCGATGAAGAGGGCGTTGAGGTCCGACCGGAGTTGATCAATCGCGGCGGCGGCCGCCGCCGGGCCGCGTGCCCGGTCCATTTGCGATTCGACCGAGCGCGTCGTGGTGGAGAGCAGGGACCAGGCGAGCGCGGCGACGAGGACCGCGATGGCGGCGGCGAGCAGGAGTTCGACCAGCGTAAAGCCGTTCGCGGTCCGGGCCGCGCGTGCGCTTGGTGGCGAGAGGGGCCGCACGGAGGGCGGTCCTCAGGCGGTGAACAGCTTGATGAGGAGGTAAATCACCACGCCGACGGCGAGCAGGCCGAGCACGGCGATGATTGGAATCCAGATCGTCAGGTTCTCGCGGCGGCGCGCGCCGAACGGGGAGATGTTGCCGAACGATTCCGGCATTTCCGTGCCTCCCTTGGTTTCGAGCACCTCGGTGCGGGTGAAGACGGCCTGTGCGTCCTCGAAGCTCATCGCCTCGGAATTGAAGAGGAATTCGACGGAGCCGATCTGAACGAGGTCCTTCGGGCGGAGCGGCGATTCCTTGATCTCGCGCGAGTTGACGCGGGAGCCGTTGGTGGAGCCGAGGTCGCGCAGGATATATTGGTCGCCCTCGCGCTTGATGACGGCGTGGTGGCCCGAGACGGTGGCGTTGTTGAGGGAGACCTGGTTGTCGGCATGGCGCCCGAGGGTTAGTCCCTCGTCCCCGATGGGGAACGTCTTCCCTTTGACGTCGCCCGACATGCCCATGAGTACAGCCATGATGATCTCCCGAAAAGTGGAGCCATATTTGCACGCGCCCTTGCAGGTGTCAACGGACGAGGCGGATGGCGGGTGATCCCCTTGTGTCCCGGTAGCCGAGGAACTTTTGCTCCACCGGCGCAAGGCCGGTGGGGGCAAACAAAGCTTGGGAAAGTCCTATAAGAGGCGGATGGCGGGCGGTGGTCCGTGACCGTGCGACGGGTTCGTGGTAGGAATGGGGCATGCGCAATGTTCTGATTTTTTTGCTCCTGCTGGCTGCGTGTCGCGTGGCGGGAGCTGGCGAGCCCGTGCGGCGGATCGCAAGCCTGGCGCCGTCGTTCACCGAACTCATTTACGACGCGGGGTGGGGCGACCGGCTCATGGCGCGGTCGGACGCGTGCGATTTTCCGCCGGAGGCGGCGACGCTGCCGGTGGCCGGTTCATTCGGGCGGCCGAACCTGGAGTGGCTGCTGCGCGCGAAGCCGGACGTGGTGGTGAGTACGGACGTGGAGCGGCCGGGGCTCGCGGATGCGCTGCGCGCGGCGGGCATCCAGTTCCTGCGGTTGCCGTGCGAGAGTTGGGAACAGATGATGGCGGCGGTGGAGGCGCTGGGCACGGCGCTGGACGATCCGGATGGCGCGGCGCGTTGGGTGGCGCATGCGCGTGCGCGACGCGATGCGCTGGCGCGGCGGGTGGACGCGTACTGGGCGGCGCGCGCGCGGCCGCTGACGTATGTCGAGGTATGGAGTGATCCGCTGACGACGCCGGGACGTCCGTCGTTTCTGCACGACCTCGTGGAACTCGCGGGCGGACGTAATCTCGGCGCGGCGCTGGACCGGCCTTACGCGCACGTAAGCGCGGAGTGGATTTTGCAGCAGAAGCCCGACGTGATTGTGCTCGCCTACATGATCCCGCGCGCCGAGCCGGGCGCGGGCTATCTGGCGCGCCGGCCCGGCTGGCGGCGTTTGCCCGCGGTCGAGCGCGGCGCGATTTGCAGCGAAATTCCGTCCGACTGGCTCCTGCGCCCCGGCCCTCGCTGGCTGCAGGGCGCCGAGGCGCTGGCCGACTGGCTGATGCAGCGTGCAGCCGCGGACGAAGCGGGTACCCGCGAACCACGCGAATAGGGAGCCGCGGTTTGTAAAAGATCAGGCAAAACGACAAAATGGGGGCAAAATGGGGTCAGCCCCCAAAATAGCAAATAGGATGCTGCTGAAGATGGCTGTTCCGTGCCAGCGGGCTCGGTTACAACAACTGGAGTAACTCTCAAAGGTTTTGTCATGAACCGCTGTAGCGACGGCCGTCGGATTTGGGCCGACGGGATGAAATCCCGTCGCTACAACCAACAGGACAAAACTTTCGAGAATTACTTTAAAAAGGGGAGCATCCCCTTGCGGGGTGCGAGGGGGGGGCTGCCTGGATGAGTGATTGCCCGATTTCGCTCAAGGTTGAGCGGCGCGTTTGGCGGCGAGCCATTCGGCGGCGCGGGCGAGGATGCGGAGGGCGCAGTCGGGTTTGGCGAGGGTACCCCACGGTTGGGGAGCGGCGCCGGGTTCGATCCACGTGTAGCCGCCGGTGTCTCCGCCGAGGGCGTCGAGCGCGTTGAGGACGATGCCGTCGAATTGTTTGCGGGCCATTTTTTCCGCGGCCTTCGCGGCGCCGTCATGCGTTTGCAGGGCGAAGCCAATGGCGACCTGGCCGGGACGTTTTTGCGCATTGAGCGCGGCGGCGACATCGGGCGTGGCCTCGAGATTCAGCGTCAGCGCGCCGGTTCGTTTGGGCAGCTTCTCGTGCTGGTACCGTACGGGGCGGTAGTCGGCGACGGCGGCGGCGTAAATCACGATGTCCGCCGCGTCGAATCGCGCGCGTGCGGCGGCGAGCAGGTCTTCGGCGCTGGTGATGCGCTCGATGGTGATCGCGGGGTGGCGCGGCAGGTTTTCCTCCGGAACGGGCCCGGTGATGAAATCGACGTGCGCGCCCGCGCGGGCCGCTGCCTCGGCGAGCGCGCGGCCCATTTTTCCGGAGCTGGGATTGCCGATAAACCGCACCGGATCAAAGTGCTCGCGCGTCGGGCCCGAAAGCACGAGTACACGCCGGGTCGCGAGCGAGCGCGCCGCGTTGAGCTGCGCGTTCAGCGTCGCGACGATGTCCGCCGGTTCGCTCAGGCGACCTTCGCCCTCCATGCCGCACGCGAGCGCGCCGCTGGTGGGGCCGACGCGCAGCCAGCCGCGCGCTTCGAGGGTCCGGACATTGTCCTGTACAACAGGGTTGCGCCACATTTCCACGTTCATGGCCGGGCAGATGATGCGCGCGCAGTCGGCGGGCAGTGAGAGCGCGCAGGCTGCGACGAGGTCGGGTGCGAGGCCGTGTGCGAGTTTGGCGAGCGTATTGGCGGTCGCGGGCAGGACGATGAACGCCGCCGCGCGCGTGGCGGGATAGAGATGTGGATAGGAACGCTCGCCGCCGGCGTCCGCTGCGGGCAGCAGGCGATCCAGGACGGGATTGCCGGAAACGGCGGCGAAGGTGAGCGGCGTGACAAAGGCGGCGGCCGCCTCGGTCATGGCCACGTGGACATCGTGGCCGGCCTTGCGCAACCGGCTCGCGACGTCGACGGCCTTGTAGGCCGCAATGCCGCCACAAATGCCGAGCACGATGGGGCGCACGGGTTCACGGGACGGGGAGGAGTTCATGACGGGTGGATATGATGCCACGAAACCCGCTCCGCACAAGTCCGGCGTCGATCAGTCGTCGAGGCGGACGCGGTAGAGCGATTGCGGGTTGAGCAGGCCGTCGGGGACGACGATGCTGGTGACCATGCCGGTTGCCGTCACCGGCGCCTCGATGTCGGCGAAGAAGGCCCCGTTGGTCATGGCTTCCATCATTTGGAGCTGGTACGCCTTGCCAGGCACGGTATCCCAAGACAGTTGCAGGTCGTTGCCGTTGCCCGGCGTGAGGTGGACGACGATGAGCAGCGAGTCGGGATCGGTGGCGTCGGTGCCCGCGCGGATTTCGTGGCCATCGATCATGCCATCGTCGTCGGTATCCGCCTTGGCGGGGTCCGTGCCGTAACTTTTCTCCCACGAGCGGCTCAGGCCGTCCCCGTCGTGGTCCGTGGTGTCGAGTTCGTTGGTGGTGGCGGATACGCTGGCCAGGAACACATCGTAGGGCGCGGTGTCGTATGTCGGCACATTAAACGCCTGGGACTCGCCATAGAAAGAGGACTCCTCAAGGGTCGGTTTGTTGAATACACGAACCTTGATGAAGATGCCGGTGCTGCTGGACGAGCGGTTAAGCGCTGTGATGGACCCGCTGCTGCGGCCGGATGTGGCTTGTTTGGGATCGATACCCTCGCCGATGCGGGTCTGGAGCAATATCGCGTTGCTGGGGTGCGGCACGCCGTTTGTGTCCGGCGGGAGCGTGCCGCCGCTGACGTTCAGAACCTGGACCAAGGCGCCCTCGACGTACGGCTGGTTAAAGGCCGGCGCTTGCACGGAGGAGCCTGGAAGGACCTGCCCGAACTCATTGAGCACGGTATTGGTGATGCTGAAGTGGAGCGGAACCTGCAGGCCGTATGCGTGGCCGGCGATCCAACAGGCTGCCCCCAACAGGCCCGTTCGAAGAATGCGCTTCATGATATCGTCCGCTAGCTGCTTTCGCGCCCGGTTTCTTCCTGATCCTTGTTTTTCTTTCGCGCCATCTTTGCGCGCATGGCCCAGATCATGCCGCCCACCAGCAGCAACAAATTGGCCGTGCCCGGTTCCGGGATGATGACGAAGTTGTTTTCCTGATCTACCTGCAGGCTTCCCCCGGGATCGAACTGAACGGTGGTCACGCCGAGCGTTACGCCAACCGGCCCAATCATCGGGGATGTACCCCACCAGATCATACCCGTCAGCGGCCCGGTTGTATCGAAGAAGCGGATGTAGACATTGTTAACCAGGGTGGAGTCGTACTGGACCGTGGTGCCGAAGGTGCCGGGGCCGAAGAGGCTGTCGATTTGTACAATGCCGAGGATGACGTCGTCGCCGGTGACCGAGGCGGCGATGTAGTCGGGTCCTATTTGCACCATCGGGTCGATCGTTCCATCCCAACTGCCGATAATCATGACCCAGGAACCGTCCGCGAGCGGCGTGATGCCGTCGTCCTGAAGAATCGGATTCAGGACATAGGCATCAAGGTCGACGATGGCGGCGTCGGCCGGCGCTGCGGCCAAGCCGAGCGCGCAAAGCGCAACGGCCACCGCGTGCCGCGATTTGTGTAGCAATGCCCTCATGTTCCCGTTGTGACGCAAGCGGCCCGACGCGCCCCCCAAGGGAGCCCCCGCCCACAGTTCTTAAGCTACGCTGTCCCGAACTTAAAGTTTACCTCTCTCGACATCACTGCACACCCCACGAGTGCGTGCCGACAGGTGAAGACGACTTCCCCACCAACGATCAAGCATCCGAAAACCCGGGTCGGAGGTCAATAGTTTAACCCGGGCATTAGGCGAGAAATCGGTGAGCTTAAATCCTGCGCCGCGTGAGACGAGGATTTGTCGGATCACATCCAAAACGCCAATGGCCGCTTTTACCACTTGACCGGTATGGCTGCTGCGGGCAGTCTATACCGGTTATCTGTGCGGCCGCTGGCGAAGAGTGGGTCACAACCCACTCTTTTGTGTCTGTAGACACGGCGTCGCATGGGGGCAACCGGCGGTCCGGTTGGAGTGTAAGTCATGAATAATGAGTTGCTTGCAGTTTTAGACTATATGGAGCGCGAGCGCGGCATTGAGCGCGAGACGCTGATCAAGGCCGTTGAGGGCGCATTGATGACGGCTTCCAAGAAGAGCGTCAGCCCTGCCAAGGATCTGCGCATCGAAATTGATCGCAAAACCTGCGATATCAAGGCGTTGGCACGCGTCCAGGTGGTAGAACGCGTGCGCGCCTCGCACGACGAAATCGGGCTTCAGGCCGCCCAGCGCATCAAGGCGGACGCGAAGCTCGGCGATTTTCTTGAAGTCGAAGTGACGCCGAAAAATTTCGGACGCATCGCCGCGCAGACGGCGAAGCAGGCGATTCTCAACCGAATCCGCCAGGCGGAGCGCGACAAGGTGTTTGATGAATACAAGAACCGTGTTGGCGACATCGTCAGTGGGACGGTGCGCCGGTTCGAGCGCAGCGACGTGATTCTCGGGCTCGACGGCTTCGCCGAGGCGGTGCTGCCGGCCAAGGAGCGCGTGCCCATTGAGGAATACCAGGTGGGCGATAAGATTCGCGCGCTGGTCCTCGATGTGACGAGCGATGCCTCCGGCACCCGCATCGTCCTGACGCGCAGCCATCCCGACTTTGTAAAGCGGCTGTTTGAGCTCGAGGTTTCGGAGATCAACGACAAGACGGTTGAGATGCGCGGCATCGCGCGCGAGCCGGGTTTCCGCAGCAAAATCGCCGTCGTCTCGCGCGACGAAAAGGTCGATCCGGTCGGCGCGTGCGTCGGCATGCGCGGCATCCGCGTGAAGAACATCGTCCGCGAATTGTCGGGCGAGAAAATCGATATCGTGCGCTGGAACGAGGACGTCAAGGTGTTCGTGACGAACGCGCTGGCGCCCGCGAAGCTGACCAAGGTCGCGGTGGACGAAGCGTCGCACACCGTGAATGTCATTGTTGCGCCGGACCAGCTTTCGCTCGCCATCGGCAAGAAGGGCCAGAATGCGCGGCTCACGTCCAAGCTGACCGGCTGGAAGATCGACATCCAAAAGGATGAGTCGGCGATCGGCTTCGAGGAGAAGGTCGCCAACGCCGTTGCGGCGCTGGCCGCGATCGACGGCATTGGCGCCACGCGGGCGGCACAGCTCGTCCACTCGGGCTTTCTCACGCTCGACGGCATTCTCGCCGCCGATGTGGAGGATTTGCAGGCCATTGAGGGCTTCACGCCGGAGGACGCCGCCGCGGTGCGCGCCGCCGCGGAGGCGCGCGGAGGCTCCGCTGAATCCGCCCCGCCGACTGGCGCGCCGTCGAGCCCGGAGCCGGGAGCGTCATGAGAGTTTTTGAGCTAGCCAAAGAGCTGGAGCGGCCGACCAAGGACCTGATTGAAAAATTGCAGGCCTTGAACGCGGGCGAAGTGCGCAACCATATGAGCGTACTGACCGCCGAACAGGTCGCGGCGCTTCGCGGCGCCTATGCGCCCGCGGCCGCGGAACCCTCGCCCGCCGAGGCGGCGCATTCGGATGCGCCCGTGTCGTCCGCGCCCGATCGCAAGGTGATCACGGTCAAACCGGGCTTTCCGATCATCGTGCGCGAATTCGCCGAGCACATGGGCGTGAAGCCCAACCTGCTCATCGCCGAATTGATGAAGATGAACATCTTCGCCTCGATCAACCAGAAGATCGAGATGAAGATCGCGCAGCAGATCGCCGCGAAGTGGGAGTGGACGGTCGAACTGGAAAAGAAGGTGGAGGTCAAGCCCCCGCCGCCGCCGCCGAAGCCGAAGGTGAAGCCGGTCGTCGAGAAAATCGACGTTCCCGAGAACATCGTCACCCGCCCGCCGGTCGTCGTCTTCATGGGCCATGTCGACCATGGCAAAACGTCGCTGCTCGACAAGATCCGCAACAGCCGCGTCGCGGCCGGCGAGGATGGCGGCATCACGCAGCACATCGGCGCCTACACCGTCACGGTCGGCGGCAAGGACAAGCACAAGATCACCTTCCTGGACACGCCCGGCCACGAGGCCTTCACGGCGATGCGCGCGCGCGGCGCGAACCTCACCGACATCGCGGTCATCGTGATTGACGGCGTGGACGGCATCATGCCGCAGACCAAGGAGGCCATCCAGCACGCGCAGGCCGCGAAGGTCGCCATCATGGTCGCGCTGAACAAGAAGGACCTGCGCGCATTCAACGGCGACCGCGTCAAGCAGCAGCTCCAGGCCCTGGGCATCAACCCGGAGGATTGGGGCGGCGACGTGATTTGCTGCCCGGTCAGCGCGCTGAACGGCGACGGCATACCCGAGTTTCTCGAAAACATCATCGCACAGGCGGAAATCCTCGAGCTCAAGGCGAACCCGCGCAAGCCCGCGCAGGGCTTCGTGGTCGAGGCGCGCATGGAGCCCGGCATGGGCCCCACGGCGACGCTGCTGCTGCGCGAGGGCACCCTCAAGGTTGGCGACGCGGTGCTGTGCGGCCTGCACTGGGGCCGCATCAAGGCGCTCATCAACGACCGTGGCGAACGCGTGAAGAGCGTGGGGCCGTCGGATGCCGTGAAATGTCTCGGCCTGTCCGGCGTCCCGGAAGCCGGCGCGGAATTTACCGTAATGGCGGACGAGAAAGCCGCGCGCGCCGAGTCGGATGCGCGTCAGTTCGTCAAACGCGAGGAATCGCTCGCCGGCCAGTCGCCGAAGCGCGCTTCGCTGGAGGACCTGTTCCAGGCAGGCGCCGAGGCGGGCAGGAAGACGCTTTCGATGTTGCTCAAGGTGGACACGCAGGGTTCGCTGGAGGCGCTCCAATACGCCATCGGCAACATCAAAAGCGACAAGGTGGACCACCAAATCGTCCTCGCCGGCATCGGCAACATCAATGTGAACGATGTATTGCTGGCCAGCGCGTCCAAGGCGATCATCCTCGGCTTCCATGTCAGCAAGGACACGGAAGTCTCCTCCGCCGCGAAGCGCGAGGGCGTCGAGGTGCGGCTCTACAGCATCATTTACGAGATGCTGGACGAGTTGAAGGAGCTGATGCAGGGCCTGCTGGAGCCGATCGTCCGCGAGACGATCCTCGGCCATGCGCAGGTCAAACAGCTTTTCGATCTCGGCAAAAAGGGCAAGGTCGCCGGCTGCATTGTCACCGACGGCCGCATCACCGCGCGCGGGCGCGCGCGCGTCAAGCGCCGGGGCGATGTATTGTACGAGGGCAGCGTCTCCACCCTGCGCCGCTTCCAGAACGAGGCGGCCGAGGTGCGCGAGGGCCAGGAGTGCGGCCTGCGGCTGGATCATTTCGGCGACTTTGAACCGGGCGACGTCGTCGAGGTGTACGAGGTCGAAAAGATCGCCCAACAACTGTAACCGCTCCGCGCGCGGGGTTTGGGAGGAGTCGCCATGCGTCCGCAGCGTTTGACGCGCATCAACCAGTTGCTTCGCCAGGAAGTGGCGGAATATCTGTTCCGCCTCGTCAATGAGCCCGGTTTCGACGCCGCCGCGGTCACCGTCACCCGCGTCCTCACCAGCGCGGACCTGCGCCACGCGCGCGTGCTGGTGTCCATCCGCGGCGAGCCGGAGACGCAGGAGGAGATGCTGGCGCTCATCCGCGGTCACCGCATCGAGCTGCAGAACCTCATCAACCGCGACATCAAGATGAAGTACACGCCGCAGCTCATTTTCGAACTCGACCACTCCATCGCGCAGGGCGACCAGGTGTTGTCGATGATCGCCGAGATGGAGGCGGAGCATCCCGAGTGGGAGGACGACTCGACCGACGCGTCCGCCCCCGCCGCCGGATCATGAGGCACGGCCGCTACAGGGGAGGCGCCCCGCGCGCCGGGGATGAGCTCGACGGCGTACTGCTCGTGGACAAGCCCGCCGGGCCGACCTCGCACGACCTCGTGGACGCCGTGCGCCGCATCTTCAACCTCCCCAAGGTGGGGCATGGCGGGACGCTCGACCCCGGCGCCACCGGGCTGCTCGTCCTGCTGCTGGGCCGCGCCACCAAGCTCTCGCAGGCGATCATGAGCACGGACAAGGTGTACGAGGGCTCGCTCGTGCTCGGTGTCACCACGGATACGCACGACGCCGAGGGCGAAATCCTGTCGCGCCGCGACCCCTCCGCGGTCACGCGCGAGCCGCTCGCCGCGGAATTCCGGAAGTGGACCGGCGATGTGGATCAGATTCCGCCCATGGTGTCGGCCATCAAGAAGGACGGCGTCGCGCTCTACAAGATGGCGCGCAACGGGCAGGAAATCGCGCGCGAGCCGCGCCTGTTGCACATTTATGAATTCGCGCTGCTCGATTTTGCGCCGCCGCTCGCGCGGTTCCGTGTGCGCTGCACGAAGGGCACCTATGTGCGCACACTCTGCCACGACGTGGGCGAGGGGCTTGGTTGCGGCGCGTGCATGAACACGCTCCGTCGCACCCGTGCGGGCGCGCTGGATGTCGCGGACGCGGTGCGGTTTGAAGACCTGGTCGCGTTCGACCGGGCGGCGCTGGCCGCGCGGGTGCGGTCCATCGCATCGTTGAACCTTCGCGCCCTTCCATGATGCGGACCCTTACACGTTTGGAGGAGCTGGCCGGTGAAGCCCGGCCGGTGGTGTTCGCCGCCGGTGCGTTTGACGGCGTACATTGCGGGCACCAGGCGGTATTGGCCCGCGCGCGCGAGCTCGCCATCGCCGTGGGCGGACAGGCCTGGGTGCTGACGTTTGACCCGCATCCGCTGAAAGTCCTGCGACCCGATCGAGCGCCCGCGCTGCTGACTTCGACCCCGCACCGCCTGCAGTTGTTGCGCGCGCAGGGCGTGGATGGCGTCGCGCTGCTTCCGTTTAGCGAGGAATTTTCCGCGCAGGAGCCCGAGGCGTTCATTGAACATGTGCGGGCGGCGGTGCCGTCGCTCCACGCCTTTGTCGTCGGCGCGAACTGGACCTTCGGCCGGCGCGCGCGCGGGACGGTGGAGTTGCTGCGCACGCTGGGCGCGGAACGCCGGTTTCGCGTCGAGGTTATGCCCGGGGTCGAGTGGGGCGGCCGGCTGGTATCCAGCACCCGCATCCGCCAGGCCGTCGCCGCGGGGGATTTGGAATCCGCCTCCGCGATGCTGGGTCGCCCGTTCAGCATCTACGGCACCGTGGTGCACGGCACGAAATTGGGGCGCACGCTCGGTTATCCCACCGCGAACGTCGACCCACACAATGAAGTCCGTCCTCCGCCCGGCATCTACGCCTGCCGTGCGCTCGTGGAGGACCGCGTGTATGCCGCCGCCGCTTTCCTGACCGCGCACCCCGACCTGCGCAAGGGGCCGGCCGACGTGGTCGAGGTGCACCTGCTCGACGCGTCGCTGGATCTGTACGACCAGGATATCGATGTGCAATTCGTCCGGAAGCTGCGCGACGAGTGGACCTTCGACTCCCTTGATGCCCTGAAGGCGCAAATCGCGCGCGACCTCGAAGACACCCGCCGCGCCCTCGGCGCCTAGCCCCGGAAACTGAACCGCCGCGGGATTATAGTCGGGCGGCGGGGTGGACGGTGGCTTGAAAAGTAGTGGCGCGTGAGGGGCGGGTTTCCCATAGTGCGGGGGTTCATGGCTTCACGTCGTCCCATATCCCGGTCCTGGTTTCGCGGCATGCGGCATCGCCTCCGCCTGTTGGGCATGGTCGTGGGCATTCTCGCGCTGGTCATCGCGTGCGGCTTCCTGTTGTTTGCGGCGTTCGCGCAGATTCCGCAGCGGCGGCGCCTGCTGGAGATGGCGCTCTACTTTGGGGCGGGGGGTGGGGTGGTGCTGCTCGCGCGCTGGGTATTCCTGATTTTTCCGGAGTGGCTGGGGGATCGCCGTTCGCCCAGCCGCCGTCTCCGCCGCGCACAGGATGCGCGCCGGGCGCCGGGCCGGGCACGACCTGTTCTTCCGAAACCGTCCGACGCGCGCGAGGGCGGGGTGCTCGTGCTGCTGCTGGTGCTCACGGGGTTGGTCGCGGCGCTGTTGCTCCAGTCCCACGCGCTCGCGCGTACCCGGGCCGCGCACGAGCGCGCCGCCACGGAGCGGCATCAACTCCGCCAGGCCGCCGTGGACGCGGTGCACACCGCGCTCCAGCAACTCGCCTACGACCCGGACCTCGGCGTGGACACGACGAACGATGTATGGGCGGCGCGCCAGTGGGCCGAAACGCCGCTGGGTATTTCGACCGCGGTTCGCGTGCGGGATGAGCAGGCGCGCTTCGACCTGAACAACCTCGGCGCCGAGCCCACGCCCGGCGCGCGCGTTTGCGAGGATATCGTGATGGACCTGCAGACGCTGTGCGGCGAATTCTCCCCGGCGAGCCGCACCGCGGCGCTGCGCGACTTTATTGACGCGGATCGCGCGGGCTCGCGCGAGGCGGAGTTCTACCGGCGACTCAACCCGCCGCAACGCAGCCCCGACCGCGTCCTGTATGGCTGGCGCGAGTTGACGCACGTCGACGGCTGGGGCGAGGCGGATTTGCTGCGTCGCGACCGGGCGCTCGCGGGCGGCGGTGCGTTCGACGCGACATTCGTGGACCTGGTCACGCTGATTCCCGTGGCGCGGACGAGGCCGCTGCCGATCAACATTAATTCAGCGCCGCGCGCGACGCTGCTGGCCGTCCTGGGCATGGAACAGGATCGGATGGTGGACACGGTGCTGACGCTGCGCGCCATCCGGCCGATCCGGCAACTCGACGTATTGTCGCTCACGATGGGCGTGGAGGCGTATGAGCGGGTGCGCCCGTATCTCGAAGTGCGCAGTCAGTTTTTCCGCGTGGAGGCCTGGGCGGAGCGGGAGGGTCGGCGCATGACGATTGAGGCGCTGGTGTTCCGGCAGGATGATGGGCGGGTGCGCGTGGTGCAGTGGATCGAACCGGAGCCGGCGTGATGGGGCGCTACGGTTCCATTGCTTGCGGCGTGGATCTCGATGGCGGCGCATGGACGTTCGTCGAGGCGAGCCGCCGTCGCGGCGCCATCCAGTTTCGCCGACTTTCCGGCCCGCCGGGCGATGCCGCACCGGTGGCCGCCGCGATGCCGGTATTTTCGGGTTTCGTGCGGCGACTTACCGCGCCGATCGCGTCGGTCGAAAAGGCGCGCCGGGTCCTGCCGTCGTTGCTGGACATTGAATTGCCGTTCCCGCTGGAGAGTTGCCAGTACGACTTCCTGTCACCGGCGCGAACGGCGGATGGCGGCGTGGCGGCGCTGGCCGTCGCCGCGCGTACCGAGGATGTCGTCGCGCAACTCGATCGCCTGCGGGAGGCGGGATGCGACCCGGTGGCGCTGGAGCATGAGGCGGTCGCGTTGTGGCGATACAGCGTGGCGGAGTTGCCGTTGGGCCGTGAGCATCGCCGCCTGCTGGTGCATCTCGGGCGGTCCCGGGTCAGCGCGGTGGCGGGATCGTTCAAGGGCTTGGATTCGGCGACGGGGCTGCGGCTGGGCGCGGAGGAACTGGCGGCGCCCGGCTCGCCCGCGGGGCAGCGTCTCGCCCTCTGGTGGCGCGCGCAACAGGAGCAGGCGCCGGGCGCGGTTTGTCACGTGGTTTGGTGCGGGCCCGTGGCGGAGCGTGCCGCCGTTCGCGATGCTATCGCGGCGCAGATATTTCCGGGTGGCGTGCCAAAGTCGATCGTACACAAGGAGCCCGCTGAATTTCTGCCCCGCGCGTTGGCCGTCGGTCTGTTGACGCGAGCCGAGGCGGAGGGCGATTTGCGGCAGGGCGCGCTGGCGCATCCGCTGGGTGTTCGCCTGGCGCAGGGCCGCCGCCGCGGGCTCGGGGTGGCGCTGGCCGCCGCGGCCGCCGCGCTGGCGGTGGTGTCCTTCAGCGGACTGGCCCTCCTGGAGCACGCGAAGGAGCTGTGGCAGGAGCGGCTCGTCGCGGAAGCGCGGCTGGCCGCGGGCACGGATCGCCTGCCGCGCGGGCAGGAGCTGCTCGCCGCGCAACGCGCGCTGGACGGGGAGGCCGCGGGCTGGGCCTCGTTCGCACGCTATCGCGAACCGGGCGCTGACGCCGTGCTCGCCCGGGTGTTGGGCGATGCGCGGACGCTGGGGCTGCATTTCCACGCGTTGACCGCGCAGGGTGCGGCGCTTCGCCTCCACGGCACGGCGAATGATTGGAACGATGGCGAGCGCTTCGCGTCGGCCTTGGGAACCGCCGGCTGGCGCGTCGAACTTGAGCGACGCGACGCGGGCGCGGATGAGCGGGTGCACTTTACGTTGCAGGGGGAGCGATGAACCGGAATCCCGCCTGGCTGGCGCCCGCCGCGCTGATTGCACTGGCGCTTTTCGCCGTCGGCGCCGCCGTCTACGCCGTACGGGAAACGCCCGGGCGATTGCGCCAGATCGAGCGGCGACACGCGGAGTGGATCGCGCTGCGCGACCAGTCCGCCCGTCGTGCCGCCGAACGGGATGCGCTGGCTTACGCGACGCGCGCGGGCGCCTCGCCGCCTCTGCCTGGCTGGTTGCGTGAACAGCGGCCCGCCTGGAAAACCGAGGTCCGCGAGGCCGAGCGTGAACGCATTACGCCGGACTGGTCGCTGCAGCGGGTTCAGGTTACCATCGACCGCGTGAATCTCGTGGAACTTGGTGAAACGCTGGCGACGCTGGCCGCGCTGCCCGCCCCCTGGCGAGCCGTGGAAATTACGATCGCAGCGGAGGACGGCGGACCCGGCCGGGGCCGCGCGACCTTGGTGATGGAGGGGCTGGTGCGCGCGCCGGTCGCGGGATCATGAGCCTGCGCGCCGCCTTCACGCAGCACCGCGAGTTGCTGCTGAACCTCGCCGCCCGGGAGCTGAAACTGCGCTATCGCGGCTCAGTGCTCGGTTTTCTCTGGAGCGTGCTCATTCCGCTCTTCATGGCGATCATCTACATGGTCTTCCTGCGGTTGCTCGGCGGGCGCGGCGTGCCGATGGCCGACATCATCATCGGCGTCTTCGCGTGGCAGTTCACCGTGCAGTGCGTCAACGCCGGGCTCACCAGCATCACCGGCAGCGCGAACCTCGTGAAGAAGGTCTATTTCCCGCGCGTCATCCTGCCGCTCTCCGCCACGCTGGCGAATGCCGCGACCTACGCGATGAGCCTGCTGGTGCAGTTCCCGTTACTCGCGGTGTTGTTCCACTACAGCGGCGCGTCGTTCAGCCCGTGGATTTTCCTGTTGCCCGCGGTCCTGCTCGTGCACCTCGTGTTCAACCTCGCGCTCGCGCTGCTGCTCGCCGGGCTCAATGTGGTGGTGCGCGACGCACAGCATCTCGTCGGCATCCTGCTCAGCGCATGGTTCTTCGTCAGCCCGGTGATGTACAACCTCGACTTCGTCGCGCGCCACGCCGAGGCGCACCCGTGGGCGCCGCACGTGTTTCTGCTCAACCCGCTGACGGTGATCATCACCGGTTACCGCTGCGTCATCACCGGCGGCGCGGTGTTTCCGTGGGAGACCGCCGCGTACGTGACGCTGGCGGCGATCGGGGTCTTCTTCGTGTTTGCGTACCGCCTGTTCCAGCGGCTCCAAAAGGATTTCGCGGACCTGCTATGATTTTCATTTCAGATTTCGGATTTCAGATTTCGGATATGTCGACATGACGCAACCGGCCATCGAAGTTGAAAACCTCGGCAAAAGCTACCGCCTGCGCGGCGTGGCGAAAACCTCGCTGCGCGATCTGCTGGTGCGCGGTTGGAAGCGCGAGCAGGCGGAGTTGTTCTGGGCGCTGCGCGAGGTGTCGTTTAATGTGCTGCGCGGCGCGAGCGTCGGCGTGGTCGGGCCGAACGGCTCGGGCAAAAGCTCGCTGCTCGGCCTCATCGCGGGCACGATCACGCCGACGACCGGCGCGGTGCGCACGCACGGCACCATCTCGTCGCTGCTCGAACTCGGTGCGGGGTTCCACCCCGATCTCTCCGGCCGCGAAAACGTGTACCTGAACGCCGCGGTGCTCGGCATCCCGCGCGAGGATGTGACGCGGCGCATGGACCACATCGTCGAATTCTCCGGCTTGCGCGACTTCATCGACATGCCGGTGAAGAATTATTCGAGCGGCATGTATGTGCGCCTCGGCTTCGCCGTGGCCGTCGAGATGAACCCGGAAATCCTGCTGGTCGACGAAGTGCTCGCGGTCGGCGACCTCGCGTTCCAGATGAAGTGCTTCGACCGCATCCGCGACTTCCAGAAGCGCGGCAAGACGATCCTGCTCGTCACGCACGACCTCGTCTCCGTCGAGCAGTTCTGCGACGAGGTGAAGCTGATCCACCAGGGGCGGCTCGTCGCGCAGGGCGACCCGTCGGATGTCATCCTGACCTACCTCAAGACCTACATGGCGCGCATCGGCCACCTCAATGTCGAGGAACACGGCACGCGCGACGTCGAATATACGGACGTGCGCCTGCTGAACGACGCGGGCGTGGAAACCGGCACCTTCACCACCGGACGCCGCATGACCGTCGAGATCGGCTACCGCGCGCGAAAGCGGGTCGAGCAGGCGGTCTTCGGTTTTTCGATCAAGACGGGCAACGGGTTTTTCATCTTCGGCACGAACACCCAGATCATGGAGGTGCCGGTGCCTCCGCTGGAGGGTGAGGGCGTGGTCCGGCTGACGATTGAGCCGCTTACGCTGATGGAGGGAAAATATTTCCTCTCGCTCGCGATCCATTCCTGGGACCACGCCACGCAGTATCACCGCCGCGAGGACTGGTATCCGTTCGCGGTCAAAAACGAATCCACCGCTCACGGCGTGTTCCAACTGCCCTGCCGGTGGGACGTGGCTGCGGGATAAGTGCGCGCAATCCGCCAGTTTTTTTTCTACGTATTCCTCGCCGTATACCTCGTCGCGGCTCCGGTCGCGATCCTGTATGCCTTCGGGTACATCTATAACCCCGACGGGGGACCCGGTCTGGTGCGGGCGGGCCTCGTCTCCATCAACAGTACGCCCGACGACGCCCAGGTGTTCCTCGGTGCGAGCCGCTACACGCGTCGCACGCCCACGGTGATTCGCGACCTGTTGCCGGGCGAATACGCATTGCGGCTCGTGCGCGCCGGATATGAGCCCTGGCAGCAGCGGGTGACAGTCGCGCCCGAGCGCGCAACGGTTCTCGATCGCGTGCTGCTGCTGCCCGACGTCCGCCCGGCACGCCGGGTGGATGCGCAGGCATGGTCCGATTTTTTCACGACGCCGGGCAGTCCGTACGCCGTGCTGGCCGGCGGTACCCGCCTATCGGATTGGGCCGTTCTGGATGCGGAGACCGCGAAGTTGCGGCCGTTGCTGCCGGCGGACTCGCCGTGGCGCGACGCGGTTGTGCTGAACCACTGGCGCGTGCCGCGCAGTCCGCGGCTCCTGCTGCGCATCGACGATGGCAGCGGCGAACGCTATCTCTGGATTGCGCTGGACCGGGAACGGGACGCGCCCCTCGACATCACGCGCCTGTTCCCCGCTGCGCCGGATCAGGTGGCGTGGGACCGGCGTGCACGCGACGAAATCTACGTACGGACCGGCGCACGCGTGCACCGGCTCGACCTGGAGGACCTGGCGATGTATCCCGACTGCGCGCCGCCCGCCCAGGCGATTGCCGTGTACCGGCGCGACCTCCATATTATAGATGCCACGGGAACCCTGGTACGGGTCGAACGCGACGGCGAGGTGGAGGAGGCGGACCCACGTCTGCCGCCCGATCTGCTCACGCGTGGGGCGTGCGCCGTTTTGCCGGATGCGGACGAGGAGCGCTGGCTGGTGGTCGAGGACCGGCGCCTCGGTCTGCTGCGCTGGCGGGAGGAGGGGGAGTCCGACGCCGCCGGCTGGACGACCGAGTGGATGTATGCACACGGGGCGCGCATCGACGCGGCGGTCTGGGCTTACGAGGACTCACACATCGCATTCACCTCCGGCGGCCAGGTCTGGCTGCTGGCCCTCGAACGCGGTGGCGGCGGGCCCCCGAGATTCCTCGGGCGAACGCATGCCGATGGGGCGCTGCTGTTTGATGCGCGCAGCGGGGAGCTCTACGCGCTGGACGAGTCGCGGCATCTGGCGCGCACGGCGCTGGTGCCGCCGCGTTCGCTGCTGCCGTTGCCGCAACCCGCGGAGGAGTCGCCGTGAGTTTCGTGTACAGCAGGGCGGGGCTGGAGGGCGCGGAGGCGCGTCGGCAGCGATTGCTCGAGATCCTGCCCGGGGCGACCAGTTGGACGGTGTTGCTGGGAATGTTCACGCTCGGCCTGTGCGCGCCGCAGACCGCCGCCGCGCTGGTCATCGCATTTAATCTCTACTGGCTGCTGCGGCTCGCCCACTCGACGATCTTCCTCGTGTTTTCCTATGCGCTGTTGCGCGCGGAACGTCGCGCTGATTGGCCGCGCCGGCTCGCCGCGTTGACGGAAGGTGCGCCGCCGCCGGATCTACCGCTGTCGCGCTGGTTATTCCGGGGACGCTGGCGTGCGCTGCGGGATGCGGGCGTGAAACCGCTTGATCCGGGATGCGTCCACCATGTGGTGATCATCCCGATCGTGAAGGAGCAGGCGGACGTTGTCGAACCCGGCTTGCGCAGCCTGCGGGAGCAGGATTTTCCGACCGACCGCATCCTGGTCGTGCTCGCGGTGGAGGCGCGCGCAGAGGAGGCGGTGCGGCGCGACGCGGAACGGCTGGCGGAGCAGTATCGCGCGCACTTCCTGGCTTGCGAGGTCGCGCTGCATCCCGCCGACGTGCCCGGCGAGGCGCGGGTGAAGGGCGCGAATGCCACGTTTGCCGCCCGGCGCGCCGCTGAACTGCTGCGCGCGCGCGGCATCCCGTTCGCGCACGTCACCGCATCCTGCTTCGACGCCGACACCGTGGTGCCCGCGCACTACATCAGTTGCCTGACCTATCACTTCTGCTTGGAGCCCGACCGCACGCGAGCCAGCTATCAGCCGATCCCGGTCTACCACAACAACATCTGGGCTGCGCCGGGCTTCGCGCGCGTGCTGGAGGTCGGTTCGTCCTTCTTCCAACTCATCGAAGCGACGAATCCTGACACGCTCGTCACGTTTTCAAGCCACAGCATGAGTTTCCAGGCGCTCCACGAAGTTGGCGGCTGGCCGGTCGACATGATTTCCGACGACAGCGCGATTTTCTGGAAATCGTACCTGCACTATGAAGGCGACTATCGCGTTGTGCCGATGTACACGACCGTGTCCATGGACATCGTCGCCGAGCGCGACTGGGCGCGCACGCTGCGCGGGCTCTACAAGCAGAAGCGCCGCTGGGCGTGGGGCGCGGAAAATTTTCCGCTGCTCGTGCGCGGATTCCTGCAGGCGCGTCGCATCCCGTGGCGCGAAAAATTCTGGCATACCCTAAAGATGTACGAGGGCCTCGTGGCGTGGGCGACCTGGGGCTTCATGCTGTCGATCATCAACTGGCTGCCCGCGCTGTTCGCCGGTCGCGAATTTTCCAGCACGGTCATGTATTTCACCGCACCGCGCATTAGCGGGCTGATTTTCAACCTGGCCGGTCTCGCGCTGCTCACCACGATCATCCTGAGCCAGTTGCTGGTCCCGCGTCCGCCCTCCCGCCGCCCGATCCTGGTTCGCATCCGCCACGCGTTCGAATGGCTGTTTATCCCATTCATCACGCTCTTCTTCAGCGCCATCCCCGCCCTCGACGCGCAAACCCGCCTGATGCTCGGGAAGCGAATGGAATTCTGGGTCGCGGGGAAGGGCGGTGGCGGCAGACCTTCCTGAAGCGCATCCCGCATCCCGTATCGCGCATCCCGCCCGGATCTGCTACTGTCCCGCCATGAACCCGAATCGCAAACTGGCGCCGGCTGAGGAACTGGACTATCTGAAGGAACTCTACGGAGACAACCGGGAGAAAATCCTTGTCTGGGTCACCAACGCCTACGACGTGCTGCAACAGCGTTCCGCGATGCTGCTGAGCCTCGTCGCCGTGGTGTTGACGATCACGGGATTCTCCGGGCCGACGATCGCCGCCTCCGGGCCGATTTCACGATTCTGCATCGGCTACGGGCTGTTCTTTGTTCTGTGCTCGGCGCTGATGATTCTCGCCGGGCCGCTGCAGTTGCGTTGGGCAACCCAGTGGCGCGGCGCCAGCGTGGACGAGTCGCTGATCAACCTGATCCTGCGCCGCAACGCGCGTACGCTGAAGTACCACATCGCCTTCGCGCTGCTCTGCATCGGCCTCACCGGCTACGTGGGCAGCCTGATCGCCTTCCTGTTCCGCCTCAATTAATCCGGGGTCTGGCTACAGCTTCCCGAGGAGATCGAAGTGGCGGTCGGCGTGTTCGAGGGCCACTTTGTGGCGGCGGGCGCAGGCGGCGATGAGCAGGTCGGTTGCCGGCGCGGTCTTGCCCGCGCGCCGGCAGCGTTCCGCCAGCTCGCAGGCTTCCTGCCAGACCTCGTCGTCGATGGAAAATTCCGGGATAACCTGCTCGTACTCCTTCAGGATCGCGCGCTCCCGGTCGTTGCCGACGCCAGCCCATAGCTCCAGCCGAATCATTGGACACCAAGCCGCTTCGCCCGATAGGAGCAGGTTTTCGACGCGCTGGCGTTTGGCCGGGTCGCCCTTTCGCCGCATTTGATGAACCCAGAGCGAAGTATCGATCAGGATCATGAAAGCCTGTCTTCCAATTCTTCCAAGCCCTCGATTTCCTCATTGGTCTTCATGCTGGTGAAGGCGCCCGAATGTTCAACGAGCCGGGCCATCCTCCGGCGCCGGTTGTAGTCCGCGATCGCCTCCGTGACGGCGTCCTTCTTCGTCTTCGCGCCGGTGAACCGCATGGCATCCAGCAGTTCTTTCTCCGGAATATCAACAGTGGTTTTCATGCTTCCAAAATTACACAAAGCGGAATCCAAAATCAACCGTTACGGAATATATCGACCTGACATCGTTGTACCTCCGGCGCTCCGTCGCCGGAGGATCCGTAGCGGTTCTCAAAAGTTTTATCCTATTTGGTTGTAGCGACGGGATTGCATCCCGTCGGCCCAAATCCGACGGCATGAAATG
>DAOLDD010000013.1:0-73985 GCA_035327585.1 Kiritimatiellia bacterium | reverse complement strand
TTCGCAGATCGAGAAGGACGGGCTTCAACAAGTGAAACGACCCCACCGGCCTTGCGCCGGTGGTGAAGAAGTGGGTTGGGCCTACCGGGCGGCAAACCCAGTTGGGCGCGACCCGGCGCCCGCGCATGCGCGCGGGCGAAAACGCGTGCGTTTTCGCATCCGCGACGCGGATGCGCCGGATCGCGCAGGGTTGGCCTCGTGTCCCGGTAGCCGGGGAACTTTTGCTCCACCGGCGCAAGGCCGGTGGGGGCAGGCGAAAACCGGGGTAAGTCCTCACGCTCGCGACTTGACGGGTGAAGGGCTTCCGCGCCACGGTTGCCGGATGAAGCGGATCACGTCAGCCGCGCTGGGCTTTCTCCTTGTGGTACAAGGCGCGGCGGCGGCGCCTTCCGTTGAAGATTACGCACTCGTGGCGCCCGGCATCTGCATCGTACAGGACGAGGAAGCGCGCACGGTCTGGCTGCGCGCGCTGGCCCACTTCGAGGCAGAGGCCTATGGAGACGCCCGGCAGGATTTCCTCCGCTGTCTGAATCGCTGCCCCGGCGATGCTGCGGCCCGGCATCTGGCGGCGTTGTGCGCGTGGGCGGAAGGCGACCATCCGCTCGCGATCCGCTGGCTGGCCCAGCTGCAGCGACAGGGCAACGCCTCCCCCGCAACCAGCGCCGCGCTGGGCGCGCTGTATGCCGAATCCGGCACGGACTCCGTGGTCATCGGCTGGCTCCGGCGCGGAATGGACGGGCTGGATGCGGCGGAAAAAGCCTACTGGGTGACGCGCCCGGCCTTCTCCGCGTTCTGGCGGAATCCCAGCCCAGCCTGGCGCGAGTTCATCGAGGAATCTGGTCTTTCCATCGAAGCCGCCGTCACGCGCGCCCTCGCCGCGAAGCCGGTCGTCGAGGCGCCGGAACGGCCGGTCCCGGAGCCCAGGGGGGTGACCCTCCACCTGACCCCGTTTAATCCGGCCCTCGATTCCATCGAACAGGCGGCGGAAATGCGAAAACTGTTGAACCAGCGCTTGATCGAACGGATTCGCACGGTGGTGGATATTCCGGTGGCCGAGGAGATCATGGAGGATGAACTGGTGACGGTCGACCAGGCTCTAGAAGAGCCTTGACGGCATCGAGTCTCAACGGAAAGCTAATCCCGCACGCACACAAACGCCAACATCCATGCAACACGACTCCTCCACGTCCCCCCCGCTCGCGCGATATCTTCTCCTGCTCGCCCTTCTCGCGCTGACGTTTTTCAGCATCCGCACGATTTCGAACTCCGATTTCTGGATGCATCTGGCCACCGGCCGCCACATCGCGGAAGCCGGCCGGCCGGAGACGGACCCCTTCGCCTACACCACCGGCGAGGCCGTCTGGGTCAACGCCACGTGGCTGTACGACGCGGCCCTGTACCGTCTTTGGGACACCGGCGGCGCTCCGCTGGTGACGCTGGTGTTCGCGGCCTGCGTGGTCGGCGCATTCGTCCTGCTGCTGCCGCTCGCGGGGCCCGGTTCGGGCGATGCGGCCCGCTCCCTCGGTATTCTTGCCTGCGCCTGGCTGGTGGCTCCCACCCTGGCCGTTGGGCCCCACGGTCCCGCGCTCTTGTTCACCGCGCTATGCATGCATGCCCTCGCTCGCGCACAAACCCGCACCGTGCTGCTGGTGCTGGTTCCCACGCAAATCATGTGGACCAACATGCACAGCTCGTTTCTATTGGGCTCGTTGATTGCCGCCCTCTTCGCTTTTGAAGACCGGCGCACCGGCGGCAAACGTTTGGCGCCCTGGATTCCGCTGGCTTTGCTGGCCGTCACGTTCGTGAATCCTTACGGCTTCCGCTTGCACTCAATCGCCTGGTCCACACTGCTGAACCCGAATTCCGGCGCACTGCTGGAATGGATATCGTTGTTCCACGGCGAATTCGCGCCCTCCTTCGCGCGACACATCCAAACCGTGATGCTGGCGATCGTGGCCAGTGGATTCATCACCGTATCCGGGCGCTTGCCGATCTCCATCACAACCCTCGGCGTGGCGGGCGCCTTCCTGCTGGTGCTTTCCCCCCGCTATCTCGCGTTCAGTGGACTGCTGCTCCTCCCCTTTGCCTCCTACAGCCTGCAGGGGCTGGCGAATTGGATCTTCCGGAAGTTGGACGGCGACGCGTGGGCGTCCGCGGGTCGCAGCATGCTCGCCGGAGCGTCCGCGCTCTCGCTCCTGCTCATTTGCAGCAATTTCTACTACAACCGGACCGGAAGCGCCTCCTCCTTCGGTCTCGGCACGGCGAAAGATCTGTTTCCGGAAGATGCGTGCGCCACGATTCTCGCCCGCCCGGAATTCCCGACGAAGGCCATCCACATGATCCAGGATGGCGGCTACCTGGCGTGGCGCCTGCCGGGTCGCAAAATTTTCACGGACTCGCGCGCGCCGCTGTATGGGCTCGAATTCTACCAGGAGTTGGCCCGCGGCCTGATGGGCCAGCCGGAGGCATGGACCGCGCTGCTCGAAAAGCACCAGCCCGAGGCAATCGTCCTGAACAGCAGCTGGCCGGGCAGCGGAGCGGCGACCCGGCGACTGCTCGACGCGGGCGAATGGGGCCTGGCGTATTTCGACGGGACCACCATCGTCATGCTGCGCAAAACACGTGAACACTCGCGCATGCTGCAGGATTTTGAACTGCAAAAGTCCGGTTTAAAGGCGTTGGAAAATTCGCGCCGCACACAGGAACGCACGGCGTTCACCTGGCTCCCCTCCCGCAACAATCCCCGCCTGATCGGCGCTTCCGCGCTGTATTACGCATTGCTTCGCTTTTCCCAGGCGGAAACGCTGCTGCTCACCGTGACGCGCAAATCCCCCACCTATGTAAACGGCTGGCAGCAGCTTGGCATCTGCCAGTTGCAACGCGGGAAAAACGCGGAGGCCATTGCCTCGCTGAAACGCGCAGTCTCGCTGCGAAAGAACGCGATCCTCTCGTGGCTGTGGTTGAGCAAGGCCTACGAGGCCAATGGCCAGCTCGCGCAGGCCGAACAAGCAATGCGCAAAGCACGACGCATGAACGCGGAAGTCGCGCAAACATTCGAGGCCAGCTTCACGAACAATGCCGCAGTCGCGGAGTCGCGATAGCCGAACCCCGGGAACCGCGCCCGGCGGGCGCGGCTACAGCATAACGTTTACGCACGCTGTGGACGCGGGCGCTGACCGCGTCGAACCGGATCAATCCAACTCCACGCTCAAGCGGTAGACGCCCAGGTTGGTGTTCACGCCGTCGGTCAGCGAGACGTCGCCGCCCGTGCCGGCGGTCGGTCCCGCCACCGACGTCCAAGTTTGCGTGGGAAACAGAGCCGGGGTCGACCACAGCCGGTACAGTCGGCCCGTCTGCGTCGGGAACACCACGAACCGGGACGCGCCGTTGGTGAGGGCCGTGCCTTCGAAGAAGCTGCTCGCGCCGGTCGGCGGGACCGGGATCGTCCCCGCGATGAATTCCTCGAGATTGCTGAACCCATCGCCGTCGTCATCCGCTTCATCGCCTGTGTATGCACCGACGGTACCCCAGTGCACCAGGATGTACCCCTCCTGTTCCGGCGTGTAGCCGCTGCCGCCGCCTGGAATCGACTGGCATTCATTCAGCAGGCCGCGTGAGTGCGGAAGGTTCGTCGACCAGGCGAACGCCGCATAGTTCGTGCCGCTGCCGCACAACTGCAAGGACCAGCCCTCCGGCGTCGTGCTGCCCTCTTGCACGCCAATGTCCGTGGACGTCAATCCCGCGGCGGGGCCGCTCGTAGCCGTAAACGTGCCTTCATAGCTGAGGAACTGAATGACCTGCGTGCTGCCAAAAACCAGTGCAAATCCGTCTGCACTGCCATTCTGAATATCATCACCGCCACGCTCGCAATCCACCCAAATGGCTCCAAACCCATTCGATTGGTCGGGAATGACGCCGGTGATATTCGTGACAAAGTACACCCCGAGCCCGCCAACGAGCCCGTCGTAGAAGTGCAATGAATACCCGGTCAAATCCGTGCCCGCCGGACCGGCGATCTCCACGCCTTCATTCACGTCGCCGCCCGCATTGTCGTAATGCAGTTCATTGACCCACACATTCAAACTCGGCGGCGGCAACACGTCGTTGTCATTGATGGTGAGCGTGAATACGGAGGGCGATGAGATCGTTCCGCCGGTCACGTTCGCCAGGGTCAGCGTGACCGTCTCGGCGGACTCCGTGTCGCCGTCGTCGTTAACCGTGATGACGAATGTCGCGGAAGTCGTCGCGCCATTCATCGTAAAATTCGTCGTGTCGATCGTGTAGTCCGCGGGGGTTGCCGCCGTGCCGCCGAGGGTCACGGAGCCGCTGACATTGCCTTCCGCCAGTGTTTTGTGGACGGTAACCGTGTAGGAACCCACGGACTCCGCCACGCTGGCGGAGCTGGCGCTGAACTTGACGTTGGTGGCCGGCCCGCCGCCTCCGCACGGCTCAATCGTCTGGCCGACATTCAACACGCCGCGGCTTATCGTGCCGGTCGCCCAGGTAAAATCGGCGTACGCCGCGCCTGTTCCGGTTGCCTGTAGTGTCTCAATAACGCCATTTTGCGTACCCACATCCTCGGAAAGAACGCCGTCAGCAGGGCCGCCGACGCCCGTCATTTCACCTTCGTAACTAATAAACTGAACAAGCGACGTCACCCCGGCGTCGACCTTCGCCAGCGCGATGCCATCTGGAGCGCCGTTCTGCAGCCCCACCGCATCGAAGGCAATGGCGCCAAACCCGCACCCTTCGTCGGGAATCAGCCCGCTGCCCGCGATGGTCGAATAGACCGCTCCGCCCGATCCGTTGTAGAGCACGATTCGGTAGGCGGCGAGGTCAAGTCCGGCCGGTCCCGCGATTTCGACGAATTCATTCGAGTCCGTTCCCGGCGGATCATAGTTGAACTCGTTGATCCAGGGCTCACCGCTCGGCGGCGGCGTGCCGTCGTTGTCCGTGATCGTCAGCGTAAACACCGAAGGCGGGGAAATCGTGCCGCCGAGCACATTGGCCAGCGTGAGCGTGACCGTCTCGGCCGATTCCGTGTCGCCGTCATCGTTGATCGTGATCACGAAGGTGGCCGACGTCGTCGCGCCGTTCATCGTGAAGTTCGTCGTGTCGATGGAGTAGTCCGCGCCTTCGGTGGCCGTCCCGCCGAGGGTCACGCTGCCGCTGACATTTCCCTCCGCCAGCGTTTTGTACACCGTCACGGTGTAGGCGCCGCCCGCCTCGCCAATGGATGCGGAGGACGTGGTGAACTGAACATTCGTCGTTGGGGCAGGCGCCTCGCCGGGCGCGAGAACGGTGATATCGTCGATGTTCGGTCTTTGGCTCGCGGTTCCGGCGGTCTTCCGAATGCGAAGCCGGACATTTCCCGTTTGGTTGATGTTGGTCGAATACAAGGTGAGCGTGGTGCTTTCGACGGCCGTCGTGCCTGCATTTACCCAGATCGAACCGCCGTCGGTGCTGTAGTCCAGCGCGACTTCGGAATTTCCGTCCGATCCGAATTTCGCGTGCAGGAAACTGACCACACCGGCCCCGTTCGTGATATCGGCCAGCATCGTGAGGGCGGCGACGTTGTTCGTCCTCATTCGTGCAGCCTTCGTGCCGTTTTTGCGGTCATTTGCGTCAGTGCCAATCAGCGCTTCCGTAAAATTCCACGAAATTCCGCTCAAGGTCACGTCGGCTGCTGCATACGAGCCCTTCGTGGCATCCTCAAATCCCGTAAAATAGTTCGTGGTTTGCGCGTAACTGGCCAACGGGATGAATACCGCGCCCGCAAACAAAAGGGTCAGTATGGTCGGGAGTGTAATGCTGCGTTTCATGATGTGGCTCCTTCTTCTGCTTCGCTGAATAGAACGCTTCGACGGTGTGGGACTGATGCGGGACTCGTTAACTTTTGGCAAAATTTAATCATCGACCAACCGCACCCGGAACACGCCCAGGGGCATACTCGTGCCATTGGTCATAGTCGTATGGGTATCGGCCTGTGCAGCCGTGATAACCGCGTTGACATTGCTGAAGACCAGATCAGGCGCGGCCAGATCTCCGGCCGCGAATTGCACCTGGTAGGACTTGCCCGGCACGGCGTCCCATTCGACGCGCAGATGGCCGCCGGGCTGGGGCATCAGGCGGACCATCGCGAGGAACGAGTCAGCATCCGTCAACCCGGTGCCCGCGCGGAATTCATGGCCATCCGGCACGCCGTCGCCGTCGGTATCGGGATTGTTCCGGTCGGAACCCAGGCTCTTCTCCCACGAATTGTGCACGCCATCGCCATCATCATCGGCGGAATCGAGCGGATTGGTGGTGGCGTTGAGCACGGGATAAAAGATCGTCCGGTCCTGCAGCGGCGTGAAAGGCTGCGAATCCGCGTAGAACGATGCCTCCTCCAGCGTCGGCGCGTTGAAAACCCGCGCGATGATCGGGCCGCCTGGACGCGGTGTGATCGCGGCGCTGAATTTGCCCTCCGAATCGGCCCGGCCCATCCCGTTCCCGATCCGGCTCGTATACACGACCGGATTGTTGGGATGCGGCTGGCCATCGACCGCGGGCGGCTGCACGCCGCTGTTCACGTAGAGAAACTGCACCAACTCGCCCTGTGGCTTTGCAAGTGGTGCGCCATATTCATTCAAGATGGGATTGGTCACCGCCGCGTGAAGCGGCACCTTCTGCGCGCCCGCCGTGAACGTCGCGAGGGCCAGTGTCGCCAATCCCGTGATGATCCGCCTCGTGCTCATAGCGTGCTCGCTCCGCCTGGATTCCCCGCGGCGTTGTTGGTCAGATAATTGGCCTGCTGATCCGTGCCATTCCGCTCGAACACGCGGAAGAAATACGCCGTATTGGTGCTGAGTCCGTGTACATTCACGGACGTGGCGGTGGAGAGCCCGCTGTAGAGCACGTAATTTCCCGAACCGATCTGCCCGCCCGACCCGAAATGAGCGGACCCGGTATACATGGCGCCATCAACGGGCATGCTGTTGACGCCCCCACCCGCGCGACCCACCAGCATGCGGTGCGTCCCATTGCCAGGCGTCCACGACACCGTCATGTTCGTAACGCCGATGTTGGTGAAGACCAGCGATGTGGATTGCACGGTGGGCTCGATCACAAGAGAAACACCCTCGTTCGTCGTGGAATAGGGACCGATGCCGCCCGCGTTCTGGGCCCGGAGCCGCCAGTAGTGCAGTATGCCCGACTGCAAATTCGTCACGACATGCGAGACCACGGAACCCAACTCGCGGTTGCTGTAGCCTGACACATGCACGGAGAAGAGCGACGAGGTGGACACGTCGAGCAGGTAGTTCGTCGCACCCGTGGCGGCGGACCATTGGGCGAGGAAGCTGTTGGTGGTCTGGTTCGTGAACGAAAGACCCATGGGCCTCGGCGGCGCGGTCCAGAAACTGCCATCGCCGGAATACCCGATGCCGACTGAGTTGCTCGCCCAGCCGCGGAAGTAGATCAGCGTGCCGGCGGGCATGTTCGAGCGGGCATGGGAGAACGTGCCGATGGACGTGCCGCCTTGATCGAGACTATTGCCGACAGGCGACGGCGAAGTTCCCCATGTCGTTCCGCGCCCGGTGAGCGTATCTCCGCCGTTCGAATCAATCGTCGCCCCCAGCGTCGCACCGGTGCTGCTCACCGTCGTCAATATGTTGGAATACGTCGGCAGGCTCAGCACAGGCACGCCGATGCTGGACCGGCGGCCCAGCGCGCCGCCCGACGGGAACGCGCCCACCGTGCCGCTCGTGTTGTTGCTGCCACGCACCCAGTAGTAGTAATCCGTGTCCGCGGTTGCCGTGGTATCCGTAAAGGCCAGCGCGTCCGCGGGGGCCGCGCCCAACGGGGACGCTGATCCGGAAGCGTCGGACGTGTGCCGCCAGATGCCATACGAGGTCTCACCAGTGATGTCCGACCACTGGATGACGACCTTGTTGGTGTAGGTATTGTAGGAGGCGGAAAGACCCGCGACTGTCGCGAGCTGACGATACCCGCCATTGCCCGAACCGAAACCGCTGTCGCCCGCGCAATTGTAGGCCTTCAACCAGTAGTAATATTGCTGGCCCGGCGTCGCGCTGGAATCGTTATAGTTCGTCGCATTCGCGCCAACCGTCGTGAGCAGCGAGGCGGAGCCGGAGACGTTGATCGTGTGTCGCCAGATCTCATAGCCGTCCTCATAAGCGACGTCGCTCCAGCTCAACTGGACATGATTCGTGGACGTTCCGTCCGTCGCCGCAACGCCGGGGGCGGACGGCGTGGCGTTCGTACAGGAACCCAGCGTGATGAACTGGCCGGTTCCGAACCGGCTGATGCCGGCGCTGTTCGAGGCCCAGACGCGGAAGTAGTACAACGTGCCCGTAGTCAGCCCGCTGATTTGGCCGGACAGGTCATAGGCGATATTGGTCGCCGGCAGGTTCGTCACGGCCACTTCGCTGCCGTAGTTCGTCGTCGTTCCCCACAGGATTTTCGCGGACGCGGCCAGGCTGTTCGGCGTCACCTTGCCACGCAGCACCGCGCTGGTTTCGGTGATGCTGAGCGGCGCCTGCGCCAGCACGATCGGCGCGGCGCTGATCGGATTGGTGAGCTGCAACACCGGCGGCGCGAACGGAAGCGGCATCGTCCAATTCGCCAGCAGATTGGTCGAGCGCGGCGTGTGCAGAATGATCGCGTCGTCCGGCTGGATGAGGTAGTCATTCGCCGGTACGGAAGACACACCGCCGGTCGCGCGGCGGTACTGGCCCGTGGTGTTGACGAAGAACCGGGCGGCGGGCGATTCGAAGGGACCCGGCCCGCGCTGGAGGAGACGGATTTCGTCGGCGGCCAGCAGCGCCGCACCCCACCGCAGAACATCCTTGAAGCCCGTCTCATCCAATCGCGTCGGGCGCGGCAGGTTGAGCGACACGATGTGATAGTACCCGCTGTAGATGCTGATTACGGGCGGATTCGTCCACGGCACGAGGCCGACCATCAGCAGGTTGGTTGTCGGCGTGGCGCTTGAGGGAATCGTGACCGTGTAGCCGGCCAGTATATACGGCAGGGCCTGGGTGTTCGCGGAGGCGGACCCGGATTCGTAGCGCCAACCATCCGTCTGATGCAGCCACCAGGCGTTCGTCAGCGCTTCACCGGTCGGCGAAGGATCATAAATTGAAATGCTCGTGGAGTCCGAAAGCATCGTGCCCGCGGGCAACCGGTTTGTACCGAAAACGCCTGCCAGCGAGGGGTCCGATGGCGTCATGCCCGTGCCGACGAAGTTGTAGCCGTTGGACAGCGTGGTCTTGAGCGCCACCACCACCGAGGTCGTCGCCCCGCCCTGCCGCGCCGCCGTCGGCACCCAGGCATTGGCCACCGCCACGCGGTAGAAACGCATCCACTTGTTCGGCAGATCCATGGGTGCTACGCGCACGTTGGCAGTTCCCTCATCGAGGCCACCCTCGTCCGTGAAGCTGGTGCCAAGCACCGTCTTCGCGAGCTTCCACTGCGCGTTGATCGTGGCGGCGTAGCCGGTGGCGTCCGCGTAGATCACATCGTAGAAGGCGGCGGGATTGCCGAACCAGTTCAGCACGGGCTGCGACTGCGCGTTGGCGAACGCCTGGGTGATGACAATCTGGCCCAGCGTCACCGTCTGCACACCGGAGATCGGCCCGAGGTTGCCCGCGCGGTCGAGACCGGCCACGGCCAGGCGATACTCCGAACCCATGGAGAGGCCCTGCAGCGTCAGCGTCGCGGTCGCGTTCGTCGCGAGATCCGCATAGGTTGAGGCGTCGAAATAAACGTCGTTCGTCGTCGGATCACCCGAATCCTGCGTGAAGAACACCCGGTAGGTGTCCCACGGCGACAGGTCAGGATTGCCGGCGTCAGCCAGGGGCGTCCAGGTGAGGTCGATTTCCGAGGTATCATCGATCGCACCGGGCGACGCGACAAAATCCGTCACCTGGCTCGGTGCGGTGAAATCGAGATAGAGCACTGTCGTTGTCGCCGCTCCCATCGCCCGGTCGTTCGCGCGATCGTTGTCGTTATCGATCGCGAACAGCCAGTTGGTAAGCACGCCTTCGTTCAGGTTGGTGAGCGTAATGGTGTTGGTCAGTCCCGCCGATACGCCATCCGCCATCGTGGTCGGCGCCAGGCCATCCGTCCGGATGCGAAACTCGAACACACCGGACACATCGTGGACGGAGCTCGTATCCCACGTATAGGTCACGACCGGGTTGTTGGTCCACTGGACCGCCGTGTTGACGAAGTTGCTCGCGGCGGTGGGGCCCGTGGTGTCGTCGTCCACCACCCGGAGTCGATTCGACGTGCCGCCGATGAACAGCGCATCGAACACCTCGCCGTAGCAGGCGCCCTGGCTGCGCGCCGACCAGGCGACCGTGTAGAAACCGGTGAACACATTCGCGTAGGCCACGCCGGGCAGGCCGTAGTTGGTCACGTAGGCGGTGCCGCCGACGGTTTCAATGTTCGTCCAGTTCTGTCCGATGACGGTGACCGCGTTCGGGTCGCGTATCTCGAAGGAGGGCTCGAACGGGCTGTCGTAGCGGATGCCGATCGGATGATGCAGGCTCATGGCCAGATCCCAGCCGCCTGCCGCCAGTTCGGCGTCCGTCAGCGTCGCCACGTCCGCGGGCGAAGTGTTCACAAGCAGGTTGCTCGCGGCCGGTTCCTCGCCGGTCCCGGTCGTGACGCTGATGATGAAGTTGAGGTTCGTCTGGAGCCGGTCGCCAACGCGGTCATTGTCCGCGTCCGCCACGGTGACCCGCACGGTGTACACGCCGCAATCGGCGATGCCCGCGAGATTAATCGGCGCCGTCCAGATGCTGGTCCAGTTCAGACCCGCGCCCTCGGTTCCCGGGGTGTTCGCGAAGCCGCCGGAGGCGACGGTGAAGCCCAGAGAGTCGAGCACGGTATAGGTGGGCGGCGCGGAGGTGAAGCCGATGCCGCTGGTCACGTCGCGGACCTGGCCGGAAATCACCATCGACAGGAGGTCGGCGGCGTTGGTGATCGTGGTCTGGCCGTTGACGAAGAAGAAGCCGATCTGCGGAGGATCGGTGTCGTCGTCCACGACGGTGAAGGCGACGTTGGTCATGCGTTCAGCGCTGTCATTCGGACGGTCGTTGTCGGCATCCGCGGCGAACAGGCGCGCGGTAAGCGAACCAAGTTGAATCGCAAAGTAGTCGCCGCCGGGAATGGCGTTGGACAGGCCGTGCAACAACGTCGAGCCCGACGCAAACGTCGTGGTGAAATAATTCGAGACGACCACGCCGCTGTTGGTGTTCAGCACCATGTAGCGGACGCCGGCCGCATTGCTGACGAGCAAGCCGCTGTTCACATCCTGCACCAAGCCCGTGATGCTCCAGCCGCCGGCCAGCAGGTCGCCATCCGTGATCACGCCGCCCGCCGCGCACAGGTCGGGGAAGGTGAAATTGAAGAGCGCCAGGTTGTAGGGCGTGGAGTCGCTGCCGATCCAGTTGTCCGCGCCGCCGATGTAGAACAGCACCGCATCGCGACCGCCGCTGATCGACAGGTTGTTCGTATCGATGATGATGTTGTCGAACTCACCCACCGCGACGGCGGTGTAGCCGTCGATCAGCCCGGGGGGCAGGGCGGACGAATGGGAATCCACGGCATCGATATCCCAGATGCCATCCAACCGGTCGTTGACGGCATAGATGAAGTTGGGCGCGTTGTTCGGCCCCTGATACGCAAGGATTTGTTCGCCCTGGATATTGGGTGCGAAGGAACCCGCGACGGACTGCAGCACCCCGACATTGAAAACGGGCGTATTGGTCGCGATCCACCGGACCACCGTGCCGGCCGGCACGCAATTCGTCGCGCGCCAGGTCAGGATGCCTTCGTTGGCCCGGAACGACGCCGTGCTGCTTCGCCAGCCGTTATCCGTAAATTTGATCTCGGTTCCCGTCGGGATGTCGACCAGGGTGACGAACGCGAAGGAATCGGAATTGAACAAGACATTGGTTCCGATGCCTCCCGTGGTGAGCGTGTTCATGGCAAAGATCGCGATGTCGCCCGCGATCAGGTTCGTGCGGGTGGGATCGGGGCAGTTGCCGCCCGATCCGCCGCAGCCCGTGCCCGTGCCGCCGCCGACGTTGACGCCATACAGGTCCGGCGGCGTCACATCGTCGTCCACGACCAGGAAGGTGTTGGTGCCGGGCGAGACGAGCGTGCTCCCATTTGTCAGCCCGAAGCACAACCCTTCGCTGCGGGCCGACCAAACGAGCGTGTAGAGTCCCGTGGTCACGAGGTTCGTATCGGCCGACATCATCGGGTGATTGGTCGCGTAGTACGTGGCGCCGGACTTCGTGATGTTGCTCCACGCGAGCAGGCCGTATACATCCACCGCGTCCGCGTTCCGCACCGCAAAGGACGGCGCATCGACGCCGTTGGTCACAATGTCGCCCGAGATGTGCGTGAAGGACAGCGCCACCCGCCAGCCGCCCGTCGCAATATTCTGGTCGGTAAGCGTGGCCGAGGCCGCGGGCGTGTTGTTCACGAAGAGGTCTGCCGCCGTCGGCGCGTCGCCGTCCGACCCGCTGGTCACGATCACGAGGACGTCATTCGTCCCCACGGCAGCGTCACTCGCGCGGTCATTGTCCGCATCCGCTGCCACGACGCGCACGGTGTAGCTGTTGCCGCAGGTCAGCGTCAGGCCGCTGAACCAGTTGGTCAGCGCCACGGCCGATGCGAGGCCCGCGCCTTCGGTATGTCCGCTGAAGGCGTTGCTCGCGAGGACCGCCCCGTCCGTGTTGAGGAACAGGAAGTATGGGGGACGGCTGGTGAAAGCGACGCCGCTGCCGGCATCCTGCACCAATCCGGTGACCGTGAACCCGGAAAGTGCAACGGAGACATCAATGGTCGCCCCGCCTGGCGCGGCAAATCCGCTCAAGACCGGCGGCGCCGAATCGTCGTCAACCACCGTGAAGCTGTTCGTGCCACCGGCAATGATTCCGCGGTCGATCACGTTCGCCACGCACGAACCCGCGTTGAGCGCGGACCAGACCACGTGATGCAGGCCGGTCTCCACCGCGGCGTAGGAAACCGCGGGTAGGCCGCTGTTGGTGAAGAAGTAGGTCTGCCCGGAGAGGACGCCGTTGCTCCACGGGATGCTGCCGAGCACCTCGCCCACGCTGTTTGTTACACGGAACGACGGCGAGGTCGCATTCGTCTGGACGCCCACGGGATGGCTGAGATTCATGGCCAGCGACCAGCCGCCGGTCGCGATGTTCGCGTCAGTCAACGTCACCGCCGGGGATGCCGCAGTCCCGTTGACCAGCAGGTTGCTGGCAATCGGGAAGTCCGCCGGGCCGCCGACGCCGATGGTGCGGATGACGAGGACGTTCTGCGTGGTCGAGAGTTGGTCGTTCGCGCGGTCGAGGTCCGCATCGATCGCGAAGACGCGAATCGTATAATCCTGGCCGCACAGCAGGCCCGCGTCCGTGATCGTCCCGGTCGCGGCGTTCCCCGCGCCGGCGAAGAGGGCGTTGCTCTGCACCACGCCGCTGCCGCCCAACACAAGGTAATAGGAGGCGCCGCCGTACTGCACGCCGGACGCGTCGGTGATCGTGCCGGTGAGGGCGATTGAGCTGAAACTCAGGTCGTAGTTTGTGGTCGCGCCGCCGAGGCTGAAGCCACTGACTGCGGGCGCGTTGGTATCATCGTCAATGACCGTGAAGGCCACCTGCTGCGTGGACGAAAGCTGGTCGCCCGTGCGGTCGAAATCATAATCCCAAACCACCACGCGCGAGGTGTAGGTCGCGCCGATGGCGATGTCGTTGGTCGCCAGCGATACCAGATTCGAGAACGGCGTCGCCGTGAGCGCGCCGCCATTGGCCGGTCCGCCTGCAAACCGCGCGCCATAGACGATCCCGCCGGTCGCATTGAACACCGTCACCGTGGGCGCAAACGCACCGGTGTGGTTGGTGCCGTAGATGCCGCTGTAGGCGTCCTGCACGAGACCGGTGAGCGCGACGCCGGCGAAAAGCTGGCCGTCCGTGAGGTTGGTGACCGAAGGCGCAGTGGAATAGAGGGTGATATCGTCAATTCGGAAGTCCCATCCAGCGGTCCCGGTGGAGGTGCGGCGCAGGCGAATACTCAAACCGGCGGACGACGGGATGGTCCCGGACGGCTCCACCAGCTGCCAACTCGTTGTCGCATCCACCGAAAACGGCAGGTCCACCCAATCGGTCCCATTCGTTGAATATTCCGCCTTGATGTGGTCGTTGTTTGCCGAGCCCGCGCCAAGGCTGATGCCGAAGGACATCGACACATTGGCGTTCGTACTCATGTCGAGACCATCGATTTGGAGAAACTGCCCATAGCCCCCGAAGCGAAGATTGGCGCTTCCGGATGCATTGGTATACCCGCTGGAATTGACCGTGCTGTAGATGCCTTCGCCCGATCCGCCCGAACCGCTCATCGTTTGCGCATCGTTGTCAAAATTATTGGCGGACTCATAGGCTGCGATGGCTGTGGCTCCACCCACTGTGCCCATCGTCTCCACCCACACGGGCGCCGCAGCTCCAGAACCGCCGACGGCGCCGATCCGGATGTTGGACAAATCCGGCGGAACCGTGTCGTCATCCACCGCCGTCACCCACCCCACCGTCTCGCTGATCAGCAGTGCCTGGTCGTTGGTCCGATCATTGTCGTCGTCCGGCACGGTGATCGTGACGCGGTTGGAGGAGGCCGCCATCAGGTTGTTGATGATGGATTCGGTGAAGAAGCCCAAGGGGAACGACCAGACGTTCGTCGTGCGGGCGTTGGTGTAGTTGGCGCTGCTCAAGTCCGCGCGATAGTTGGTGAAGTTGCCGGATACGGCATTTTCGAGGCTGAAACTCATCACCGTGTTCGTCGTGCCGGCGGTGCCGCGCGCGATGCCGCTGTCCGCGTCGCGAACGCCGAAGGCGAAGCGCAGGTCGCGGGCGTTGGCCTGGGCCAGTTCCTCGTCCGTCAACGTGTAGCGAACGTTGGCGAACGTACCCGCGCGGTTGGTGACCGTGGCCGGGGTGCTGTTCGTAGTGATCGCAAAGTAGCGGCTGCCAACCCCGCCGTAGGTGAAGTCCGCGCTCGAAATCGTCGGCGGCGTGGAATCGTCGTCGATCACGGAGAAAATGAAATTTGACACCGCCACGTTGCCCGCCAGGTCCGCCGCGCCGACCGTGCCGGTGTAGCTGCCCAGCGTGACATTCGTGTAGGCCGCGCCGGGCACCGTTTCCGACAAGGGACTCAGCACCGTCGTCCCGTTCGCGGGCGCGACATCGAACTTGTTGGAGGCGAGGATCGTGTTGTTCGAGTTGTTCTTGAGGAACAGGTACGGCGTGTGCGTCGCGTTGGATACGCCGCCCGCGTCGAACACAAGGCCGGTGACGGAGAACCCATTGCGAATCTGGAAGTCGGTGAAGCTCGCCGCGTCGATGTTGAACCCGGAGAGTGATGGCGCCGCGACATCCGCGCCAATCGTGGTCGTCACGGACTGCGTGGAGGAATTGTCGGTGATGCAATATTCATTCGTGGCGCGGACGCGGAGGTAATACGTCACGCCGTCCGTGAGACCGGTGACGGTCGTGCTGGTCCCCGAAACGGTGCGGTTTGAGTAACCGGCCACATAGCCGCCGGCGGACCCGCTGAGCACCACGTCGTCAACAGTCCAGCGCTCGCCGCTTGCATTATTCAGCATCGCCACACGCACGCGCAACTGCGCCACGGCAGGCAGATTGGATATGATCACCGTGCTGTAGCCGTCCGTTGTCCGATTGCCGCCGCCCGCGGGCTGGAAATCAACGGGCGTCACATCGCCGTCGTAATCCGTCGTAGCCACACCGGTTCCGCCTGCGTAGCTCCAGTAGGCGTTGTTGTTGCCGAGAATGCGCAGCGTCGAGTAGTAGGTTGCGCCGTTGTCAGGGCTGATCGAAACGGTGACGATGTCGCCCGCATCCGCGCCGTTGCCCGTGGAGGCGATGGAAAACGACGCAACGCGCATCGACAGGGTCAAGTCCGACGAACCGCTGGTGTCCACCGCGTCAAACGTGATCGTCGCGCTGCCGTTGTTGACGCTGTAGGCATTTGTTCCGCTGCTCGCAAACGGACTGCTGGCCGGGCGATCGCCGGAAGCCGAGTCTCCCGTGACGATCCCGCCACCGGATGCCGAGTAGGTGGCAACAGGCGATGCGGGACTGGCCTCGAAATCCTGCTGCCCGATCGTCGATGCCGCCCCGCTGAAATTGGAAACGGTTGCGACATCCAGTGCATACCCCGTCGCGCCCGCAAAGTTGCTCCACGCGGCCGTGAAGCTGGTTTCGTTGGTGACCGTGACCACGAGACCCGTCACCACGCCGCTGAAACAAGGCGTGGTGAGGTTCGTCTGTGCGCCATAGGAGGTGCCGGCGGAGTTCTGCGCGAAGGCGCGATAGTTGTACGTGGCGCCGGGGATCAGATTCGTAAGGGTGGCGCTGTAGCTGCCCGTGCCCGTGCCGTTGGTGGTCTGCGCGCCGGGCACGGTGGGCGTCGCGGGCGAGAGCGCCCACACGACGCCGCGGTTGGTGACCGTCGCGAAGCCGTCCGCCGTCACGTTGCCGCCTGCGGTCGCCGTGGTCTGGTTCGTCGCAGAGGCGATCGTCGTCGTGACGGTGGGCGGAACCTGGCCCGTACCGCGCACCGCGAAGTCATAGCTGGCCTCATCCGCGTCATCGCTGGCGATCACCACCGCGGCTGTGCGCACGCCGGACGCCGTTGGATCGAACCGCAGGACGAGGTTGGACCGCGCGCCCGCATCCACGAGGGCCGGCCAGCTCACGACCACGAAGTCCGCGGCGTGCGCGCCGGAAGTGGTCACGCCGGTGATCGTCAGCGCGCCGGAGCCGGAGTTCGTGATGAAGAGCGTGCGATCGACCTGGCCGCCAGTCACCGCAGTGGCGCCGAAATCCGTGCCATCCGCGAAACTGGGCGTGTTGTCGCCATCCGCCACCAGGGCGCCGTTCGTGCCCAGCACGGCGATCTCGGGATTGACGACACCCGTGCCCTCAATGTCGAAGGAGAATGGATCGCGATCCGGGTCGCCGTTGCTGAAACTTAGCGTCGCCGAGCGCGTCCCGGCGACAAATGGGTCAAACTGAACCTGGAAGGTCGTGCTATTGCTCACCGCGAGCGTGCCGGCGGGTTGCACCGTCACGATGAAATCCGCGGCGTGTGCGCCGCTGGTGCTGACCGAGCCAATGGTCAAGCTGGCGTTGCCGATGTTGGTGATCGTGAAGGTTCGCGTCACCGTACCGCCCGCGATGTCGGCGCTGCCAAAATCCGTGTGATTGGAGAGCGCGGGCGTCACGGAACCGTCCGCGATGTTGTTGCCGTTTCCGCTCACGGCGATTTCCGGCGCGAGTCCCGTGCCTTGCACGGCAAACGTGTAGGGGTTGTTCGGCCCGTCGTTGTTGGCAATGCTGAACGTGGCCTCACGCAGGCCGCGATCCGCGGGATCAAAGGTCACCACAAACGTCGTCGTCGCACCCGCCGCCACGCTGCCGCCCGGCGCGGTCGTCACCTCGAAGTCCGCCGCGTGCGTGCCGCTGGTCGTAATCCCGGAAATGGTCAGCGAAGCCGTCCCGTTGTTCGTGATGGTGAAGGTGCGCGTCACGGTCCCGCCGATGACGTTGGCGGAGCCGAAGTCCGTGCCGTCCGCGACGTCCGGGGTGACGTCATCCTTGGCAATCGTCGCGCCATTGGTGCCGAGCAACACAATGTTTGGCGCGGCCAGCACGCCGTTGCCCTGCACACTGAAGTTGAAGGGGTCCTCGTCGCTGTCGCCATTGGTGAAGCTGACGGCGGCGGAGCGAACACCGGACGCGCCGGGCAGGAACCGCAGCGTGAACGTGGTGCTTCCGCCGGCGGCGACAGGCGACGACGGTTGCGCCGTGACGATGAAGTCCGCGGCGTGCGTGCCGCTCGTCGTCACGTTCCCGACCGTCAACGATGCAGTTCCGCTATTCGTGATGACAAAGACCTGGTCCACGTGATTCCCGACCAACACGCTGCCGAAATCGGTGCCATCCAGCGTGGAAGGCGTATTGTCGCCGTCCGCGATATCCGTCCCGTTCCCGCTGACCGCAATCTCCGGCGCGGTACCGGTGCCCTGGATGGTGAAATTGAACGGATTTTCATCCGCATCATTGTTCGTGAAGCTGACCTCCGCCGTGCGCGTGCCCACGGCGGACGGGTTGAACTGCACCTGAAACGTGGTGCTGCCGCCGGGCGCAACCGGGCTGGACGGCTGCGCGGTGACAATAAAATCCGCAGCGTGCGTGCCGCTCGTGGTCACCGTACCGAGCGTCAGGTTTTCGTTGCCACTATTGGTGATGGTGTAGGTCCGGGTCAGCGTGCCGCCATCGACGAGCACATCGCCAAAATCGGTGTGGTCCGTCAGACTCGGCGTCGAATCGCCGTCGGCGATATCGTTCCCATTGCCGCTGACGGCGATCTCCGGCGCGGTGCCCGTTCCTTGGATGGCGAAGTTGAAGGGGTTCTCATCCGCGTCGTTGTTCGTAAAGCTGACGGTCGCCGAACGGGTCCCCGTGGCCGACGGGTCGAACTGAACCTGGAACGTCGTGCTTCCGCCTGGCGTGACCGGGCTGGACGGCTGCGCGGTGACAATAAAATCCGCCGCGTGCGTGCCGCTCGTCGTCACCGTGCCGAGAGTAAGGTTGGCCGTACCGCTATTGGTAATCGTGTAGGTGCGGGTGACCGTGCCGCCCGCGACGGAGGCCGAACCGAAGTCCGTGTGGTTGGAGATGGCTGGCGCGACGGACCCGTCCGCGATGTTGTTGCCATTGCCGCTGACCGCGATTTCGGGCGCGCTGACCGTCGTCGTCACCGACTGCGTGCTCGAATAATCCGAGGTGCAATACGCATTCGTGGCCAACACGCGGAAATAGTAGGTCGATCCCGCCGTCAGGCCGGTAACGGACTGGCTGGTCCCGGCCACGACGCGGTTGGAATAGCCGGGGATAAAGGAGGGCGAACCGGCGCTGCCCTGCAACAACACGTCGTCCAGCCGCATCGCGGTCGTCCCGGACTTGACCCATCGCAGGCTCAAGTTCGTCGTGCCTGCCGCCGAAGCGGACACGGCCAGATTGGAAATCATGTACCAGCCGGCGGTCGCCCCGGCAGCCGGCATATTGGACACGGTGATCGCGTTCCAGGCCGAGGCGTTGTTGGTCGACCACTCAACCACGAAGGATGCATTGGCCGAGGCGCTTTCCTTGCGGTAGCCAAAACTCAGCAGCAAATCCGAATAGCCGGTCGTGTCGATGCCCGCGATGGAGAAACCATAATCTCCCGAGGTGGAGGTTAGAAAGACATTCGCATTACCTGAAGCCGCGTTTCCGGCCGGATCTGTGTAGCCGGAGGATGTGCTTGTCGCACGAATATCGCCGGGATTGGCGGCGGCGCCGGACGACATGGTGTAGTCGTTGTTATCGAACCCATCGGCCGATTCATGCGCAGCGATCGTTGTCGTTCCGCCCACCGAGCCCATGGTTTCGCGGAAGACATTGGTCAGACCACCGCCACCCACGGAAAATGAGGCGTTCGTGGACACATCCAACGTATACCCGCCAGCTCCAGCAAACGCCGTCCACGCCGCCGTGAAACTCGTATCGTTCGTCACACTGGCGACGAGGCCGAGCACCGCACCGGTGAAGCAGGGCGTGGCGAGCTCGTACTGCGCTCCATACGCGGTGCCGGCGCTGTTCTGGGCAAAGGCGCGGTAGTTGTAGGTCGCGCCGGGTGTCAAGTTGGTGAGGATCGAAGTGAAGGCGCCCGTGCCGGTGCCATTGGTCGTTTGCGCGCCGGGCACCGTGGGCGTCGCGGGCGAGAGCGCCCACACGACGCCGCGGTTGGTGACCGTCGCGCCACCGTCCGCAGTTACGTTTCCGCCCGAATTCGCCGTCATCTGGTTGGTCACGGACGCCACCGCCGTGGTGACCGTGGGCGTCGTCGCGAGCGTGGTTCCGTTGCCGACCGTACTGTAGGCCGTCAGCGTGCCCTGCCCGTTTTGGGCGCGGACGCGGAAGCCGTACTGCTGGCCGGGATCGAGCCCGGTGACCGTGATCGTTCCCCACGCGGCATCCGTGCGCCAGTGTTCCGTCGCGCCGAGCGTTCCGTTGGTTTGGACGAAGAGACTGCTGTTGGTCGCCTGGATCGAAAAGATCGTCGCCGCCGGGTTCCCGTTCACGTTCACATTCACGTCGAGCGACGACGTCGTCGGGTTGTTCACCGTCGGCGCGGACGGCACATTCGCCCACGTCCAGAAAGACAACTCGCTGCCCAAGCCGTCACCCGCGCTGTTCTGGGCATAGGCCCGGTAGTAGTACTGCTGGTTCACCGAAAGGCTGGTCAAATTGACCGTGTAGCTGCCGGTGCCGGAGCCCGACTGGGTCTTGTTATCCGTGATGGCGACGCCCGCCGTCGTCTTGTACACAACGCCCCGGTTCGTGACCGTGGCGCCGCCATCCGCCGTCACATTGCCGCCCACCGTCGCCGTGGTGGTGTTGGTCGCCGTACCCGCCGCGGTCGTCACCGTGGGCGGAACGGAACCCGCCGACGTCGTGCCGTTCGCCACCGTGCTGTACGCCGTCAGCGTCCCCTGCCCATTTTGCGCCCGGACCCGGAACCCGTATTGCTGGCTCGGCGAGAGGCCGGTCACGGTGATCGTTCCCCAGTCCGCATCCGTGCGCCAGTGCTCCGACGCGCCGAGCGTGCCGTTGGTCTGGACGAAAAGGCTGCTGTTCGTCGCCTGGATCGAAAAGAGGGTGCTCGCCGAGTTTCCGTTCACATTCACGTTCACGTCCAACGAAGACGTCGTCGGGTTATCCACCGTCGGCGCGGACGGCACATTCGCCCAGGTCCAGAACTCCAATTCACTGCCGAGCGAGGTGCCCTCGCTGTTCTGGGCATACGCGCGGAAGTAGTACCGGGTGTTCACCGACAGGCTGGTCAAATCGACCGTATAACTGCCCGTCCCGCTGCCCGACTGCGTCTTGTTGTCCGCGATCGTCACACCCGCAGTCGTCTTATAGACCACGCCCCGATTCGTCACCGCTGCCCCGCCATCATCCGTCACATTGCCCCCGACCGTCGCGGTGGTCGTGTTCGTCGCGGTGCCGGCCAAGGTGGTGACGGTGGGCACGGTCACGGACGCGTAATCTGAAAGGATGATGTCGTCAAAGTTCGCCCGGCGATTCGCGGTACCGCTGGAGGAATCCGTTCGAATGCGAATGCGCACATTTCCGGCGATATTAACGTTGTTGGAAAACACGTCCACGGAGGCGCCGGGGGTGAATGTCGATCCGATGGCCGTCCATGACGACCCGCTGTTGGTGCTGTATTCGGTCACCCACGCCACCTGCGCATCGGTGCCATAACGGCGATGTTGGAACGTCACATAGCCCACCCCTCCAGACTTATCGCCGAGCATGGTGATTTCGGATACGCCGTATCCGCGTCCTCGCGCGGAACGCGTACCATTTTTGAAATCGCTGCTGTCGCCGGTCGTGGCCAGTGCCTCCACCAATTGCCAGGTGATGCCGTCCACGGTCAGGTTGCCGCTTCCATAAGCGGTTTTATTCGACGTGGCCTCCCAATCGTTCGTGTAGCCGGCGCGCGCCAGTGGAGCGCCGCACGTACCTGCAACGAGCAGCAGAACGCCCAGCAAGCGTCTCGCGCCATATTGCGTTTTCCAACGTCTGTAAAAGCCGTTACCCATCACGTCCAACGTCTGTAAATTTTTCCACCCGCATTCGTGCGCGCGCCTATCGAGCGGTCAGAAATGGACGCGCAAACCAAAAGCCCCCTCAACGCCGGAATCATTCCCCACCCCTGTTCGCAAAAAGTCACCCGCTCGTGAATATTGCGTTAGAATTCTGCTAGTGAATAGAAAACCCGCGTCTGGATGCCAGCGCGGGTTTTCGCAACTCGTTGGAAATCAAAATCATGGGTCAAAATTCTTGCCCGGCGGGGTGTAGTAGACCCGGTTGGTCCAATAGACGGTGGTCGTCCCGCGTCGCTTGAAGATGATCGTATCTTCCGGTTCGATGAAGTGCGTATTGATATTCGCCGAGGGGTAGAACTCGTTTGTGGCCACGATGGCCAGCGTCGTCTGGTCCGACATCAACCGCCAGCGTCCCCGCGGCTGCGTCATGGATCCACTGCCGTTGTTGCGCAGCACCCTGATTTCGTCGGCAAACGTGGCTGAATTGTTTCCGACCATCCCCGAACCGCGCAGCAACAATCCGGTGACGGGGATACGGACCGGGTAGTTCCAGTTCATGACGTGCCACTCATCCAAGGAACCTACACGCCCGGGTATCGTGTGCACCACTTGTTGGGTGATCACACGACCCACGACCGGCAGGTGGATGGTTGGCGAGCCGGGCGGCAGTTCGAGCATGAAGCCCTGGTGGGTCGGGAACAGCATGTTGTTCGCGGACGCGCCCCACGCGCCGGTCCAGCTCAACCACTCGCCGGACATGCCGCTGCCGACAAGCGCGATGGAGTTGGTCGCGTAGTTGTAGCTGCCGCCAGTGTTGGTCGGGCTGAACCAGTGAATCTTCGTGGCCGTCGCGTAGTCGGAACCCGCCGGCAGCCGGTTCGTGCCGAACACATAGGACACCGTCGCGGTATCGGGCGCGAAGAAGGTGCCGTACCAGTTCTCGCCCGGCACCAGCCGGATGGGCTTGGTCACATAGACCTCGCGGCTGGCGCGACGGATGGAATTGCTGATCTGCCACATGTCCTTCTGCGAAACGCGGTAGAACCGCATCGTCGAGGCGAGGTCCGCGGGCGGCACACGGAAGCGGTTGGTCGGGTTGTCGCCGCCCTCGTCCAGCAACGTGTTGCCTTCCGCGATGTTATTCGTGATCCGGTCCAGCCAGTCCCACTGCGAGCTCATCGCATCGGTCATGCTCCGGGCATCGACATACAAGGTGTCGTACACGCGGTTCGACGCGGCGATCCAGGCGAGGCGGATGCCGTTGGTCACCGTGCCCGAGGTCCGGGCCAGACCCTGCGTGACCTGGAAGTTCACGGTGAGGCCGGTCACCGTCATGAACGGCCCGATGTTGCCGGCGCGATCGCGTCCCGCGATCTTGATCCGGTAGAACGAATCGAAGTTCAGGTTCGAGATGACCAGCGACGCGGTCGTATTGGTCGCCAAATTCAGCGGGCCATTCGTCGCCGTGATGATGTTGGTCGTGACCTCGTTCTCGCCGCCGTCAAGCTCGTGGACCATGATGTAGTAGGTTTCCCACGGCGACAGCGGCTCATTGTCGAGCGCGCGCCAGCCGGCGGCTTCCAACATGTTCCCGCCGGCGGCCGGTGTCCACGTGACCTTCAATTCGGACGTCTCATCCACCGAGAGATCGGTGATGTCGTTCGTCGCGTTAAGGACCGGCAGCGGCGGGGTCCGGTCGATCCGCACGACATACGGCGCGCCACTGTTCCGCAGACGGTCGTTCGAGCGGTCGTTGTCATCGTCCACCGCGTGGATGAAACCGGTCACGACGCCTTCCGACATCGGTATATTCGCATTGGTCGTGGCGATCGAGAAACCCTGCGCCAGGTTGGTCCCGTCCAACCAAACGGGCTGCGCGTTCGTGATGCCGCGATACTCGTAAATCGAATTCGTGTCCGAAGCCGGCGCCCACGACACGGCGAGGTCATTCACATTCGTCCACTCGACGATGCGCGTCAGATTGATGTCGTCGAAGTAAATCGTGTTCTGCTCGGTGGATCCGCTCCGGCTGATGCGCAGTGTCATCGCACCTTCATGATTGATGTTCCAGCTAAAGAGCTCGAACAGGGTGTTCGTCACGGTGCGTTCACCGTAATCCGCCCAATCGACGCCATTCGTGGTGCCTTCCACTCGGAGGTTGCGAGTGCCGCCGCCCGTGATGCCGCTCAAGCGACCCCAGACGAAGATCGTGCCGGGATTCGTCACAACCGGCATCGTCAGGCGCCCGGTCGTGCCTTGGAAGGCGCCGACGCGCAGGCCGGACATGCGACGATTCGGAAGCGGGAGCGGGCTGTCGGGCACGGCGAAGTTCTCGCCCACCCACAGTTCGGCGCCGACGTAATTGGTGCGGGCCAGGTAAGAGGCGGCGGAAGCCGTGCTGGTCCACCCGTGATACGGATCGAAGCCCATGGACAGCAGGTTGTGACTGCCTGCCGGCCCGATTTGCAGTGAGGGCAAGTACGGCGGCTCGATATCGTCGTCGACCACCTTGAGGAAGCCCACCTGCGTCGAGTACAGGACCGCCGCGTCGTTGGCCCGGTCGTTGTCGAGGTCGGGTATGGTCACGCGCACGGGCATTTCGCCGGCGGCCATCATGCCGTCAATATCCGCCTCGCCCCAGGTGAGATCGGTGAAGACCCAGATGTTGGTCGTATTGACCAGCGGGTTCCCCGCGGTGCTCAATGAGGCGTCGAAATGCGTGATTTCGCCGACAATATTGGTTCCGACGCTGAAGCTCATTACTTGATTGGTCGTTCCAGAGTTGCCGCGCGCGAGGCCGGATCCGACATCCTGGGCGCCGAAGGCGAAACGGATGCCCCGGTTGCCTGCGTTCAGCATTTCCGCGTCGGACAACACAAAGACCGAGTTGGTTCCCGTACCGGAGCGGCGGCTGTCGCGCACGGTTCCGTCATACGCCGTGCCCAGGCGGGTCGGCGTCGCGCTGTTGGTCATGACCCAGAACGGGCGGTCGGACGCGTCGCCCGCGCCGGGCCGGATGTTCGCGACCACCGGCGTATTGGTGTCGTCGTCGATCACGCGGAACTGTCCGAAGAAGCGATTGGTCACCCACGCGCGGTCGTTATCGCGGTCGTTGTCGTCATCGACGAGGTTCGCGTAAATGGCGCGGTTGTTCGTCCCCTGCGCGTACAGGTCGCCGATCTGGCTGTAACTGAACGACGTGAAGCTCCAGGTCGTGGTGGAGGTGTTCACGGAGGTATTCGTCGAGCTGCGCGCGGCGTTGTAGTTGGGATCATTCGTCGCGAGGCCGGAGATGTTGACGTGGGTGTGGATGGCGGGATTGTTGCCGCGCGAAACGCCGCTGGCGCTGTCGAAGAAGTTCAGCGTGAAGTTCAGCGCGTTCGTCGCCGCCACGGTCGCCAACAGGCCGTCGGTCAGTTCGTAGTAATAGCCCGAACGGAACTGGAAGTTGTCGAAGCGAATGGTGCCGCCGCCGCTGGTGGCGCCGTCGACGGTCAACCGGATGTACACCGCAGCCTGGTTGTTCAGCGCATTGACGCCGCTCATGTCGACTGAATAGGCCGTGTAGGAATCCGCCGGCGTGATCGCCGCGCCGAAATTCGTGAAGGTCACGCCGTCGACCGAGTAGGAAACCTGGCAACTCGTGAACCCGTTCGCCGCGCTGCGCTGCATCGCAAATGACAGCACCAGGCTGACCTGGCCGGCCATGCTGACCTGGAACTGGAGGTAGCGTCCGTTCTGGCTGTTGCCCGTGATCAGCAGGTCGTTGCCCGCCGGGTCGCCGCTGACGGCGTTGAGGGTGGTGCCGAGGCCAAACGTGATGCCGCCGGTGAAGTTGTTCGTGCTCAACGTGCCCGCGCCATGCGAGACGGAGATATCGCTGCTGTTGAAATTCCATCCCGCGACCAGGCTGCCCGTGTTGGACGGGGCGATGGTGGCGGCGCCCAGCGTGACGGCCAGCGGGATCGTCCCCACGGCCGGCGGTGCGATGTCGTCGTCCAGCAGGCGGATGTACCCCATCACCGCGTTGCTGGTGAACATCTGGTCGTCCACGCGGTCATCGTCGGCGTCCGGGATCGTGGCGAGCACTTCGAGATCCTGGCCCTGTTCGCCGCTGCCGTCGCCGCCCCACATCGCGGTCACGCGGTCCCAGGTGAAGAGCGAGTCGGCGAACGCCCAGGTGCTGGTGGCGGTCGCCGTCCTGGAGTCATCGAAATCGCTGCTCATCGACGGACTGAAATTGTCCGTGTCGTTCGTCGCGACGTACGGGATCGTGATCGACATGTTGGTCGTCGGGGACCCGCCCGCGGCGCGTTGCAAGCCGCTGTAGCTGTCGAATGCATTGAGCTGCACGCGCATGCCCGCCTGCGTCAGCACTCCGTCATAGACGAAGTAGCGCTCGAATTCGCCAGCCGTCTGCGCCGAGGCGATCGTCGCGTTCGTCAACACGCGCAACGGACGGCTGCCGCGCACCGGCGCGTTGGTGTCATCGTCGTACACATAGAACCGGAGCGGTTCGTTGATCGTAAGCGCGCGGGTGACCGGCACGTTGTCCCAGCCAGAACCGCCGTAGAACGGAGAAACGGTGCTGCCGCCCGGATCCGTCTCCGCCGACACGGTCACGAAATACTGCACATCGAAGTCAATGTTGGTCACGCTGAACCCGTTTTTCTGGAATGTCGTGACCACACTCGCGCCGTTGAACCCGAAATGGTTCGTGAAGTACCTGTCGAGGCCGAACATGTTCGACGCCACTCCGACCGCGAGCGGATCCCAGTTCGGACTGACCCGGGCATTCTTCGAACCCTGATTCCTGTTGGTGCCGACGGAATTCGTCAGGAATACGCCGTAGGCCGGGCTTTCCCAGCGAACAGCGAAATCAATCAACTGCGACGACTTCAACTCCGCGTCGCTCAGGTTGGTAATAACGAGGTCATAAACGGCCGAATTATAGTTCGTTCCGATATACACCAGGGTCGGCACCGGGCCGTTGTCCTCGTGCCAGCCCGCGGGCAGGTTCCAGACGACTTCCTCCCAGCTCGGTCCGACACGAATGTGGTCAAAGATCAAATCGCCGACATTGCGACCCCCAATCCGAATGCCGTCGATCCGGGAGATCGTCACATTGGGAATTTCAACATTCCATCCGAGTTCGAGCTCGGGGATGGCCGGCGGGATCAGAGACGTGGAAAGCCCCATGCCGCGCAGGATTTGATTATCAAAGTCGTACTGCAGCACAATGAGGTACGGAACGCCCCCGAACAACTGCCAGGAGCTGTTGTTGTTGAACGTCGTGTTCGTCCGCACGTTTCCATTGTTATCGTCAAGCGTCAGGTCGAAGGTGTTTCCGAATCCCTTGCCGAGGAAGCCGACTTCGGTCGCGCCATCCATAAAGGACAAGCCGGCCCACGAAGCCGTGTCCGACGGGTCCTGTATGTTGATCTTCACCGCGGCATAAATCTTTCCGCTCGTCCGGGCCGGGAAGTAGCGGCGCGCCCCGTAGGAGGTATCACTCACGGTGACGATCTTGACCTGCCGACTGTCATTGCAGTCATTACCGCAGCCGGATCGCGTATCGGCGGGATACCCCTTGAACGCGGGCGAATTGGCGTCGTCCACAGCGACATAGCCGCCGTATGTGGTCCAGCTATTGGTCCATCCGGTCCCGGTGCTGGCGCCGCTCAGGTTATTGTTTGCGTAGTCGCCGAAGTAGTTCCAGACGAACTTGTCTTCGACGATACCAAAAGAGGCGGTCGCCGTGCTGCGCGGGTTGTTCACCGCCGTGTTCGTGTTGTAGTCAATACCAGAACCGGAACCGTTGTATTCGTATACGCGGAAGTGGTAGGTGACATTCGGCACCAAGCCGGTGACCGTCAAAGTCGAGCCCGTGCCCAGGTAGGCGACATAATTTCCGCCGCCCAAATGCGACCCGCTGCCATAGTTCGCGCTGGCGGTGTAGGTCGTGCCGTCGGATGGATCGGCGCTGACGGCGTTCGTGCCGCGCACCACGAGCAGGCTGGCCTGCCCGTTCCCCCGCTCCCACGACAGGGTGATGCGGTTCGTGCCGGTCAGGCTGAAGACGATGTTGCTCGCCTGCAGGGTCGGCGCCGTGCAGTCCGTTTCAGCCGAGGCGGTGGCGGCGGAGTTGGTGAGATAATTGTAGGTCTCGCCATCTGTGCCGTTCCAGCGGAACGGGAATATCTTGAAGTGGTACGTCAGGCACGACGTCATGTTGGATTGCAGGAACTCGATCGCCGTGCCCGGCGTCACCAGCGCCACACGCGCGTTCGGGAGGAGCTGGTTGTTGGTATAGCCGACGCCGTCGACCGGGAAGTCCACCACGGCGCTGCCCTGGCGGCGCAGGATCAGGTAGCCGTCCGGTTCCGGCGTGCCGCCCGGAAGCGTCCACTTGTTCGTCATCGTCGTGTCCGAGGCCGGATACGCGTCGAACGTGACGATTGGATTCGCGGGTTCCGTCGCAATCGTCCAACGGCTGCCGGTCGCGAAGCCGGCGTTGGTGAAGTAATTCGGCGTGGCGCCGTTGTATTCGTAGATCGCGAAGAAGTAGCGCGTGGTTGCGGTGAGGCCGCCGAGCGTGAAATTCGTGCCGCCGCCGTTGTACACGACCCGGTTTCCGCCGAAATCCGGCGCCAACGTGAAGTCGCTATTGAACGCGTACGACACGCTGTCCGTCGGGCTCAATGTGACCGCCGAACCTTCACGCGCGATCACGATGCGGTTCGCGCCGTTGCCCGGCGTCCAGCCGACGATCATCGTGGAGGGCGTGACCTCGCGGAAGTTGATGCCGCTGGCATGCACGTTGGGCTCGTTCGTGAACTGGTTGAGCAGCCCTTCCCAACTCGACGCCGCGCGGACTTCGTCGAAGCAGAACGTCCCCTCGTTCCGCGCCGCGATGCGCAACCCGTTGATCGAACCGATGGCCACCGTCGGCGTGCCGGTGGCGGACCACGTCGGCTCCGTGACCGGCAATGAATCGCTGTTGTTGTACGCGCGACCGTAGAAGCGGTTGGCGGAGAAATCGTACATGCCGATGTAGAAGTAGCCGGGGTCGCCCGATCCATTTACGCCGAAGGCGCTCGCGGCCGAGCCCCCGTTTGCGCCGAGGTCGAGACCGAAGAACTGGCTGCCGAACAGCTTGCCCGCGAAGGCAACTTCCGTCGAATTGCTCATGAAGGAAATGCCATTGAATCCGTTCGGATCGCCATCGCTCTTCCGCATGGCCATCGCCATGAAAACCTTCCCGGTGCTGAAGGTGGTTCCAAACGCGCGGAACACGCGCAGCTCCGTGTCGGAGGCGGTATTCCCGCACACCTTGTTGCCCGCCGCCGCGGGGTAGTTGCCGGGAACCGTAAGGTTGCCGGAATCAATGGAGAACCCGACGTCCGGGTTGTTGTCCCACGCGCCCGACCAGCCCGTTCCACCAATCATGCCTTCCAACGAGCCGGAGGAATTGGTGAACTGGTCAACAATTTCGCCCGGATAGTAACCGAAGACCCGCAGGGTGACCGTGATGGTTTGCGCAGCGTTCGTCTGGTCGCCGTTCAGGGTGATCGTCGCCGTGTAGGTGCCCGGGCTCAGCGAGGAGGCGTCGATGCTGTTGGTGTGGCTCCGCCACGCGCCCGTTCCCGCCAGGGAACCATTTGTCGGCGTGACCGTCAGCCACCCGCCGGCCCCGCTGTAGCTGACGCCGGCATTGTAGTTCAGCGTGCCCGACCCGATGTTCGTCACGAAGAACTGCGGCCACGGATTGGTGCTGGTGACCGTGCCGAAGGACGACGTCACCGCGAAGTGACCCGGACTGCTCCCGAGCCCGCCCAGAGTCGCGCCCAGCACGACGGTGAACGAAATTTCATTCGTTCCAATGGCATGGTCGTTGTTGCCGAAGTCCTCGTCGTTGTCCGCCACGACCACGCGCGCCGTCCATACGCCGGCATCCACGAAGGTCACGCCGCTGACCACCTCGGCGCCGTTGCTGACGGCGGAGAGACTGGTTGCGCCACCGTCCGCGAAGGACAGGTCGCCGAACGCCTTGCGGAAGCGCATCGCGCCCACGGGATCCCACAATTCGAAATAGGGCGAGTTGTTCGGCTGCACCGTGTTCGTGCCGTTGACATTGATGCCGCTCGCATCCGAGACACGGCCGGTGATCGACCAGCCGGTGCCGGAGGTCAGTTCATCGACCCGCACGGTGTACGAACCCTGGGCGCCATAGATATTAAAGTTCTGGATCGTCGGCGGCGTGGTGTCGTCGTCGGTGACCCGCAGCCAGCCCTGCGTGTGAACCAGGATCGTGGAATCGTTCGCGCGATCCGCGTCCGCATCGCGCCAGGTGGCCACGACGGCGTTGGAGCCGGCGACGGCGGAGTTCGTGACGAGGTTTTCGATCTGCGAGGCGCTGAACGCCGTCGTCCAGGTCCATACGTTCGTGGCGCGCGCGGCCGAGGTGTCGGCGAATGCCGAACTGCGGCTCGCGTCGTAGTTCGCGACGTTGCTGATAATCGCGGACCCGATGCTCAAATGCGAATTGGTGTCGGCGTTCGAGGTGTCGCGATTGAGCCCCGATCCGTCGCGCGCGCCGAGCCAGAAGAAGAGCGGGTTCGCCGCCGTCGTGTTCGTCAACGCCGCGTCGGTCATCGTGTACTGGATGTTGTTCGACGCCGCGCCGTTCGCGCCGATATTGGCCGCGCCCTGCGCGATGTGCAGCAGGCGGCTGCTGCCGCCGCCCGAGTTCGTGGAATTGATGCCGATGGGATCAGGCGTGGTCGTGTCGTCATCGAACACGGTGAAGGTGATCGCCGTGCCGTTCGACAAGGTTGCGGCGTCCACCGCCGAGAACCCGTTCGACGAAATCGCGCTCCAGCGCGCGGTGTGCACACCCAGCACCACGCCGGACGGGACGACCGTCGAATGCGTCGTATTCGAGGCGATCAGCGTCAGCCCGCCATCCTGGTAGGAGAAGACCGAGAAGACCCGGTCGGTGACGATCTGCACGCCGCTCGGGTTGAACAGGTCGAAGTTCGGGATGAAATAGGGCGGGATCGTGTTCGTCGACTCCACACCGCCCTCCGCTCGGAAGGCCATCATCACCGGGAAGGTCCCCGCGTTGACCTGCGCGTCAGAAACATGGTTGGTCTCATTGCCGACGACATAGTTGGTTGCATAGGGCGGCGCAGGCGTGTTGCCGAGCAGTTCCCACCAGTTCGTCGCGACGCGCACTTCGTCGAAACGAACGCTGCCCGCCCATCCGTTATCCGCACCGGCAACCAGTTGGACACCGTCAATCCGGGTGATGGTCGAGTTTGTCACGCTGACGAGGAACGCGGGCTCCGCGACAGGCAAGGTGTCGTTCGTGGTAAAGTATATGGCGGAGAAGACATCCGTATCGAAGTCGTAGCGACCGATGATGAGAAAATTGGTGGTGGGACCAAACGAGTCGTTCGCCCCGTAGGTGGCGCTCGCCGAACTCGACACGCCGAAGATATCCTCATTGCCCGAACCGCCGCGCTCGCCGAAGTACGCGACCTCGGTCGTGCCGTCTACGACCCGGATTCCGGAGAACTTGCCGTCCGTCGGGCCTTCGTCAAACGCACGCCTGTATTCGGCGGCGATATAGACTTTGCCGCCGGTGATGCCGGCGAAGTTGCGGCGGGCCGCATAGGTTGAATTGTTCGTCGTCTTGAGAACGAGAACGTTCGCATTACGGGTCGGCCAGTTACTCTTGAAGGGATGCATGAAGTCGTTGTTTGTGATCACGACATCCGCGGCGATATTCGGTCCCGTGGCCGTCCAGTTGTTGGTCCAGCCCTGGCCGCCGCCGAGTCCGTTGACGCCGACTCCATTCGTGTAGGCAAACTGGTCCACGATTTCGCCGGTCCGGTATGTGGTCGTCGTCGCCGCCACCGCGACCATCGGCGAGTAATGGTTGTTGTTGACGGAATAGAAGCGGTAATAGTTCGTCGTGCCCGGCGCGACCACGTGTTCGCGGCTGGCGGCGGACCCGTTGAAGATGACCGTACCGCCGCCAAGCGCCGCGTTGACGCTGTAGGGCGTGTTGTCCGTCGGGTCGGCGGACAAATCCGCGCCCGCGCGGTGCACGATCATCACGTTGAGCGAGCCCGCCGCCGTCCACGACATTCTTACCATCTCGGCGCCGTCATTCGTCGCCAGCACCGCCGTCGGCGGCGGAATGTTCGTCACCGTCATCGCGAAGACGACGTCAACCGCCGCGTTGGTCTGGTTGCCCGCGACGCGGTTCGTCGCGACGTAGGTGCCCGCCGCCTGGCTGACGGCGCTGACCACGCCCGTGTGAATGAGGGTCGCGCTGCCGGCGATTGTGCCGCCGGTCGGCGCAACGGTCAGCCAGCCGGACCCCGAACCGTAGGTGATCGTGTTGGTGTACAGCAGCGCCTTTGACCCGAGATTGGTGACGGCGAAGCTGTTGGAGGACGCATTGCCCTTCATCAGCGTGACCGAGAAGTTGGTCGGGCCGACAAACAGCGCGGGCTCGGTTTCCTCGATCTGGAGCAACTCGTAGTAGTTCGTCGCGATCCGGATCTCATCCCACCGTGTACCGACATTTGACTCCAGCCGGATTCGGTTGATGCTGGAAATGGAAGCGTCGGATTCCTCGACATGCCAGGTAACCGGCTCAGTGGTCGGAATGCTTTCCGTGGCGTTGGTGTAGAGCAAGGCCTTGGCCATATCGCTGGTAAAATCGTACATCGCGATGATGGTGTAGTCGGTATTGTTGGCCAGTTGACGGCCGGCGGCTCCGCCCACGGTCAACTGATTGACCTGGCTGAAACCCTCGCCGAAGAATTTCTCCTCCGTGCCGCCGTCGAAGAAGCTCACGCCGGAGTATTGGCTTCCTCCTCCATTGTCGGTGCGCAACATGAACGACACATAAATCCTGCCGCTGGTGATCGCGGTGAAGTCGCGGCGGATCGAAGCGTTATTCCCGGTAATGGTGTTTCCCGCCCGGCTGGGATAGCCGCTGATGGCGGTGAACTGGGTGGTGTTCACCGTGAACGTTCCGGAGTTGGCGGTCCAGCTCGCGCTCCATCCGGCGCCGCCGTTGCGCGACCCCATGGTCAACGCATTGGTGTAAGCGAACGATTCGACCGTTACATTGGCCGCGTAGCCCGGGTTCGTCGCCGCGCCAGTCACGCCCGCGGAGTAATGGTCGTTGTTGATCGAATAGATCGTGTAGTGATTCGTGGAACCGGGCCGCACGACGTGTTCAAACGTCGCGGCGGCGCCCTTGTAGAGCACACGGGTTCCGTCGCTGCCGTAGGTGTCGCCCACGCTGTAGGGCGTGCCGTTCGCGGGCACGGCGGGCGTATTCGTCTCGCGGTGCACGATCATCACATCGTAGGAGGCGTTCTTGGTCCAGAACAGGCGGGCGAATTCCGGGCCTTCGCCGTTGATCAAAACGGCCGTCGGGTCCGGGATCGCGTTGAGCGTCAGTGTGACGGGAATCGTTTGCGGCGAATTCGTGGCCGCGTTTTCGCCCGCGCCGGTCTGCGTGACCGTGATCGTCGCGTTGCTCGTGCCGGGATGCAAACCGGTCACCGTGTAGGTCACGGTATGCGACTCGGTCTGGCCGCTCGACTTGTTGGTCGCGGTGAGCGCGGTGACCGCCAGCCACCCCACGTCGTCGCTGATCACATAGGAGAGCAGGCTGCCGCCGATATTCGTGACCACGAACGATCCAGCGGACGGCGCGGTGCCGACCGTGGTGGATGCGCTGATGCCTGAACCCACGCCGATGCCGGGTTCGTTGTCCGCCGTGGCGCTGCTGGCGGGGTTGCCCGTCGCGCTGTTCGTGTTGTAGTTCGCGGTGCCGCTGCTGCCGTTGAATTCATAGACCCGGAAGTGATAGGTCGTGTTGGTCTTCAGGTCGGTGGCCGTGAAGCTGCTGCCCGACCCGCTGTAGACCACGAAGTTGCCCGTGCCGATTTCCGTTCCGGCGCCGAACTCGGCATCGGCGGTGTAGCCTGTGCCATCCACGGGGTCGGCATCGACCGCGGACCCTTCGCGCGCAACGACGACGCGATTCGCGCCATTTCCATCGGTCCAACTCACATCGATGCTGTCCTTGGTCCGCGCCGGGAAGGTGATGCTCGTGGCCTGCGTGTTCGGTTCCGCCGCATACGTGGTCGCGTTCGCCGTCGGGATCGTCGCCGCGGTGCGGTAATTGTAGGTCTGCGCGTTTGCGCCGTCCCAGTTGAACGGAACGATGCTGAAGTGGTAGGTCGTGCCCGCGCTCAAACCGCTGATGGTGGTCGAGGTCGCGGACCCCGGCGTCACGATCGCCGCCACCGTGCCGTCGCCAATCGTGTCGCTGACGGAATAGCCCTGCCCGTCCGTAGGCGTGCCCGTCGGATCGGCGCCCGTGCGCTGGAGAATGAGGTAGCCCGACGGTGGCCCCGCCGCCGCAGTCCACGACAAATCAATCGAACTGCTGGACGCAACGACCGCGGCGAAGCTGCCCGCGTGGCCCGTGGGTTCGGTCGATAGCGTATACCGGTCGCCGGGGTTGCCGGACGCCGTGTTCGTGAAGTAGTTCAGCGCGAGCCCGCTGCCGTTGTATTCGAAGACCTGTATGTAATAGCGGGTCGCCGCGGTGAGGCCGGAGAGCGTAAAAGAGCTGCCCGAACCCTGATACACCACCTTGCCGCCGCCGAGCGAGGAACCGCCGCCGGAAAAGTCACTGTCCGCCGTGTACGACGTGCCGTCCACCGGCCCACTGGACGGCGCGCTGGCCTCACGCGCGATCACCAGCCGGTTCGCGCCGTTGCCATCGGTCCAGCTCACGCCCATCGACGTCGTTCCGACGGAACTGAACGTCACCACGCTCGCCTGCGTCGTCGGTTCCGCCGCCAGTGTCGTGCGGCTCGCGGGGTTGCCCGAAGCGGTGCTGGTCAGGTAGTCCTCATTGCCCGCCGTGCCGTTGTATTCATAGACGCGGAAGTGATAGACCGTGTTCGCGGTCAAGCCGGTGACGGTGACGGAGCTGCCACTTCCGTTGGATACGACGAAGTTGCCGGTGCCGATTTCCGAGCCGCTGCCGAACGTGGTGTCGGCCGTGTACGTGCTGCTGTCGCTGGGGTCGGCGTCCACCGCGCCGCCCGCCCGCGCAACGACGATGCGATTCACGCCGTCGCCGATGGTCCAGCTCACCGTCATCGAACTGACCGTCACGGACGAGAACGTGATGCTCGTCGCCTGCGTCGCCGGCTCGCCGGCCGCCGGCGTGAAGGAGAGGACAAGGTTGCCGCCGCTCGCGGAGAGGCTGAACGAGCCGCCCGCCTTCGAGGAGGCGAAGTGCGTCGTGTCGTCCAGCGAGAAATTCGCGACGGAGGAAATGCCGCCCTCGATCAGGTCCCACGAGTAACTCTGCGACGGGTCCCAGTTGCTGATCTGGCTGTCGTCGAGTTGGATCGTCGAGGTCGCGTTGATTGTGGCCGAGCCGCTATTGCTGATGAAGTCGCGGTCGGTCGCGTTGGAGGCGTCACCGAGCTTGAAGCGCGCCGCGGAACCGTTGTTCATGGTCAGCGAGGCGACCGCGAGGCGACCGATCGCGGAGGCGCTGTTGCCCGGTCGCACCGTGCCGGTCACGGTCAGGTCGGCGATCGCGCCGCCGCCCATCAACGTCGCGCCCGAGGAAACCGAAACGGCGGAGCTGGTGTTCGTGCCGTTCTGAACCAGTGTGCCCGCGCTGACCGTCGTATTGCCGCTGTACGTGCTGGCGCCGGTGAGGACCTGCGTGCCCGCGCCGGACTTGGTCAGCGCCAGGGTGCCCGCGCCATTGTCCAGGCTTCCGGCGAAAGACGTGGAACCGGCGGAGGGACTGATCGTCAAGGTCGGCGAGCCGCCGCCACGCGTGATCGTGCCATCCCCGGACAGCGAGGCAATCGTGTTGCCGGCGCGAAGATCCAATGTTGAGCCCGCCGACATCGTGACCGCGTTGTCGGAGGACAACATGTTGGCATTCGACAATTCCAGTGTCCCCGACTCAAGCGTCACGCCACCCGTGAACCCCGGGCTGCTCGTTGTTTGCAGGCGAACCCGGCCCGATCCGGCGTCGAGCGCAACGGTTACCCCGCTGGAACCGGTGAGGCCGCCAGTGATGTTCAGCGCGGTCGAGCCCGTGACCAGGCGCACGGGTTTGTTCAACGTAACTCCGCCAGACAGGATGGTTGTGCCGCTGTTATTGCGAATCGTGGCCGTCCCGCTGCTGCCCGACGCGACCGTGATGGGATTCGCGAACGTCCGCCCATCGCCCTGGAGTACAGCGTTGGCGCTGCCGCCGGTATCGCCCAGGGTGACCGTTCCGGTGCCGCCGCCGCCCAGCGCATTTGCGTCCGATGTGGCGGAAACCGTACCGGCCGGAATCACGAGGCCTCCGCTAAACGTGTTGTTCCCGCTCAATGTCAGCAGTCCGGACCCGACCTTCGTCAGCGAAAAAGCGCCGGAGATGATGCCGCTCATCGCGAGTGAATCGGCATCGACGCCCACGCTCGATGCGGCTCCAAGGGCGATGGCGCCGGAAAACGTGTTCGCGCCGCTGACGCTGCGCAGCGCGCCGTTGGCGGAAATCCCCGTGCCGTTGATCGCCATGCGCTCGGCGGAGGTAACGCCGCCGCTGATCTCCACCGCCGCGCCACTGACCACGATGTTGCTGCCCGCCGTCGTGCCAAGGCCGTTGGCGTGTGTGATGCGGAGTACGCCGTTGCTGACGATGCTGTCGCCGGTGAACGTATTGTTGCCGGAAAGGATCGTCGTGCCCGCGCCGACCTTCGTCAACTGACCACCGCTGATGACGCCGCTCAAGGTCACCTGGTTCGCGCCACCCACCGCGGACGCCGTGTTCAGCGAAATCGCGCCGCTCAGGCTGGCCGCCCCGCTGCCGCTGATCAGCGCGCCCGCGCCGCTGATGCCATGGCCATTGAGGACGACCGGTTCCGCACCGACCGTCTGGCCGTTCAGGTCGAGCACGGTGCCATCGCTGACCGTCGTGTTGCCCGCGGTCGTACCCAGCGCCGCTGCGTCGCCCATGCGCAGCGTCCCGGCGGAAATCGTGGCCGCGCCGCTGAAGGTGTTCACGCCGGACAGCGTCAGCACGCCGGCGCCCTGTTTGGTCAGCGTGCCGCTGCCGCTGATGATGCCGGCATAGGAGAAGTCGTCGGAGCGATTGAAGATCAATGCGGAGTTGTTCGCGATGTTGCCCGCAACGGAGCCGCTCGTGCTCCCCGCGCCGATCTGTAGCGTGCCCGCGCTGACGGTGGATACGCCGCCGTAGACATTCGCGCCGGACAACACCAGCGTGCCCGCGCCTGCCTTGGTGAGGTTCCGGCCCGCCGAATCCTCGCCAATCGATCCGGCCAGTGTCAGCGTGCTGGCCGTCACCGTGATCGTGCGCGTCGCCGCGCTGGAGAGCAGGCCCGTGCCCGTGATGGACAGCGGCTGCGTGCCGGTGAAGGTCGGATTTCCGCTGAAATTCACCGCGTTAGCCACCGTCAGCGAACCGCCCGAGGAATTGTCGAACGTGTTGCCGCCGGTGGTGAAAAGACCCGTTCCCAGCGCGTTGGCATGGCCAATATTGAGCGTGCCGCCGCTGATGGTGGTGCCGCCGCTGTGCGCGTTGTTGCCGCTCAACGTCAGGGTACCCGAGCCCGCTTTGGTCAACAAGCGCGACCCCGACTCCGAGATGTTGCCGCTGAGCGTCAGCGTGCTGGCGTTGACTGTTACCGTACGATTCGCGCCGGACAACGTCACCGCGCCGCCGATCGCCAACGGGTTCGATCCGATAAAGGTCGGGCTGCCGTTGCTGAGCGTAAAGGCGTTGTTGATGGAAAGCGACCCGCCGGACGAATTGTCGAACTCCGTGCTGGCGCCGTTGATCGTATATGCGCCGCTGCCCAAGGCATTGGCGTGTCCAATATTGATCCGTCCACCACTGCCGTTATGCGTGACACCACCGCTGAATGTGTTGTTGCCACCAAGCGTCAGCGTGCCGGAGGCGACCTTGGTCAGCGCGAAGCCGCCCGAAAGAATGCCGCTGAGCGTCAGCGAGTCGGCATCCACGCCAATGCTGGAGGCCGCGCCCATCGCAATCGCGCCGGACAGGGTGTTATTGCCGCTGATGTTCCGGAGCGCGCCTGCACTGGAGATGCCCGTGCCGTTGATCGCCATACGCTCGGCGGAGGTGATGCCGCCGGTCAATTCGAGGGCCGCGCCGCTGACGACGATGTTGCTGCCCGATGTGTCGCCGAGGCCGTTGCCGTGGGAGATACGGACCACGCCACCGCTGATGATGCTGTTGCCGCTGAACGTATTATTGGCGGAGAGGTTGAGGGAACCCGTCCCCAGCTTGCTCCAGAGCGAGGCCGCGCTGAGCACGCCGGTGACGGTCAGGTTCCCGCCGTCCACCCGGATGGCGGTGGCGTTGCTGAACGCAATCGAGCCCGGCCACGTCATGTCGCCGCTGGGGGTCAGCTTGCGCAACCCGCCAATGCCGTTGGTGCCGTTGCCGTACAAATTGATATGCACTCCGGGCCGCCACACCACGTTTTCATTCAGCTCCAGCGTCGCGTTGGTGCCCACGGTGATGATGCCGCTCGCGCCCATTGCATTCGTGCTGCCGGCCAGGCGCACGACGCCTTTTTCAATGACGATCGCACCGGTGATCGTGTTGTTGTTGGTGATGTTGACCAGCGAATGCTGCTTGACCGCGACGCCACCGTTGCCGCCATCGGTGTTCAGCACCGAGAACAGGTTGAGCGTCTTCCGGTTGTCGCCGTAGACGTTGAGCCAGTTGCTCTTGAAATAGATGTTGTTGCGGAACGTCAGGTCGCCCTGCACCGGATTGATTTCGGTCGTGGTGTAGAACACGACGGGCGCGTTGATGATCTGCGTATCGGCGTCGTTATTTTCAATCTTCGTCGTGCCGGAACCGCTGCGCATGTCGAGGCCACCGCTGCCATCAGCCGTGATCGTGCGCGCGCCCGTGCCGTTGTCGAAGAGCAACCGCAGGACCTGGAAATAGGCCCCGTTCATCGTCATGGTCAGATCGCTGCCGTTGTCGAAGTGGATCTCGTTCGGCCCCGTCGTCCCGGGATACGTGAAGCACTGGTTGCGGTCAGGGCGATCAACCCAATAGGAGTCACAGCTTCGAAACCAGGGATTCACCCCGCCATTCCACCAGAGATCTGTACCCGCGCCGTTGCGCCAATACACGGTTTCTTGCGCGTATATCCGGGCAGGAAGTCCGATGGAAAGGATCGCGGCCAGCAATCCCGCTGCATGACCGAAACGGCCACGGCGCACCCCCACCCCTTTCAGCAAGGATAAACGCTTCAACAAGGTCCCCACCGAAAGATCTGATCCCCACACATCCATTTGACGTACGCCCCCCACACATGGAACACGACGGTCATGAGCGGTCAATGACCGGAACACGTGCATCAGAAAAACGTTATGACTCTGTTAGAGAAATAACACGGATGCATCAGGTCTGTAAATAGCAGGGATTCAAATGGCACCCATCATCAAGCACTCTCACAAAATGGGGTCAGCCCCCAAAATAGCAAATAGTGATCACTTCTCTCCGAGCATGCTGTTTAGCGCTGACTTCATGGGTGCTATTTCGTCGAGTATGGACCAGCGCGTGGCCCACAGCTTCAATTGATAGGCAACGGCGGTTCCGCCCTGCAACCCAACCAGTTCTGCGACGTTTCGTTGCGTTAATCCTCCCGAATGAACGAGATACCAACACAGCGCAGCCCTCGCCGGGTGGCCACGTTTGCGCCGAACCAACTCCGCCATGGGCACGCCAAAAACGGTGGCAACGGCCTGACATATCGTTTGTGCGGATTGGAGCGCCGGGGCGCGGCGAAATGCTACATCCTCCTTCGAGCGGGACGCCTTCAACAGTTTTAAGTGTCGGCCTTCCACGCCTCGCCGGAAATCATCGGGACCGAGCGCCAATCGCGCATTACTGTACGCTTCGAGGAAATCTTCGTCCGTCGTGGCCAATCCAGTCTCAACATACGATCGGTAAGCCAGCTCCGCACGCTCTCCCGCGGACTTCGGCAGCAACCCCCACACAGGTTCGAACTCAATCCAGTCCCACTTCTCATCGAGACCAGCGTAGCCGCGATAAGTACTCCAGGGAAAGTTTCGCAACAGGCGACGGCGTTCTGGCAGCGGCAGATCGCGCAAGGCTTTGGTCTGTACGGGATTGAGATGGATGTAACGGCTGAGTTTCATCAAATAGGCGTCGCCCTCCACCACCTGCGCCTTGTAGCGCCCTTGCGTCAAGTGGCCGACACGCTGATGACGTCGGTTGAAATACACGGAATACGCAGTCAGTAGGCGGCCCATAAAAGAAGAAAGATTACCGCGCGGTGTTTCGACGAGCAGGTGGACGTGATTTGGCATTAGACAGACGAGAAAAGCCCGCACTCCGTAAAGAGCAGCGGATCCCTTCATGGTCTCGAGCATGCGGCGTCGATCCAAATCGTCGTGAAAAATGTTGCGTTTTTCATTGCCGCGGAAGGTGACGTGATAAATCGCCCCGGCATACTGAAGCCTCAATGGTCGCGCCATAGACCTGACTCTACACGCGCAAATAGTGGCGGCAAGCTCTATTTGCTATTTTGGGGGCTGACCCCACTTTTGTGGCTGACCGGCGAGGCGGCGGGTGGGATGATGCCTCTGCCTCGAAAGTGGGATGCCTGTGAAACGCCTGCGAAATAGCATTTGTCTGGTCCTCGCGCTCGCGTGCTGCGGCGCGATGACGTCACGGGCGGACGATGGCGCCACCTATGCAACGGCACGCGCGCGTTTGGACACGGCGAAGCGCGAGCAACTGGGCGCCCTGCTGGAGCAGCAGCTCCGGACGTCACGCGCACGCCTTAATGAGGCGATGCGGACGCGCAACCCGGCGGACACGGCCGCATTTTCCGAGGCCATCCGCCTGCTGGAATCCGCGGAACGTGAGCTGCGCAACAAAGGCGATTTCACCCCTCCGGAATCGCGTCGCGCGGCGCTTGCAGTGATGCTCGCAGAACTGAAAGCGGAACGCGACAAGCACCATACGGAATACACAGACGCACGAGCTGCTTTGGACGCGCGATATCCCGACGCCGCGCGGGCATTTTCCACGCCGACGACCGTGCCGCGACCCTCGGCCCGCATCTCGAATCCCGCACTCACGCCCGCACCGCCCGCCGCGACCACGACCCCGCCCCCCGCCGTGGTGAACGCGCCCCCGCGGACACCGGATGCGATTCAATTGAGCCTGCCGACAGCGCCCGCCCTCGCCGACAATGTAATCGCGCAACGCGGCGAGAGCACCAATTGGGTCCCCGTTGGACGCTGGACCGCCACAATGAAATCGGAGGCCCTGATCGGACTCCAGGTGTTCAATCGCCAGGGGATGACCACGGGGTCGTACTTCAATCCCATCGAGATGGTGACCTCCGATTGGTCCTATGAAGCGCTGCGGCGCATCCCACCCGGCGGATACCCAATGCGCATTGTTCACCTGCCCGACCATGCGCCGATCACGCTGGACCAGTGGCCGAGCCCCGACGGCCGGCGCGATTTGACCATCCGCGTGCGGTTCGCGCACTGGCCCCTGCAGGCGGGATTCCAACTGGAGGCCGATGGATCGGCCTTGCCGCCGCCCCCGGCGCAAATTCGGATCCCGGTGCGCACCCTGCCGCCAGGCGCGCGCGTGCTCGTGGACGGCGTGGAGGTCACGGTGGACGGGCTGCCCGTGGAGACCCCCTGCGAGATTGTCCTGTCCGAGGGCAATCGGCATGAAATCCGCTTGCGGCGCGAAGGTCAAAAGGAAGCCGTCGCACCAAGCTTTCTCGTCGCCCCCGGCGCACGCATTCAGTGGCGCTTTGAACCCGCTCCATGACGAGTATTGTGACTGACACGGCGCGAATTATCGCCTAGACTGCCGACATGAACACCACGGCGAACCGACTGCTCCGGCGAACATTGACCGCCATCCTGCCCGCCATGGCCACCATGTCGTGCGCCACAGCCTATACGCAGGAGGCGGACACCCGCCCCGCGCACACAGCGACCGCGACGATGCGAAACGGCTCGGTACTCAAAGGCGCGCCCACCTTCACCCGCGTGGACCTCGCAACCCCGCATGGCACGCTGAATATCCCGCTCGAAGATCTCGCGGAGATTCGATTTGAACCCGCGGACGACGCAACACGCGCCGTGGTCGGGCTGGCCAGCCGAGACCGGATTTCAGGCGAACTCTCGGCTAAACAGCTTAACCTCGCCTCGCCTTACGGGCCGCTTGAATTACCAGTGCGGGACATCCTGCGCATGACCTTCGCGCGCGCGGGCGGCGAAAAAGCCTGGGCGGATTCCCTGTCGGACGGGCTGCTGCTGCACTACACGTTTGACGGCGAGGGCGCGGCGGCGCTGCACGACCAGAGCGGCCAGATGAACCACGCGCGCGCACCGCGTCCCCCCACCCTGACCGATGAGGGCCATACCGGGAAGGCGCTCGTATGCGACGGCGGCGCATCGTTTCTCTCGTTTCCCGCGACGCCAACCCTGACGACCACGCGCTTTTCGTTTTCCGCCTGGATCAAGCCGCGGCTCGCACAACACGCGCCGCTGCTTGAATTCAGCTCCAACAATTATCGGTACGGTCCGCACGTGTGGTCGACCCATGACGGGCGGCTCTATATGAATTTCTGGGGTCGCCCCGCCAACGATCGCGTCGTCAACACCCCGGCCCAGCAGCTACCCGTTGGGGAATGGACCCATATCGCCTGCGTCTACGACGGCGCGCGCGGCATTGTCTACGTCAACGGCGTGGAATCAGCAGCCCAGTCATTTGCCGACCTGAACATTGATCTGGCGCACCCATTTTATGTTGGCGCACGGCAGGGCTGGAGCAACGGCAACGTCGTGTTCGACGGCTTGGTGGACGAGGTTCGCGTCTACACCCGCGCCCTCACGCCCGATGAGGTTCGGTTGCTCGCCGCGCCCTGAACACGGCATATGGGTTTGCGTTGTGGATTTTGTTCCGCCGGGTGGAACAAAACCCGGAGGGAGTGAGATTCGAACTCACGGGGCCCTTGCGAGCCCGTCGGTTTTCAAGACCGATGCCTTAAACCACTCAGCCATCCCTCCGCCGGAAAATGTACGCCCTTGTAGTCGCCCGCGTTTAGGACGGCGGATTAATCCACCAACCGCTCCCGGCGGGCGCGGCTACAGAAGCCGACACTACATACAGAGCGCTGCAATAGTAGTGCGCGCCGCCGAAGGGTCAAGCGCGGCAGCCGCGCACGCCGGGGGCGGACGAGGATTGGCGCGCCTCGCGCCAACCCTTAATCCAGCGAGGCGGAGCGCCACCAGAGGTGGTGCGTCTCGTCCAGCTCGTCGCGGGACGGGAAGGGATAGAACTTCACGCCGGTCTGATCGCCGACAAAGAACCCGCGCCGGATGGTGCGGTAGAAGGCGATCAGCTTCGGATTGCGCTCGACGGTCTTCGCGGCTTTCTCCGCCACGGCGACATCGTTGATGCAGTCCGCGATGTGCTCGGGATTCTGGTACGGCAGATAGCCCGCCAAATGACCGTCCGCTTCGCGGTCCAACAGCGAATCGGCGAAGAACAGGCGCGGCACGTGGATCGGATTCGCCGGGTCGCTGATGAACTTCGCGAAACCGGCCGGCGGAAGAAACGACACGACACGCGGCGTAACCGGACAAAGTTCCGTGTAGAGGTTCGGCCCGCGCTCGTCTTTCGCGCCATCGTAGTTCTTGCCGTCGAGCCCGAGCACGCGGCCATCCCGCGTGACGAGGTACAGCTTGCCCAGCGCTTCGAGCGGCAGATGTTCCAGCACGCGATAGATGCTCAGATATTTGCTGCGGCGCGGCGATCCATCCGGGTGCGGCTGGCAGCGCTTGTCGATATCCGCCACGATGGGCAGTGTCTTCGCGGCAGCCGCCGGGTCAACCTCGAAGAACACCACGTTGCCCGAGGTGTGTTTCCGCGTGCCTACGGCCATGTAGGCGCCGAACTCGGCGGCGTTGAGGTGGGACGCGACGAGCGCTTCCGACTGGTAGCACATGAAATAGAGATGCGTCTTCATGAAGGTCTCCTGATCAGTTGCCGAGATTCAACCAATGCCCGATGGCGGGCGCGTATTTCACAATCAACCCCGCGAACACGATGCTGACCATCGTCATCAATTTGATGAGGATGTTCAACGACGGACCGCAGGTATCCTTGAAGGGATCGCCCACGGTATCGCCCACGACGGCCGCCTTGTGCGCCAGCGAGCCTTTCCCGCCCAGATGGCCGGCCTCGATGTATTTTTTGGCGTTGTCCCACGCGCCGCCGGAGTTGGCCATGAAGACCGCGACGGAGAACCCGGCGCAAAGCCCGCCGACCAACAGCCCGAGGACGCCGGATACGTTCAGCACCAGTCCCGTGGCGACCGGGAGGGAGATGGCCAGAATGGATGGCAGCAGCATTTCCCGCTGGGCGCCGGCCGTGGAAATGGCCACGCAGCGCGCATAATCAGGACGCTCCGTGCCCTCCATGATGCCGGGCTTCTCCTTGAACTGGCGGCGCACCTCCTGGACCATCGCGAATGCGGCGCGACCGACGGCCTTCATCGTGAGCGCGCTGAATACGAACACGGCCAGCACGCCGATGAATACGCCGACGAGCACCTTCGGATTCATCAGGCTCGCGTCGTACAACGTCATGAAATCCTTCAAGGAGGCCTTGCCCGACGTCAGCGATTTGCCGTTGATATCCATCACCGCGACGCCCTTCACCAATTCACCGATTTCATTGATGATGATGCTGTGCTCCACCCCGGTGTCGTCCTTCAAGACCACGGCGCTCGAGCCGGCGCCTTCAAATGCGCTCAACGTGTGGAACATCTGCTCTTCCAGGTTTCCAGGCTTCGCGCCGGGCAGGAAAATCGCCCACTTCTTGTTGTAGTCAGCGCCGATGCTGGCAAAGACGTAGGGCTGCCCGTCCGCGGGCGCGACATATTCGACGGCAGCCTCGCGATGGATGCCGATGCGGACCTCCTCGATGTAACTGGCGAGCAGCGCCAGGGCCGTCAGCGCGGCGGACCCGATGGCGAAGCCCTTGCCGATGGCGGCGGTCGTGTTGCCGAGCGAATCCAGCGCGTCGGTGCGTTTGCGGACCTCCTTGGGCAATTCGCTCATTTCCGCGTTGCCGCCGGCATTGTCCGCGATCGGCCCGTAGGCATCCGTCGCGAGCGTCAGGCCCAGTGTGGAGAGCATGCCGACGGCGGCGATGCCGACGCCGTACAGCCCGGCGAGCAGGTCCTGGAATCCGTCCATGACGCCGAAGCTCAACAGCGTGCCCACGCATACGGCGAGCACCGGGATCCAGGTCGACATCATGCCTTCGGCGATGCCGCCGATGATGACGGTGGCGGGTCCGGTCGCCGCCTGGTCCGCGATGAATTGCGTCGGCTTGTATTCCGCCGCCGTCGCATATTCGGTCCCCTTGCCGATCACGATGCCGAGCACGACGCCGATGGTGATGGCCCAGAACACGCCGAGCGGCATGGCGAGGAACTTCACGAGCAGCCAGGCCGCGACGATGATCAGCACGCTGGAGACGTAGATTCCGCGATTCAGCGCGCCGAGCAGCGCTTTCATGTTCGCGTCTTCACGCGTACGCACAAGAAAGATGCCGAAGACCGAGAGCACGATACCCACGGCGGCGAGCAACATCGGCGCGGCGAGGAAGGCGAATGTCTTCGTCGCGTCCCAGCCCGCCACCGTGGCGGCGGCAACGCCCAGCGCGGCGGTCGCGAGAATGGAGCCGGCATAGCTCTCGTAGAGGTCGGCGCCCATGCCCGCCACATCGCCCACGTTGTCGCCCACGTTGTCCGCGATGGTCGCCGGATTGCGCGGATCGTCCTCGGGAATGCCCGCCTCGACCTTGCCGACCAGGTCCGCGCCGACGTCCGCCGCCTTGGTGTAGATGCCGCCGCCCACGCGCGCGAATAGCGCGATTGAACTCGCGCCGAGCGAGAAACCGGAAAGCACCGGCAATACCGACGACTTGAGCGCGTCCAGATCAGCGCCCCAGATCGTGATGTATACGGCGAACAGCGCCGACAACCCCAGCAAGCCCAGGCCAACCACGCTCATTCCCATGACCGAGCCACCGGAAAAGGCCACCATCAACGCGGGGTTCAATCCCTGCCGGGCGCTGTTGGCGGTGCGCGAATTCGCCATGGTGGCGACGCGCATCCCGAAAATACCCGCCAACCCGGAACAGACCGCGCCAACGAGAAAGGAGGCGCCGACGTAACGCAAGTCACCTTTGTTGAAGAAGATTAGAAGTCCCGCCACGACCACGACAAAAACCGCAAGAATGCGATATTCGCGGGAAAGAAATGCCATCGCGCCCTCGCGGACGGCGGCGCCGATATCTTGCAGCGTCTGGTTTCCCGGATCCTGCCGCTTGATCCATGCACTTTTGAAAAATGCGAATACCAACGCCACCACGCCAGCCGCCATGGCCCAATAGACCAGAGAACTCTCCATGTGATTCCTCCCCTAAATCACGCACTTCAGCGTGACGGCATCCTCATCCTTCGTTGCAAAGTACGTAAATGCTGCCGGTTCCGGTTCACCGGGTCAATTGTAAAGGGAGTGTTAAGGAGCGGAAAACGGAAGACAGGAAGACGGAAAAAAGAACCGCGCACCTATTCCATCTTCATGTCTTCCGTCTTCCGTTTTCCAGTTTTCCGTTTTCCCGTCTTCCGTTTTCCGTACACAACACCCGCTTCCCGCACCTTGATGAAACGCCCATCCGGCTGGCGTTCGAGGCCGGCTTTCTCAACGAAGCGGTCCCACGCGCGATCAGGTTCCTTGTGATGGCGGGGACCTCCCCGGAAATTGGGCGTCTGCATCGACTGGATCCAGCCGGAGAGCTGACGGCTGATATCGAGACACGCCTGCCGCAAGTTCTGCGCCTCGTCGGCAGCCAGATATCCGAGGTCCTCCGCGTTGTACAGTTGCGAACGCACCTCACCTGTGCTGCCCTTCGCGATGAAAAGAAAGTGGATCAAATCCGGCGTCGATCCCCGCTCATGGCCCTCGGCGATGTTCGACGGCACGGAAACCGCCGCGCGTTGGATTTGTTCGCAAAACCCCGGGTCGGAAATCTTGCGCGAAAACCCGTAGACCCGCCGGACCAACTCCCGCCCCGCCTTCCAGACCGGCAAGTCCTCAAAGGTCTTCATCGCCCCCCCTTTTTTCCGTCTTCCCGTCTTCCTGTTTTCCGTTTTTTCTAAGAAACCACGAAATTCAACAGCCGGCCGGGCACGAAAATGGTCTTGCGCAGCGTTTTCCCCGCGAGATGCGACTGCACACCCTCATCGGCTTGGGCGGCGGCGACGATGGCGTCCTGGTCGGCGCCGACGGGCACCACGATCTTGCCGCGCAGTTTGCCATTCACCTGCACGGGAATCTCCATGGTGTCCGAGACCAACAACGCGGAGTCGTATGCAGGCCACGGCTCGTAGGCGAGACTCTGGTCGTGGCCAAGCTTCTGCCACAACTCCTCCGAGAGATGCGGGGCGAGCGGGCTCAACGCCAGGACGAACCGTTCCAAAATCGCGCGCGGGCGACGCTCCCACTTCTGCGCCTCGTTCACGAATTCCATCATCGCGGAAATCGCCGTGTTGAAGCGCAGTCCCTCAATGTCGTCCCCCACCTTCTTCAACATCGCGTGCAGTGGACGCAACTGCTCAACCGTCGGCTCCCCCGCCACCGCGGGAAGCAACGCGCCGGTTTCCTCGTCGCACACCAGCCGATAGACGCGGTTCAGGAACCGGAACACGCCCTCGACGCCGCGCATGCTCCACGGCTTCACCGCCTCCAGCGGCCCCATGAACATCTCGTAGAGCCGCAGCGCGTCCGCGCCGTACTGCTTGATCACGTCGTCGGGATTCACCACGTTCCCGCGCGACTTGCTCATCTTCTGGTTGTCCTCGCCCAGGATCATGCCCTGGTTCACGAGGCGCTGGAACGGCTCCTTCGTGGACACCACGCCGCAGTCGAACAACACCTTGTGCCAGAACCGCGAATACAGCAGGTGCAGCACCGCGTGTTCCGCGCCGCCGACATAGAGGTCCACCGGCATCCAGTATTTTTCCTTCGCCGGATCCACCGGGGCGCCGGGATTCTTCGGGTCGATGAATCGCAGGTAGTACCAGCACGACCCCGCCCACTGCGGCATCGTGTTCGTCTCGCGCACCGCGGACCGGCCCGTCGCCGGATCCGTTGTGTTCACCCACTCGGTGATCGTGGACAGCGGACTTTCGCCCGTCCCGCTCGGTTTGTACGTCGCCACGTCCGGCAGCCGCACCGGCAACTGGTCCGGCCCCAGCGGCTTCGCCTCGCCATCGACAAAAATAATAGGGAACGGCTCGCCCCAATACCGCTGGCGGCTGAACAACCAGTCGCGCAATTTGTAGTTCACGCGCGCCGCGCCGAGGCCTTTCTCCTCCAGCCACGCGGTGATCTTTTTCTTCGCCTCCGGCGTCGGCAGCCCGTCGATCAAGGGCGAATTGACAGCAAATCCGTCACCAACGAAAGGTAGGGCGGTTTCGCCGAAACCGCCGTCCGGCGCGTTCGGCGAACGCGCCCTACCCTCGGCAACCACGGGACGGATCGGCAGGTTGTACGTCTGCGCAAATTCGTGGTCGCGCGTATCGTGCGCGGGCACCGCCATGATCGCGCCGGTACCGTAGCCCGCGAGCACGTAGTCGGCGATCCAGATCGGAATTTGCTCGCCGTTCACCGGGTTGATCGCATGCGCGCCCGTGAACACGCCCGACTTCGTCTTCTGCAATTCCGTGCGCTCGAGATCGCTCTTGCGCGATGCCGCCTCCTGATACGCCTTCACCGCCGCCCGCTGTTCCGGCGTCGTGATCGCATCCACCAGCGCATGCTCCGGCGACAACACCATGTAGGTCGCCCCGAACAACGTATCCGGACGCGTCGTGAAGACGGTGATCGGTGAGCGGTGACCGGTGACCTGGAAGTGAACCTCCGCGCCCTCCGACTTCCCGATCCAATTCCGCTGCATCTCCTTGATGCTCTCGGGCCAGTTGACGAGTTCGAGATCCTCGAGCAGGCGTTCGGCGTAGGCCGTGATCTTCAGCATCCACTGGCGCATCGGCTTGCGGATGACGGGATGCCCGCCGCGCTCCGACTTGCCGTCGATGACCTCCTCGTTCGCCAGCACCGTGCCCAGCGCGGGACACCAGTTCACCGGCACCTCGGCCTGGTAGGCGAGGCCCTTCTCGTAGAGCTTGAGGAAAATCCACTGCGTCCAACGGTAGTAGTCCTCATCCGTCGTCGCGAACTCGCGGTCCCAGTCGTAGGAGAACCCGATCGCCTGCAACTGCGCGCGAAACCGGTCGATATTCCGATACGTCGTCTCGCGCGGGTGCGTGCCCGTCTCAATCGCGTACTGCTCCGCCGGCAGCCCGAACGCGTCCCACCCCATCGGGTGCAGCACGTTGAACCCCTTCATCCGCTTGTAGCGGCACAGAATATCCGTAGCCGTGTAGCCCTCCGGATGCCCGACATGCAGCCCCGCTCCACTCGGATACGGGAACATGTCCAGCGCATAGAACTTCGGCTTCGCCGGGTCCGGCTGGTCGGGTGTGCGGAAGGTCTTGTGGGCCAGCCACCAGGCCTGCCACTTCGGCTCAAGTTGTGCGAATGGATACGGCATAGGGGCGTGGATAGTAATGGCGAATGACCCAATGACCAATGACGAAATGAGCCCAGGTGGTTCATTCCCTCTCCGGCGACGGAGCGCCGGAGCTACAACCGCATTCTGCTGTAGTTCCGCCGCTCTGCCGGCGGAAAGCGAACGAGCACAGACGATGTTCATTCCCCCCTTGCCCTGAACGTCGCCGCGGGGTAGTTGTCTATCCCACGGGAGACCCAACATGCGCACACTCTTCACCCTGTTCATCGGCTTCGCCCTGCTCGCCCCAACCGCACGCGCGGATTTCAGCGCGGACCTGCTCGCGGCATATTTCTTCAATGGCACCGCGGACGACCACAGCGGGCGCGGGCAGCACGCCCAGCTCGTCGGCGCGGAATTCACGACCGACCGGCACGGCAACCCGGACGGCGCGCTGTTGCTCGACGGCCAGGGCGCCTATGCCGCGACGCCGGTGAGCGGCAAACGCTTCCCCGTCAGCTTCTCCTTCTGGTTCCGCCTCGACGACCGCCCCGGCCTGCGCCCCTACTCCATCCTCGACAGCGGCATCGGCGACGCCTTCGGCCACAGCTACGTCATTGGCTCCGGCCCGAACACCTACAACGCGAACATGGTCGCCAACTTCGCCTTCGCGAAGGGACGCTGGACCCAGGTCGCCGTCACCTACGGCGAAAAACTCAAGGTCTACATGGACGGCGCCCTCGTCGCGGAACGCGACTACACGGAGGACGACTCGTTCGTCGCCGGGAACTTCCAGATCGGCCGCCATTTCGACAGTGAGAACGCGCGCTATTTCCCCGGCGCAATCGACGATGTACTGATCTACGCGCGCACGCTCGACGACGAGGAAGTCCGCCAGCTCTACGAGGAAAGCCAGGCCGTCGAGCACCACGTCTCGCTCGGCGCGGAAGCCAAGACTCGCCTCGCCGCGCTTGCTGACCGCGAAGCGCCCGCCGACAGCACCGACGCGACGCCCCGCCCCATCCTCGTCGTCGCCAGCAGCTCCGCCGTGTCGAATACCAACGCGTGGCACGTCTTCGACGGCGATACGACGACGCAATGGGACGGCGCCGAAGGCCAAGCCGGCTGGTGGCTCGCTGCGGAGTTCCATCCGCCGCTGACGCTGTCCGCGCTGGAAATCCAGCACGCCAAGCACAGCATCACCAACGCGCTTCCCTTCTACAGCATGGACGCCGAGCAATGGCCAGATCTCAACAAGGCGCTTGAAAGCGGACCCGTCACCGCGCGCTTCCTGCTCCTGACCTTCCCCGCCGACGACACCGGCGGCGCGCCGAAGATTGGTGAAATTCGCATCACGCCGTAGCTCTCTCGTTCACGTTCACGTACACCTACACGTACACGACAACCGTGAACGGTAACGTGAACGTGAACGGGGGAGTATCCGCTGCGATCAGAACAGTTTTACAGACGTTGTAAGTCCCAAAAAAAGGAATTACAGACGTTGTAAATTTTACGGCGAAAGCGGGTTCTTCCAAGCGATGGGCTGCGTGGAGGCGCGGGTTACGACGACGATGACTTCGCCGGGTTGCACGACATGGCCCTCGGCGCTTCCTACGCCGCCGGTTTGGTACCACCAGCGATTGCCCTCGCGCGCGTTGCGCCAGAGTCGCGCCTTCGGCGAGGCGTCCATCGCGTCGCGGCTCGCGAAGATGCGGATTTCGTCGGCCACCATGATCGCGACGCCGGCGTGCAGCGCGTCCAGTCCGAGTTCCGCGATCGAGACGGCGCGCGGGGCGGAATAGGTGACGACGTTCAGCGCGTTGGATGGCGCAAGCGTGTCGACGACCTCGACGAGGGCCGGGGCTGCGGCTTGCGCGAGGGTAACGCCGAGGGAGAGGCAAAGGGCGGATAGCAGGGATTTCATATCTTTAAGAATACCCACGTCCGCCGTGGCGGAAAACAAATATGCAATCGGGCGCGCGCTGGCGTACATTCGGCGCGGTATGCGCATCGTGATTCTATCGGACGTCCACGCGAACCGCGTCGCCCTGGAGGCGGTGCTGGCGGAGGTGGACGCGCTGGCTCCGGACCAGGTGGTCGTCGCGGGCGACGTGATCAACCGCGGCCCGGAACCGCGTGCGTGCCTGGAGCGGCTGCTCGGCCTGCGCGAGGCGCGGCACTGGCAGTTTATCAAGGGCAACCACGAGGATTTTGTCCTGCTGGAGTCGCGGGGGGAACTTGCGCGCGCACCGTGGGAACGACTGCTTTACGCGCACACGCACTGGACGATGAACCGCGTGCGCGACCTGTTGCCGCGGCTCGCGGTGTGGCCGGACCATTTTTCGCTGAACGGCCCGGACGGCTCGGAAGTCCGCTTTGTGCATGCGTCGATGCGCGGGAACCGGCAGGGACTTTACGAGGACATGGAGGAACCGGTGCTCGCGGAATTGACCGCGCCGCAGCCGGCGGTGCTCGTGGCCGGGCACACGCACATTCCGTTCATCCGCCGGATCAACGGCACGATGATCGTCAACGCGGGCGCGGTCGGCATGCCGTTCGACGGCATCACGCAGCCCTCCTTCGCGGTGCTCGAATGGAACGAAGGCTGGTCCGCGCGCATCGTGCGGGTGACGTACGACCGCGCCGCGGCGGAGCGCGCATTTGTGGAATCCGGTTACCTCGATGAAGGCGGGCCGATGGTCCCGTTGATTCTCGACGAACTGCGCCAGGCGCGGCCGCGCCTCGGCCTTTGGCACCGCCGCTACGAAGTGCAGGTCGCGGCGGGCCAGCTTTCGCTGGAGGACTCCGTCGCGCACCTGCTCGGCGAAGTCGGCGCCGCGTGCGCGTAATTTTTTAACCACGAATGGAGACGAATTCTCCCGAATCTCCGCCGACAGAGCGGCGGAACTACAGGGGCTGTAGCTCCGGCGCTCCGCCGCCGGAGGGGTAGCCTACAGCGCGCGAAGCGTGGCGACCTCTTCGGGGGTGAGGTCGCGGAAGAGGCCGGTGGAGAGCGCGCCGAGGCGGACGGGGCCGACGGCGGTGCGCAGCAGGCGCGTCACGGGGCAGCCGCAAGCGGCGAAGAGGCGGCGGATTTCCCGTTTTTTTCCCTCCGTCAGCACGACGGTGTAATGGCCCGTGTCGATGCGGTCGATTCGTTTAGCGCGCAGGCGTTCGCCGTCGTCTTCAATGCCGTCCAGCATGCGCTGGATCGCGGCGGCATCAGGCTCGCCGGTGCACCAGACTTGGTAGGTCTTTTCGATTTCGTAGCGCGGGTGCGTCATGCGCGCGGCGAATTCGCCGTCGTTCGTGAGCAGCAACAGGCCCTCGCTGTCCTGGTCGAGGCGGCCGACGTGGTACACGCGTCCGAGTTCCGGTGGCAGCACGTCGCCGAGGTGCCCGCGCCCGCGGTCGTCGGAGAGCGCGCTGAGCACGCCGCGCGGCTTGTGGTAGAGCAGGTAGCGGAAGCGCTCGCGGCTGATCAAGCGTCCATCCACTTCGACGCGCTGCGTGGTGGGATCAATGGTGGTTCCCGGCTCGCGGACGACCGCACCATCCACGCGCACCCGGCCCTCCTGCATGATGCGCTCACACGCGCGGCGCGCGGCGACACCGCATTCGGCCATGTATTTGTGCAAGCGCACACGGCGCGGAGTGGCGTCGTCAGGGTTTGGCATAGGTGGCCACGAATTCGGGCAGGAGGGGGAGGTAGGCGTTGTAGCGAGGGGGCAGTTCGGTGACGGCTTCCTCGGTTGTTTCGGTCACGCGGCGCGACGCGTCCTTCGGAATCACCCAGCCGTCTCGAATCACGAGGTACGGCTGTTTGGAAACCGCGGGGTCCATGGCGAGTTCGAACACAAGCGTGCGCGCGGCGGCGCCGAAGTAGTCGTAGGCGCGGACGAGCTCCTCCTCGCCCACGGCGATCATGCGGTTGAAGCGATCCGCGCCGAGCACGGTTTGCAGGCCGCTGTAGAGGTCTTCGCGCAGCGCGGCGCCTTCGCGATCGAAGGGAGGGATGTAGACGGAGACCTGGCCGGGCGCGGCCTGCGTCGTGACGGCGTACTGCCGCTGCAAACCGAGCAGCGCCGCGCGTCCATACTGCAAGAGGTCCTGCATCAAGCCCGATTCCTGCTCGTTCACCGCGAGGAAATCGGCGAGGTCCGGGTGCACGGAATAATCCTCGCCGACCGGTGAGAACCGCAGGCGGCCGACATGCCGGTCCTTCAGCAGGAAGCGTCCACGCAGGTTGGTGAGCACCCAGTTCGCGAGATCCTCGTACTGCCGGCTCACCGCGCGGTGCGCGGATTGGAGATGGGAATATTCCTGTTCCAGCGCCCGCGCATCAGCCAGCGCCCGCTCCGAAGACGCGCCGGTCTTCGAACGCGCGGCCAGCGCTTCGCGCAGCGGGTTGCTCAATTCGCGAACAGCGGGTTGCGCCGGCGCGACGGCAGCGGCTTCCTCCGCCCCACCCCGCGCGAGCCACCAGCCGGCTGCGCCACAGGCCAGGCCGCCGATCAGCATGAAGGCACGGGCCGAGCGGCGCCGCACCACGGCGGGGTCCGTTACGGTGGAGCGTTCCGGCACCAAAAGGGAAGCGTGGCAGCCGGGGCAATCCACCATGAGCCCGCGCGCGCGCGCCTCGACCGCCAGGCGGCGGCGGCACGCGGTGCAGCGAAAGAAAATTTCCCCGGTCACAGGCTCAAACATGCCCGCAGTGTAGACCCCCGCCCCGCGATTTCAAGGCCCGCCACCCTTCCGTTCTCATTCACGTTCACGTACACGTTCACGATCACGAAAGCCAGGAGCGTGTACGGGTACGTGAACGCGAACGGCTTACGATAGGCAGGGCAAGCCGCTAGGCTTTCCCCGCCTCCCGCTTGATCACGATTTTCCGGCCGGCGCGACGGCGGGGATCGGAGGTGTCGTAGACGACGAATTTGACGCCGGGATACTCGCGGCCCAGTTCGTGGCGGATGAACTCCTCGACGGCCTCGATGTTTTTCCGGTCGTCATCCGAGAACCCGATGCTGATCTTCGCCACCTTTTTGCCGCCGCGCACGAGACCGATGGCGTGCTGCACAAATTCGCGAATGGCGAACTGCTTCGCCTCCTCGGGGCTCTCCGAACCGCCGAGCTTGCGGCCCATCAACTGCTGGAACTCCGGCGAGGTCACCCCGCGATAGCGGCAGAGGTCGAGGTATTGCTTGAGCACCTGCCGGTCGGACAGGGCCCCGGGATCGCCGTCAAAATAGGCGATGTAGCCGCGCAGGTTGGCGAGCATCTCCGCCATCTCGGCGGGCGTGAGCACGCGCTTGATGAAATATTCGACGCCCTTGCGGATCGCGGCGGCGCTATGGGAGCGCGCGGTGATGATGGCGAACAGGCGTCCCTCGACCAGCGCCTTGCGGAATTTCTGGAAGCTCGGCGCGCCGCGCGCTTCGCCTTTGATAATCGGACGCAACGCCTTGCGCGTGTCGTCGAGGAAGGCCTCCACGCCGCGCCGACCCACGTCGTAGAAATCGGAAAACGCGCGATCCCAGTCATCGCCCAGCGGCCGGCAGTTCTTCATCGTGCGCCGGATGCGCGCGAATTGCGCGGTCGACACGTCGTACGGCGCCCAGCCGCTCGCGGTTTTCTTCTCGAGGTGAATCCGCGTCGGCATGTGCAGGATATTGTCGTCCCAATCGAACATGTAGTACTTGAGGTGCAGCGGGCGGCCCCACGTGAAGTTCGCGGACGGACGAACAGTTTGCTTTTTCATCGGACCTCCACTTGCGCGCGTTTGACGAGATTCAGGTAGTTGAGCGTGCCGCGCGCGAGGCTTTGCGCCATCGCCTCGCGATGCGCCTCCAGCAGCAGTTTCTCCTCCTCCCGCGGATTCGAGACGAAGGCGCATTCGACCAGAACGGCGGGGCACGGCGCGTTTTTCAGCACGAGGAAACGCGAGCGTTTGACGCCGCGATCGACGGAGCCCAGCCGGGTCGTGAGGGCGCGCTGGATGTTGAACGCGGCGACGCCGTTCGCCGCTTCAAACTGGTTGCCCGGCTGGCTGAGATTCGACAGGCCGCCCGCCGTCGATTCATAGCCGGCGGCGGCGAGGGCGTAGGTTTCCGCGCCGGACGCGGAGGTGCTGGCGGCGGAGTTGAGGTGGATGCTGATAAAGAAATCCGCGCCCCAGCGCCCGGCCTTGCGACAGCGCTCGTCGAGTTCGATGAACCGGTCGCTCTCGCGCGTCATGTAGACCTTCACCCCGGCGTTGACCAGGTGCGCACGCAGGCGGCGGGCGAGATCCAGCGCCACGCGCTTCTCCTCGACGCCGCGCCGTCCCTTCGCGCCGGTATCCTGGCCGCCATGGCCGGGATCAATGACGACCACGCGGTGGCCGACGGACTTCAAATAGCGGCCCGGCCGCATGACAGGGTCCACCACGACCCGCGCGTCCACCTCCCGCATCGCCCAGCGCCCGCGCACGAGGGAAACCGGCGCATGCAGCCAGACCAGCGTGCCGTCGATTTGCGCCTCGCGCCCGTCGGTTTTGAATATCAGCGTGTGGGAGCGGTTCTGGATCGTGATCCGCTGGGCGGCCGGGCCGCTGAGTTCCATGCCATACGTCGCCGCGAGGTCGCGCAGCGCGACAAACTTTTCCTTCTCATGCCAGAACGCCGGCAGTTCGCCGGACGGGGCCGCGGCTTGCGCTCCGCACGCGAGGACGAGAAACAGAAAGATGGAGGCCAGGCACTTCATAGCAAGGCCGGTCATTCTAGATGCAGCCCCGCCGGACACGAGCAGATTTCGTCCCCACTTCGTCCTCGTACTCGTCGTCGTTCTCATTGTCGAATGCCATTGCGTAAGAAGAGGTAGATTTGACCGCCGATTAAACGGATTAACGCGGATTAATCCGCGGTCCCTCGTTCTCCTCTCTCCGTGCCTCCGTGTACTCCGTGGTAAATATTCCGAATTGAGGACGAGGAGGACGATGACGAGGGGGTGTGGTAGGCTACAGGCATGAACCGTGAGCCCCTGCCTCCGCATGATGTGATTCGCGCGCGGCCGCCGGACGGCGGGTCGGATTTCAATCGCCTCATCCACGCGACGAGCCCCTATCTGCTGCAGCATGCGCGGAATCCGGTCGACTGGCATCCCTGGGGCGCCGAGGCGCTGGCCCGGGCGAAGGCGGAGGACAAGCCGATCTTCCTCTCCATCGGCTATTCCGCCTGCCACTGGTGCCACGTGATGGAGCACGAGTCGTTCGAGAACACGGAAATCGCGGCGCTGCTCAACGAGCACTTCGTACCCGTGAAGGTGGACCGCGAGGAGCGTCCGGACCTCGACGACCTCTACATGATCGTGACGCAACTGATGACGAGCCGGGGCGGCTGGCCGAATTCCGTCTGGCTGCTGCCGGACGGTACGCCGTGGTATGCGGGGACCTATTTCCCGCCGGACGACCGGATGGGTCGACCCGGCTTCAAGACACTGCTGCTGCGCCTCGCCGATATCTGGCGCACACGCCGCCCGGACGTGGAAGCGCAGGCGGCGCAACTCGCGGACGCCATCCGCGCGCACGCGGCGGGCGCCGGCGAAACCGCGAAGTTGGCGACGCTGGATCACCTCATCGAACGCGCGGCCACGACCTGGCGCGAGACGGTCGACTTGCAACATGGCGGCTTCGGGTCCGCGCCGAAGTTTCCGCCTCACTCCACCCTCGACCTGCTGCTGCACCTCGCCGAAGCCCACCGCGACCCTTCGCTGGAGGCCCTCGCGACGGGCACGCTCGACGCCCTCGCGCGCGGCGGCATCCGCGACCACATCGGCGGCGGGTTCCACCGGTACTCGACCGACGCGCGGTGGCTGGTGCCGCATTTCGAGAAGATGCTCTACGACAACGCGCAGCTCGCGCTGGCCTTCGCCGAGGCCGCGCACCTGCAAACGGAAAACGGAAGACGGAAGACGGAATATGAAGGCGCGGCGCGCGAGACGCTCGACTGGATTTTGCGTGAGATGACGGGGCCGGAGGGCGGTTTCTTCTCCGCGCTCGACGCGGACAGCGAGGGCGAGGAAGGCCGTTTCTACATTTGGAGCCACGCCGAGGTGCTGGAGGCGCTGGGGCCGGACGACGGCGCGCTGTTCTGCCGCATTTACCAAATGGACCCCCGCGGCAATTTCCACGACGAAGCGACGGGACGCGCGACCGGGCTGAACATCCCGCACCTCGACGCCGCCGTGCCCACTGATGAGGCGGAGCGCCTGGCCCGCTGCCGGCAAACCTTGCTCGCGCGGCGCGTCCAGCGCGTCTGGCCGGGGCTCGACGACAAACGCCTCACAGGCTGGAACGGCCTGACCATCAAGGCCTTCGCGCGCGCGGCGCAGGTGTTCGCCTCCGAAACCTACCTGCGCGCCGCGCAGCGGGCCTCGCGCTTTCTCTTAAAGGACATGATCGTCGACGGCGAGTTGATGCGTGTCTGGCGCGCGGGCCGCGCGCATGTGCCCGCCTTTCTCGAGGACTACGGCGGACTGCTCGCGGGTCTGCTCGCCCTCCACGAGTCGGACCCGTCGGGCGGGTGGCGCGCCGAGGCGGAGCGGCTGGGCCGGATCGTGATAGAACGGTTCCAAGACACCGACAGCGGACGCTTTAATCCCACGTCAAGCAGGCACGAAACCCTGCTCGCGCGCCTGCCCGACTATTTCGACCAGGCGATGCCGTCCAGTTCCGCCCTCGCGATCGACGCGCTCGCACAGCTCGCCGCGTTGACGGGCGACCCCACCTTCCACGCCGCCGCCACGCGCGCGCTGGAGGCCACGTTGCCGCTCGCGACGCGATATCCCTCCGGTTGCGCGGCCCTGCTGAGGGCGGGACTTCGCCTGCGCGCCGTTGCGGCAGCCGCAGCGATCACGAGCGACACGCCGGAAATCGACATCGCTCTGCATACGCACGCCCGCCAGGTGCATCCCGGCACACCGGTCGATGTCGATGTGGCGATCCAGCTACCGCCCGGTTGGCGGCTCCAGCCGAACAACGCGGGCGAACGCTATGCCGTCGCGGTTGAAGGCGATTTTTCCCTCGTGGGACGCGACGGGGACCGCCTTACCCTCCAACCGTCCCCCTCACTCGCCGGCGAATGGGCGGTCGCACGGCTTCTTTTCACGGTGCAACTCTGCGACGATCAGCAATGCCGCCCGCCTGAAACCCTGCTCCGTGAACTGACGCTCCGGGTCGCGGGGTAACCACATGATTCGAATTGATCATCGACAATAATCTGCTCGAATATATCGTTATACATCCTGTTATGTTAACCGAGCTCCCACGCGAAGACTGGTCCCCCACCCTGGCCGCGCACCTGGTGAACCGCGCGGGTTTCGGCGGCACGCTCGACGAAATACTCGCGACGGCGGCGATGACACCTGGCGAGGCGGTGGACCGACTGGTCGATTTCGAGGCCATACCGGATGTGGTTGAACCGCCCGCCTTCGCGGCCGCAGACGGCGCGGACGCAAGGCCCGATCCCCGCGCCACGCAGGGAATGACGCGGGAGGAACGGCAGGAATACCAGCGCGAGGAGCGGCGAACCGAGGCCCTGCGCATCATCGCCGCGCGCGGCTGGTGGCTCGCTCGCATGCGCAACACCGCGCGCCCCCTGCAGGAAAAACTCACCCTGTTCTGGCACGGCCACTTCGCGACGAGTTTCGAAAAGGTGCGGTTCGCCTACCCGATGTACCTGCAGAACACGACGTTCCGCGCGCACGCGGCGGGAAATTTCGAGGCGCTGGTCGTCGCGGTGGCGCAGGACCCGGCGATGCTGATCTATCTCGACAATGCGCGCAGCAACCCAAAGCAGCCGAATGAGAATTTCGCGCGCGAGGTGATGGAACTGTTCTCCCTCGGCGAGGGCAACTATGCCGAGGAGGACATCAAGAACGCGGCGCGCGCGTTTTGCGGGTGGAGCCTGCAACAGGAGGCTTTTCGCTTCATGGAACGCCCCCGTCTGCGCGACACCGGCGCCAAGACGATCTTCGGCGAGACCGGCGCCTTCAACGGCGGTGACGCCGTCCGCCTGATCCTTAAGCAACCGGCGATGGCCCCGTTCATCTGCGCGAAGCTGTGGAGTTTCTTCGCATACGACGACCCGGAACCGGAGGTGGTTAACGCCCTCGCGGCGGTGTTCGTGAAACACCAGCTCGAACTAAAGCCCGTCCTGCGCGCCATGTTCCGGAGCCGCGCCTTCTACAGTGAGCGGGCGCGGCGCACGCAGATCAAGAGTCCGGCGCAATGGCTCGCGGGCACGACGCGCATGCTGCAGGCCACGCTGCCGTCCGACGAGGCGTGCGCCGGCATCCTGGCCACACTCGGCCAGGAACTGTTCCAGCCGCCAAACGTCAAGGGCTGGCCCGGCGGCTATACCTGGATCACGGCGGACACGCTCCTCAAACGCTACAATCTCGCGGGCTTCCTCGTGAAAGGCGGACGCGTAATGACGCAGGGTCGCCCGAATGAAGCGCTGTCCGGCGGCGGTCCGTTGCGCGGGCAAATCATCAAGGCGCTCGCGACGATGGAACCGGCGGTCGACGCGGACCTCGCCGTGCCCGCCTCCGTGCGGGGCGACGCGGACCAGCTCGTCGCGCACCTCGCGCGGGTGCTCTTCCAGGCCCCGCTCCGGGAGGCGGACCAGGAAGCGGTCAAGACGTACCTCGCGAAACGCGTGGGCGGTCCGTTCACCAACACCCAGATCCGGGATCTCCTGCACATCCTGATGAGCACGCCGCACTACCAACTCACCTGAGGAAACCACCATGGATGCTCCCCTCTTTCGTTCCCGCCGTGAGTTCCTCCGCACCACGCTGCTCGGCGGCGCGGTCTCGTGGACGGTGCCGGGTTTCCTGCACGCGACCATCAGCTCGCTCACCGCGCATGCCGCCGACGCCGCACTGCCGGTCGCGAACGGGAAGGACGGCACGATCCTCGTCGTGCTCCAGCTCGCCGGCGGAAATGATGGGCTGAACACGGTGATCCCGGTGGAAAACGATTTTTATTATGAAGCGCGGCCGCACCTGGCCATCGCGAAGGACGCCGCGCTTCGCCTCGCGGACGGCGTCGGCCTGCACCCCTCGCTCCCGGGACTCAAGAGCCTGTACGACGACGGCCTCCTCTCGATCGTGCAGGGCGTCGGCTATCCCAACCCCAATCGTTCGCATTTCCGCTCGATGGAAATCTGGCAAACGGCGAGCGACGCGAACCGGGCGGAGCTGTACGGCTGGATTGGCCGCTTCTTCGACAACCAGTGCGCGGGGCTCGACGCCTCCGCGGGCGTGGCCTTCGGCAACGAAGCGCCGCAGTCCTTCACCGCGCAGCATCCCAAGGGCGTGACGTTCGCCTCGCCCCGCCAGTTCCGCCGCCTGCCAGGCGGAATGAATGAGCAGGACGAGGAACTCTTCCAGCGCATGAACAATATGTCGGATGGCGCCGCCGGCGGCTCCATCGACTCGCTTGCGGGCGGGCACAACAACCGCCATCGGGAGGAGCGCCCCATCGACTTTCTCGAGCGCACCGCGCTCGACGCGCAGGTCAGCTCCGACCGCATCCGCAAATTGTCCAATACGGCGACGAAAACCACGTTCCCCGGTTCCAAGGTGGGCCGCGACATGGAACTCATCGCCAAACTCATCGGCGGCGGCATGCCGACCCGCGTGTACTACGTGTCGCACGGCGGCTTCGACACGCACGCGAACCAGCTCGGGTCGCATGAGCGCCTGCTGCGCGAGTTCGGCGATGCGATGAAGGCGTTCATGGACGAGATGAAGGCGCAGGGCAACCACCAGCGCGTCGCGGTGCTCGGGTTCAGCGAATTCGGCCGCCGGGTCGCCGAGAACGCGAGCAACGGCACGGACCACGGCGCCGCCGCACCGGTTTTCATCGCGGGCGGCCGTTTCCCCGCCGGCCTGCACGGCGCGATGCCCAGCCTCGAACCAGGGCAACTTGACCGGGGCGACCTGCGGCACGCCATCGATTTCCGCTCGGTCTACGCCACGCTGCTCGAAGGCCACCTCGCCGCGCCGAGTGCCCCCATCCTGGGCCGCGCCTTTCCGCTTATCGGCCCGGCGTCCGCATAGCTACCTGGGGCCGGAAGCCGCCGGATCGGCGGCGAACAGGAACCGCCGCATCGCGCCCAGCCAGAGCAGGACGCCGGCGATCCAGCTCAGCGCGGCGTAGGCGTAGTGGTTGAACCGGCTGTCCGGCATCCAGTCCGCCGATACGCGCGTCGCCATCGCCAGCGTCACGAGGCCGAAGACCCACCAGAGCATCGGCCAGCGCGCGCCGAAGAGGTGCTGGAACCCGCCGTGCGCAACGATGACGCGGGTCGCGACCGAGAGGATCAACCAGCCGAGTCCGCTGATGAACACAATGTGCAGCCACGCGAGCGGCGCGGACGGCCACGCGGCGAGACAGGCATAGCCGACCGGCAACGCCAGCAGCGCCAGCCGCGTGATCCACGCCATGGCGCCGGGATTCTGCTGTCGCCGGTGCACCGGCAGCGAACGGAACAGGAACGCGCAGAGCAGCGCGAGCCGGACGGCATACCCGCCGCGCGCCTGACCCAGCGCCTCCATCGCGAAGCTCGCCAGCAGGCCCACCGCGAACAATACAAGCGCTGCGGCCTCCCGCTCCCACGCGCGCGGCGCCTGCGCCAACGCCACCGGCGACTGGCGGCGCGGATAGCCGACGAATACCGGCAGGATGTACGCGCCCACGCCCAGCACCGGCAGCAACAGGAATCCCTGGTAAAGCAACAACTTGCTGAACGGATGCACGAACGGCGGAAGATTCGTCCACGGATACAACGCCTGTGCCAGCGCGCCGCACACCGCGCACAACAAACCGAGCAGCACGGCGAACAGCCCCGGCGGAGGGCGATCCTTCCGACGCGCCGCGCGCCATCCCGCGCCCGCGATGAAGAACAACAGCGTCGCCGCGAATACCATGTCGCCCGCCGGGTGCAGCGCCGCGAAATGCAGCGCGCTCGCGCCGAACAGGCCCGCGAGAAGAACCAATACCTCGGCGAACGTAAACCGGGGCGCCTCCAGCATGTGCGGCAGCGCGGTGCCGAGGAAGCCGAGCACAAAACACGCGGCGAACCCCTCGATCATCACCCGCGCATGGGCGACGCCCGGATACGTCTTGATCGCCCCGTAAACGAACAGCGGCCACAGTGCCACCGCCGCGACGCCCAGCCACGCGCCGAGCAGAAACAGCAGGCGGTACGGTTCCGCATCGCGCCAGCGCACCCGTGCCGGGGCGTTCATACGGGCGCCTCCTGAATCAGCAGGCCGCGCGCTTCGAGATCGGCGGTCACTTCGGCTTCGATGGCCTCCACCGCTTCGGAGGACGCGTCCTCATGCGCGCGCTTGGCGATGCCGTAGGTCGTGAGGATCAGATGCGTGTGCGGCGTCACGCCCACCCGCTGCAGGCAGTGGAGCGTGCATTGCAGCGCACACCCGTCGAGGGCGATGATCGGCCGTCCCGACTGCGCGGTCTTGACCAGCGAACGCACGCCGCCGCCCACGCCCGCGATGCAGGACATTTCCGCGCGGCCCGCGCGGTCGAGGTTCACGGCGATACGATTCGCAAGCTGCGCCACACTGGAGCAACCGGAGCAGGAATACACGAGAGGTCGGGGGTCGGGTTCAATCATCGCTGCGCGCCAATGCCTCCAGGATTGGTTGCGGATCTTCGTTCAATCCCTTGAGCCGCGCGACGATGCGGCCCTCGCCATCAAGCAGCGAAATTTCGTTGGAATGCGCGATCGCGCCGCCGGACTCCTTGCGATAGCGCACGCCGAGCACCGCAGCCATTTCGCGCGCCGCCTCACGCGGGCCGGTCAGCAGCTCCCAGCCCGGCGCGCCGATGCCCTGCCGCTCCGCGAAGGCCGCCAGCGCGGCCGGCGTGTCGCGTTCGTCGTCGAAGGAAAACAGCGTGAACACCACCCCGGGCTTCGCGGGCAGGCGCGCCTCGATTTTCTTCAGGTCCGCCACCAGCATTGGACACGCATATGTGCACGAGGCGTAGAACATGACAACGATGCGATGCGGTCCGCGCAAGTCGCCCATCGGCCGCGCCGCGCCAGTGCTGTTGGTCCAGGTCGATTCAAGCTGATAGACCGAATCCAGTGGCAGCGCTTCCTCTTCCGACGCGGGCGCCGGTTTCGACGCGCAGCAGGAGTCGGCGTGCGCACATAACGCGAGAAGCGCCCACACGCAGCACAGCAAAGGTAGGGCGGCTTGGCCCAAGCCGCCGCGGCGCGTTGGGACAACGCGCTCAACGCGCGCGTCTACAGGGCGCGTGTTCATGGCATGGATTCCCCGGTATCCGCGTCCCGCGCGCAGCGGAAGCCGAGGGACGAGGCGGTGGAGCGGGCATGCAAGCTGCCGCGGAAGGCGTAGCGCATGAAGGCGGCATAGTTTCCGACATCGGCCGCGCCCGCCGCGCCGCCGCCGCAGAATTGCGGTCGCTCCAGCGCGGAATCCGCCCGCGATTCACCGGTAACCAGCGCGGTATTAAAATCCTCCACCCACTCCCACACCAGCCCGTGCAGGTCCCACGCGCCCCAGACGTTGCGGAACGTGTTGCGCACAGGCCGTGTGCCGGTGCTCGCGGGGCGGCTGTACCAGTTCAGGATGCGCGGCAGGAAATTGGTGTCGCTGCGGCCGTCGCTGCTCGTCTCGCTCGCCGCCGCCGCCCATTCCCACTCCGCGAGCGTGGGCAGCCGCGCGCCGTTCCATCGGGCGTAGGCGCGCGCGGCGAACCAGGACACATGGGTCACCGGATGGTCCACTGGTGCATTGGTCCCCAGGAAAAGATCGTCGGCCCAATGCGAGAGATAGCGTTCGTCGACGAACAGGCGTCCGGCGCGCGAGCGGCGCCAGCGCGGCTCCGCACGCACGAACTCCAGGAATTCGCCATTCGTCACCGGCGCGTCGGCGAGCCAGAACGCCGCCACCGGCTGCGCCGCCTCGTTGCTAAACAGCGGTTGGTGCACGCCCGCATCGACGCGGACGAACTCCGCCCGAGCCCCCCCCGCGCAAACGGCCGCCAGCAGGACCATGCAGCGCATGCGCCAACGAAATTTCATCTGTGATATCTGTGTCATCTGCGGTCTCTTTTTCTTAAGCGCGGATTACGCGGGCGGGGCGTTGTAGCTCCGGCGCTCTGCCGCCGGAGTTCCCGGGCCGGGGATTCCGGCGACGGAGCGCCGGAACTACAGCCCGCCTGTCCGGCGGGGGTGGGGGCGCAGCGGGTGGTTGGAAGAAATTTCATTTCACCGCACCGATCAGTGCCCTCCGCCAGGGCCGAGGCCGGCGCCGTAGGGTTCGGGGCCGCCGTCGCGGATTTCCTTCACGCGGTCGAGCGTCATCCGTCCGCCTTTATTGCCCCAGGTGTTCAACACATACGTCAGCACGTCGGCGACCTGCTGGTCGGAGACGGTCTGCGGCGTCATGATCTGGTTGTACTGCACGCCGTTGACGGTGATGGGACCTTGTTTGCCGAAGATCACATAGGCCGCGGCGCGGTCCGGGTCCGCGTTGAGATAATCCGCCTTCGCCAGCGGCGGGAAGACGCCGGGAATGCCCTGGCCGGTGGCCTGGTGGCAGGCAAGGCAGGTCTGCTTGTAGACGCGCTCGCCCGCGGCCATCTGTTCCGCCAGCGTGATTTCACGGCCCGGATCGGCGACGGGCGCGGCCACCTCGCTCGGCGGGGCGCGGCCTTCCGGCTGGTAGACGGAATCCATCTGCTTGCCGCTGAAGATCTCCAGGTTCGCCTCGCCCTCCACCTTCAACATGCCCAGCGCGCCTTTGTTGAAGGCGCGAAAGATCGAGTGATCCACCAGGACCAGCGTGCCGGGCGCCTCGCATTTGAAGTCGACGATCGCCGAACCGCCCGCCGGGACCAGCGTCGTCTGGATGTTGTGGTTCACGCGGTCGCCGCCCTCGATGTACACCGTGTCAAACACCTCGCCGATGACGTGGAACGAGGAGATCAGATTCGGCCCGCCGTTGCCCACGTAGAGGCGCACCGTCTCGCCGGTGCGCGCGAGGATCGCGTTGTCGCCCGCCAGTGCGTCCACGGCGCCGTTGAAGACCACGTAGTCAGGCCGCTCGTCCAGCGCCTTGTTCATCGAGAATGTCTGGAGGCCCGGTTCGCCGAACTGGCCCTCCGTGTAGAACTCGCTCTGCATTACGTAATACTCCCGGTCCACGGGCGGATAGCCGTATTCCGGCTCAATGAGTATGAGGCCGTACATGCCGTTCGCGATGTGCATGCCCACCGGCGCGGTCGCGCAGTGGTAGACGTAGAGACCGGGGTTGATCGGCTTGAAGCTGAATTTGGAGCTGTGCCCCGGCGCGGTGAAGGACGCCGCCGCGCCGCCGCCCGGCCCGGTCACCGCGTGCAGGTCGATGTTGTGCGGCAGTTTGTTGTCCGGATGATTGTGCAGGTAAAACTCCACATGGTCGCCCTCGCGCACGCGGATGAAGGGTCCCGGCACCGTGCCGCCGAAGGTCCAGAAGGTGTATTCCACGCCGTCCGCGAGGCGACCCACCAACTCCTTCACCTCCAGGTTCACCACCACGTGCGCCGGCGTGCGTCGCGCGATGGGCGGCGGCACCCGCGGTGCAGCCGTGAGCACCGCCTCCTCACGCGGCAGGTCGGGCGCCTTCGCGGCAGGCGCGGTCGCGCATGGCAGGGCGAACAGGCCCAGCGCGGCCAGCAGTCGGATTCCAATTCGGGTGGTCGTGTGGTTCATGGCGGCTCTCCTCGTGTGGCTGTCGATCGGCGATGAATGAATAAAGACTTTATTGTCTGAATTTACGCGAAGCGGGTTGGCGATGGATGTGCACATGGAATTAGTTCGCCAGGCGCAGGGTTTGGGCCATCAGGCCGCGGGTGATGTCGGACAGGCGGGTGCGGGCGAACAGCGCGCGCAGGCGCTTGCGTTCCGCCGCCCATTTCTTGTGCAGGGGGCACGGCTTCCGGTCGCCACAGCCCTCCAGGCCGAGCAGGCAGCGGGTGAAGACCTCCGGGCCCTCCATCAGTTCGACGATGGACAGCAGCGAGATGTCCTCGGGCCGGCGCGCCAGCGCCACGCCGCCCGCCACGCCGCGGCTGGAGGTCAGCAGCCCGTGCCGCGTCAGATCCTGCAACACCTTCGTCAGGAAATGGAACGGCATATCCAGTTCCTTCGCCATCGCCCGGATCGAGACGTACGGTTTCTCCCGCGTCGCCATCGCGGTGTGCATGACGGCGCGCAGGGCATAAATGCAACGTGTGGATAAGATGGACATTTGAATTCAGACTATTTAGTCTGCTTTTAGCTTTACCGCCATTCCCCCGCCCCGTCAAGCGGGATTTGGCGGGGAGAAGAAAATTCACCACGGAGACACGAAGTTCACGGAGAGGAATAATTTCTTTTGGGGGTAGAGACCCAGCGATATCCACTCCGTGCCTCCGTGTTCTCCGTGGTGAAATTCCGGACCGCGGATAGCTCGGATTAAATTCGCGGAGTTATCTGAAAGGCGGGAGGAGTGAACATGAATACGACGGTGTATGCGGTGTCGCTGGTGTTGCACGTGGCGGCGGCGGCGGCGTGGATTGGCGGGCTGTTGTTCCTGGTGTTCGTGCTGGTGCCGGGCCTGCGGGGGTTGGACGACCCCCGCCTGCGGGCGCAGTTGATCCGCGTCACCGGCATCCGGTTCCGCCTCGTCGGCTGGATCTGCATGGGCGTGCTGCTGTTCAGCGGGGCCGGCAACCTGATCGGGCGCGGCATCGGACCGGAGGCATGGGTGCAACCGGCGTTCTGGCAGGCGGGCTATGGCCGGATGCTCGCGTGGAAGTTGGGCCTCTTTCTCCTGCTCCTGTCGCTGAGCGCGCTGCACGATTGGATCATCGGCCCTCGCGCGGGCGCCGCCCAGCGGGCCCACCCGGGTTCACCGGAAGCCCTCAAGCTGCGGCGAATGGCGACCGGGTTCGGCCGGTTCAATCTGCTGCTCTCCCTTGCGCTCCTTGTGCTGGGCATCCTGCTTTCCCGCGGACTGACCGGTTGACCACGAGGGTTCCCGCGCGATTGGGGCTTTCCATCGCCGCGCTCCGCCCTACACTCGCCCCATGGATTCCGCATGGTCACAACTCGGTCAGAACACCTCCATCTGGGCCGGCATACTCGCCTGGGCGGCGGCGCAGACGATCAAAATGACGATCGCCTGGCGAAAGACGCACAATTTCGATTTCCGCTATTTTGTCAGCACCGGCGGCATGCCGAGCGCCCATTCGGCCGCGGTGTGCGCGCTGGCCACCTCGGTCGGCATGCGCACCGGGCTCGACACGCCGGTCTTCGCCGTGGCCACGGCGTTCGCGATCATCGTGATGTTCGACGCGCAAAGCGTGCGGCGCGCGGCCGGGCAGCAGGCGCGCCTGCTGAACCAGATTGTCGGGGAACTCTTCAAGGAACATCACCTCTCCACGCACAAGCTCGCGGAACTGCTCGGGCATACACGCCTCGAGGTCTTCTTCGGCCTGCTGCTCGGCATCGCCGTCGCGCTGCTGGTCGAGAGCCTGCGCTGACCGCCATTTAGGACTTGATTGACGCCCCGGCGCGCCCTACTAATGAGAATCATGTATCAATATTCCGTTCTCGCACTGCTCGCGCTCGCGCTGGGCGCCTCCGCGGAATCGTCCGTGCGTCCGCGGGTCGTGGCGACCACAACGCTCCTCGCGGATGTCGCGCGCGCCGTGGCCGGCCCGGACGCCGAGGTCACCTCGCTCATCCCGCTGCAAACCGATCCGCACGCGTTCGATCCCACGCCCCGCGACATGGCCCGCCTGCAGCAGGCGGACCTCGTGGTCGCCAACGGGCTCGGGCTGGAAACGTTCCTCGACAAAATACTCGCCGCGGGCGGCGCCCGGGATGGGCGCGTGGTCGTCGCCACGCAAGGCCGCGCCCCGCGCGGCTGCGCGGCGGAACACGATCACCACGGACACGACCACGGCGAACACGATCCGCATGTCTGGTTTGATCCCACCTGGGTTCAACTCTGGGCGGACAACATCGCCGCGGCCCTCGCCGCGCGTGACCCGGCGAACGCGGAGGCGTACCGCGCGCGGGCGCAGGCGTACCGCGAGGCGCTGGACGCGCTGGATCGGGATATCCAGGCGGAACTCGCGGCGGTGCCGCGCGAGCGCCGCATCCTCGTCACCGACCACGACGAATTCGGCTACCTGGCCGACCGCTACGAACTCACCGTGGTCGGCGCGCTGCTCCCCAACGTGACGACCGTGGCCGAGGCCTCGGCCCGCGCGCTGGCCGATCTCCAGCGCAGGATGCGCGAAACGGGCGCGCGCGTGATCGTGGTCGGCCACTCCGCGAATCCCGCGATGGCGGAACAGGTCGCGCGGGACACGGGCGCCCGCGTCATTCGCCTGCACACCCATTCACTCGGCCCGGAAGGCAGCCCCACCGCCACGTACATCGACTTCATGCGCCACAACATCCGCCTGCTCGCCGGGGCGCTGCGCGCGGACGCCCCGTGAACGATTCGCCCCCAGAGCATCCCCTGCTCTTCCGCCATGTGCCGCATGCCCCGGACTCGGAGGCGCTGCGCATGCGCGGCGTATCGCTGTGCTACGGAACACGCACCGTGCTGGACGACGTCACCCTTTCCGTGCGCCCCGGCGAACGCATCGCCGTGGTCGGCCCGAACGGCGCGGGGAAAACCACGCTGTTCAAGGCCGTCGCCGGCCTGCTCGAACCCGCGGCGGGCGCCATTGAAATCTTCGGCCACCCGCCGCGCCGCCACGCCTGCATCGCCTACCTCGTGCAGCGCAGCACGGTGGACTGGAACTTTCCCGTGACGGTGCACGACGTGGTGCTGATGGGGCGCGTCCGCGAAATGGGCCTGTTCAAGCGGGCCTCCGCGGCGGACCGCGCGTACGCGGATCGCTGCATCGAACAGGTCGGCCTCTCCGCGCTGGCGCGGCGGCAGATCGGGGAACTCTCGGGCGGCCAGCAGCAGCGCATGTTCATCGCGCGCGCGCTCGCGCAGGAGGCCGCGCTGATGCTGCTGGACGAACCGTTCACCGGCCTGGACCACCAGACGGAACACGAATTGCTCGCGCTGTTGGAAACACTGTGCCGTAGCGGCGTCACCATGCTCGTCGCGACGCACGACCTCGACGTCGCCGCGGCGCATTTTGACCGCGTCCTCCTGCTCAACCGGCGCGTGATCGCATGCGGCGCGCCGGGCGAGGCGTTCCGGACCGAACACCTCACGGCGACCTTCGGCCATCATGCCCACACCGTCACGACGGCGGACGGACTCGTCTTCGTAAGCGACGGCTGCTGCGGCGGCGGGGAGCGTCGCGATGACTGAATTCATCCAGTGGTTCGCGGAACCGCTGCAATACGCGTTCATGACGCGCGCGCTGCTCGCCGTGATCCTCGTGGGCGTCGTCTGCGCGGTGCTCGGCGCGTTCGTGATCCTGCGCGGCATGGCCTTCCTGGGCGACGCGCTGGCGCATGCGATCCTGCCCGGCGTCGCGGCGGGCTACCTCGTGCACGGCGGAGCGCGCGGGCCGCTGTTCTGGTGGGCCCTCGGCGCGGCCCTCGTCTCCGCGTTCGGCATCGGCGCGATCAGCCGCCACTCGCGCCTGCGCGAGGACACCGCCATCGGCATCATTTTCGCCGGCATGTTCGCGCTCGGCATCGCGCTGGTCTCCACGACGCGCAGCTACGCGGTGGACGCGACGCACATCCTGTTCGGCAACGTCCTGAGCGTGAGCGCGACGGACCTCTGGCGAATCGGCGGCTTCGGTGCGCTGGCGATGCTCCTCGTCGGCCTGCTCTACAAGGAACTCGTCGTGCTCACGTTCGACCCCATCCTCGCGGCGACGCTCCGCCTGCCGGTGCGCCTGCTGCACTACCTCATCCTCGTGCTGATGGCGCTGGCCGTCGTGCTCGCGCTCCAGGCGGTCGGCGTCGCGCTCGTGATTGCTCTGCTCGTGACGCCCGCCGCCACGGCTTCGCTGCTCACGCGGCGGCTGCCCGCGATGATGCTGGGCGGCGCGATCATCGCGGCGCTCTCGGGCGTGCTCGGCCTCTACAGTTCCTACTATTTCGGCATCGCGCCGGGTCCGGCCATCGTGCTAGTGTGCACGGCCATATTCCTGTTGGTCCTGCTGGTCAGCCCGCGCCGGTTCCGGGTTCGTTCCCGTCCCGCCGCCTGATCCGCCCGCCGCGGGAGGGAGGACCCATGAATCGATTGCTGTTCACGCTGTCCACGTTCGCCTTCGCGTTTTCCACCCTGGCGTACTCCGCTCCGAAGCTCGCGGAGGGCCGCTACGGCCACGCGGCCGCCCTCGTCGCCGACTCGATTTATGTCTTCGGCGGCTATGGCGCGTCGCGGATGGCGGCGGACATCGAACGCATCGCGCCGGACCGCACCCGCGTCGAATCCGCCGGCCGCATGCCCACGCCACGCTATTGGGTCTCCGCCGCGAGCGACGGTGAACACGTTTACCTGCTGGGCGGCGTGGGCACGGACGAAGCAGGCGGTCGCGCGGCGGGCGGCATCCTCGAACGTTGGACACCCGCGAGCGGCGAATGGAAAACCCTCGCACCCCTCGCCGAACCACGATCGATGATCGGTCTGGTCTGGTTCGACGGGCGCCTCTATGCCATCGGCGGCGCCCTCGAGGACGGCATACGCACGGGCCGTCTCGATATTTACGACCCGGCGACGGACACGTGGACCCGCGGGGCGGACATGCCGACGCCGCGCGAGGTGGACATCGCGGTCTACGCAGGCCGCCTCTACGCCGCCGGCGGCTATAACGGCGAAAAATCACTCACCGCGTTCGAAGCCTACGACCCCGCGGCGGACCAGTGGGAAAAACTGCCCGACCTGCCCTTCGCCCTCAGCGCGCACAAAGTCGCCGTCGCCGACCACGTCCTTTATACCTTCGGCCACTACCACCAGACGGATCGCGTCACCGCCTACGATTTCGCATCGAAACGCTGGGCGCAACTCGATCTCGCGTACCAGCCCGCGCGGCACACCGCCGTCGTGTTCGACGACCGCGAGGTGCTCGTCATCGGCGGCAACACCAACTCCACCGCGCAGGGGCGAGACCTCGTCCAGCGGTTCGACATCCTGCAACTCGCCATCGCGCCGCGACGTGAAATCTCCGCGACGCGCTGGGCCTATGAAGATCCGTCGCGCCCCCGCGCGATCGCCCCGCGCACGGACCGCAGCCGCTTCGAGTTGACCGGAAAACCCGCGCCTGAATTCAAACTCGAGCTGCTCGACGGCGAATCCTTCACGCTCTCGGCGAATACCGGCAAGGTGGTCGTCCTCGATTTCTGGGCGACCTGGTGCGGGCCTTGCGTGCGCGCGCTGCCCAAGATGCAGGAACTCTGGGAGGCCGTGCAAACGCAGGACGTCGTTGTGGTCGGCATCAGCACCGACAATCCCGACAAGCTCGATGCCGTCCGCCAGATGGTCGAACGCTTCAAGCTCACCTACCCCACCGGCGTTGACCGAAGCGACATCGACAAGGCCTACTTCGTCTCCGCCATCCCGAGCATCGTGCTCATCGACCGGAACGGCGTCGTGCAGACCCGTCACATCGGCTTCTCCTCCGGAATGGCGGACACGCTGCGCGCGCAGATCGACACCCTGCTCGCCGGCGGGTCGCTGGCCAAAGCCGACCCCACGAACGAGGAAGATACGGTATCCGCTTGCGGCCTCCGCGCGCGGACGCCGTTCCGCATGAACGAGAAATATTTTGAAACGATCTGGGAAACGAACGTGAATACCGGCGCGCGGCATGTCTACGGCCCCTTCGATTCGCCCGTGGTCGTCCAGCAATCCCGCCCGCTGCTCATCTGGGATGACGGCCAGCGTATTCACGCCGTCCGCGCCGCGACGGGTGAACCGGTCGCCTCCATGGCGTTGCCCGAAGGAACCGCCAGCGCCACGAATGCCTCGCGCACGCCGCGTTGGATCGTCCTCCAGCGGCCCGGCAGCGAGCCGCTTTTCGTCCGCCACGAAACGCGCATTGAACGGGTCGTTGACGGCACGAATCAGTACAACCGGATACTCGGGGGCGATCTCACCGCCTTTACGCCGGATGGCGCGGTCGCGTGGACCTACGCCAACACGCGCGGATATGCCGCCCTTTGGGCGCTCACCCCGGGCCAGGGCGATGACCTCCTCATCAGCAGCGACTACAACATGATGAGCATCATCGACGCGCAAGGGCGGCTCCGCGCCGAGCAGCGGATTGAGTACGGGCACCGCTTCTTCATCTTCGACAGCGACGGCGACGGCGAAACGGAGTTCCACCTCACCGGCGCCCGCATCGGCGCCTATCGTCTCCGCCCACCCTCCGCCGAATAGCGGGTTGACGCGCGGCGGGGAACGGTTAGCTTTTCAGCCATGCCAGACACACCCATCCGTGACCTGTTGGCGCGCCAGACGAGGCCGCTGCTCTCATTCGAGTTTTTCCCACCCAAGGACGACGCGGCGTGGACGACGTTGCGCGCAACGGGCGAGGCGCTGGCCGCCATCAAACCGGACTTCGTCACCTGCACCTACGGCGCGGGGGGCTCGACGCGACAGCGCACGATGGACGTCTGCGGCATGTTGCGCGAACTCGGCTTCAATCCCGTCATGCCCCACCTCACGTGCGTCGGCCATAGCCGCCACGAGTTGGAAACCGTCCTGCGTGAATGGCACGACCAGGGCTACCGCAACATCATGACCCTGCGCGGCGATCCGCCCCGTGGCTTCTCGCAGTTCCGCCCCGCGCCGGACGGCTTCAGCCACGCGGCGGAACTCGTCGCGCTGATCAAGAGCGAACACCCCGACATGTGTTGCGGCGTCGCCGGCTATCCCGAGTCGCACCCGGAATCCGTGTCGCCCGAGGCGGACATCCGCCACCTGAAGGCCAAAATCGACGCGGGGGGCGACTTCGTCACCACGCAGTTGTTTTTCGACAACGATTTCTATTTCGACTTCGTCGCGCGCTGCCGCGCGGCCGGCATCACGCAGCCCATCCTGCCCGGCCTATTGCCCGTCATTTCGCTCAAGCAGGTGCAGCGCATGTGCGCGATGTGCAAGACCGTGCTGCCCGAAAAACTCGCGGCGGAGTTGGAAGCCGTCGGCGGCGACGGCGAGGCCGCGGAACACGTCGGCATCCGCTGGGCCGAACGCCAGATCGAGGACCTTCTCGCCCGCGGCGCGCCCGGCATCCACCTCTACGTCCTCAACCGCGCCAAAGCAGCCCTCTCCAGCGAACTGGTCCGATTCTTCGCCGGGCGGTGATATGAATCGACCCCACTCGGCCTTGCTTGCCTCGCCGTAGCCTGGCGAAGGCGGGCGCCGGCTGCGTCTCGC
>DAOLDD010000012.1:0-97202 GCA_035327585.1 Kiritimatiellia bacterium | reverse complement strand
GTAGTTCCGCCGCTCCGCCGGCGGAAATCAAAATCGTTTTTACAGACGTTGTAAGCCCCCAAAAAAGGAATTACAGACGTTGAAACTTTTCGCGCGGAATTTTAACGGCCTGAACATCCACCGGTTTCCGTTCACGTTCCCGTTCACGTTCACGTTCCCGAAACACATCGGATCGTGAACGTGAACGCGCATGTGTACGTGAACGGGGACGGAGAGGAGCCCCCCCCATCCCGTAAATCCCGTTTATCCCGTCTAAAAATGTCCGTCCTCTTCCGTGGGCTCCTTCCGAATGACCACGGAAGGAGGAGGGACGGGATTAACCGGATTAACGGAAGTCGCCCGCTCCCCATCTGGGAAATCTGCGCTATCTGCGGTTGATCGGAACCAGCCCCCACCCCCGCCTCAACCCTCAATTAATCCGCGTTAATCCGCGGTTAAAGAGTCCGATGGCACTGATGGCCGGTGCGAGGCGGTCGGTAAAGGACCGCGATGCTCACGCGGTTTGGAACTGAAGTTCCTTCAGGTTCAGGCGGGGAGCGCGCTGGGAAAGCCTCAGGATTTCCACACCCACCACCTGGTTCTTGTCGTCAAAATCCAGCACAACGCCGGGAGAAACCTCCTCCGACTCCACGACGCGTGAATCATCAAGGCGCAGGTACAGCGCATCAGCGCTCTCATCCACTTTCAGTTTCATAGCTTGCCTCTCATTCCGCGGTCAAAATAAACGGTCACGACCCGCACCGGACTGACGCTGGTATTAATTACCACACGCAGGACCCGATTGCCACACTGCGAAATCACGCCCAAATGATGAACCAGCTCGGGATCGCAGCTGTCCGGCTCCACCAGTTGGGGCGCAATCAACACACGCTCAAGCCATGCCATGTCGATTTCACGCTCGAGCAGGACATTCCTCGCATGCTGAGTCAGTTCGTACTTCATTTCCCGATCGTCATTCATCTGCCCCCATCCCACCGAATATGGTCAACGTCGTTCCCATCCGCCGGAGGGCGTGGCCGGACTGGCGGGTGGAGTGTAGGCGGAGGCGGGGCGGGCGGCAAGGGGGAGAAGTGTTCAGTGTTCAGTAACCAGTGATCAGTATTCAGTAATCAGTAACCAGTGACCGGTGACCGGTAAGCAGTGACCAGTAATCAGTATTCAGTGAGCGAGCGCGGCGGGGGTCCGTATTCGTGCCGATTGGTGTCCATTCGTGGTTGAAAATCCGAGGACGACGAGGAGGACGGGGACGAGGTGCCGGTCGCCGGTCCATTCGCGTGAATTCGCGGAAGCACGGTTCCCAGGATCACGCGAGGTTCGCGCGGCGGAGGGCGTCCCAGCCGGGCGCGGAACCGGCGGGTTCAGCGAGTACGGCGCCCGCGTGGCGGCTGAAATGGCCGCGCAGGTCCTCCGCATAGGCGCGCAGGATGCGACCTGCGACGCCTGCGGGATCGCCGAGCTGCCAGAGCGCCCGCGCGAGGAACAATTCGCGCAGCGCGGCGTTGCGATCGCGGTTCGCGTTGGGATCGGGGTCGCGCTCGCGCGCCGCTTCCGCAAGCCGCGCCTGGTGGTGACCCGACACGCCCGGCAGTTCCAGCAACCGCTGCACGCCGCCCGCAAGCGCGGGGTCGCCGAGCCCCGCCGCGGCGAGCGCGACGGCGCGCGCGTGCGACAACGCGGGGTCCGGCCCGAGTTCCGCCATTTTTCGCGCGACCACGGAGGCATGGCGGCGCGCACCGGTCCGGCCCAACGCGATGAGCATGCCGTCGAGCGGGCTGAGGCTGTGCCCCCACTGCTCCATGCCGGCGAAGGTCCAGCCTTCGTCCCATACGGAGGCGTCGATGTGCTCCGCCAGCGCGTCGGCCGCCGCGGCATCGCCCATCACGCCAAGACACACGGCCAGCCGCTGGCGAAGCGCCGGCATGTGCGCCGTCTCAAACGCGGTACGCACCAGCGGACGCGCGCGCTCCAGATGCGCAAACACGAGCGCCAGACTGCGATGATCCGCAAGACCGCCCGCGACGGCCTCCTGCAACCGGGCATCGGAAACGGGAAAGGAATCCTCCTGCTCCAGCACGTCCGCCGGTACGCTCCCGGCGTCGACCAGCCTGCGCTGCAACGCCCGCACGGACACGGCGCGCACGCGGCACGAGTGTTCGCGCACCGCGAGGACCGCGCACAAGCCCGCTGCCCAACCGGTGTTCTGCACGTCGGCCTGCATACGGATCACCGTGACCGCGTCGCGGTGCGCGCCGATGCCGAGGCCAACCACGAGCAGGCCCTCCAGCCCGCGCGGCAACAGCGCGCGCAACGGGATGCGCGAAGCGAGCAGGACCTCCTTGCCCGGCGGCGGCTGCACGAAGAAGACCGGGTGAATCGTCAGCCCATGCGTCTCGAAGGGCGCACGCGCCTGCGCGATCGTGTCGGGAAACGTGCGTTCGGCGAGAATGTCGAGCAGGTCGAGGTCGTACTCCGCGCGCAGCCGCCTGCGCTCGCGCATATCGACAATCTGGGCGACATCGAACTCGCCGCGCCACTTGGAGCGCGCCGCGACGAAGGCGCGCGTGAGATCCACCGGGTCCCCGTCGTCGACGAACGTCCAGTCGTTGTTGCGGTGGTTCGCGGTGAGTTCGCGCGGCCCGAGGCCGGAGCCCTGCACGGCGACGTGGTCGGCGCCGAGCGTATTGACCGGCGCGCGCGCAGCTGCAGCGAGGGATGCGGAGCCGCCGGCGTCGATGGACACCCCCGCGTCGACCGCGCCCGCACCCCACGGGGTGGTCACTGCGAAGCCGCGCACCACGCCGCCGTCAGCGAGACAGCCCGCGCCGCGAACGCCGAACCAGACATCGGCACCCCTCGCGCGGAGTTCGCGCAGATACCACGCGGCCTTCCACTCCACATTCCAGGCGCCTTCGTCCGGCCCGTATCCGCCCTCGCCCATCGCCGCGACTCCGAGATCGATCTGCCGCGTGAAGCCGCCGCGATAGCCCGCGAAATAGGCGCCGATCATGCCCTGCGTGCCGACGCCGCCGAGGCCGGGCGCCGCCTCGACCACGAGCGTACGCACACCTTCGCGCGCCGCGGCCAGGGCCGCTGGCGCACCGGACGTCCCGCCGCCCAACACGGCCACGTCCCACGCGCCGAGCGACGGAAGCACATCCGCGCCTTCCAATTCGAGGTGATCACACCCCGCGAACCGCGGCGCCTCGGGCAGCCAACCCAGCCCCGCGCGCCGCACCCCGCCGCGGCACACCGCCTGTATCGGCCGGGCCGCCGTCAGCGCGTCCGCTCGCCGCGCCGCCTCGACGCCGATCCGTTCGCCTTCCGCAAATCGTTCCGCGGGCGGGCGCGCATCGCACACCGCGCGCGCGAGCGCATCGTCAAGCCAGTGCGCGGATGACTCCCCCGCATCGCCCCACGTGAACAGGTCCGCCGCGCGCAACTGTCCCGGCGTAAATACGCGTGCCCGTAAATCCGACTCGGCCCGGCCCCACCCCGCGGCCTCGCCCGCATCCGCGTCGAACGGGGTCTGTACGCGCCACGCATCGACGCGTTTCCCGCCAAGCCAGCGACTCGGCGCGGTGACGTTGCCGAGCAACTGTGCGCCGGGGGGTGGATCGCCCAGCACCACGAGCCCGGCCTCAAATCGCGGTGGACGAGACGACGCGTGTCCCGCGGCGGCGGCCACGAGTCCGTGGCGCGTGGCGTCGATCAGGATGCGGGCCGCCACGGCGAGCACGCCGCCGCTGGTCGCCACCAACACGCCTGCGAGACGACCCTGCGCATCGCGGAGTACATGTGTAAGCCCCGAGCCCAGCAGATAGTCGCAGCCCGCGCCGAGCAGCGCATCCTCCAGCGCCCCCTTGGCGTGCAGCGGCATGGACGGCTGGTCGTCCGGCCAGATCGCGCATGCCAGCGGATGCCGCACGGGCGCGCCGGGCCACAGCTCGAAGGTCCCGGCAATGTCGTCGCCGACGAAGGTCCGTTCCGCGAGTACGGCCACGCGCGCACCCGCGCCCCGCGCCGCGATGGCGGCGGCACACCCGGCCACCGCGCCGCCGATGACCACCACATCCACCTCCGCCCAAAGCGGAAAGCCCTTCATAGGAAACGTCCCCATGCCGATTCATCCTCCGTTGTACGCAATCGCAATTCGCCGCCCGCCGCCAGCCGCGCATGCGGCACGCGCGCGGAATTGAGTGGAACTCCGTCCAGCGAGGCCGACGCGATACGGGCGCCGGGCCCCAGCGGGCCATCCGTTTCGATGCAAAGCGTCCGCCCCGTTTCGCCGAGAGTCAATCTACAGCGCGGGAACCGCGGCGTCGTGAGCCACCACATGTCGTGGCCGGGACACGGATAGAGACCGAGCGACGCGCCGAGATAGAACGCCGCGTGCGCGCCCATGTCCTCGTTGTCATGCAGACCGTCGACGCTCGCCTGGTACTGCGAATCCCGCATCCGCGCCACCGCGGCGGACGCCTTGTCGGGACGGCCCGCTTCGATGTAGAGCCACGGGATGTGCAGTTGGATTTCCTTCCAATGCCTGCGCTGCGTCCAGTAGCGGTCGAGCCAGGCTTCGAGCCCCGCCACGCCGCCGCAGCGCGTGCGCCAGCCGTCGAGGTCGAAGACGAGGCTCGCGGTCCAGTCGAGGCCGAGGCCTTCATAGAAATACGGGTCTTCCCAGATGGGCTCGCGCGTGTGGCGGGCGGGATCGTAGTCCGCGATCCACGCGCCGTCGTCCCCACGCGGCGCGAGGACCTGGAGGTCGTCGCGCCAGAGTGTCCAGATGCGGGCGGCGAAGGCGTCGTATTGCGCGGCGAGCTCGATGCGTCCGAGTGCCCGCGCGAGCGATGCGATGGCGGCGTCGTGCCAGGCGTACTCCAGCGTGCGCGAGACGCAGGCGCGCTCGCACAGGGCCACGCGGCCCCGCGCGCGATAGCCCGCGCTGTCGCGGCGGCCGGTGCGATCCGGGTCGGAGGGCGCCGTCTCCGCGTCGGCGATCATCGCGTCCAGCGCGGCGGGGTAGTCGACGCCGGACAGGCCCATGCGGTGCACGGCGGCGAGCAGGATCGCGGCGGGACAGCCGCCCTGTCGGAAGCCGTGCCGGCCTGCGATCCACGCATCGGGCAGCCAGCCGGTATGGCGGGCGACATCGACCATCGCGTTGAGCATGTCGCGTTCGAGTTCCGGTTCGACCAGCGCGAGGAACCCGTGCGCGCCCCGGAAGCTGTCCCACAAACAATAGTGATCCCAAAATTGCCGCACGCCCGAGCGCCACGCGGGGTTCTCGTCGTCCACCCCGAGGTCCGTCGGCATGCAGAGCAGCCGCGTGAGGAAGGTGTGAAACAGCGCGCGCTCCTCGGGGGCTCCGCCCTCGATGCGCCAGCGATCGAGCTTGCCGTCCCACGCCGTGCGGGTTTCGCGTACGACGTCGGGGATCGTGCGGGTTCCGATGTCGCGGTGGAGATTCGCCCGCGCGGCCTCCGCGCTGACGAGCGAGATGCCGACGGCGCAGGTCACGGGCGCGCCCGCGGGAAATTCGAGGGCAACGGCCAGGTCCGGGCCGCGACAGGTGTCGGGCAGCGCCGCGCCATCGGCCGGATTCCATGCGCGCACCGGCGCGGGCCGAAACTCCGCGTGGAAATGGATGGTGTAGGGATCGTTGTGCCCCCAACCGCCTTGATAGACGCCGAAGCCCTGCCAGGCGTGTGGCGCGACGCGCCGCAGCAGGCCATCCACCGAGCCGCCCGTCTCGCGCACAGGCAGGCGGTTTCCGACCTGGATCACCGCGCCGAGGTCGAGCAGGAGTCGCGGCGGGACATATGGCGGAAATGCGAATTGCGTGAGGCCCGCGCGCGGGGCCGCGGCGAGTTCGACCGCGATATCGCCCGGGTCGAGCGTGACGCGGTAGAACCCGCAGCCCGCCTCCTCCCCGCGCTTCGCGAATCCGTCCGGGGGCGGGCGGTTGCCCGTGAACGGCGTCAGCGCGATGTTGCCGTAGCGGCCCGCGCCGCCGGTCCCGCTGCTGTGCGTGTGGGAGAAACAGCGGATCGGGCGGGCCGGGTCGTAGCCGTGCGCCGGCTGCGGGCGCACCGTGTCGGGCCCCAGCCGCACCAGACCGAGCGGATGGAAGGGGCCCGGCAGCCCGTTGCCGGGCGGGGCGCTTCCGATCAGCGGCTGAATTTCATCCACAGGTTTCGACATGGCGGCGGGCATCGGCACCTTGACGCAATATGGTTTATCATATACTATTTCGCTCATTGTGAAATCTTTTCCCGCAGCCGCGCGCGATCCCCGCCGCGACCCCCGGGGCGGACGCGCGGCGTTCACCCTGGTTGAGTTGCTTGCGGTGATCGCGATCATCGCGATTCTGATCGCGCTGCTGGTGCCCTCGCTCACGAGCGCAAGGGAACAAGGGCGCTCCACCACCTGCAAGAACAACCTCCGCCAGTGGGCCGTGTCCGTCCTGCTCTATTTGGAAAGCAACGACGGCCGACTCCCCAGCGCCCAGACCACCACCGGCGGCGGGCATGTTCCGCGTTCGCAGGCGTGGTACGATTACGGCATATTGACCCTGGGCTATTCGACGAACCTGTTGAAGTGCCCCTCCTCCGCCGGATCGAACCTGCGCCTCCTGAACGGCAATCCGGTGCAAATCGAATTAACCGGACAGTGGCCGATCACCGGCGGCAACATCGGACAATACAAACCCGGCTATACTTGCAACTCCTTCTGGATCGATCGGGACGACGAGTGGCAACCGGATTACCGCGGCTATCGCCTGGCCATGCTCGCGAACCCGGGGCGCGCGCTGATGTTCGCCGACGGGGATGGCTCGGCGTATTCGGGCGGCGATCCCACGGTGAACTTCCGCTACCGCCACGGCCCCGGCTCGGCGCTGATCAACGTCGCGCTCTTTGATGGGCGTGTGGAGAGCTGGAACATCGAGGAGTGTCGGCAGAACGGCCCGCGTTTCCTCGGCGGCGCGCCTGTGGGCGATTGCCCCGGCACGTGCACGAATCCGCCGCTCTACAAACTGAACAAGCTGATCATGCCGCCCTACAGTTGAGACCCGGATGACCATTCTCCTCATTGCCCTGCTGCTGGTGATCGTGCTCGCGCTATTCCTCGACGGACGCATCCCCGAGTCCCTTCGACGCGTCGTGCTGGTGGTGGCGATCCTCGGGGCGGTGGCGGTAATCTTCGCGCGGAACCGTCCGATCGACATCGCGAAGCCCTACCAGGTCGTGTTCCGTGGCAGCGGCTACGGGCTTGCGCGACTGCTCGTGGACTCCGGCGCCGCGCCGGGGCCCGTGCTCGTTCTGCTGCCCGGGGACGGCGATGTGGATGCGTGGCGGGTTGCCGGCCTCGACGCCGGGGTCAACGGTTCCGGCTTCACAATTTCCGGCCGCGTGACGCTGCCCGTCGATCGGAGTACGGAGACGTTTGCCAAGGCGGAATTCCGCGCGGCCCTGTCGGAGCACACGGACGTGCACTACATTATCGCCTTCAGCGGATTGCCCGGTGAACCCAATCCGAATGAGACGCGCCGTTTCGTGGTGCTTCATCCGACGGACGCAACGCACACAATGGCGGCATGGTGGAAGGCCGGGCGCCTGATTGGCGTGCTCGCCCCGCGCCTCGGCGAGGCGCCGACTCCAAATGGCCGCGAGCAACTAGCGGCCGCCGTTGACGCTCACTTCGTCCGGCGCACAACCAACGGGTCCTCATCCCCATGAACATCCATTTTATCCGCCACGGGCGCATGGCCGGCGATCCGCACCGGTATGACAAGCCGCCGGTCTCGGGCTGTCTGTCGCCGGAGGGCGAGGCGCAGGCGGCGGCACTGGGCCGGGCGTTGGCGCACATCGCATTCGACGGCGTGTATGCCTCCCCGCTGGGCCGCGCGATCCAGACGGCGCAGGCGCTCCCGCGGAAGCCGGGCGTGGAGATCGAGGTCCGCGACTGGCTGGTCGAATGGCGGCCCGCGCACATCCTGCTGGGGGAAAATCCCGCGAATTACGAACAGCTCTGCGCCGACGCGGCGAAACTGCGTCCCGAGCAGACCTGGAAAACCGCGGCCGGCGAAGGCGCGCTGGAAATGGCGGCGCGGCTCGTGCCCGGTTGGATCAGTTTGCTGGCGTCGCTCGGCGTACACGCCGGACACGGCGGCTACCTGTTGGATGACCCGGCCGATGCGCGCAACATCGCGCTCGTGGCGCACGGCGGCTCGCTGGGCCACCTGCTGTCGTTCGTGCTCGGCGTGCCCATCCGCCCCAACCCGCCGATCCAGTTTGAACTGACCGGGGTCGCGACCGTCCGGCTCGTCCAGCAATCCGACGTTTGGTATCCGGCGCTCGTCCTGCCCGCCCCAAAACCTTGAGCTTTGTCCAGCCTTTCAACCACGGATGAACACGGATGTACATGGATAAGGCGGATTTGAAGTGCCACCGCGATGAACTTATTTTTCACCACCCGCTTCGCTGGAGTACACGGAGATCACGGAGAAGCCACTTTTAGGGGAGGACAGGCCGATACATCTCTTCGCCCTCTGTGTCTCCGTGCGCTCCGTGGTGAATTCTCCCCTCTTTTCCTTCGCTCCGCTCGGAGTTGGTTTGGATTGCAGCTCCGCCGCGCTGTGTTTATCCGTCACTAAACTTTTCTCTGCATGAATCGAATCGTCATCCTCGCCGATCCCGCGATTTCGCCGCTTCCCTCCTACACGGCGGAGGATGCGCTGCGCGCGCTGCCCGGCGCGCGGATGATCGCGCGTTCCGGGTTGGCCGGGCTCAGGCGGACGGACGCCGACGTACTGGTGCTGCCCTATCTCGATGGGGAACTCGGCGGCGCGCCGCTCGACGGGATGATTCGTTTCCACGAGCAGGGCGGCGGCTTGCTCTTCCTCGGCGATACGCCGCACACGGGCCGCTCCTATCCGTATCGCAATTCGCTCGCGCCGGAACTGCGCATGACGCGTTGCCGCGATCCGCTCACCCTGACCGGCCTGACCGAACGCGGCCAGGCGCTGCTCGGCGATCTCCCGGATCTGCACGCGATGTTGAACCGCGAGATGCCGGGCGTGCGCACCAGCGCCTTCGCGCCGGACGAGTGCCACAACCTCTTTACGTGTCGGGCCGGGTTCAAGGATCTCAGCCCCGTGGTGTTCATTGAGCGGCGACATCCGCGCTTTCTTGGCGCGCGCGTCGCGGTGGCCGGATTCGACGGCGCTGAGCCGCGCGAAAACATCATGGGCGTCTGCCGCCGGCCCTGGACCTTCAACCCCGGCCTGCTGACGCGCGACTGGGCGGGCGCCGACGCGTTGGTGGCGCGCCTCGCGAAGGCGGTGCTGCCGGAACCCGCCGGACTGGCGATTGAACTGGAGCCGGTGGTGACCGCGGGCGTCCTTTCGCCGGTCGTCGCGCTCACCCGCATTGGCGACGCGACGCCCCAACGCATCCCGCTGCCCACGCATTCGGCCTTCGCCGGCCCGGAGCTCTTCACCCACACGCACAACGTTGATGGCCGCGTGCTGCGCGTCGAGCGCACGCGCTTCGGCTGCCTGCCGGGGGAACCGCCGCCGCTCGCCTTCGGCTTCTCGATCTTCCGCGCGTTCCGCTCGAACCGGGTGGACGATGCGTACCGCGATTTTTTCCGGACCACCGCGCGCCTCGGCATGCAGTATGCCCGGTTGAATCTCGCGTGGGAGGATCTGGAGCCGGAACCGGGCCGCTACTGCTGGGACATCCCGGACCAGTTGCTGGAGCTTGCCGCTTCGGAAAACCTGCCGGCATTCTTCTGGGTGTTCGCCACCGCGCGCGGCTCGGGACTGAGCGAGAGCGGGTTGCCGGCGTGGGCCCTGCGCGAGCCCTCGATCGACCGCGACGGGCGGCCCGGAAATTTCCCGTGCATCTGGAGTCCCTTCTACCGCGAGCGCTATTTCGCGTTTCTCGCCGCGCTTGCACAGCGTTACGCCCGCGACCCGCGCCTGCACCGGTTCGTATTCGACTTCGGCAACTCGGATTTCCCCTACACCTATCACTACTACGGCGACCGCGGGGACCTGTTCGACTATTCCCCGCACGAACAGGCCGCGTTCGCACACTGGCTCGAGCGGCGCGGTTTTCCGCTCGCTGAACTCGGCCGGCGCTGGGGCTGTGCGTTCTCCCGTCATGCCGACGTGCCCGTGCCGCTGTCCGAGCAGCGCGAGGCGTGGATGCTGTACGACGAGTTCCGCGTCTGGGGCGTGCACCAGGGCATCAAGGAAGCCGTCGCGGTCATCCACCGCCACGCGCCCGCCAAGGCGCCGCCCGATTTTCCCGGCCACGGCCTCGGTTCGATTTCCGACCTCGGCACCTACGCGGTCCACGCGCAGGCGCGGCATTGGGCGCAGACGCTCCAGCATCCGCCGGAACTCGTCGAGGCGCACAACACCGGTCCCCAGTGGGGCGGTGAGCCGTGGCAGGTCGGCGGCCGCTATCCCGACTACGACGACGCGCTGTTCCAGTCGATCCGCCTGGAGGCGGACTATCTCACAATTCCCGGCCCGGACCTCGGTGTATGGGAGGAGGACATCGCGCGCGTCGCGATGGTTCGCCGTTCGCTCGCCGGCGCGCGCCGCCTGCCCCCGCGCATCGCGATCATGGACCGCATGAACTGGAACGACTGGGCCAGCCTCGCGAATGTCGGCGCGCGCCTCGACCAGCCGGTTGATCTCGTCACGCGGACCTGCCGCTACGATTACGCCGAATACGCACTGTTCGTGCTGCCGCCGGACGAGGTGGAGCAGACGTCGCGCGGCCCGCGTTCGATGCTGCCGCTTGACGAAGGCTACGCCCGCGATCTGCTTGGGGCGGTCGAGCGGGGCCTGCGCATCCTGCTCTTCCCGCGGACCGGATTCGGCGATCCGATGAATCCGATGCGCCGCATTTGGGGCCTCGACACCGCGCTCTATGGTGAGCGACGCCCGCGCACGGTCGACCTGCCGGTCTCTTGGGGCGGCGGACAACTCAGCGGTTGCGCCGCCTCCATCCGCGCCACGGAGGGCGACGAGGTGTTGTTGCGCGACACGGACGGCGAGCCGGTTCTGCTGTTCCGGTCGCGTGGCGCGGGCGGCTTCCTGCTCGCGGGCTACGACGCGCAGCCCGATTCGTTTGACGGCGACTTCCGTTACGACCGCGCCGAAACGCTCGCTGCGCACTCGCTCGTCCGCCTGATCCAGCACCTCGGCCTCGGCGCCGAACGGCTGCGCACGGGCCAGGCCTGCTGCTACAAGGAATATCTTTTCCGCGGCGACCGCGATGTGATCCTGCTCTACAGCCATCACGCCGCCGCGCGTTCGCTCGAATTCCAATTCAAGCCGCGCCGTGCGGCGCGCCGCGTGTTCGACCTTGCCTTCGGAATACCCATTCCCTTCCACCCCTTTGACGGTACCGGCTGGTACCACGCGCAACTTGAATTACCGCCCGGTCGCGGCCTTTACCTGGTGATTGAATGAAATCCGCCGCAACGGAAACACAGCGTTCGACCCAAACCATTCCGGCCTCCGGCGGACTTGTCCCGCCGGAGCCGACGATTGCTTCACCACCGACTGGTGAGGGAACTTCCGCTCCCGCGACGCCAGGTCGCGGGGGGCAACAAGAGGCTCAAGGGTTGACAACTACAACCCTCCTCACCGCCCTGGAAGGCCGCGTCATCGACGCGGAGACCGGCCGACTCCAGCCTTGCTGGGTCACGTTGGAAACAGAGACCGGCGAACACCTCGGCGACTGGAAGGTGTCCGACCGCTGGACGGGGTTCCCGTGCAACGGCGAATTCCGAATCGCGTGCCCGCCGGGCCGCATGCGTGTGCGCCTGCGCCGCTTCCTGACCCATCTCGAAACGCGCGATGAATTCGCCATCGAACCCGGCGAAACCGTTCAACGCACGTGGACCCTGCGCGCGTGGGTCAACCCGGCCCGCCTGCACTTCGTCGCCGGCGACAGCCACAACCACATCAATGACCCGCAGACGCCCGAAAAAACCGTGGACTACTGCCGCGCGCTCGGCGTCGATTATCTCAACCTGTGCCAGGGCTGGATGTGGAACGCCAGTGTCCGCGGCCGCTGCTCCGGCGACGCGCTCGCGGCCCGGCTCGAAGCGGCGTCCACCCCGGACATGCGCCTGCACTTCGGTGCGGAACGCCCCAAGACGCGCTACGGCCACGCGTGGTGGATCAACCTCAAGCCGTTCGCCGACCCGTTCGGCGAGTATATGAGCTGGCACGACCCGGCCTATGTGGAATTCGTCGAACGCCATCCCGCGTGGCCCGAGGACGTGCAAACGGAATCGCCGCTTAAAAACGAGCTGCCGTTCACCACGTGGCGGCGCTACCGCAAGGACGGCGGCGCGTGGGCCGCGGCGCATCCCACGAGCTGGTGGCTGTTGCGATCCGGCGACGAGCAGATCATCACCAACATCACCACGGAAACGCCCTTCGCGCTGCTGAGCGGCGAAGGCCCCGACGCGCTCGCCGTGATGGGCTACGATCCCGACCAGATTTTCTACCAGAACCTCTGGTTCCACCTGTTGAACGAGGGCTACCTGCTGGCCGGCGTCGGCGAGACGGACGGCTGCCTGTGCGGCCACCATCACATCGGCCAGATCATGACCTACACGCGGCTCGAACCCGGCCAGCCCTACGGGCCGCGCGCGCTCGCCGCCGCGGTGAAGGACGCCCGCTCGCTGATGACCAGCGGCCCGTTCATTCGCTTCGAACTCAACGGCGGCGCGCACCGCATGGGCGACAAGGTTCGCCTCGACGGCACCCCGCATACGCTCAACATCGAGGCGTGGAGCGCGCCGGACCCCGACGAGGCGCTGAGCTGGATCGTGGTCTATCGCAACGGAGCGGTCTTCCACACGCGCGACCTGCGCGGTACGGACACCCGCCACATTGCCTTCGATCTCCCCCTGCCCGCGGACGACACGTATTGCTGGTATGTGGTGAAGGCCTACGGCCGGCAGGCCCCGCAGGACCCGGCGTGGATCGACGTCTTCGGTTACGTCGCGCTGTGCGAGCGCGAGGCACACGATGAATACCGGTTTCTCCCGCAGGTCGCGCTGACCAATCCGATCTGGTTCCTGCCGCCTGGCTGGCAGCCACCAGCGCCAATCTCCTGTGCGCTGAAGGCGCGCGTGGTCGATGAGCACGGCGCGCCGCTGGCCGGAGCCCTCGTGCGCGCGCGGGACGGCGAGCGGGTGCTGTTCGAGCAGCGCACCGGACCCGACGGCGCCCTCGCCGCCTCTCACGTGCCCGCGACGACGGAACTCGACATCGAAGCGCCGGGCCGCCCGCCGGTCACGCGCTCCATTTTCCTGGACTACCGCCCGGTGAACGCCTGCATGGAATGGTGCTATAACGGTCGTTTCCGCAAGGCGATGCCCCATCTCCAGCCGGGCCAGGTGCCGTGGTCGGCCTTCAAGTTCCATGAGCTGAAAAGGGCGCTCGCGGCGATTGACTGGACGCTGGTCGTCCCGCGATAAATCACCCACCCGCCGGACCCCGCATGAAACCGATCATCGACCTGTCCGCCCACCCCCAGCAATGCATCATCATCGGCGCCCCGGAACGCGCGCTCGCGGAGGGGATCGGCGTCGATGTCTTCCTCGCCCGTGCCAACAATGCGCCGCCCGCGGATCGCGAGGATCTGTGGGCGCAGTATTTTGAGCTGCTCGACCAGGCGCGGCCCGGCTTCCTGCGCATCGGCCTCGCGAGCACACGCGACGGGCTCGAATCGATGTGTCCGTGGGACGACGCGGCCGGCCGCTTCGATCCCGCCCACCGGGTCTGGGCCATCCTGAAACGGCTGGACGACTGGTGCGTGCGGCATGACACCAACTGGATGCTGGACCCGTGGTGGACGCCGGCATCGCTACAGGTGCCCGCGCCGGCGGGTGTCGAAGGGTGGCGCGGCGCACCGGCAGATCCCGATCGCTACGCGCGCGACTTCATTGTTCCGCTCGTTCGGCAGGTGCGCGGCGCGCTGGGCGCGAAGCGCTGCCGCTGGCTGGGTTTGTTCAATGAACCGATCTGGGATTTGCTGCCGCGCAATCCGGCCAACTTCGGCGTGCGTCCCGGCGACGACCAGGTGAAGGTTCTCGCGGCGGTTTATCACGCCGTTCGCGCCGCGCTCGAAGGCGCGAGCTTCAAGGACCTCCAGCTCGTCGGCCCCGGCCACCTGTGCGCCTGGCAATTTCCGCCCGCTGAATTCCTCGCCTCCGGCGTCGATCCTTCGCCCGACCTCGGAGCCTGGGACCTGCACGCATACTTCTATCGCCCCGACTGGTTCACCGAGCCCACGCCGGATTTTCCCGCCACACACGAGTTCCTGCAGTACACCGTGCGGCGCATGAGTACGCTCGCGCGCCAGCAGGGGAAACCGTTCTTCATTACCGAGCTCGGCAGCTTCTTCTATGGACGTCCCTTCTGGGGTGAGCGCGACTACGAGACGCTCGGCTCGCACAGCGCCGCGATCCTCGACGCGCAGTTCATCGTGCGTGCGCTCGCGGAGGGCGTGGACGGGTTCTGCCGCTGGGCGTGGTGCGTGGACCGCACGAACGACGGGCGCTGGAGCCTGGCCGAGTGGGAGGGCCGTGACGCGGTGACCCCGTCGCCAAACGTGTTCCCGGTCTATAGCGCGCTGATGAACGCGATCCGGCCGCGCGCGGAGGTCTGCGCGATCCGCAACACGCACGCCATGGGCCACCGCCCGCGCGTACACGCCGCCGCCGTGCGCAACACGGACGGGCGCCGCGCGGTGGCGCTCGTCCACGACATGCCGGGACGCAACGCGGACATCCAAATCGAATTTCCCGCGGACTGGGCCGGCCTCCGCCTGCGCCGCACGATCACCGACGAGATGCGCAAGGGCCAGGAAGCCGAACCTGTCGTCGTGCCGACGACGGCCCCGCACGCGGTCGAATTGATGATCACCCCTTACTCCGTCACGATTCTAGACCAAGCATGAGCGCCGCCGTCTTTCGTCCCGGCCAACCCTGGCTCGACACGTCCGGCGCGCCGATCAACGCGCACGGCGGCGGCATCCTCTTCCACGCGGGCCGCTATTACTGGCACGGCCAGCACATGGTCGACGGCCCGGAGGGCAACCGCGCCCAGGTCGGGGTGCACTGCTACAGTTCGGCGGACCTGCTGCACTGGCGCGACGAAGGCATCGCGCTGGCGGTCGACGACGATCCCGATTCGGAACTCGCGCGCGGCTGCGTGCTGGAGCGCCCGAAGGTGCTGCGCAGCCGGACGACCGGCCGTTTCGTGATGTGGTTTCACCTCGAATGGCGCAACGCGGTGCACGACTATTCCACCGCACGCAGCGCAATCGCCGTGGCGGAACACCCCGCGGGCCCCTTCCGCTTCTTGCGCAGCATGCGCCCGCACGCCGGACGCTGGCCCGCGAATGTGGAACCCGCGCAGCGCGACCCGGCCTCCATCGCCGCCACACGCGTGGCGGCGGGTCCCCCGCACAACGGCGAAAACGCGGTGACGCCCACCCTGAACGTCCTCGGGCGCGACCTGGAGGAGGGCCAGCAGGCGCGCGATATGACGGTGTTCGTGGACGATGACGGCGTCGCCTACCACGTGCACGCCTCGGAGCACAACAGTACGCTGCACCTCGGCGAACTCGCGCCGGACCTCGAGGCGCACACCGGCCGCTACGTGCGCGCCTTTCCCGCCCGCTGGATGGAGGCGCCCGCCCTGTTCCGCGCCAACGGACACTGCTTCCTGCTCGCGTCGGGCTGCACCGGTTGGGCGCCCAACGCGGCGCGCTCCGCGCGTGCGCCGCATCCGCTCGGTCCGTGGACGGAACTGGGCAATCCCTGTGCCGGGGTCAATCCGTACAATGGCCTCGGCTCGGAACTCACCTGGGGCATGCAAAGCACATTCATCTTCCAACCCGTCGACCGGCCCGGCTTTTTTATCGCGATGTTTGACTTGTGGACGCCGGATCATCCGGACCAGGCGCTGCACGCCTGGCTCCCCATTGACGTCGCGGGCGACCGGTATACGATTCCCTGGCGCGACGAATGGAAGCTCCCCCCTTTATGAGTACACCCGCAACCGTCATGATCATCGGCGCCGGAGGGCGCGGCACCACGTACGCGGAATATGCGTTGCAGCATCCCGACCAGTTGCGCGTGGTCGGCGTGGCCGAGCCGCAGTCGCTCTTTCGCGAGGGCCTGGTCCGCGCGCACAACATTCCCGCCGGGAACATCTTCACGGACTGGCAACAGCCGGCGGCCGTGCCGCGCCTCGCGGACGCGGTGGTGATCGCCACACTGGATGATCTGCACACGGCGCCGGCGATCGCCTTCGCGCGGCTGGGCTACCACATCCTGCTGGAAAAACCGATGGCCCCCACGGAGGCCGAGTGCGCGCAGATCGTCGCCGAGGTGAAACGCGCGGGCGTGCTGTTCGGCGTCTGCCACGTCCTGCGCTACACGCCGTACACGCGCAAGCTGAAGGAGGTCCTCGACAGCGGCGCGATCGGCGAGGTGGTCAGCATCCAACACCTCGAGCCAGTGGGCTACTGGCACCAAGCCCACTCCTTCGTGCGCGGAAAATGGGCGCAAGAGAAGACCACGACGTTCATGTTGATGGCAAAGTCCTGCCACGACCTCGACTGGATGCGCTACATCGTGGGCCGCCCGTGCCGCCGCGTCTCCTCCTTCGGCCACCTCACGCACTTCCGCCCCGAGAACAAGCCGGCGGGCGCCGCGGACCGCTGCCTCGACTGCGCGGTGGAGGCGGACTGCCCCTACTCCGCCAAGAAAATTTACGTCGATCGGCTGCGCGCCGGCGAGACCGGCTGGCCGGTGAGCGTGGTCGCGCCGCAGCCGACCGAGGCGACCCTGCTTGAGGCGCTGCGCACCGGGCCCTATGGCCTCTGCGTGTATGGCGGCCAGAATGACGTGGTCGACCACCAGGTCGTGAGCCTCGAATTCGAGGGCGGGCGCTCGGGTGTGTTCACGATGACGGGGTTCACCGAGGGCAACCACCGCGTGACGCGGGTGTTTGGCACGCGAGGCGAGGCGTTTTGCGATGGGCACCGGGTGCGCCACTTCAGCTTCCTCGACAACCGCTGGCACGAGCACTCGATCCCGGCCATCGACGGCTCGATCACGGCGGGCCACGGCGGCGGCGACTATTACCTGATGCAGGCGTTTGTGGAGGCGCTGCGGACGGGCGATGCGTCGAAAATCCTGTCCGGCCCGGACGAGTCGCTGGAGACGCATCGCATCGTGTTCGCCGCCGAGTCCGCGCGCCGCAACGGCACGGTGGTCGCGGTGGACGCTCAGGGCAGCGTAAGCCGGTAGACGCTGGAGGCGCCGTTCGTCACCGATACCTGCGTGACGAGCGACGTGGAATTCGCGACCAGCACCGCGAGATTCGACCAGGCGCCGCCGGGCACGCTGGCGGCGTCGAGCCGGTACGTGTAATTCGAGCGCACGTAACTCCAGGTCACGTCGCCGAGCCCGTTGGTGGTGGGAACAAAACGCGTGGCGGTGTGACCGCGGTCGATGAAGAAATCGTCGAGGCGGTAGCGCACCGTGCTGCTGAGCGACTGCCCTTCCACCGACAGGAATATGCTGGAGACATTGGTCTGGATGTCGGAGAAGGTGAGGTCGTCGAGGGGCGTCACCCACCCTCCCGCGGCGGGACTTTCCATCGACCACGCCAGCCGGTACCAGACGCCCGTGGCGAGAATCGCATCCTTGATCTGGCGAAACACGGAGTTGGTGCCGGAGCTCCACTGGAGAATCAGCGATGAGGGCAGGATCGTATCGGCGCGGAAGCTGAAGCCCATGAGCACGATGTCGGCGGCGTGGTAGTCGCCGGTGAAAGCGCCGCCCGACGCGCCGGGACCAGCCCAAAGCACGGCGGAGTTGGGTGGTCCGAGCGCGAGCGGAAAATCCGCACGCAGCTCGCCGCCGCTCGCGGTCCAGACGACCGAGCCGCCGTTTGTCCAGCCGGACAGGCTCGCGGCAAACGTCTCCGTGAAGGGCGTCGCCGCGCGGAGCGTGCCCGGCGCCAAGCCGATGCACAGCGCCGCGCCGGCGCCCGCGACATGGTGGAGAAGCGTGCGCATGGCACGTTCCTCAGAAGCGCGGCCTCAACTCGCCCGTTCCCGGCAGGCGGCGGAAATAGTACGCGCGACCAGGCTGAAAGGCGTTGGTGGTGGCCAGCGCATCGGTCTGCGCGTTGCGCCAGCCGTCCGGCGCGCGCCAGAAGCGCGAGTAGCTGCCATTGGCATTGAGCTGGATGAGCAGGTCCGCCGCGTCTTCGTCCCAGCTCGCGTTGAGCGTGCCCGAGGCGAGGTTCGAGAAGGCGCTCGGGAAGGTGATGTTGTACCACCCTTCGGAAAGGCCCATCAGGTTGAAGCCCTCGACGAGCAGGTTGGTCTTCGTCCGGAAATTACCGACCGGCGCGACGAACGTGGGTTGCACAGTCGTTCCCGCGTTGCGCAGGATAAAGAAACCCTGGCCGGGAGTGAGGGTATAGGTCGAGGGCGTGCCGCCACTGTTGCGCCAGACGCCGGGGTTGCCGCCGTCGAGATAGAGGCGCTGGTAGGTCACGCCGTCGCTGTCGAGATAGAGCGCCTCGTCGCCGACGCCGTCACCCGGCGCGCTGTTATCGCCCGAGAGGACGGAACCGAGCACGGACCCGAGATCGCCCGCGAAAGAGGTGTTCGTGAAGTGCAGCGGCACGGACATCAGGTTGAATCCGGGCGCGATACTCGGCCGGAAGATCGCCCACACGCCATTCGAGTCGCGCACGCCTTCGTTCTCAAGCACGACTTTGAAGTAGCGTCGCGTTTCGGCCGCGGTCACTTCGGCGGTGGACATGTTGCCGGCGGCTTCCTGGGCGGAAACCACCTTGGTCCACGACACGGCGCCCTTCCCGAATTCACCCACGCTGGTGAACACGTCGTAGGTTATTCCGTTGGTCGAGGTCCAGACCACACGGGCATCGCTCCCGCCGGACATGGTTAAGTTGGTGATGACAACCACCCAGTTGGTCTGCGACAGCGGGATGCCGGCGGAGTTCGTAGGTTCCCCCACCCCGGCCACGTAGATCCGGATCACCACGGAGGTGCTGTTCCCGTCCGCGTCGGAGGCGATGAAGCGGACCGGGTGTGTTCCCGCCTGGGCGGGGGTGGGCGTCCACGAGAAATTGCCGTATGAATTTGGCGTCACCGGATAGTTGTTTGAGGAACTGAACGTCGCGCCGACAGGCAGGCCGGTCGCGGACAGGTCCGGCGGGAAGCAACCGGAGTCAAACGCCGTGAAGGAAAAGGCGAGCGGTGTATTCGCCTCAACCGACTTGGCGCCGATTGCACTGATCACCGGCGACAGGTTCGCAATACATTCCACCAACGTGACGTTCGTGGCCCAGTTGTCGTCCTCAATGTCCTCGGGGAACGGCGTGCTGACATGCGCGGAATTCGTCAGGTAGCCGTAGTAATCGGCCCGGGCGGAAACGGTGAGTGTGGTCGAACCACCGCCACCGAGACTGGACAACGACCAGACCACCACGCCGCCGCCGAGGTGCGAGCCGCCCGCGCTGCTGGAGAGATACGTCGAGTGAGAGTCGAGATAGTTGCTGACCACCATCGCCGGCGATGCCGTTGCCTGGCTGAGGTTCGTCACGGTCAGGGTGTAGGTGACCGTGTTGCTGAGGCCGACCGGACTCGGTGAAGCGTCAACCAGAAGCTTCAAGTTGGAGGCGGTCGCCGGCAGGAACAGCAGGTGCAGGTCGTTTCCGATGGCCGTGACGACAAAAAAGCCGCCGCCCAAATCCGGCGAGAACGACGCGGTTGAGATGGAGAACTTGCTGGCCTCGTAGCCCGAAAGCGAACCGGAATCCACAATCTTCCAGGAATAGGAATTCGCGTTGTTGAACCCGGTGGGCGTCTTGCCGAGGGAATCCGGAATGATCACGCACGCGCCGCTGCCCGGCGTCGCGTTGATGGTGAGCGTGCCGGCGCAATTGATCGTGTCGTAGCCCGCCCCGGCGCCACCCGTGGCGTTCGTAATGGTAACGCGGATCGAGCTGGAGGTGCGGAGCGTCATTGAGGCGACGGACAACGCGCCCACGGATGAGGCCGCGGGCCCGGGATCCACCTGGCCACTGAGCGTTACGGCCCCGATCGAACCGGCCCCGAGCAACGTGGTCCCACCCGCGGTGGTCACCGTGGAATTGCCATTGGTGGCATTCGCGATCAATGCGCCGTTGCTCACGATCGTCGGCCCGGCATAGGTGTTCGCCCCCGCGAGTCCAAGCGTACCCGAGCCGCGTTTGATGACACCGCCATTGCTGACGGGGCCCGCAAGCGTGGCAACGCTGGAGGGCACCGTGATTGTGCGCGTCGCCCCATTAAGATCGACCGCACCGGTAACATTCAGGTCCTTGTTGAAAGGCGCGTTCGCATCAATCAACTGGACATTGCCCCAGATGCTGAGCGGATTGACGATCGTCGAGGCCGCGGTCTCGGAACCGAGCACCGTGTTGGATTCCATCAGGATGGTCCCAACGCCCATGACATCCGCGGCGCAACTGCCGCAGACGCGCACCGTGCCTTGCGAAATGATCGTACCGCTGCTGTAGGTGCTCGGACCACGCATGGAGAGCACGCCCGTTCCGTCTTTGACGAGCTTGCCGCCCGCGCCGAGTTGCACGCCGCCGTTCACGAGCAATCGGCCCGCGCCGCCAACAAACACATCCACGACGCCGCCGGTCATGACACCGGAAATCGTCGCATTCAATCCCGACTCCACGCCAATGCGCGTGGCCGCACCCGAGACGGTGACCGTGCCGGCCAGGACCGGCGAGCCGGCGGTGAACCGCAATGCACCGGCGCCGTTCGTGCCCGCACCCGTGATGTTGAGGGGCTCAAGATTTGTGCGCGAGCCCGCCACGGCGGACATCAATTCCGCGCCCGCGGACACAAACGTGGCCCCGCTGTTGGTGCCAAGCGCGACTTCATGCGTGATGCGCACGGCGCCGTTGCTGATCCAGACCGCGCCGGTGAACCGGTTGCTGCCGCCGAGCGTCAGCGTCGCGGGGCCGACCTTGGAGAAGCCGATGCCTTCCAGCCGCGTGTTCACGGTGGCCGGTGCATTCGCCGTTACGACGGAAGACGCCGCGAAACTGATGTAGCCGGTGCCGTCGAGCGTAAACGCGCCGCCATTGTCGAGGAAGGACAGACCGACCGCGGTCGCGGACGGGAAGCCCGTAACCGTGACCGTCCAGGCTCCGACGCCTGACGCGCCGCCGAACACCGCGTGGTCTTCCCGGCTGTTGTTCCATGCCACATTAATTCCGTTGGTGGTCCGCCAGTTCGGAAGCGCATTATTCCAAGGACCGCTCCCGTTCTGCAGGCCGGCTGCGTCTTTATCAGCGTCCCAATACAGGAGACGGTTGCTGCCCAGGCTGCCGGGCGCGAGCACCACCGCGAGGTTCGTGCCGCCCACGATCTCCACCGAGCCGACCACAACATCGTTCAGGAAGGCGGAGGTATCGACGACAAACGCGCCCGGCGTAAACCCGCTGATCGACGCCGCGTTGGCGATCAACTGCGTGTAGGTGGTCGTGCTGTTATAGTTGAGCGCCGCGCCAAAACTGCCGGCCGCCGACAAGCTCGTCACCCGGATCGTATTGATCGAGCCCGAGGCGATGGTGAGCACGCCCGTGCAACTATAGCGGTCCCAGCCCGTGCCGTATGCGCCGCCGAAATCGAGGACTTCCCAACGGTACGACGTGTTGGACCAGGTCGTGGCGCCCGCGGTCAGGACGCCGATATTTGTTTCGACGCCCGGCGCAAGGATGCCGCCGTCATAAGCAAACACCCGGTTCACGAAACCGAATCCACCCAGGGCGCCGGCGGCCGTCACGCGGACCTCGTTGGTGCCGAGCGCCAGACCGGCCGTGTTGCCCACCTGCAGGAAGCCGTTGCTGGCGTAGCTGACGCCGGAGAGCTGGCTGTTGTTGTTCGAGATCACCAGCAGGCCCGCGCCATCCATGGAAAGGCCGCCCAGCCCGTCGATCGCACTGCCCAGCGTCATACGGAAGCCATTCGGATCAAAGCGCGTCACGCCCGACCCGGGGCTGTTCGTCATGGAGAGGCGGATGCCCGTGTGCCAGTCACCCAACGCGCCGATCGTGCCGCCGGACAGGACGATATTCGTCTGCGAGCCCGAACCGTGCCAGTTGGTGAAGCCGCGAAGGGAATACAACTCACCGCCGCTCATAAAGAGGTCGGCGCGAATACCGGTCGGCGCCGTGCTGCCGAAGTTTCCGCCGCTGACCGCCTGGAAATTATTGCCGCCAAACCAAACCTGGTAGGTCCGCACCGTGCCGCCCTGCACAATCATCGTGCCGCGGGAGCTGGCGCCATGGGCGATGACGATGTCGCCGTGGTTACTTGCGTTCACCCCGCCGTTGCCGGCATAGATCCCGAGATTATTCGTCATCAAGAGCTCGCCGCCCGCCACCACCAGTTCGCCCGTATTGTTCGCGTTGAAACCCACCGCAAGAAACGTCGTTCGCGGCGCATTGGTGTAGGACTCCGCGATGATCACGCGTGCGTCGTTGGTGATCAGCATGCGAATCGTGTCACCCCACCGCGTGGCCCGGCTCGCGCCGACATACAACGCCGCACCTCGCTGGTTGTAGACACCGCCTTCGAATGAGATGGGTCCGCCAAGCGTATTCGCGGCGGATGCACCGGGCACGGAAAGGATGTCCATCAACCCGCCCGTCTGCCGCCAGACCCCGTTGGAGATCAGCAGGTACGAGCCAGCCGTGATGGTAAACGTGCCGCCGTCCATCGTGAAACTGTTGGTACGGGTGGCGGAAGTCTTGCCGATGGTGAACTGGGACGAGACATACACGGTGCCGTTGGAGAGGAACATCTCGGCGCCCTTGTCGTTGTCCGAATTGGCCCCCACGAACAGCGACTGCGCAGACAACTCGCCGGCATGTGCGACAATCAGCCGGGCCGTCGCGTTGCCGGACCAACCGATATCGATCTGGCGTGTCGTGAGCAGCCCGCCGCGCAACTCAAGCGTCGGCGCATCAGCCGAGCTTCCAGCTTCGACGCGAACGTAATTGGTGAACATCAGCGAGCCCACCTCCTGGGTCACCACGGTGCTGCGCCGTATCACCACGAAATCCTGCGTCGCGGAGGCCGCCCACGCATACCCGCCGCTATTTGTGATGTATGTGCGGCCGCCCACAATCGGGTTGGTGATCGTGTAGCTGGAGCGGTTGAAGTACAACTCGGGCCCTCCTTCGCCGAGCGTGATTACGCCACCGCCCAGTTCGCCGCTGGTGTCGGCATTTCCCACCTCCAGCCGGCCCTGCGTGACCAGAATGCCATTCGTGTTCTCCAACGATGGACCGGCAAGACGCAACCAGCCGGAGCCCACCTTCGTCAGCGGTGCATCGTTGACGCGCCACGGGGTTCGAATTTGCAGGCTGCCGCCGCTGGGTTCAACACCCACGTATTGGCTGATTCCCGCCATGCTCAGCACGCCGGTGCCGTCCAGGACATAGTGGTGCGTGGTCGCATTGTTAAGGATCATGCCGCCGTTGGTGGCCACGGCGATATCCACCCGCACGGTCCACGGACCGGCGCCCGCGCTGGGGAAGAACATGCGGTCGCGACGGGTATTGTCCCAGACCTCATTGAGCGTGCCGACGCCGCCCGCCATCCACGTGTTCGAAGTTTCACCCCAGACGCCGTGCCCACCCTGCGCATTGGCGCTCGCCGTGTTGTTGTCCCAATACATGGTTCGCGATCCGCCGGGGGACGGTGTGACCACGAGGAAGATGTTCGTGGACACATTGGTGATGGCCCACGTCGCGCCTTCGTCGTTCACAAACCGGCTGATATCGATGGAGAACTTGGCCGGGTCGAAACCGGAGATCGAGGCAGCCGTCGCGATGAGCGCGGTATACGTCTGGCTGGAATCGTACAACGCGGCCGGCCCCGGGACACCATTCGCCGACAACGAAACGACCTGCACCGTCACGATCCCGGTGGCGATCGTGAGCACGCCCGTGCCGATCTGGGTATCCCAATTGGTTGAGGCGAAGTTCTGGACGTCCCATTGATAGACGCCGTTGGTCCAGAACACATCGCCCACGGTCATTCGGCCGACGTGATTCGTGGTAAACCCGGGTGACGCCGTGCCGCCGCCGAGCGAATAACGGGCCACGGAACCCGTTCCCGCCAGCGTTCCGCCGGAAAGTACGGCCACCGATCCCGCGCCGGAACCTGATGCGGTGGAGTGCAGCACGGAGAGTATCCCCCCCATCACGCGCGCGCCGCCGGCAAAGTTGTTCGCGTTGCTGAGGACCATCATGCCGCTGCCGGTCTTGTCGAACGCGCCGGGGCCGCCCAGCACGCCGTTGAAGTGCACCACATGATCGAGTTCGAACGTCACGCGGCCAGGCCCGGGACTGTCGGTGAGTTCAATATTCAGCGTCGTGACGAAGTCCTGGGTGCTGGACAGCGTGCCGCCCGAGAACCAAAGATTGGAGCGCGCTCCCACGCCGGCGTTTTTTCCCGCGCTCTCCAGGGCGCCGAGCCGCAGCACGCCGCCCGACAGCTGCACCGTTCCCGTCGCCGCCTGGTTGGCGTCGCCCGCGGGTACGCGAATTCGACTGACCACCACCGTGCCGCCGCTGATCAACAATTCCCCCTCCATTCGCGTGCGGTTCCCGATGAATAGACTGCCGTTGGCAAAATCCAACAAGCCGCCGCTCACCGCGATGGTGGCGCGGGTGGCGACACCAGTCCCGGACGCCGCGCCGCCGATCAGGTGATCAACGGCGGATGCGGTTGAACGCATCGTGCCATTCGAAAGGTATACGATGGAGCGCCCGCCAGGAGCCGACCCGTTGGCATCGCCCATCCACAATCCACCGGAGCCCACCTCGACCAAGGCATCGGCATGCGCGAGCACAAGCGTACCGGTGGAGAAGCGCCCCAGCGTGAGTCGGTCGCCAACGCTCAAACGACCGGATCGAACCGTGATCTCGGCCTGGCCTGGCTGCGAGTCACCAGCGGTCAGCTGCCCGGCCACCTCCACCACGCCATTGGAAATAATGAGACGGCCGTCGCCGCTGTTGCCAATGTACAGGCGTCCACCCGAAGTCGCCTCGATCCGTGCGCCCGAATGCGCCAGCACAACGGTCCCCGTGGCGCCGAGCCGCCCGCCGATGTTCATCGCGTTCGCGCTCGAGCCAGTCTCGAGCAGGCGATTGGTGGCGTTGAAGATCAGGAGCTCCGCGACCATTTGCGTTCCACCCAGGGAACTGGACGCCACGTCCAGCGACCTTGCCACGACGGTCCCATTGGAGAGCATCAGCTGCGCCAGCGAATTGGTGTATACGCCGACATTCACGCCCCCGTTGGAGACGGAAAGCAGGCTGTTCGCGTGCGCCAGCACAACGAGCGAGGTCGTATTCGCATTGTTGCCGATGAATGCGTTGGTGAGCAATACCATGCTGCCATTGTGAATTTCGACGAGGCCCCGTTTGCCCGAACCCCGGCCTACATGCAGTGAAGCGGCGAGCACCTGGCCGTTGGAGACAATCAAGCTGCCCTCCCCAAAGGAATTCTGGCCGCCCGCCCACAATTCGCCTGCGGGCATCTCCAACAACGAACCGCTGTGCGACAACGTCACCCGGCCTGTACCGGAATTCTGGCCGATTTTCAACGCGTTGCCGCCCGCACCGAACACCGTTACCGTGGCCGCACCGATATACATCGACCCGTCGCTGACGGAGCCAATTTCCGTGTTCGCCAGCCACAACGTCCCGTTCGACACGGTCAGCGTGCCTGACGCGCCGAAGTTGCCCGCCTGCCCGGAACCGACAATCGTCGTGGCCTGCGTCACCGACAGGAATGAATCCGCGTGCGCCATCACCAGCACGCCAGTGCCCTTGCCGGCCGCGAGTGCATTCGGGATGTACATGTTGTTGTAGACCGTGATCGAAGCCGCGCCGACTTCCGCATAGCCGTAACCCGCCTCGGCCACGAGTAATTGCCGCAGCCGCGCCGTGCCGTTGCTGAAATAGACGAATCCCTGTCCGTTCGTGGCCGACCCCACCAGCAGCCGCGCCGAGTTCGCGCCCGTGTCGGCGCATTCCAGGTAGGTGTTTGCCCCCGCCATGATCAAAATGCCCGTGCTGGAGCCGCCGACCACCAACGTGTTCGTGGGCACCAACAGCGTGCCGTCCTCCACGACCACACGCCCGCGAGAGCCGGGCTGCGATGCGATGGTCATGCCCTTCACATCCACCGTGCCGTTGGACACGATCAGTTGCGCGTCGCCCGACCAGCCCACCACCATGTTATTCGCGGGCGTCGACAGCAGCGCGCGCTCGTCCGCCAGCACCACCAGGCCGGTGGTCGACGCCGAGTCCGCCAGCACAAACGGATTGGCGCTCGTGTTTCGCACCACCGCGGTGCCGTTGTAGAGATACATGGACCCAACCGAAGCGCCAGTGCGACCGAGCGTCAAACTGACGACGGTGAATGTGCCGTTGCTCACGTGGATGTCGCCGCGGCCGGTGTCCAGATGGCCGATCGTCATGCTGCCGCCGAGGTAGAACGTCGACTGGGGCGAGGCGAGCACCACGATGCCCGTGCCGGTGTAGTGAGGCAAATAGGTATTGCCCGAGTCGTTGGTGTATGAACCGCCAGCCAGCATGAGCAGTGATTCACCGTACACCGCCAGTTTGGTCTCGCCGCGCGCGAAAACCATACCATTGCTGATGTAGGCTTCGCTGAGGGCGCCAGCGGTATCACCCATGTTCAACCCGGCGGACAAATAGGCGCCCGGCCCGGTCATTGTCAGGATGCCGCGGCTGCCGGCATCGCGGCCGAGATACAAGGCGCCACTGTACAGGTTCGTGCCGCCCGCAATGTTCAACAGTCCGAAGCCGCCGCTCTTGCCGAACTGAACCGTGCCCGTCATGCCGAGAAATCCACCGATCAACGAGACCGATCCCTCGGAACCGGCGCCTTCGCCAATCGTGTGCGTGCCGCCACCAAACGTCCGCAGCGATGTCCGACTGTCGGCCAGGACCACCGAACCCGTGCCGCCGCGCCAGCCGACGTTAAACCCGCTCGCGTCCGACACCTCGCCCGTCACCCCCTGCAACGTGACCGCACCCCAGGACCCGTTCGAAATACTCACCGCGAACGACCGCGTGGTCAGCGCGCCGCCGTCCAGCACCACCTCGGGCCGGTTCGTCTGCCCGTAACTGACGTTGAAGGAATTCGTCAGGCTCCAATAGCGGGACCCCAGGCTGAGCGTGATCACGCCGCCCGTGGCATTAAACCACGCCCGGTCGTTCGTCACCGACTGACCAAACGTGATGGTGTAGGTCCCCGCGTTGGTGAACCGAACGTGATCCCCCACGCCCGGCACGGAGGCCGGAGACCAATTGCCGGCGGTGGAAAAGTCCCCACCCGCGGTATTGACCCAGTCATTCGTGATCGCCCGCGCCGAAGCCGCGGCCAGCCCCCACGCGAGAAGCGCGACCCCAATTCGAAACTTCATGCGCAAAACCCTCCCACCCTGACGGACGAAACAACCTTTAAACGCCCCAAACCCATTCCGAACCCCGCCCGAATCTGGTGCTCAATCCATGCTTACCTTACCTAGTTTATGGTAATGTATCCAGTGATTTTCAGGTGAGAAATCCGCGAGCTTGCCGGCCGCTCCGGCCGGCCTCGCGACCGGGGGTTCAAATATACCCACGCTGGCTATATTTGTGCCGTTTTCGGCAGTCACACAATGACCAACGCGGCCTGCACAAGGGTCCCGTCGCCCACGGCGACCTCGATCCGCGCGCGGCCCGGCTCGGCGCCGAAACGCATCCCGGGATTCCAGACGCCCAGTTCGCGGCGACCCAGCTCGAATGCAACGCGCTGCGCCGCGCCCGGCGCCGGCCGGGCCTTCGCGAAGGCCTTCAACTCGCGGGCGCGGCGCACGATGGACGCCACCTCGCCACACATATGGAGCCGGACCGTCTCCGCGCCTGCGCACGGCGCCGTTGTCACTGAAGGGTCGTTCATCCGCGGGTCAACCGAGCGTCGCGCCGTTGCTGCGGATCACGTCGCCGTACCACGCGGCGGAATCCTTGGGCGTACGCTTGCCGGTCGGATAATCCACATGGATCAAACCGAATCGCTGCTTGTAGCCCTCGCCCCACTCGAAGTTGTCCATCAGCGACCAGTGGAAGTAGCCGCGCACATCCGCACCCGCGGCGATCGCCCCACGCAACGCGCGCAGGTAGCGCATCGTGAAGTCGATGCGCTGCGGGTCGTGCACGCGCCCGTCGAGCGCCACCCAGTCGCAATTCGCCATGCCGTTTTCCGTGATGATGATCGGCTTGCCGTACCGCGCGTGGAATTCCTTCACGGTCCACCCCAGCGCATCGGGCGTGACGAACCAGTAAAAGGCCGTCAATCCCTGACCCACCGGCTGCTGGACCACCTCCGGCAGGCCCTCGCGGTTCGCGCGGATTTTCTCGCCGGCATAAATATTCAGGCCCAGAAAATCGATCGGCGTACGCATGATCTTCAGGTCGCCCGGCTGGATGAAGTTGAGATGCTTTTCATAAACCTTCATCCCGTCTTCGGGATAGGCGCCCTTCAGGATCGGATCCATCCACCAGGTGTTGTTCCAGTAATCATCCGCCTTCACGGAAAACATCGCCTTGCGGGCGGCCCGTTGATCCGCGGCCCGCTCGCTCGCCGGATATTTCGACCAGCCCACCGGCGCGTAGCCGATGGTGAACGCCTTCCCGCCCTTCGCGCGCAGCACCTGCACCGAACGTCCATGCGCGAGCATCGCATGGTGCCCCGCACGCAGCACCTCGCCCCACGACAGTTTGTCGCCGGGTGCGTGGATGCCGGAATAATGACCAATACCGATGAAGCATTGCGGCTCGTTGAGCGTGATCCAGTGCTTCACCCGGTCGCCGAGCTTGTCCACGACAACCTGCGTGTAGTCGGCGAACCAATCGGCGCTGTCCCGGTTCAGCCAGCCGCCGCGGCAGTAGAGTTCATACGGAAAATCCCAGTGGAACAGGGTGATGTACGGCGTGATGCCCGCCGCGAGCAGCCCGTCCACCAGTTTGTCGTAGAATCCGAGGCCCTTCGCATTCACCCGCCCCACACCCTGCGGGAGCACGCGCGGCCACGAGACCGACATCCGGTACGCCTTGAGGCCGATCGCCTTCATCAAACCGATGTCCTCCTTCCAGCGGTGATAGTGATCGCACGCGACATCGCCGGAATGGCCGTACCAGGTCGCGCCCGGCTTGCGGCAGAACATGTCCCACACGGATGGTCCGCGGCCATCCTCGCGGGCCGCGCCCTCGATCTGATAGGCCGCCGTCGCGGCGCCCCAGGCAAAGTTCTTCGGGAATCCGGTTTTCACTTGTTCAATCTCCTGTCGGTGTTGACGTGCGGAGGGACTGCGCGGGAGCCCGCCCGTTTGGCGAAATAGTATACGATATCCGAGTGCAGTTACGTCACTCAAAAATTCGAAGGCAGTGTTTCCACCGCGCCACGGGCTCGACCCCGCGGGGCTTATACGCGCAAGGGTCCGAACGCCGGCAGCGATCGATCGCCGGCATCCGTAATGGTGCACGCCGGGTTGTGACCCAACCCGTAATGGATCGCGAGCGATGTATTCTCGCTGGACGCGACATCAATCACCACATCCACACGGTTCCGGTGCAATTGCACGTCATATACCATGTCGCGACCGTCCGGCATCAGCGCGGCGAACCCGAGTGGGCGGCCACCCGCCCGCAGACTTCCGCGCACATGGTCAAACTCGAACGACAACACATTCTGCCCCGTCTCGGGATGGACGCGCGCCGACACCCGCCGCAGTGTGATCGGCGGCAATCCGGCCTTCGCTCCGCGCCGGAGCACATCCATCGCTTCCGCGAGCCGCCGTCCCAGGCGTTTCTGGCAGCGCCCGCTGATGTGAATACCGTCGTCCAGCGTCAGGTCGATCGCGGGCACCACGTGCAGGCGCTTGACGGAAAGCGGCAGCAAACGCTGCGCCTCCTGGAGCGCATTCCAGGCGACCTCGGTATCCGGCAGCCAGCCCGCCACGCGGGATATCTGAACCATGGCGACCGGCAGCCGCGCATCGCCCGTGTCGCGGCGAATCGCACGGATCAGATTCACCATGCGATCATGGTAAAGCGGTCCCGTTTCGGCATTCGCATCCGACTCGCCTTGGTACCAGAGCAGCCCGGCGACGCGCCCGCCGTTCTTGCGCAGGCGACGCACCATCGCGCCGTAAAGACTCCGTCCACCTTCGTCGCGCCGGGCCGGATCCCACTGCGCCATCGACGTACCGCCATGAGCGCACGCAATCAGCCCCTGCGGAACGCCCGTCCGCTTCCACATGTCGATGCCGAAGTAGAGACCGGGACCGACGCCCTTGACCAGTTTTGCCGGAGGTTTACCGCCGGGATTGCCGCCGTGAACCGGATCAACCGCAATGCTCAACATGTGCAGCGGATCGCGCGCGACGCCCCACCGGTCATCCATCGTGAACGCGCGCACCATCGGGTGCGGACGTCCCGCGTCACGTAAAAAGCCAAGCCCCTCCATATTCGACTGGCCACCCAACAGCCAGACATCGCCCACATAGACCTCGTCCACGGCGAGCACCGACGCGCCCGCAGCGAGTTCAACCCGGTACGGCCCGCCGCAGGGCACGCCCTTGAGTCGAAGTTGGAAGCGGTTTCCACCGACGCGCGAAACGGAGACGGTAATGCCCGGAAGGGCGCGCCCCTTCCTTGTTATGCGCACGCGCCACGGGCCGCGTCCGCGACACGCACCGGTGATCCGCGCATCGGAAACGCCCTTCGCGCTGCGCTGCAACACGATTCCAGGCCAGAGCCCGCTCTCAATCACAATGCCCTGTTTCGCATCCATGGGTTCATTCCTTCCGGGTTTTCAGATGATCCGTGCGCACACGGCGCAACCACGCATGAACTGTGTCCGCATACGTATTCAAAAGCACGATATGCGATTTATCACACGCATGGATATAGAATAGGCGAAGGAAATACACCGAGTCCAGCGTCTCGGTCTGCGCGAAGGCGCCGGCACGATTCTTTGGAAAGAAGCCTGAGATAGGTGCCTCAGACCGCGATTCCGATACGTTTCATGTGCGATCAAATATTGTGCGCGGGAAACGAACTCAGGCATTTTCGCGCGCGGACCACAGCAGGCCGCGCTGCACGATCGTCCGCGCCTCCGGCACGTCGAAATCCTTGAACGTGTGGCCCCAACAGGCCACGAACACGCGGCCCGCACCCCAGCGCCGGGTGTAGGCGTAAGGCATGATCACGCCCGCCGGATAGCGCGTCGCGTCGCCGTGCTCCCCGCTGAACCGCGTCGTGCAGAGCACGTGCAGGCCCGGGTCGGCGTGGATGTAATATTGCTCCGTGTCGCGCAGTTCGAAGGCGTTGATCCCGCGCGTGATTTCGTGCCCCGGGTCGACGACCTGCACGGAGTAGGACGGGATGCAGTTGCCGGGATGCGCGACCCACTGCGCGCCGGTCATGAATTGGTACTCGGTTTCCTGGCGGAAGGAATCGATGATGCCGCCGTGCCAGCCCGCGAAGCCCGTGCCTGCGGCCACCGCCTCGCACAGCCCCTTGCGCTCTTCCGGCTTGATCGTGCTCATCGTCACGCACTGCACCACGAGGTCCATGCGCTGCATGCGCTCCGCGTCGGCGTAGGCGGCGATCCCCTGCTCCACCTGCACCTCGAACCCCTGCTCGCGCAGGAACGGGACGAAAACGTTGGCGGACTGTTCGGGCGTGTGGCCATCCCAGCCGCCCCAGACGACCAGGGCATTGCGGATCGGTTTGTCGGATGCGCTCATCGTGTTTTCCTGATTGTTAGACATTTCCATCACCATAACGGTTTGCTTTTCAAACGAAATAGCCGTTTATTTCAACCATATGGACGAAATTTTCATTCACCTGCGGCCCCTGCCGCGCCGGTTTCCCGGCGGGAACCGGGTCAGCAGCGTGGGCTACATCGCGCGCAAGCGAAGCCACGTGCGGCGCGCGTTCAGCACCGTGAACTTCTCGTTCATCCTATCGGGCCGCGGCGCCTATCGGTACGGCGGCCGTGAATTCGCGGTGGAGGCGCCCGCGCTGATTCTGCAATGGCCGGGGGCAACGATGGACTATGGACCCGCGCGCGGCGGCGCCTGGGAGGAGCTGTTCCTGATCTACGAAATCACGGCGGCCGACGCGGCGGCGCGCTGGGGATTCAGGCCCGCTGATCGCCCCGTCTGGCCGATCCGCTCCAGCCGGATGATTGGCGAGCAGACGGCGTGGCTGCTCGCGCACCTGCGCGAGGCGGATGCGCCAGGCATGGCGGATCGTTTCGATGCGGTTTGCGAGCGTCTGATCCTCGAGGCGCTGCTCGGTGGACCGGAACTCCCGGGCGGCGCGCCGGAGGACGCCGTCTCGCGCATTCACGACCTGCTCGTCCGCCAGTTGGACCGCGACCACGACATCGACCAACTGGCGCGCGATCACCACCTCTCGCCCATGACGTTTCGCCGGCGCTGGGCGCGACGTTACGGCCTGCCGCCGCACCGCTACATCATGCAAAACCGCATGCGCGAAGCATGCCGCCTGCTCGCGGAAACCGCCATCCCCATCAAAGCCATCGCACCGCAGCTGGGCTTTCCCGATCCGCTCTACTTCTCCCGCCGCTTCCGCCGTGAAAACGGCCTCCCCGCCTCCGCCTACCGTACGCTCCACCGTGTGAAGAGCCGCTGACACGCCGAACCGCTATGCGGCAGTGGGCGTGCAACGCACGACGCGAATGCCGTGGGGTTCGACGTCGACGCCGATGCGCGGGCCGAGGGCGCCGAGGTCCTGGCGCGCGACGAGGTCGCGCAACTGGTAGTCGCCAGTGAGGAGTTCCGCGAGCTTCCGGTCCAACGTCATCTCGCGCGGGCTCTCGCCGAAGTTCAGCAGTCCGAAGGCCACCGAACCACCGGCCAGCGGCTTGCGCAGGATCAGGGTGTCCTTGGATTGCTGAATGGGATACGCCTGCACGCCGCACGCGTCCTGATTCAGGTCGATTAACTCATCATTGGTCAGCAGCGCCAGCGTAAACGGATCCAGCCGGTCGAGCGGGCAGCCAATGAGCAGCGGGGCCGACCAAAGACACCACGTGGCGAAGTGCGTGAGTTGTTCGACCTGCGTCAGGCGCGTGGGGTGCAGGTTGGGCCCCCAGCCCACCTGGCCCAGCACCAGCATGTCCGGGTCATTCCAGTGCCCCGGTTTCTGATACACGTGATACGGCGCATGGTGACGGATGATGTCGGCGATGCCCTGGAAGCCCTGGTGCGACGCCGATCCGCGCGACCATTCGTCCACGATGTCGCCGGTGGTGCGCCAGACCTGCGCGTGCGGCAGGGTGTGAAACACGCCCTCAAAAGACAGCGTATTCGATAGGGAGAGCACGATGTCACGGCCGGACGCGCGGAGCGCCTCGTCCATCGCGCGTGTCGAGGCGACATCGTTCGGATACCAATCGTATTTAAGATAGTCGACGCCCCACGCGGCCCACTGGCGGGCATCGGCGGCGGCGAACGAATGCAATCCGTGATAAAACGCGGCGCGGCGCTCCCACCAGCAATCGGGACAGGCCGGGAGGCGGCTTTGGCCGCGCGGGTGATCATCCGAGCCACCGCGGAAGCCGGCATAACTCGTGGCCCAGGGCGTCGAATAGATGCCCATCCGCAGCCCCATGCCGTGGATCGCGTCGGCAAGGCCGGCCATGTCGGGAAATTTTTCATTCGGCTGCAGCGCATAAGGGGCGCGACGGCTGCGCTCGCCCTGCCAGGCGTCGTCGATGTTGACGCTGTTCCACCCGTGCGGCAGGAGCAAATTCGCCATCGCCGTCGCGGAGGTCAGCACCTTCTCTTGCGAGACCGACGCGGCCCAGCAGTTCCACGAGTTCCACCCCATCGGTGGCGTCAGCGCGATGCGCGCTCCGCAGTGAACCACGACGGCGGAATCGCAATGGCCGCCGGGCCCGGAAATCCGAATCGCCAGCGTGTGGCGACCGGGTTCGCGCAGGCTGCCGCTGAGCTGCCCCGTCCGCGCGTCGAGCCGCAGTCCCCGCGGCAGGCGTTCCACGTCGAAGTAGAGGGGCCCCGTGCCGGAAGCGGCGAGGCGGAATTGAATCGGTGCGCCGGGGCGGCAACCGAATACGCGCGCGCCATTCAAACGCGGCGGATGAGCGACGGGTGCTGTTTTTTTCTTCATGGCGTATGTGCCGTCATGAATAGCACGCGCGTCCCGGGGATACAAGCAGCTCGCATGTGCGGGTCATTCTTCTCCAGCAACGCAGCGCAATGTACGATGTTGTTTGAATTGATTCCGCGCCATTCCCAATTATTCTCCCCTCCAACAAACGCCATGAATACACCACCCTTCGCCGAACGACTCGCGCGCCTGCGCGCCACGCACGAAACCCTGCTCGCCAAAACAAATGCGGTGGATCCCGCCTGGGACAACGGCGTCTATGAACGCTACGCCCACCCGGTGGTCACCGCGGCCCACATCCCGCTCGAGTGGCGTTACGACCTCAATCCGGCCTCCAATCCATTCCTGCTCGAGCGCCTCGGCGTCAACGCGGCGTTCAACGCGGGGGCGATCGAATGGAACGGCGGCGTGGCGATCTGCGTCCGCGTCGAGGGCTGGGACCGCAAGAGTTTCTTCGCGATGGCCTGGTCGCCGAACGGCATCGACAACTTCCGCTTCTTCGACGAACCCTGCGTCATCCCCGAGACCAACGACCCGGACACCAACGTCTACGACATGCGCCTTGTGCGCCACGAGGACGGCTGGATTTACGGCCTGTTCTGCACCGAGCGCCGCGATCCCGCCGCGCCGCCGTCGGACCAGTCGAGCGCCGTCGCGCAGTGCGGTGTGGTGCGTACGCGCGACCTGAAAACATGGGAGCGACTGGCCGATGTCAAGACGCCGTCGGCCCAACAGCGCAACGTCGTGCTGCACCCGGAATTCGTCGGCGGCAAATACGCGCTCTACACCCGGCCGCAGGACGGCTTCATCGACACCGGCAGCGGCGGCGGCATCGGTTGGGCGCTCTGCGACTCGATGGAAAAGGCCGTCACCGGCGCGGAAACCATCATCGACCGGCGCGTCTACCACACGATCAGCGAGCTGAAAAACGGCCAGGGCCCCGCGCCGATCAAAACGGCGGAAGGCTGGCTGCACCTCGCCCACGGGGTACGCAACACGGCGGCGGGCCTGCGCTATGTGCTCTACCTGTTCCTCACGGACCTGGCGGACCCCACCCGCGTCATCGCAAAACCCGCCGGCTACTTCATCGCGCCGGACGGCGCGGAACGCATCGGCGACGTCTCGAACGTCGTGTTCAGCAACGGCTGGGTGGCGCAACCGGATGGCCGCGTGTTGATCTACTACGCGTCGTCCGACACGCGGCTGCACGTCGCCACGAGTTCAATTGAACGCCTGCTCGATTACGTGAAGAACACGCCGCCCGACGGATTACGTTCCGCGAAAAGCGTCCGCCAGCGCATTGCCCTGATCCGCGCGAACCGGAAACTGTAGTCGGCCCGGCGACGGACAGCGTCGACGTTTCCAATTCGCGTTTGTCAAAATGTGAACACGTGTTGGCCGGAGGGCATTCCGGACGCGACGCCGGACGGCGGATCGTTCCACTCCGCCTCCACGCCGACGGGCAGCTCCAGATCCAGTCGAATCGTTTTGCCCTCACGTTTCCACCCGCTGCGGATCAGCCCATGCGGCGAACGATGGGTAGCCTCCACGCTGGACAGTCCCCCGACAAAACAGGGGCGGAAGATCACGCGCTTGAAGCCAGGCTGTTCTGGATCGGGACGGATGCCCCCGAGATAGTGAATGAACCAGGCGCTGATATCCCCAAACATGATGTGGTTGCGGCTGTCCGCGCCATTCCAGTTTTCCCAAAGGGTGGTGGCGCCCTGTGCGAGCCAACAGGCCCAACCGGGATAAGCAGGCTGCGTGATCAAGCGAAAGGCCAGTTCCTCGAACCCGTTTTCGGCAAGCGCACGGAGCGTGTACTTCGCGCCAAGAATGCCAAAGTCGGCGGTGACGCCGGATGCCTCAACCGCCTCTGCCAGACGCCGCGCCGCGGACGCCCGCAGCCCCTCTTCGACCAGTCCTTGATAGAGGGCGCAACTTTGCGCGGTCACGCTGCCGTTGTCGTAACGACCATCGCCCCGGTGAAACCGGTTGTGAAACGCGAGACGAATTTGGCCGGCCAGTTCATCGCAGGCCACCGCATCCGCGGTGTGTCCGAGAAGCCGGGCATAGCGGGCGGTTTCACGGGCGAAAACATGGTAGTAGGCCGTCGACGTGAGGGCGTTGGTCGGCATGTGGTCGGGACGGGCGCAGCACCAGTCGCCGAGCCCGAATTCGAGGATATGGCCATCGGCCATGCTCGCGCAGAAATCGAGATAGCGCCGGATGTTGTCGTACTGCTCGCGAATGACGCTGTCGTCTCCGGTATAGAGATGGATGTAACCGGGAATCAGCACGAGGGCGGCATCCCAAGCCGGCCCGGAGCCCCAATTGTAGCCCCATCCGGCGGACGGCGCGATGCCCGGCAACTGGCCGCTGGGCCGCTGGGTATCGGCCAGGGTCTGCAGCCACTGCCGATAGGATGAGGCTGCGGTGAAATTGAGCAAACCCGTTTCCGCCGCCAGATGGGCGTCACCCGTCCACCCGTTTTTCTCGCGGTGGGGACAATCGGTGGGGATGCCAACGAAGTTGCCGAGATAGGCGCGGCGGGTGCAGATCTGCAAGCGATTTACGGTTTCATCGGAACACGCAAATGAACCGGCGGATTCAAAAGCCGTGTGGACGACCCGGGCGCGGATCGTTTCGAGCGAAGGCGCGCCCTTCAGACCTTCCACCTGAACGTATTGGAATCCATGATACGTAAAGCGTGGCTCCCAGGTTTCAGATTCGCCGCCCCTGCAAATATAGCGGTCGGTCTGACATTCCCCGCCGAGGATGAAGCTGGCGATGTGGCCTTGATCCAGCTCGCCGGTGTCTTTCAGACGCTCCCCATACCGCAGCACGATTTCCTGGCCCGGCTCGCCCGCCACGTGCAACCGGGCCCACCCCGCGATATTGACGCCCATGTCGTACACGGCGACACCGGGCCGGATTTCGCGGACGGAAATCGGCACAAGGGTATCCACGATCTTGCACGGAGGCGATGTCTGCTCCTCGAGGACACCGCCTGGCGCAGGAACGACGCGGGCGACAAGCCAGCGTGAATCGTCAAAGCCCGGCGCATCCCAACCGGGACGCTCCTCGCGAGCGTCGTAGGTTTCCCCGCTGCGCAAGCCGTCAACGCGTACGGGGCCATCCCCCACCCGCCAGTGTTTGTCGGTACAGAGCGTGGTGCATTCGCCGTGAATATCCTCAACCTGCAACTCCAGCCAGAGTTTGGGATAGTCGCGCCACGCCGCTTTATCGAAGTGCCAGACATCGGGCGTGAAGCAATTGTACCAGCCGTTGCCCAGCATGACGCCCAGGGCGTTGATGCCTTCCCGCAAATGTGCCGTCACATCGTGAACAACATAACGTACGCGCCGGTCATACTGGGTGACGATCGGATCAAGCACATGGTCTCCGACCTTTTCCCCGTTGATGCGGAGTTCATGGAACCCGAGTCCGCATATGCGCAAGCGGGCGAGACGAGGCGGAGCGGCGAGGAAAATTTCGCGCCTGAAGAGCGGCGCAGGCCGGACGGGTTGGCGCCAGTCGCTCAGACACTGGTCGGGGTGAGCAATCCATTGATGCGTCAACGTTGATCTCATCATAGCGCGAAGGTCACGCACTATGCCGCGGACTGCGCCGTGAAGCCAAGCTCGTTCACGGTAAACCGGGGCATGCTCATCGTGACATCACCGCCCGAAGTCGGTGCCCGTCGATAACTTTCCCCCTTGACCCCGACGCCTCCCCATCCGAGTATGTACGGCATTAGCGAATAGTGTACGACAATGCCGAACATGATTCAATCCGTCGATCGGGCGCTTCGACTGCTGCTGGAGGCAGGGAAGGCGGGCGGCAAACCGGTGGGCGTGCGGGAACTGGCCCGGAGGACGGGCCTGAAAGCGCCGACGGCGCACGACTTGTTGCGCACCCTGGTGGCCAGGGGATTTCTTGCGTTCGACGAGGAGTCCCGAGGTTATCGCCTGGGCCGGACGGCGATGGAGCTGGGCCGCGGGTCGGATCCCCTGCGCGCGCTGGTTGAAGCGATTCGTCCGGGATTGGCGCGGCTGCATGCGCGACTGGGCGAAACCGTGACCGTCATGGCGCACGACGGAACGAACGTCGTGGTTCTGGACGGCATCCAGGCCGATCAGGCGCTGGCCGTGGTGCCGGAAATCGGCCCGGCAAAGGCTCCGCACCGGATGGCGACCGGTCTGGTGACCCTCGCCCATCAGGACGAAGCGGTCCACCGCCACTATGTCGGATCGCTGAAACGGGACGACCTGGGACCGGAGTTGCCCCGAACCCCAAACGAACTGCTCGCGCTGCTGGCGCTCGTTCGCAAACGCGGTTGGGCGGAAGCCGTCAATGTGCGCCAAAGTGGAATCGGCGCGGTCGCGGTCCCGGTGTTCGATACCGCGGGACACTTCCTGTTCGGCATCGGTTGCAGCGCACCGCTGTCGCGTTTTCGAGCCCCCGCACGCATGGCGGCGCGCAGGGCGTTGCTGGCGGCGGCGGCGGAATTCGGGAAACAACTGTCGGGATGATGGCGGCGCCGAGCCTCCCGCCCAAAGAAACGATTCCATGCGCCTGAACAATGTAACGCTCGAAATGAGCTTGAAGCCGTTCAAGGATGCATCGGAACCGGCTGTCCGGGCGGTCTGCCGCCATCTTTTCGATCAGTGGAAACCCCTGCTCCGCGAAGCGGACGGCATTTCGGTGATGTTGTGGTCGGCGGACGGTTCCGAGATTCTGGACTATGCCGGCGACCTGGAGGCGCCCTTCGAATGGGCTCGCTACATCGGCCACGCCAATCCGTCGGGCGTCGCGCATTGGGGAAAAGATACCGAAGACCCCGGCCCGACGCCCTCGAACACCCAGCCAACGGTGCTCTCCAGCCCCAACGATCCTGAAGGCCTAAATCTGCACAGCCGCAACGTGCTCTACACGGCGCATCCGCCGACCTTCACCTACGGCTGGCTCAAACAGTTGTTGGGCATTTTGAAAGAGGTCGGCGGCGAAGTGACCGGCAAGCCGGTGCGGGTTGGCGCCACGTTCGATCCCGGACCCGAGTTCGCCAAATCACCATTCAAATATCAGCGACACCCGGAGATTTGTTTGGGCGGAACGATGGGCAGAGCCTCCTTTGTCGGATGCTACGCTACGTTGCGTGCCGATAACCGACGGTATGCGGGATTTCCAACCGGCATTCCGGAAGGCCTATCGTTTGGCGCCTTTCTCGGCCGCCAGTCGCACCACTTCCTGACCGACCTCGGTTTCGACTACATCTGGTTTTCGAACGGCTTCGGGTTCGGCATCGAAACCTGGGGCTACCTGGGACCACTGTTCGACGGCAGGGAATTCAAGGCCGACCGCATCCCGGAAATCCGCGCGAAGAGCCTGGCGTTCTGGAAAGATTTCCGCCGCGAGTGCCCCGATTTTGTGATCGAGACCCGCGGCACCAATCTGTCGACCGGCATGGATCTGTCGAGCGACGCGGTTCCCCTGCGCGATATTTATCGCGGATCGTATAACCTGACCCCGCCGCCCAATTCCCCCTGGGCCGCGATTGACGGCGACTTCGGCCTCGAACTGGTCGGCTGGATGTCGCACATCGCCGAGTTGCCGCCCGAGGAGAAATTCCCGTTCCGCCTCTACATACACGATCCCTGGTGGCTCAACAGTCCGTGGCTCGACCGCTACGGACGCGAGCCGCACGACATTTATCTTCCCCTCGCGGTAGCCCGACTCGATCGCACCGGCCGCACGCAAACGCCCTCCTCCTTCGAATTCCTGACCGCGGACGATTCATACGGTTGCCTTCCGGACCAGGTGCCCCTCGAAGCGATTCCCCACCTGCTGGCCGGTCGCCGGGACGCCCCCGATCAGCCCGGCCCGCTCGTCTGGGTTTATCCTTTCGACGAGTATCACGACATGACCTTCGGTCCCGCGCCCCGACTGGCCGAGGTCTTCTTCGGCGACTGGTTCATGCGTGGCGCGGTGAACCGGGGCTTGCCCCTCCACACCGTCATCAGCACCACCGCATTCGCCCAAGCTTGGCCAACAAACGCCCATGCGTTTCAAGAATCCATTCTGGTTGCCCCAACGGCAGCGCTGCTCGGCCCCGCCCGGACGGCGTTGGAAGACGCCGTGCGGAAGGGCGGTCGCCTGCTGCTTTACGGGCCGACCGAACATCTGGACAAGGCAACGCGCGATTGGATTGGGGTCCAACCGGGAGAACCGTTGGAAGGCGACTTCCGCTTCGCGAGCGATCTCGAATCCGACCGCCTCACCCATGCGGAATATCCGTCCCTGCTGCGCCATGACGCGCTGACCTCGGCCGGGCCATTGTGTGAAGTCGCGCGATCCGACGACCCCTCCGTCCGCCTTCTAGCCCGGGCCATTCCGACTTCTGGAGAAGAAAAGGCCCTCGCAACGGAACGCCGCATTGGTTCCGGACATATGGTCTGGGTGCGCGGGAGCAACACCTTCGATTGCCATACGCATGGACGCCATCCGCGGCCCTTGGACCCCGCGACGTATTTTCCCTCTGACGTACTGCCCCGCTTTCTGCTGTCACGGTTCGGTTTCGATATTCGCTTCGCCATGCGCGGGCCGGATCAGGAGAATCCGATGCTCTTCGAGCCGGGCGTCGCAGGAAATTCCGGACGCACGCCGATCGAGGTGCGCGATCGCATCACCCGCGAGCCGCTCTCGGTCATCGCCCGCCACGCCAACGGATTCTTTTTCTCCGGCTATGTTCCCGAAACCACGGCGACGCTGCATCTGCGCCTGCCGCAGGGCGCGCCGCTGCTGGTCGGATGCGAAACCCGGCTGGAAAACGGACGGGCAACCTACACAATGCCGCGCGCCTGGCATCGGGAATGCCGGCTGTTCGTGGACGGACAGGAGACGGGCGAGCTCTCGTGCATCGCCAACCATTCCGGTGAAATCGGCGTGTCCCGCCGCCTGCGGGTGCTCGGACTCCGCAACGCCACGTTGCGCTTCTACCCGGAAACGGGATCAGCCGACCGCGTGCGCATTCTCCTGCATCCGTCCGCGCCTTACATGGTCGGCAACTTTCTGAAACCCGAGCACAAGCGCGACGCGCTGGGAGATCGGCTTGAAGTCCACCATGTCACCGGAACCGTATTAATCACCTGGTAAGGAAAATCACCATGCATGTGCAACGAAGAAAACCGCTGACCGCCCGAATCGGCATCGTGGGCGTCGGACATCATGTCTACTGGCCGCAATTCGAAGGGCTGCTGGACGAGATGCATCGGAAGATGAATCTTCTGACCGCCCGCGTGCAAGCCACCGGGGTACAGGTCTTCAACTACGGCCTGGTGGACAATGCCGCGTCGACCTACGCCGTCCTGCCGCGGATGCAGGCCGACGATCTGGACCTGCTGTTCGTGGATATGGTGACCTACGCCACGTCCGCCACCTTCGGGATTCTTGCGCGGGACATTCGCTGCCCAATTGTCCTCGTGGCGCTGCAACCGCTGAAGGCGTTGGATTACGCCACCTGCACGACCTACAAACAACTGGTCAACGACGACCTCTGCTCCGTTCCCGAATTCACCGGCGTGGCCGTCCGAATGGGACGGCGTCCGCCGCACCTGATTCTCGGCCACGAGGAGGGCGACGCCGAGGCTGAGGAGGATCTCGTGGAGTGGTGCCACATCGCCTGCGTGCTGCACGATCTTCGCAAGGCCCGGCTCGGTCTGATGGGCCACGTGCTGGAATCCATGCTCGACATGCACGCCGACCCGACGGCGGTCACCGCCGCATTCGGCGCGCACATCGCGCTCGTCGAACCCGACGACCTGATGCGTCACTACCGGGAACCGGACCCGGCGCGCGTCGCCCGCAAAAAAGAGGAGATCCTGAATTTCTTCGACACCCCGGACCCGGAGGTGGACCCCATCACCGGCAAGCTTACGGACAAGGATCTCGATGTCGCGGCGCGGGCCGCCATCGCGCTGGACACGATGATCGAGGAGAAACAACTCGACGGCCTCGCCTACTATTACGAAGGCGAACCCGGCGCGCCGGTCCGCGAACTAATGACCAACCTGATTGTCGGCAATTCGCTGCTGACCGGGGCGGGCTTCCCGATGTGCGGCGAATTCGACATCAAGACCTGCGTGGCCATGATGATACTGGACCGGCTCGACATCGGCGGCAGTTTCGCGGAATTCCATCCGATCGATTTCGCGCAGGACACCGTGCTGGTCGGGCATGACGGACCGCACCACATCAATATCGCCTCCGAGCGACCGGTCTTGCGCAGTTTGAAAAAATACCACGGCAAGCCCGGATCGGGCGCGAGCGTGGAATTCCGGATCAAGCCCGGGCCGATCACCATGCTGAGCATCGGGGTGAACGCCGCCGGGAAATTCAAATTCATCGTGGCCGAGGGCGAGTCGTTGGACCGTCCGATTCCCGCCACCGGCAACACCAACACACACGGCCGGTTTCTTCCGGACGTGCGGACCTTCCTGAAGCGCTGGGTGAAAGCCGGACCAACCCACCACTTCGCCCTCGGCATCGGCCATCATGCCCGCGCGGTCATGCGCGTCGCCGAATGCCTCGGCATCGAATGCGAATTGACCACGCCGGAAACACACACCTGAACCGGGCCGCCATTCTTTATTCCGGGCAACCTCATCGTGAATAGATCGACCATCGAAGCCCTCGCGGGAATCGTCGGCGCGGAGCACGTGCTGGCCGAACCGGACCAGTTGATCGCATACGGTTTCGACGGGACGGCGGCCATGACCCAGCGTCCGGCGGCGGTGGTGTTTCCCCGGAACCGCGACCAGGTGGCCGGCGTTCTGCGGCTGGCCAATCAGCAACGCATACCGGTGGTGCCGCGTGGTTCCGGCACCAGCCTGAGTGGAAGCGCCCTGCCGGTGCCGGATGGACTGGTTCTCTGCCTGGCGAAGATGGACCGCATCCTCGAGGTCGACCCGGCCAATCTCCAGGCCCGCGTTCAGCCGGGCGTGCGCACCGCGATGCTCAACAGTGCCGCTCTCGCCCATGGATTGTTTTACCCGCCTGATCCGGGTTCCATGGCGATCTCGACCCTCGGCGGCAACGTCAACCACAACTCAGGCGGATTGCGCGGCCTGAAATACGGAGTCACACGCGACTACATTCTCGGATTGGAAGTGGTGCTGGCCAATGGCGATGTCCTGCGAACGGGTTCGGCCTGCGTGAAAGACTCCGCCGGTTACCGGCTCAAGGATCTGTTTATCGGTTCGGAGGGAACGCTCGGCATCATCACGGAAATCCTGGTGAAACTCCTTCCGAAGCCCGCGGCGGTCAAAACCCTGCTCGCCTCCTTTGCTTCCATACGCGAAGCGGCCGACACGGTATCGGCTATCATTGCCCACCCCGTCATTCCCTGCACCCTGGAGTTCCTCGACCGTGTGACCATTCAGTGCGTCGAGGAATATGCCAACATCGGCCTGCCCCTTGATGCCGGGGCGCTGCTGCTGATGGAGACGGACGGACACCCCGCCGTTGTCGCGGAGGAAGCCGAGGTCATGACGCGGATTGCCAGGGATCACGGCGCCTTGTTTGTTCGCACCGCCGAAACCAACGCCGACGCCGAGCAACTGCGCACGGCCCGACGCAGTGCCTTCAGCGCACTGGCCCGACGTTCGCCCACCGTAATCCTCGAGGACGCCACCGTTCCGCGCAGCCGGCTGGCCGAGATGGTCGTGTTCATCCAGGAAACAGCGGAACGTCATCATCTGCGCGTGGGCACGTTCGGGCATATGGGCGACGGCAACCTGCACCCGACCTTCCTGACCGACGAGCGCGATGCCGGGGAAATGAAACGGGTGCATGCCGCGTTCACGGAGATTTTCGAAAAAGCCGTCGCGCTTGGCGGCACCATCACTGGCGAGCATGGCATCGGACTCGCGAAAAAGGAATTTCTACCCCTGGTGGTCGATGCCACCGGACTTCGTCTGCACCAGGCGATCAAATCCGCCCTCGATCCCAACGGCATTCTGAATCCCGGGAAGATTTTCTGATGAGCGGCGCCCTTCCGGCATCCTCTCCGCCATCGCCCGATATTCCCGGCAAGGTTTCCCGCCTTGCCGCGCTCGATTTCTCGATCCTCCAAACGTGCATCCATTGCGGCATGTGCCTGCCGACCTGCCCCACCTATGACGAAACAAAAAACGAGAACTCGAGCCCGCGCGGACGCATCGCCATGATGAAAGCGGTGGCCGCCGGCGAAAGTCGCATCGGGCCCCACTTCGCGAAGGAAATGTACTACTGCCTCGGATGTCTTGCCTGCCAGACGGCGTGTCCGGCGGATGTCCGGTACGCGCCGATGCTCGAGGCCGCGCGCGCCGACGTCGAAGCATCCGGCCTGCTCGCAACACCCCGGCGATCCTTCGCCCGTCGTTTTTTGATGACATACCTGTTCGCCTCGCGACGCCGTTTGCGCGCGGTGGCCCGCCTGCTGTGGATCGCGCAGCGCTCCGGCTTGCAAGCGGCGGCCAAACGGTTGGGCCTGATCCGGCTCATGTCCACACAACTCGCCGATCTGGAACCGTTGTCCCCGGCCATTTCCCTGCCCTTCACGCAGATGGGCTACATCACGAAAAGCCACGGTGGCGGCCCACGCGTCGCCCTGTTGGCCGGGTGCGTGCAGGACATTGCCTTCGCCGATGTTAATCGGGCGACGGTCGAAGTGCTCGAACGCATCGGCTGCCGGGTGGTCATTCCCCCCAAGCAACAATGCTGCGGATCGTTGCACGCCCACAATGGAGACATCGAAGGCGCCCGCGCGCTGGCCCGGGTCAATCTCGATGCGATGGACCCCTGCGCGTTTGATGCGATCATCACCAACGCCGCGGGATGCGGTTCACATATCCGCCACTACCGCCAGCTCCTGTCGGACGATCCCGTATACCGCTATCGTGCCGCGGCCTGGGACCACCGCATAAGGGATATCAACGAGTACTTGGTCGAACAACAGGAGCGCTGGCCGAAACTTCGCCCGACGCCGGAATCGCGTCAAAAACTGGCCTACCAGGATGCGTGTCACCTTGTGCATGGCCAGCGCATCGCCGCCGCGCCACGTCGCCTGTTGAAATCCCTCGCGACGTATGAGTGGGTCGACCTGCCCGAAAGCACGTGGTGCTGCGGCAGCGCGGGTGTTTACAATATCACCCAGCCCGAACAGGCTCGCAAACTCGGCGTGCGCAAAGCGGGACACATCAGCGATACCGGGGCCGCCGTGCTCGCCGTGGCCAATCCAGGCTGCATGGGACAAATTCGCGCCATGCTGAAGGAACGGAATCTCCCAATCCGCGTCGCACACCCGGTGACCCTGATCGCCGAAGAATGGCGCAACCATTCAGAAGCGTAGAACGTCGTCATCGACGGAACGTCGCGACAATCGGGCGCGGCTGACCGCCATCACGGTCCGCTGATCCCGTTGGTGCGCGGCGCGGGCGTCAAGCGCAGGACGCCGAGGCCGCTGGGATCGAGCCAGTTGAAGCCCGGACCGGACCAGGTGACCTGCGCACGGCGGACGCCGGCGACATCGGCCATATTGAAACTCAGATCAAACCCCAAGGTTGCAGGCGGCGTACTCTCCAGCAGCGGCAGGGCGGTCCAGGGAATAAAGACGGTGCCGGTATAGCCCGGCGACACGGTGCGCGCGGCGAAACGGAACTCGATCTGTTCCGTGCGGATCGCGTCCGCGCCTTGATCAACTTGAACGGATTTTTTCGCGGGGTCCCGATGATCCTGGGCCAGACTGATTTTAATATCGCCGCGCTGGTAGCCACCTCCGGCCCATTGCACGTCATCGGGCCGGGTGCGCATAAACAATTCAACGCTATCCATGTTGATCTGCGATGCGCCGACCTGCATCTGCATGTACGTCTGATCCGGCTTGGGCACATCGAATGCGATGCGCAGGCCGTTGGTCGTCGCGCGGAGCCAGAGTTTGATCGGATGGGTGGCCAGGAAACCGTCCGGCAACATGCCGAAGGTGACGCTCTCCGCGCTGGATATAACGAGGGGGGCTTCTTCCGCATCCATCGACGGCGCGATCATCAGCGCGTGAAACCGGTTGCGTTGCTGGATGCGGGTCAACCCGGTCGCGCCGATCTTGAGCATGCCGTCCAGCGTGGCGTGTTTGTCGCCACCCTGAAGACCGGAAACGATGCTTAGGTCGCTGCCGGGCGGAACGTCCTGAGAAAGCGGCGGCCCGACGTCCGGAACCCAAAGGGCGGGAATCGAGGTTTCAAGCGGATTCGCTGCGCGAACTTCAAAGCAGGGTGAGCCATCCCGAGCGGGTCCGACCCGCACTTGAAAACGGGGCACCGCCTCCCAGGTCATGTTGGTGATCATGTTCGCGATGTCACCAGTCTCTGCGTCGTCCCATACGAAGTACGTCGGCATCGGCCCGGCCGCGACGCCTTGCGCCGAGAGGTCCAGCGGGCGCCCCATGCCATCCCAGCCCCGCGCGGGCACGCGGGATACGGATTCGGACCGAAGATCCGTCGGTTCCTTCCGCTCGTTGGTCCAGAGCGCGGCGAGGACGCGCTTGTCGGGAAAGTCATACAGATAGGCCCAGAGGCCGCCGTCGCGCAAGGTAATGGCTTCCCGGAAGGTGGCCTCCTGCAGCACGCGCTGGATCGTGCCCACCATGAAATAAAGGGGGCCCATGGTTCCGTCGTATTCGAAGGCGGGTCCGAAGTGGCCCTTCGCCTGCCAACCGAATTGGGGGTTCATCCCGCTGTAGATGAAATAATGATTCACGCCAACGCGGCTGCTGTGGAGAATATTGCGCACATTGTAGGCCGCCCCGAGGACCGCGGAAACGCCGACCGAACCCATGGCGGAGTCGGCGCGCTTGGACGTACCGCGTGCCTGGTGGGAGATATAGGTGGGCATGGTGGACCAGCCCTTCTCGGTGTTCCACAATCCCTTTTGGGCGCCGCTTCGCTCCAGCAGCCGGGCCGTGTTTTGCATGAGGACCAAGGACGCTTCCGGGGTGTCGTTGCCGACATAGGGATGGAAGGACAAGATATCCATGGCGTCCGCCGCGCCGAGCGCAAAACACTGTTCGACGAATCCGTCGAGACTGGATTCATAATCCGCCGTGGCGCAAACGCCCAACACGGGTTTGTCGGGCACGACCTCTTTCAGCACCGCATACGCCTCCTTCAGCAAGGGCATATAGTCGCTCGCCTGCATGGTTCCGTTGGGTTCGTTCACTACTTCCCAGGCATCAAACACGTCGGCGTACGCCGTGGCCATGGCCCTCACAAAATCCGTCCACACGCTCATGTCTTCCGGCAGGGCGTGGCGGCCCCATTCCCCGTGGGTTTCCCGTGCAGCAAACCAGGGCTCGCGACGGAACAATTTGCCGAAACCCACATCGAGAACGGCCATCAGACGAAATCCGGTGTCCTGGTAGGGCTTCAAGAGATCATGCGCGAGCAGATAGTCCTTCCGGGGCCCATCGGGCGCGGCAAAGGACAGGATGGTCGGATTATCGCGACCGCCATGAAAGCGCATCCACTCAATGCCCATCGTGCGCAGGCTGCGCAGAAAGGTTTCCCAATCCGGATGATGATACACCGTACGCGGCGGGGAGCCCTGTCGCGCCCAGTTGTGGTGCGCGTGAACGCCCAGCGTGACCGGCGCTCCTCCATCCCGGAATTCCGGCAACGTTGCGAACGAAGCTTGCGCGATAAGCAACTCCTGCATGGGCTCGATGGACCGGTCTTCATCCCGCAACAGCACGATCCGGTACATGCCGTGATCCGTGGGATGATCAATCGTGGCCGAGTAGCGTTGCGGCCCTTCCGCTTTCCAGGCGACGAGCCCATGGGCCAATAGCCGGGACTCGATGTCGACTTCCTCCAACGTCCAGGTCCAGGCACCAGGATTCTCAACTCCCCCGGCCAGCAAAAGATCCGCCCGCACCACACCATTGGGTTGCCGGACCAGCATCAACTCGGCCGGCGGCTCAATGTATTCCGTGGTTCCGCCTTCGCTCAAACTGATGGCATCAATATAAACATCGGTGCCGCGGCCTTCGACCATGCGGTTTTCGATGAAGTAAAAGGGTGCGTCCTGATTGTTCGAAGCAGGATACGTGGCATGGACACGCGTCCACTCACGTGTGACCGGCACCCGGACATCCTGAAGGCTGCCATGGTTATAGCCCTGTCGGACCACCAGCTCCGCAGCCTGTTCCGCACGGGCGAGGAAGGATAACGTCCGGATTCCCTTTCCTTTGGCCAACAGCACGGGCATGGAATTGAGGCCCGCACCTGGAGGGATACGGATGCTGGCCTGACCCTCCCCCGGCTGCGCGCGATCATATTCAGGCTCGAGCTGAACGGCCGGATAATGAGGCAGCACGAATACCTGCCAACCGGCGGAGCCGCCCTCGAATCGGGTGATGGACCCGGCGAGCAAGTTGCTGCGGTCGACCGGACCTTGGGGTTCCGCAGCCACCGGCTGGTTGCTGGCATCAGAAGACCGCAGGGCCGTGATCGTCATTTCCGCTACGTCCAATCCGAAGGACCCCGTCTTGGCCTCAAGCGCAATCTCCACCTGAACGGCCCCGGGTGGGCGCGGCAGATCGAACGAAACCGTTTGCCAGTTCACATCGCGCGGAATCACCTTCTTCGCGCCGGCACGTCCCGCCGGCCAGAGGACCTCCTTGTAGGACCATCCCGTATTCGCGCCATGATAGTAGATGCACAGGCTGGGCGCGGATTCCAAGGGGCTCTCTTGCGCGGCATCGGGTGGCCGGGCCCGCACGGTGGCGGTTACGGTCAGGGCGAGAATCGCCGGATCATCAATCGGGATACGCTGGGAGAGTTTGGCGAATGGCACGCCAGACGGATCCGGCAGATGGATTACAGTGCGGCCCTCGTCATCGATGGTGCGGCGGCACCAGTGAAGCATCCACCCCTCGACCTCGCCCCGGGGAGAGGTCATCCATCCTGGGTTGCGGACGGCCACTTGCGCGGCGGCGATCGACGAATTATCGGGCGTCATGGCCATCACACACAGCAAGCCCAGTGCGGCAAGCCGCCATCCATTCTTTCCCGCGATACCGATCTGTCTCATTGTGCACGCGTCCCTTCGTGGCATTAATTTGCGCAAGCATGGCGGGCAGGAGCCGCTACGGTGCAAGCGCCGAGTTCACCGTCACGCTGTCCCAAACCACCGACGCGCCTTCGGAGACCGCGCCCTGGAAAGAGTTCGCGGCTCCCATCGCGAAACGAAAATGGCCGTTGTATTCCTCGGTGTGAATATTCGCCAGGACACCCACGATGCGGTTGTCGGCCCCCACGCTGAACCCATCGATGCCGCTGGCGGATACGGAATACGTGTTCCCATGCAACGTCAGCGACATGGCGGTCAATACGCCTTGATAAATTTCCCGGGTGGTTTCCACCCGCCCAAGACGCACCGTACCCACTTCCAGATAATTCATGCCGTTGGTTTGCCCGGCAGCCAGCCATACGCCCATGGGAAGTTCCGAGCCGGGATAGTAGCGACTCTGAATTTCTGGTTGGGTTCCAAAGGAACCTATTAAGAGATAGCGATTCACGGGCCACTGCACCGCACCCGCACCGCCCAGTGCGGAAATCGTCGCCGCCATGGTGATCGGCCTGGCGGTAAAATCGAGGTCCGTTCGCGTCGAGAAGACCAGGGCCCGTTGATTCTGCGAATTGGTCTCCACATGCACCATCAACCCGCCCCCGGTCTGTACTGGAGCGGCCGCGCCCCCCGTATATGCGGTTCCCCACTGATTCGTATCAAGCATACTCCCATTAAAGTCATCCTGAATAAGGCTTGCAGAGGTCAGGGTCAGGAATACAAGGTTAAGACAACCTCCACGCAGGAGATCCCTGAGGAAAAACGCATTCATAAAGCCAACCCTTTCCCAACTACCTGAACAGGTTCCACTCACTTGGACGCATCGTATGCGGAATAAAATCAACAGACAAGCATTATGTATCAAAATTCGATCTCATTGTATTAGTACAATATATCAGACCCTATGAAACCCAAGAAACCAACGAGAAGGGCGATGCTGGCCAAGGAGGTGCTGGACCGGCTGACCAACGGCACCTATCCACCCGGGGAGCGCTTCCCGACCTGCGACGAACTGATGCGGGAGTTCTCCGTCTCGCGTTCCACGGTGCAACAAGTATTGCGCAAACTGAGCCAGGACGGTTTCGTCGTGACGGATGGACGACGCGGCACACGGGTTACGTCACACCCGCCTCATCTGCATAAATTTGCCCTGGTTTTCCCCGTAACGACCGGCCGGACCAATCGCTTCTGGACGGCGCTCAAGGAAGTGGCGGCGGCGGCCAGCAATGCCACCGACGTACAATGGGATTTCTATTTCGACGTCGACCGGCACGTCGACAATCCGGCTTATCAGCAGCTAACCCGCGACATCACCAGCATGAAAATCGCGGGGTTGGTATTGGTCGCCGACCCGTATCTCAGCGCTGAGACGCCCGATTTCGGCGAATTTGACATCCCGAAAGTCCGCCTGCTGCACGCCACGACTCCGGACCTGCCCCTGATCGATACGGACACCGATTCATTCATCTCCCTCTCGATTGAACGGCTGCGAACGCGCGGCTGCCGTCGAATCGCGGTGGCTCATCAACCGCTGGTTGAACCGATGGAGCGATTCAAGGAGGAGATTCTGCGCAGCGGAATGGAGACCCATGATCGCTGGTTGCAGATGGTGGCGCTCGAGCATCCCGAAATTGCCACGCGCATCATGCAGCTGCTTTTCTCCGCCGCGCCGGAGACCCGGCCCGACGGATTGATCATTGCTGACGACAACTTGATGGAATACGTGCTCTCCGGCGTGTTGAGCGCGGGCGTCAATATCCCCGTCGATGTCCAGGTCGTGGCTCATTGCAACTGGCCACAGGTGCTGCCCTGCGCCGTACCCGTCGACCGGCTGGGCTATGACGTGCGCGACTTCCTCACCCAGGCTTCCGCGACCCTGCGCGCGATGAGAAGAAATGAAACGCCGCCGGTGGTGCACTATATTCCGGCAACGTTTGAACCGGACGGCTCACGCCAACGCCTGGAGGCCGTCATACAGAACGGAAATCTTGCATGAATCCGGCGGAACGCCTCACCAGCGAGCGCGTCGATGTGCTTGTCCTGGGGGCCGGACCAGCCGGCGCCACCGCCGCCCTGCAAGCCGCCCGGGCGGGCGCGAAAACCCTGCTGGTGGAAAAGACCGCACAGCCCGGCGGCACCACCACCAGCGCGGGCGTGAACCTGCCCGGCCTGTTCCATGCCTGGGGCCGCCAGATCATCGCGGGCATCGGATGGGAATTGGTCGAACGCGCGGTCCGCGAAGTTGGCGGCAAACTGCCGGACTTCCAGAAGTGGGACCAGCCGCACTGGCTCCTGCAGGTGAAGGTGAATACGGCGGTTTATGCCGCTCTGATCGACGAAGCTTTGGTGCAGGCCGGAGTCGAAGTTCTCTATCACGCGATGCCCGTTGCGCTCGACCAGGAAGCGAACGGGGATTGGCGCGTTCAACTGGCCGTCAAGGAGGGACTCCGAACCGCGACGGCCCGGATGGTTATTGACGCCACCGGCGACGCGAACGGCATCGCGCTGGCCGGCCATCCGGTGAGGCGTCCGACCGCTTCGCCGCAACCCGCCACCCTGATGTTCCGCCTGAATGGTTATGATCCTGAAGGCTTGGATTATGATGCACTCAATCGCGCATGGGCGGAAGCCCTCGCCACCGGACGGGTTCACGCGTCCGACGCGGGCGCACACGATCCACGCGCGCTGGAATGGTTTCTGCGTTCGCGCGGCGAGAACAAGATGCATGTGCCGGACGCTGAAGGCCACACCAGCGCCGGGCGCACGGCACTGGAACAGCGCGCACGGGCGGCCTTACTGCGCCTGCTTCGTTTTCTCCGGCAACAACCGGGACTCGAACACACCGAGATCGACCGGTGCGCGCCGGAATGCGGGGTGCGCGATACCGGCGTGATTGAGGGCGAGGTGGAAATCACCGTGGGCGATTACACCAGCGGACGCCTTTGGGAGGATGCCGTCTGCTACAGCTTCTATCCGATTGACCTGCACCGCGCGGACGGCGACGGGGTGGACATTCGTCCATTGGCGCACGGCACCTTCCCCACCATTCCCCTGCGCGCGATGATTCCCAAGGGCGCCAAAAATCTCATCGTCGCGGGACGCACGGCCTGCGGTGACCCGCTGGCGAATTCAGCCTACCGTGTGCAAGCATCCTGCATGGCCATGGGTCAGGCGGTCGGCGCGGTGACCGCGATTGCCGCACAGCGGCACATCCCGATCGGAGACGTTCCACTGAAGGACCTTCGACAGCTCCTGACCCGGCATCAGGCGATCGTACCGCCCGACGGCATGCACAGGTAAGCAAGCTCTTCGCCAAACGCCACCCGAACCCACCACTCAGCCTGTGATCACGGAGCCCGCACGTCGTCGAGCACCGCGAGCAGGGCGAGGTAGTTGTCCACCAGCAGGCCTTCGTAGCCGTGGCAGCCGCCGCTCCAGTCGCGCCAGTCACGGGACCTTCCGTTTTCACCAAAACCCTGAAACCCTCCAGCGGCGTAGCCTTCCAACATCGGGTATAGAATACGACGCGCATCGTCCACGCGTCCGAGGTCGAATAGCGCCTTGAGGGTGTAGTAAACCCAGCAACCGCTGGCCCCGCCGTTTTCATAAAATTGGAAGCCGTCGCTGCCGTCGTCGCGTTGCGGGATGCCAAATTCTTCAGGGGGACCCTCGTGATCGATGTAGTCCCCCTTTTTCACCGGGATCAGATTGCCAGGCAGTCCAATATCGAATCGATCGAATCCGACCTCACGCATCTTCGCGAGGATGCGGTCCATGATGTCGTTGGCGAGGGCGTCATCAACAAGCCCGCTGGCGATCGCCAGTCCTTGTATGAAGACGAACCAATAATCATGCAGTTGCCCATCCGCGCTTTTCCAACCGGCGAGCACGCCAGTCTCGGGGTTAAGAAAAGTCGGAACATAAGCGGCGCGGAGGTTGGCGGCTTTCCCGGAAAACAGGTCGGCATCCCGTCCCTGGCCGAGCTGCCGCGCAAGTCCGGCAAACAGGACCGTGGCGCGATAGACCAGCGCATTCGAGAAGGCGTCTTCGTGGCCGAAGTTAATGGTGTCCCACCAGTTTGAGGGACGGCGTTCGCGATTGGGACGGTCGCCGTAATTGCCGGAGCCGGGATATTCGACCAGGCCGTTGCCGTTCCGGTCGGCCGCCCACATTTCGTGGCCCCATGCGGCCAGGGCCTCGAAATTCGCACGCGCCCAGCCTGCATCCCCGCTTCCCTTGACATAGTTGCAGGCGGCGATGAGCAACGAGGGCAGCGTATCGAGTGAAGCCCAGGCAGTACCCCATGGATTCAGATCCGCGCCATAGGGCTCGCAGGGGTGACCGGATTCCCCGTTTTCGGCATATCCGACCTGGCCATAGCCCAACTGGCCGGCGATGTAACGGTCCAGCGACATGCGGATCAGATCGAGGCAGCCAAGCCGGTCAGCCAGCGGTGGCGTGTGCAGGGCGACTTCGGAATACTCGAAAAGGGTGAATGCGCACGGATCGCTGGAGGCGTTGTTCGCCAGAATCTGCATGCGTGGATTGATCTGAAACATGCTGAGCCAATCGCGCCGGAAACCGTCGTAAAGCGGCTTATCCGCATGGCGGGGCAACGGAGGATGAAGAGCCACGACCTCCATCCGGTATTCCATTCGCGGGCAGGCTGCGCTGGCGGGCGGAAAGGCGAGCTCGACATAAGGCGTGGTCACGACCCAGCGCCGGGCGTCGTAGCCAAGCTTCACCTCCGACTGGTTGCAGGTGATGCGCAGCGAGCCCATACCCGGCATATGAAGCACACAAGGGAAAGACATCCGTCGATCTCCCGGCTCCATGAGTCCGAGCAGCGTGGCATGATTGGCTTTCTGATTGATCACAAGACGGAAGGCGGGAATTTCCCTTCCAGGCACGTGCATGGAACGAAGCACGATTGTGCGGTCATTGCACTGGACGCTCCATACCGGATGGCCATGGATTGTGTAGGTGAGGTCCGACCCGAGTTCCAAGCCGGGAACGCTCGCGACTGAAGACCGCACCAGAACCGGATTGCAATCGAGCCGGCCCGTCCCAAGCGAATCAACGGCAAATCGCGTGAAGGCGGGCGTGCAAGGGGACAAGCCGATGGCGAGATGGTGGGATTGGCAGTTCATGACCGGGGCATGACGCGGACCGTCACAATACATCGAAAAAGAAGAGCGTCAGCCGGTTCGTCGCGATGAAGGCCTTGTCATGCTTTTGCACATGGCCATCAAGAAAAAGCAGGTTGGCCGACCGGTTGTGGCGGTTCCAGTCGAGGAGGGAGGAGTCGCCATACGTGATCATGTCCGGGCCTCCCGTGTACCAGCTTGTCGCATCCGCGACCAGGAGACGTTCGGTTGATCGGGAGGAAGAATCCAGGAACCACTTGGCGGGTGTGACTTTCGGTATCCATTCAGACCGGTGCGAGGGGGGCAGGAACTCATTGTAGGCATAGCCCAGGCGATTCCCGCCATAAGTTGGGCAAGCCAGTTTGGTATTCTGAAAGGCCAGGTCCCCGGGTCGCGGTCCACTCCCCCGGCTCCATCCGAGCCCCAAAAAAGGACCGAGCGATGAATACCAGAACGAAGGATCGGGCATGCCTCCGCCTGCAACGTGCCCCGCGGGCGCGGGCAGGGCGTCGTACGTGCCGGCATAGCTAAAGAACGCCTGGCCGATTTGCCGCAATTGACTGGTGCACGCAATGGCGCGCGCGCGCTCCAGCGCACTTTGGACGGACGGCACGATAATGGCCATCAACACCGCGATGATCGCAATGACGACCAGCAACTCAATCAATGTGAATCCGTTATGCGACAACCCGCCACGCGACTTGCAGCGCACGCGACACAGGACCCGTCGCGGCGCCAAGGCGATGGGTAATACGTGGGCCGACGGATTTCCGTCGATGGTGACCGGTGAAACATTCACGGAGACAACAGGCGATAATACTTTACGGAGGCATCCGGCAAAAGCGGAAGCTCCAGATGCTGGAGCCGGTTTGTCGCGGCCATCGTCTGCACATCCTGCCATGGACCGGTCAGCGATGCGCTGGCTTGCAAGGTGTAAAGAGCTCCCGACTGCAGGGCATCCAGCGAGAATTGCGCGCCGGCGCTCGTAATGCGGGCATCCACCTGGCGGGGAAGCCGGTCGAGGAAGAAATCGTCAACGGCGTGCTCGACCGCCAGCGCACCGGCGCGTTGGATATTGACCGAAACGCGCTCCACGTTGCGCAACGCGTCCTGGAACTCGCCGATGGTTCCCTCCACCGCAATCCAGCCCCCTCCGTCACCATCCGTGATCGAGGCCATGAAGGTGGTCCACTCCCCCGGCTCGGGCACCGGGAATATTTTCCGGTAAAGCCGTCCTGCGGACGCGAGCAGTTCGAGATAGAGATGGGAGGGCGCGGGCGAACCGGCCATAAATTTGAAGCCGACCAACTCGTGACCCGACTCCATCCAGTCACCTGCGAAAGCGGAGGCCTTCGGACTCAGTGACGCCACATCCGGATAGGCATACGGGGCCGTTTTGGTCATCCTGACCCGCGCGGTCCCGCCGGTGAACGTCCACGAACCGATGCCGTATGCGAGACTGGCATCGCTGGTGTTGGCGCCGTCACTAAAATCCTCCACATGCGCCTCACCGCAATCCGCTCTCCGTACCGTCAGGACGAGGACCATCGCCAGAATAATGCAAAACAGGAATCTCATACCGCCTCCTCGGACGCGGGACGTTTGCGCATGGCGCGGCGCCGCAGAACAGCCAATAGAAGTCCAGCGTTCAAGAACATCATCAGAGTGTTCGGTTCGGGCACGAGTGCGCCCGGGATAAATTCGTCACTCAGCGTCTGAAAGTTATCGAGATAGAAGGATTGCGCAGCCGCGGAACCACGCGCAACCTGAACCTCCACGGCGGTCACCGTGTTCAGAATGGCGGGATTGCCCTGCCACAGAGGATCGTCCAGGGCCACGGTGAAGTTTTCCCATCCGGTCCAGTTGCGCCCGGAGATATTGAGGGTGATGAAATAAGCGTTCACACCGGACAGCAACCGGAGGTTCACATCTAGAGGAATCACGCTGTCCGCGTATAAATCAAACGAAAATCCGGTGATCAGGAATGGCCCCGGATAGACACCCAGGAAATTGGGGTCCGTATCCTGGTGAAACGAGCCGGTCTCCGGAGTGAAAATCATGCCCTGTGAATTGAAGTCGCCACGCAACGAGCCGCCACTGAATGCGGAGTGCGCAACGGCGGCCATGTCGCCGGCGGCCTCCCAGTTTTGATCGTTCGTATTGAACTCGTGAATCGCCAGCACGGCGGCGGAAGCCCCGGCGGCGGTCAGCGCCCACACCACCAGCGTTCCGGCCATGCGGATTATGGAAGCATGCAATCTCACGATCAGAAGCTCACGCTGGAGCTGCCTCCCCGGCGCACGTAGAACAGGGCTTCGCCCGGCTGGAGATTCACCGTGGTTGCTCCGCGCGATCGCATGTCCCACCAGGTTCCGTTCTCGAGCCGGACAATGCGACGCCACGTCCCGTCGGCGTGCTGGACCACCAGAATGTCGGCCAGGTCCTCGTTGTCATTGCCCACCGGCGGAGAGCTCATGGTGCTGGTGCTGAAGGTCGCTGCCAGCGAAATGGGCCGCCCTTCGGCAATGCCCACCGGGTTTATGCCGGTACCCAATGAATATGATTGCGTGCCATCACTGCGAACCGCGCCGGTGAACGCCGGGGAGGACCCGGACGCACCCTCAAGATAAAAGGCCTGGCCGGCATTCAGTGGCGTGGTGTACTCGGTATTGGCCGGGACGGTTCGCCATGTTCCCCCGGACTGCTTCACCAGGGTGAGCCAGCTTGGGGTGGCATCCGTCGCGATATGGACCTTCGCGCCGACAGGAACCGCGAGCGAGAGGGCCTGGCCGAAACTTCCGCCGTCGGCGAAACTGAGGGTGCTCACCAGCGGCGGTGACATCAGGTGGAATGTGCTTGGCACGGATGGCCGCACGACGCCCCACACGCCCCGATCGGTGCGGGTCATCCCCTGCGGCACCACTTGATAGAATCGCATGGAACCGCCCGACGCCACCACGGCGGTGGCCAGGACTCCCGCGGCCTCAACGCCGGAGGTTATCGGGGTTCCCCAAAAAGCGCCGCCGCCCAACGGCAGCGAGGATGCATACACATCATACGTCACGCCCGTCACGGAATGCCACACGAGCGTCGCATTGCCGCTGCTCGGCGCGCGCAACGCACTGACCGATATCCGCCAGTTGGTTTGCGAGTTCCACACACCGCCGCTTTGGGGTTGGCCCACATTGTCCACATACAGATTCAGCGCGTAGGAGCTCGTTGAGCCGCTGGCATTCCATGAATAGATGCGCATGCTGTGGGTGCCCGGCGACACGGATGGCGTCCAACTGAACGTGCCCGTGACCCTCCGTTCGGCAACATTTGTGACGACCGTAAAGGTGGCCCCCGATGGCAACCCGCCCATCCTCAGCAACGGGATGGTGCAGTCGGCGCTCGTGCTGTTGACGGAGAAGACGACGGGTTGACCATTGGTGACGGACCGGCTGCTCACGGCGTCCATCGTGACCTGCACATTGGAATCATCCGCATAGATCAACGATACGTTGTGCCATTCCGCCGAGGCGCCCGCGGTGACCGCGCCCTGATACGAATTCGCCGCTCCCAATGCGAAACGGAATCGGCCGGCGTAATCGACCTCCAAAACGTTCGCCAGCGTGCCGGTGAAGCTGTTGCCCGATCCCACGCTGAATCCTCCCGTGCCGCTGGCGGTTACGGAAAACGCGGTTTTGTTCAGGACCAGGGACATGTTGGTCAATACGCCGGTATAGACCTGTCGGATGGCGGTCACGGTGCCGATCCGCACGGTTCCGAGCTCGAGATAGTTCACGCCGTTGGTTTGCCCGGCCGTCAACCAGACGCCGAACCGAAGCTCGGAGCCCGGATAGTACTGACTCAGGACTTCCGTATTCGTGCCAAAGGAACCAATCAGGAAATACCGGTTCACCGGAAATTGCTGCGACCCCGTCCCGCCCAAGGCGGCGATGTCCGCACTCAAGTTGATGGATTGGGCAAAGAAATTGAGATTCGTTCGCAATGAATAGATCAACGCGCGCTGATTCTGGCTGTTTGTCGTAACCGGTGTAGTCAGTTTACCGTTCGCCACTGACGGGGCCGCGACGCCCGTTTGCGTTGCCCCCCAGAGGGCCGCGTTAAGCGACACCCCATTAAATTCGTCCCCGGACAAGACCGGCGCGGGCGTCGGCACTATCGATACGTTGTTCCATTCCGCAGAGGCGCCCGCCGTGACCGCGCCTTGATACGAGTTCGCCGCGCCCATCGCGAAACGGAATCGGCCGGCATAGTCGGCTTCGACCACATTTGCCAGCGTGCCGGTGAAGCTGTTTCCCGATCCCACGCTGAATCCACCCGTACCGCTGGCGGTTACTGAAAATGAGGTTTTATCCAGCAGCAGGGACATGTTGGTCAACACACCGGAATAGACCTGCCGTATGGCGGTCACGTTGCCGATCCGCACGGTTCCTACCTCGAGATAGTTTACGCCGTTGGTTTGCCCCGCGGACAGCCACACACCGTACGTCAACTCGGTGCCCGGATAGTACCGGCTGAAGGTTTCCGCTCCGGTGCCAAACGATCCGATCAACAGGTAGCGGTTCACCGGGCGTATGTCCGATCCCGTTCCGCCCAAGGCGGCGATATCCGCGCTCAGGGTGAGGGATCTCGCAAAGAAGTTCAGATTCGTGCGCAGCGAGTAGATCAGGGATCGCTGATTCTGGCCGGTTCCCGTAACCGTGGTGATCAGTTTGCCGCCCGTCTGCGACGGGGCGCTCGCCGCGCCGGTATTGGCCGATCCCCAGATGGCGGTATCAATCGATGCCCCGCCAAATTCGTCCACCGTGGGGCAGGGAAAGGCATGGATCGCCAGAATAAATACCAGGCAGCCCGCCCACCCAACTTGTCTGCAAATCATGTCTCTCAAGCCCCCATTACCCTCGGGATTTGCATGCCAAACGCCACACTCCGGCTAATACTACATTAACAATCACAAATCGGATAGAGGTAAATATCAAATATATAGTGACTGTATTAATACGTACAAACCAATGCCATCCTATCAGCATGAAACCAAACCCCTGCTCCACCCCAGGCGTGTTTACTGACAAAGCGACCCACGCAAAGTCGCCGGAACTTTTGCCTGAGATTACTCGCGCCGCGCCCGACGCGATATTTTTCGCGAGACCGCCAATCCGCCCACGCCGATCAACAGCAACGCCAGCGTGCCGGGTTCCGGCACCACGCTCACGCTATCCCAAATAGCCGATGCGCCCGTCGTGACCCCGCCTTGGTACGAATTGGCCGATCCCATCGCGAAACGATATTGATCGTTGTATTCCGCGGAATTCACATTCGCCAGTGTACCCGTGAACCCATTCCCCGACCCCACGCTGAACCCATTGATGCCTTCGGCCGTGACGGAATAGGAAGTTCCATAAAGCGTCATGGACATGGACGTCAGTTCACCCGAATACTCATAGCGGGCGGTCGTAATGCTGCCGATGCGCACCGTGCCGACCTCCAGATAGTTAACCCCATTGGTTTCTCCCGCGGAGAGCCAAACGCCCAGCCGAAGTTCCGAACCCGGGTAGTATCGGCTCAAAACCTCCGTGTTCGTGCCGAACGAACCGATCAGGAGATAGTTATTCACGGGTTGCGTGGCCGACCCCTCCCCACCCAGCGCGACGATATCCGCGCTCATGGTGATGGGTTGCAGAGAAAAATTGAAATCTGTTTCCTGCGAGTAGATCAGTGAGCGCTGGTTTTGACCTCCGGTCGTCACGCTGGTGGTCAATTCACCACCCGCCTGTGACGGAGCGGCCGCACCACCGGTAAACGCGGATCCCCACACGTTCGTATTGAGTGAAGCCCCGCTGAAGTCATCCTGTATCAGCGTCGCGGACGCCCCTGTCAGAAATCCCAAATTGAGGCAAAATCCAAGCGACACCACCCAGCCTAAACGAGCATTCATGACGCCTTTCCTTTCCCTTTTCTTCCACTCAACGATGCAGATTATACGCACAATGAAGCAGACGCAAGAATTTATATCAAATAGAGTGTTGACTGTATTAATACGTTATTCGTAAAAGGTCCATGCACAAGGAGACCCACGCATGACCGCGACACAGCACCGAACTTTCCCTTGGGAGGAACGCCCCGCCGGCGAGCATGATGTTCTATGGCGCAGCCGTCACAATCCCATCATTCAACCCCGGCAGGTCCCTTGCGCAAATAGCATCTTCAATTCCGCCCTCGTGCCATTTCGCGACGGATATGCGGGCGTTTTCCGCGTCGATGATCGCGTCCGCAACATGCGCCTGCACCGGGGCTTCAGCAAAGATGGCGTGAAGTGGAACATTGAAAAAGAGCCGCTGACCTTCAAGAACAGCGATCCGGACGCGGCCCCCTTCCAGTACGGTTACGACCCCCGCGTCTGCACCATCGAAGGCCGGCATTATGTCACCTGGTGCAACGGCTACCACGGCCCCACGATTGGCGTGGGTTGGACCGACGATTTCGAGGAATTTCATCAACTCGAAAACGCCTTCCTCCCCTACAACCGGAATGGCGTTCTCTTTCCGCGCAAAATCAATGGCCGCTACGCCATGTTGAGCCGACCCAGCGACACGAGTCACACACCGTTCGGCGACATCTTCTACAGCGAAAGTCCGGACCTGTGTTTCTGGGGACGGCATCGTCATGTGATGTCCCCCATCGGCGGCCAATGGGACGCCACGAAGATTGGCGCGGGCCCCGTGCCGATTGAAACCGAGGACGGCTGGTTGCTGATCTATCATGGCGTCCTGACTTCCTGCAGTGGCTTCGTCTACGCCTTTGGCGCGGCCCTGCTGGACCTGGATGAACCATGGAAGGTGCGCGCCCGCGCCCGACCCTATTTGATGTCGCCCAAGGAGAATTACGAACGCTGCGGCGACGTGCCCAACGTGGTCTTCCCCTGCGCGGCCTTGGTGGACCGTGAAACCGGACGACTCGCCATCTACTACGGCGCGGCGGATACCGTGGTCGGACTGGCCTACGGACACCTCGGCGAAGTGCTGGATTTCGTCAAAGCCACATAACCGTGGACCGCGATCCCGGCGTTCCGCAGCAACAACAGGAGATCAATCCGGGGGCGACATAGAGCCCGGTTGGGAGACGCGGTATGACATGGTTGTCGTGGTGCATCGCCATCGTTCCGATCCTCATCATCATTGCGCTGGGCCTCTACGCCGGACGCTATGTCCGCGGTGTGGCCGATTTTCTGGCCGCCGGCCGCGTGGCCGGCCGCTATGTAATCTCGGTGGGGGACCTCGAGTCCGCGCTCGGCGTCATCACGCTCGTTGCGTTGGTGGAGGAGCGCTATCAGACGGGATTTGCCCTCGGGTTCTGGGGTGGCCTCATGATCCCCATCTCCCTGCTGCTCTCCCTCAGCGGCTTCTGCATCTATCGCTTCCGGGAAACCCGATGTCTCTCCATCGGACAATTTCTTGAACTGCGCTACAGCCGCTCCTTCCGCATCTTCGCCGCCCTGCTGCGCACCATCTCCGAAATGCTCGCCAATGCCATCGGTCCCGCCGTGGCGGCGCGCTTCTTCATCTACTTCCTCGGCCTGCCGCCCGTATACACCGTGCTCGGAATCCCGCTCTCGACCTTCGGGCTGCTCATCGGGGGTATCCTCGTCCTGTCGTTGACCGTCATCTGGCCCGCGGGTCGCATCTCGCTCATCATCACCGACTGTTTTCAAGGCCTGATGAGCTATCCCATCTTCGTGATCTTCACCGTGTATGTGCTGACCCAGTTCTCCTGGGGAGGCGAGATTGCCCCGATCATGCAGGATCGCGCGCCTGGCGAGAGTTTCCTGAATCCGATGGACATCAGCCACCTGCGCGATTTCAACCTCTTCGCGCTATTCGTGGCCATCCTCTCCGGCATCATCAATCGCGCGAGCTGGATCGGCAACGATACCAGCGGCTCCGCCCGTACCCCACACGAGCAGAAAATGGCCGGCATCCTCGGCGCATGGCGGAACGGGTTCAGTTCCGTCATGTGCCTGCTCATTGCGATCTCCGTCATCACGCTGATGGCGCACCCGCGCTTCGCCACGAAGGCCCGGGAGGTTCGTCTGGCCCTCACAGAACGCGTTGCAGGTGAAGTGGTCAGCGATCCCTCTGTTCGCGAGCACCTCATCGAAAATCTGCGGGCCATTCCCGAACAGCCCCACCGGATAGGCATTGATCAACCACTCTCGCGGGAGCAGAACCCCGACACCATCTATCTGACGACCGCGCTGGATACCCTGAACCGGGAAATCCCCGCGGAGGGCGAAGGCAACGCCGTCTTCCAGAAATTCCGCACGCTCTATTATCAAATGATGATGCCGGCCTCCATGGGGCACCTCTTCCCGCCGGTGCTGATGGGCCTGTTCGCCCTGCTGATCATCATGCTGATGCTGTCCACCGACGACTCGCGAATCTTCAATGCCTCGGCAACCCTCGTGCAGGACGTGATCATGCCGTTGCGCCGCACGCCCTTCGACAGGAAGACCCACTTGCGCTGGCTACGCTTCGCCTCCGTGGGCGTCGCGCTCTTTTTCTTTTTCGTTTCCTTCTACCTCGCGCACATGGACTACATCAGCATGTTCCTGACCATCACGACCTCCATCTGGCTGGGCGGCGCGGGTCCAATCATGCTGTTCGGCCTCTACAGCCGTTTCGGAACGACCGCCGGCGCCTGGGCGGCGCTGCTCTTCGGTTCCGGATTGTCCGTCGGCGGCATCTTCCTGCAGCGCCGATGGGCGGACCTCGTCTACCCCTGGATCGACCGCTGCGGCTGGACCCTTCCGCTGGACACCTTCCTGAAATCCATATCCGCTCCGCTGGCCCCATACATTGTCTGGGCGATGGATCCCGTAAAATTTCCCATCAACTCGCGTGAAATATATTTCCTCTCCATCCTGGCCGCATTCGCCGGCTATGTCTTCTTTTCCTGGCTCACGCGAAAGGCCCCCTACAATTTGGACCGGATGCTGCACCGCGGCCTCTACGCGATTGATGGGGAACACCGTCCGGTCGCCGTCTCAAATCTGCGTCATTTATACAACGTCTTGATCGGCATCGGCCCCGAACACACGCGGGGCGACAAAATCATCTCCTGGTCCGTCTTCATCTATTCCTTCGTCTACCAGTTTCTGATCTGCTTCGTCGGCGTGCTCATCTGGAATGCCATACGCCCGCTCCCCCTTTCGTGGTGGAGCGGCTATTTCCTTTACGTCAACCTGGTCGTCGCTTCCGTCGTCGGCGTCATTTCAACCGTCTGGCTGATGACCGGGGCCGTTGTCGACATGCGCCGTCTCTTTCGCGATTTAAACGCGCGCAAGGACGACCCCCTCGACGACGGTTGGGTCGAGGGCAACGTATCCGCCGCAGATCAGGAGAGGGTCAAAGCGGTGGAAGAAAAGAAATAGAGTGGTTCATAATGTTTTCCATGAACCGCTGTAGCGACGGCATTTCATGCCGTCAGATTTGGGCCGACAGCAGGATCCCGTCAGTCGTCCAGCACGCCGGGCAGCAGGCCGAGGGGCAGCGGCGCGGGACGTTCGCAGGTCGTTTCCAGCACGCGGACCTGGCCTGTGCGGGATGACGCCTCGAAGGCGTGCATGATTTCCACCACGTGCAGCGCGAGTCGCGCGTCGCACCGGTGCGGGCGGCCGGAGCGCACCGCGTGCGCCATGTCCGCCACGCCGATGCCGCGCGAATTTTCGCGATACCCGTGCGTGAGGGTGGATGTCATCCAATCGTCGGACCCCGGGCGGAAGAGGCTCACCGGCCCGCCAAACGTGTTGGGGTCCGGCGCCTGCAGGCTGCCGTCGCTGCCGTACACCTCGATGTTCCGGTGCGCGGAACGATGCACGTCAAAACTCACCACCACGGTGACCACCGCACCGTCGCGGAATACCAGCGTGCCGCTGTAGTGCGTCGGCACCTGCACCGGCAGACGTCGGCCCATCTGCTCCTTGCACGTCGCGATGCGCTCCTCGAACCCGCGCGTCGTAACGGCGGAAACGGATTTCACCGGGCCGAGCAGGTGGACCAGCGCGGTGAGATAGTACGGCCCCATGTCGAACATCGGCCCGCCGCCGGCCTCGTAGAAGAACGCCGGGTTCGGATGCCAGCCCTCGGGCCCGCGTCCCATCATGAACGCCGTGCCCGCCAGCGGACGACCGATCCAGCCGTCCTCCACCAACTTGCGGCACGTCTGGAATCCCGCGCCCAGGAACGTGTCCGGCGCACAGCCGGCGCGCAGTTTCCGCGCCGCGGCCTCCTCCACCACCGCGCGCCCCTCGGCCAGCGACACCCCCAGCGGTTTCTCGCTGTGTACATGCTTGCCCGCGCGCAACGCCTGCAGGCTGATCTCCGCGTGTACGCGCGGCACGGTGAGGTTGATCACGATTTGGATGTCGGGGTCCTGCATCAGTTCCGCGACCGTGAGCGCACGAACCTGGTTTTCCTCCGCCTTCTTGCGCGCCGCCGCCTCGTTGAGGTCCGCGCAGGCCGTCACTTCGAGGATGGGAAACAGGCGACAGCCGTTGAAATACGCCTGGCTGATGTTCCCGCACCCGACAATACCCACCTTGATGCGCTCGCTCATGAATTCCTCCTGCTCAGCCGACGTTAATGCGGCCGGACGCCAATCCGTTGCCAACCATAAAATTGTAGCTCGCCCGCATGCACTCGAACATGTCCGTCGCGCTGTTGTCCTGCTCCACCACGAGCCAGCGGGTGACGGCGGGATCGAGCGCGGCCACGATGCCGCGGATGTCGTTCCGCCCCGCGCCCACCGCGACCAGCGGTTCGTCCTTCCGTAACGTGCCGTCCTTGATGTGCAGGAGCGGCGACCGCGCGCCATGGCGGCGCACCATTTCGGCCGCATCGTTTGCGCCGAAATTGCAGGCCCAGTAGGTGTCGAGTTCCAACCGCAGGCGCGGCGCATGCTCCAGCAGGATGTCCATCTTGAGGCGTCCGTCAATCCGCTCGAATTCCCACCAGTGGTTGTGCACGGTCATCGTGATGCCCGCGTGCGACAACTGCTCGTCCATGGCGGCAAAGCGCTCCGCAGTCGCGCGGATCGTGTCCACCGTGCGAAAATCGTCCTGTCCGACGCCAGCGGCCACGAGGTCGACGCCGAGCACGCCCAGCGTGTCGATCGTCTCCTGCAGGTTGTCCGGCGTCGCCCACGGGGAATGCGTGGACGAGATGACCATGCCCAGGTCCTCCACCATGCGGCGGAACGCCGCCGGCGTCAGGCCGTGGAATCCGGCGGGCTCCACGCCGCGAAATCCGATTTCCGCGACGCGGCGAAGGACACCCGGGAAATCGGTCTTCGCCTCTTCGCGCAGACTGTAGAGTTGAATGGAAATCGGCTTGGTGGACATGAACAGGCTCCGTTCGATTGATAAATACTCTTTGATAGGCCAGCATAGAGCTGCTATTTGTTGAATCAATTGACATAATCTATTATCTACTGACAAAAGATTGCGTCCGTGCCCCACCCCTTCAAGCCTCCGCGCCTCACGGCGATTGGTCGTTATCAGGCGCCTGCCGTTGCCGCGGTGACGCCAATGCGGATTCCGCCCGGCGAGGAATACCTCGAACTGGTCACGGCCGGGACGGTCCTGCACGAAGGGGCGGACGGCGTTCGCGAGTTGGGCTGCGGCGCACTGTTTTGGGAGGTGACGGGCGACCGCACCATCTCGCGCACGCGGGCCTCCTCGCCGTACGCCTGTCTCACCCTGCGCTTCAAGGTTGCCCGACGAAGACGAAGACCGGCGCCGTTGCTGACGGTGCTGGCGAACAGGGAAACCGCGCTTGAACTGGACCGGGAACTCTTTGACGCCTTCCACGATCCGTCCACCGATCGCGACCTGCTGGGCGCCTATGCCTACACGCGGCTCCTGTGGGAGGCTACGCGTGCCGCACGGGCCACGTCGCCCCGGCGCCCTGCCGCGTTGGACGAACTTCTCGCGCAACTTGATGCGGGCGCGCCGTTGAATTGCTCCGTCGCCGACCTCGCCGCGCGGGCCGGCATCAGCGAACCTCACCTGCACCTGCTGTTCCGGCGCCACCTCGACACGACGCCGCACCAGTATTTGCTGGCCCGTCGCCTGGGTCGCGCGCGACTCCTGCTCGCGGGCACACGGCAACCGATCAAACGCGTAAGCAATGCCTGCGGATTCGCACGGATCGAAACCTTCTGCCGGGCATTCCGGCGCCATGTGGGGTCCACGCCCGGCGCGTACCGGTTGCGCCACATGGTGCGAACCGACGCCTGAACCGGTCGCGGCGGGTACGGTTTACGCCATGCGCTGGTTCTGCTCGCGCGTGATCCGGTACTTCAGGGGAAGCCCATCCAGGAATCGCGCGAGTTCCTCAGCCATATAGGCGCCCATACGCTTGCACTCGGCGCCCATCGAGCCCGCGATATGCGGCGTCATCACGACATTGGGCAGGTCGAACAACGGGGAATCCGGCGACGGCGGTTCAGGAGAGACGACATCCAGCACGGCCGTGAGATCATCCCGACGGCGCAGCACCTCAATCATCTCCATCTCCCGGATGAGCTTGCCGCGCGATGTGTTCAGCAACGTCGCGTTGGGTTTCATGCGTTGGATAAGCGCGCCGGTAATCATGCCATGCGTGGCCGGCAACAAAGGCGCATGCAGCGAGACCACGTCGGCCGTGTCAAACAGATCCTCCAGCCCGGACAGGCGCACCCCCATCGCCTCGGCCTGCTGCGGGGCGACGAAGGGATCGTAGGCCAGCACGCTCAATTCGGATGCGCGCAGTTTTTCCACCACCAACCGGCCGATCGAACCCAGTCCGACCAGCCCCACCGTGGAGCGATACGCCCCGGGCGCGTCCAGGTAGGCGGGCCAGCGTCGATTGCGCATCGCGAGTCGTTCATAGCGCCAGACCCGCTTGAGCGACAACATGATGGCGGCGTGCGCAAACTCCGCCACGGGAATCGCATTGGCCGCGACCGCGCTGCAGATGGGAATGTCACGGTCCCAGAACGCCTCGGAAACCACGGGCTTGATGGAACCCGCGCTATAAAAAACCGCGCGCAGGGACGTCAGGCGATCGAGCAGCGCCCCTTCCAGACGCGGAGAGCCCCAGCCCAGGAATAGAATCTCCGCTTCCGACAGCCGGGAAAACGCCGGCAGGTCGGCGGGCTCCATCGGCCCCCCGATCACCTCCACGCGCTCGTCGATGAGCTGGCGCGGCTCGCCCGCATATACGATGTCATAGGTACCCGGCGGCACGGCGAAAAGGGCGGTCTTCATGTGCTGGTCATTCCCCGATGTTTTCATAGAGACACGGAAAAGGCGAAACCGGTCGCAGGTATACACCGGCTCTTTCGCGCATGGCGAGCACGAGTCTGAAGGCCTGGCGATGCAACAGGATCGAGCGAATTGGCGATCGCAGCCCCCTTCTTGCCAGCGCTTCCCCTTTACGCTACATACGCAGGCGTTGGTTCTCACCCCACACGCACGAGCGCACTCATGAATCACTTCCGGCTGATCCTGCTCACCCTCATCGCGTCCGCCGCCCTGGTCGTTTCGGCAACGCAGATTTCAAAACTCTTCGTGCGCATCAAGCAGGAGCGCGCCATCTCCGTCAAAGGCTACGCGGAGCAGGGTGTGCGCGCGGACGCGGGTACGTTCAGCGTCACGGTCGGCGCGCGGGGCGCCACGGCGAGCGAGGCCCTGGAGGTGCTCAAGCAGCGGCGCGATCGCGTGCGGGAAACCCTGCGCGCACGGGGCTTCGCCGAAGCCGAAATCCGCGTGCTGACGCCGTCGCAACGCAAAGTACCGCGCAAGGACGCGCAGGGAAGAGACTCGAACGAAATTGAGTACTTCGATCTCTACCAAACGATCACCGTCGAATCGTCATCGGTTGAACGCATCTACGAGGCCGCGCTCGATTTGCCGAACCTGATGAGCGAGGACATCGACCTCACCGTTTCCGCGCCGGAGTTCCTCATCTCGCAGATGGAAACCCTCAAGCGCGAGTTGCTCGCCAGGGCGACGGAGGACGGCTTCCAGCGCGCCATGGTGATGGCGCAGAATAGCGGCGGCCGTGTCGGCGAACTCGTCTCCGCCCAGCAGGGCGTCTTCCAGATCACCACCCCGCTCTCCACCGAGACCTCAAGCTGGGGCATGTACGACACCAGCACCATCGAGAAGACCGCCAAGGTCGTCGTCACGCTGGAATACGCCATCCTGCCCGGCGCGCGTTAGCGTGTCCGAGCAGCATCGTCCCGAGGGCGTGGCGAAGGTTCTGGAAATCAAAAATCACGGGCGGCGAGCAGTGCCGGCCATTCCGTGCCCGCGAGCCGCCGCGACAGGGCGTCAGCCTCGAAAGGGCATCCGATCAGGGCGTCGATTGATTCCTCACGATCCCTGCACCAGGCGCAAACCGCGCCCGCAACCATTCCCTTTTCCACATGCAACCGCAGGGTCGCGCTCGCGGATTCGAGCGCCCATTCGAATACCGGCGTGTGGCCGAAGGTCCACGCCCAACTCTGATGCCGGGCCAGCAATTCCGCGAAGTCATCGTCCGACGGGGTCTCCAGCGCATCCCAATCATGACGGCCCGCCAGATACCCGGCCAGCGAGCGTGCCACACGCTCCATATCGATCCCATCCGCGAGGAGCGCGGCATTCGCAACCGAGGCCGGCTTGGAGGGAATCGCCCGGGTCTGGATATCCGGCAGGGCCGGAATCATCGCACGACGCAACCGATCGAGGTCGGCGTTAACCAGCATCGTACCGTGGTGCAGCGCCGCCGATCCGCGGAAACAGAATGCCGTGCCTGAAATCTTTTTCCCATGCACGGCGAGACTATTTCCGCCGAGCAGCCCCGCTTCGAGCCCCAGCGCACGGAGCGCCGCGAGGCAGCGCGCGAACACCGCGCCCTGTTCGTAGTCATTGCGCGACTGGATCAGCGTGAAGTTCAGGTTGCCAGCGTCGTGAAAGACCGTCCCGCCGCCGGAAATCCGGCGCCCCACCGGAACCCCCTCACGCCGCGCCCAGCCCGTGGCGGCCTCGCGCCAGGGATTCTGGTTTTTGCCGACAACCAGCGCCGGGTCGGAGACATGGAACAACAGGACCGGACCCCGCGCGTCGAAGTGGTCCACCCACCACTCTTCCAGCGCGAGATTGTGGTGGATGTCGCGAGCGGTTGACCAGCGCACCTGCACGGTCAGGCCGGCGAGCGCACGCGCTTGTTCATCTCCAGCAGGCGCGCCGCGAGGATACGCATCAATTCAATGGCGAATGACGGCACATGCTTGACCATGAATTCGAAACGCTTCGCGTCAATCACCGCGAGTTCGCTGTCCGTGACGGCGACGACCGTGGCCGAGCGGACTTCATTTTCATTCAGCAGCGCCATCTCCCCGAACACATCGCCGGGGCCCAGCGTCTCCACGACTGCCTTGCCGATGCGCACCTGCAGGGTGCCGGTCCGCACCGCGTACATGCAGTTGCCCGGCTGGCCGGCCTGGAAGACCTTGCCGCCGGCGGGCACCGGCATGAATTGCTTCGCGTGGTCCGCGAGTCGTATGCCCAACGGTTGCTTTGCCATCGTCGTCAGCCTTTCTCCTACAGCCGCCCCTTTACCAAAGAATCCACGACCGTGGGGTCGGCAAGCGTGCTTGTGTCACCCACCTGGTCAACGTGTCCTTCAGCGATCTTGCGCAGGATGCGGCGCATGATTTTGCCGGAACGCGTCTTCGGCAACGCGTCCGTGAAGTGAATCTTGTCCGGCGTCGCAATCGGCCCGATCTGGGTGCGCACCGTCTGCACGAGCGCCTTGCGCAGTTCCTCCGTCGCCGCCACGCCCTTCTTCAGCGTCACATAGCAATAGATGCCCTGCCCCTTCGTATCGTGTGGATAGCCCACGACGGCGGCTTCCGCGACGTTCGGATTCGACACGAGCGCGCTCTCCAGCTCCGCCGTCGCGATGCGATGCGCCGACACATTCAACACGTCGTCGATCCGGCCCAGCAGCCAGAAATAGCCATCCGCGTCGCGCCGGCACCCGTCGCCTGAAAAATACAGGCCGGGCACGCGCGAAAAATAGACGTTCTTGATCAACTCGCTCTTCGCGTCCCCATACACCCCGCGCAGCATGCCCGGCCAGGAGTGTTTGATGAACAGCGCGCCGCCCTCGTCCACGCCCGCCTCCGCACCGTCGTCTTTCAGAATCAACGGCTGCACGCCAAAGAAGGGCCGCCCCGCCGACCCCGGCTTGGCCGGCATCGCGCCGGGCAGCGTCACCAGCATGATGCCGCCAGTCTCGGTCTGCCACCACGTGTCGACGATCGGGCAGTTGCCGCGCCCGATCACCCGGTGGTACCACATCCACGCCTCGGGATTGATCGGCTCGCCGACGGTGCCCAGCAGGCGCAGCGAAGAGAGGTCGTACTTGTCCGGCCATTCCTCGCCAAGCCGCATCAGCGCGCGGATCGCGGTCGGCGCGGTGTAGAAGATCGTGACCTTCCGGTCCTGGATGATCTTCCAGAAGCGATCCGGCTGCGGCCAGGTCGGCACGCCCTCGAACATGACGCACGTCGCGCCATTCGACAGCGGCCCATAGACAAGATACGAGTGGCCGGTGATCCAGCCGACATCCGCGGTGCACCAGAAAATGTCCTCGTCACGGTAGTCAAACACGTACTTGAACGTGAGGTGCGCGTAGGTCAGGTAGCCGCCGGTCGTGTGCAGCACGCCCTTGGGCTTGCCGGTGCTGCCGCTGGTGTAGAGGATAAAAAGCGGGTCCTCGGCCGCCAGCGGCTCCGCCGCGTGCGCATCGGAAATGTCGGCGGCCGCGAGTTCCTCGTGCCACCAGTAATCGCGGCCCGCCTGCATCGCCACCTGCGTATTGCCGCGGTTGTAGACGAGGACCTTTTTCACCGTCGGGCACTCCGCGATCGCCTGGTCCACCTTGTTCTTCAGGTCGATCACCTTGCCCGCGTGGAAACCGACGTCGCTCGTCAGCACCATGTAGGACTGGCAATCCTGGATGCGGCTCTTGAGCGCGTCCGGGCTGAAGGCGGAAAAGACCACCGAGTGGATCGCACCGAGCCGCGCGCAGGCCAGCAGGGCCGCAGGCAGCTCCGGCACCATCGGCATGAAAATCGTGACCGTCGTGCCTTTTTTTACGCCGTGCTTTTTCAACACATTCGCCAGCCGGCATACCTCGCGGTGCAACTCGCGGTAGGTCAGCGTGCGCGTTTCCTCCTCCTTCTCACCCTGCCAGATGAGCGCCGCGCGGTCGCCGCGCCCGCCCTCGACATGCCGGTCGAGGCAGTTGTCGCTCACGTTGAGCCGGCCATCCATGAAATACTGCACGTAGGGTTCGGTCGTTTCCCCGACCTTCTCGAACTGTTGCGCGAACGCGCGGGTCGGCGGAACCGCCCAGCGCACATGCTCCTTCGCCATTCGCAGCCAGAAGGCCTCGGGCTGGTCCACGGATTCGCGATACAGGCGTTCATAATCCGCCAGCGACTTGATGTGCGCGCGGGACGAAAAATCAGGCGACGGGGCGAACGCCCGCTGCTCCTTCATGTGCGATTCGATTTCCTGCATGGACACTCCTCCTGTGGAGCCGGAACTATGCACCAGAATCGCGATGATGGGAAGCCGGAGAACGCGACACAATCCAGCCCGCTTACGGAAAATGGTGGTGCGGGCGCTTCCGGAGCTGATGAAACCGCGGAATTCGCGGAGTTCACGGAAAGAAGAAGGACGGGATTACAGGATGGACTGGATCGGTAACATTCCCCGTCGGTCCCGTTCACGTTCACGTTCCCGTTCACGTTTGTGTATTCCGGATCGTGAACGCGTACGTGCACGTTTACGGGTACGGGATAGAATTCCCCCCCCATCCCGTAAATCCTGTTCATCCCGTCTACAACCGGTCTCCTCGCTACTCGAGGACTTTTGCGTCGCTCCAGAGGCGCTCCAACTGGTAGTGGTCGCGCAGTTCCTGGGTGAACAGGTGGACGACAAAGTCCAGGTAGTCGGCGACGATCCAGCCGCTGTCGGGCGTGCCGGCGCGGCGGAAACATTTCACGCCATGCGCGGCGAGCGACTTCTCCACCTCGGTGGCAAGCGCCTTGAGGTGGGGCGTGCTGTTGCCGGTTGCGATGAGGTAGAAGTCCGTGACCGGGGAGAGGCCCGTAACATCAAGCAGGGTGACCTGCTCGCCTTTTTTGGCCAGCAGCGCTTCGCGCGCCTGGCGTGCTTGCATGATGGTTTCTATCGCGGGATCTCCTGGGACGAATACAGTTGGTGCGCGGCAATATAACGCGCCACCGCGTCCGGCACAAGGTAGCGTATGGGGCGTTTGCGGTTCACCCGGTTGCGGATGTCGGTGGATGAAATATCGATGCGGTGACCGGCCACAAGATTCGCGGTGAGTCGCGCGGGCCAGGGGTCCGGCAGGCGCAGGACCGTCGCGTCCAGACGGTCCATCGACGCGCCGGGCCGGACCACCGTGACGATTTCCGCCAGTTGGAGCACCGTCCCGACCTCACGCCAGGTATGCAGTTCCAGCAAACTGTCGCCGCCGATCAGGAAATACAGCGTCGCAGCCGGATATCGTTCCCGGAAACGACGCAACGTATCCACCGTGTAGGACACGCCACCCCGGGTCACCTCGTCGTCCGACACCTCAAAGCGGGGATCGTCCGCCGTCGCGAGCCGCAACATCTCCAGGCGATGCGACGCCGCGGCCAGCGGGGCGGCCGGTTTATGCGGGGGCTGCGCGGCCGGCAGGAACACCAGCCGGGTGAGTCCCATATGCTCCAGCGCGTCCTGCGCCACGATCAGGTGGCCCAGGTGCACCGGGTTGAACGACCCGCCAAAAATGCCGATTCGCTCGCTCATACGCCAAGCATACCCTCGCCCCGCCCCTCCCCCAAGGGGAGAGGGCGCTTTTTTCGCGGCTGCTGTTCAGCCCGCGCGCGGGGTTTGCACGCTGCTGAAGAGCTCCTCATTGGTCTGGGCATGCACGATCGAGAATTCCTCGACGTGCATGTTCGGGTTTCCGACGAAGGTCATGTGCCCGTGGTACCGCTCCTCCATCTGCACCAGGATTTCCTCATCCTCGGTGCGCAGCCGCTCCAGGATGCTCGGGTTGATCGTGATCTTGATGTTGAGTGGATTGGACGCGCTCGCTTTCTTGCGGCGCATGACCTCGGCGATGCGGCGCTGGATTTCAACGCTCATCGACAGGGCGGATTTCACCTTGCCCTTGCCCTCACAATACGGGCAGTTCATGTAGGTGGCCGCGCGCACACTTTCCTCCTGCCGCTGCCGGGTCATTTCCATGAGCCCGAGTTGCGACAGCGGAAGCACGTTCGTGCGGGCCTTGTCGTTTTTCAGCGCGTCCTTGAGCGTGCGGTACACCTGGTTCTGGTGCTTGCGCGACTTCATGTCGATGAAGTCGATGACGACCAAGCCACCGACATTGCGGAGGCGCAACTGGCGGCCCACCTCCTCGGCGGCCTCCTGGTTGACCTCGAAAATCGAATCTTCCTGGTTCTGCGAGCCTTTGTGGCGGCCCGTGTTGACGTCGATCGCGACGAGCGCCTCGGTTTCGTCGACGATGAGGTAGCCGCCGCTCTTGAGCCAGACCTTGCGGCTGAACGCGTTCTCCAATTGGCGTTCCACGTCGAAATGCTCGAAAATCGGCGCGTCGCCCTCGTAGAACTGGATCCGCGTGCGCGTGCGCCGCGCGTACTTCGCGACGATGCTGCGAATGCGGTCGTATTCCGCGCGGGAGTCAACGACGATGCGGTCGACATCCTCCGTCAGCGAGTCGCGCACGGTGCGCTCGACGAGATCCGGTTCCTGGTACAAGCGGCACGGGGCCGGCGTGTTTTTGATGCCGTCCTCAATGTCCTTCCAGATCTCCGCCAGCGCACGCACGTCGCGGGCGAACGAAACGGCACGGGCGCCCTCGCCCGCGGTGCGGACGATGAGACCGTTTCCGCCGGGCGCGGGCAGGCGCGCAAGCACCTTCTTCAGCCGCTCGCGCTCCTTCACGTCCTCGATCTTGCGCGAAACGCCCTTGAGCGTGGTGCCGGGCATCATCACGAGGTAGCGGCCGGGAATGCTCAGGTTCGCGGTCACACGCGGTCCCTTGGTGCCGATGGCGCCCTTGGTGACCTGCACGACAATTTCCGAGCCGACAGGGAACTGCTTCGTCATCTCGCCCGGCGCGAATTTCTTGCGCCGCGTCGGCCGGCGACTTTCGAGCCCCTCTTCCGCCTCGAGGCGCGCCGCGTCCTCCGGGATCATGTCCCAGTAGTGGATGAAGGCGTTTTTCTTCATCCCGATATCGATGAAGGCGGCCTGCAGGCCGTCCTCCAGATTCTGGATGCGCCCCTTGAAGATGCTGCCGACGATCCGGTCGTCGCTGGTGCGCTCGATGAAAAAGTCCTCGAGCTTGCCCTCCTGCAGCGTCGCGACACGCGTTTCCAAACTTTCCGCGTTGATCACGATCTCGCGCTTAATCTTGCGCCGCGCGAACAGCTTTAAGAATCCCCACAACATAACCCGCTCTCCTTTCAGCGCCGGAACCGGCGCGCATACACGCTTTGCACCAGGCCCAGAGCCGCCATGGTGCACAACATAAACGAACCGCCATAACTCACCAGCGGCAGCGGCAGCCCGGTGATCGGCATGAGCCCCACCGTCATCGCCATGTTCACGAACACATGGCAGAACAGCAGGGTCGTCACGCCGGTCGCGAGCAGCCGGCCGAATTTATCGCGGGAGGCGAGACCGGCGCGAAAGCCGCCGATCATCAGGAACGCGAACAACACCAGCAGCACGACGCTGCCGATGAAGCCGCTCTCCTCGGCGATCACGGAAAAAATGAAATCCGTGGGCGCCACCGTACGCGGCAGAAAACCCAGCACATTCTGGGTCCCCATCATGTAGCCCTTGCCCGTCAACCCGCCGGAGCCGACCGCGATGCCGGACTGGATGCTGTTCCAGCCCGCGCCCAGCGGATCACGCCCCGGATCGAAAAAGACGAGCAAACGCTCCCGTTGATAACCATCGAGAATGAACCAGCCGGGCGCCAGCGCAAGGATGCCGAGCCCGGCCAGAACGAACAAATAGCGCATCGGCACGCCAGCGACGAACAGCATCACCAGCGCCACCGGGATCAGCGTGGAGGCCGTTCCGAGGTCCGGCTGCTGGAGGATGAGGACGAACGGGAGCGCGGCTAGCGCCAGCACAACCAACAGCGTGCGCGGATGCGCCAAATCCCGCGCCGGCTCACTCAGGAAACGCGCCATGAGCAGTATCGTACCCAGTTTCGCGAATTCGGACGGCTGGACCAGCACGCCAAACAGACTGAGCCACCGCGTCGCGCCATAAATTTTCCGGCCCATCAGGAGGACGAGCACCAGCAGGACAAGGCAGGCGATATAGACGATGGGGGCGACACGGCCGACCCGCCGGTAGTCGACCGCAACCGCCCCGAAAAGCACGCACAAGCCCACCAGCGCCCAGAGGATCTGGCGCTGGGTGAGCGCCGTCATCTGTATGTCCTCCTGCCGGAAGGAGGCGCTGTAGATGAAAACAATGCCCACCACGATGAGCGCAAAAACGGAGAGCAGCGCCAGCCAATCCATGCGCTTCCAAAAATAGAGCATGCGTTGCGTCGGTTGCATCAGCCGCGCCCTCCCGCCGATTCCGGCTTGAGCAGGCCAAGCAACAGTTCACGCATACGCGGCGCCGCGGTCTCGCCGCCGGAGATGCCCTCGTCCACCAGCAGCGCAACCGCATAGCGGGGCGCCTCAAAGGGCGCGAACGCAATCATCCAGGCGTGCCGCTTGCGCTCGTCCTTGCGGCCGAACTCCGCGGTGCCGGTCTTGCCCGCGATGGTGATGCCGGGGATGGCCACGCGGCGCGCGGTGCCGCGTTCGCCGTGCACCACATCGCGCATGCCCTGTCGGACGACGTCCAGATTCGCGGCCGGCCACTGCATTTCGCGGATCAGTTCGGGCGGCTGCATGGCGAACGCGCCATCGCCGAATTCCCGCACCCCGCGCACGAGCCGCGGCCGGTAGAAGCGTCCGCCATTCGCGATCAGCGCGGTCACCTGGGCCATCTGGAGCGGCGTCACGACGAGCGCGCCCTGGCCGATGGATACATTGCAGGTGTCGCCGTCGCGCCAGACGTCGTTCTGGGTCCGGCGTTTCCACGCATCGTCCGGCACGAGGCCGGCGAGTTCATTTTCCAGTTCGATGCCCGTGCGCGCGCCGAGCCCCATCCGCACCGACATTTCATGCAGGCGTGGCATGCCCATCGCGAGACCGAGGTGGAAGCAATAGACGTTGCACGACTGCTCGATCGCGCGCCGCATCGCCAGGCTGCCGTGGCCCGGATGGAACCAGCAGCGGAAGGTCGCGCGGCCGAGCTGGAAATAGCCCGGACAATGATGCGTGTCGGCGGGCGACGCTTTCCCGCTTTCGAGGCCGGCGAGCATTGTGATGACTTTGAACGTGCTTCCCGGGGCATACCCGCCGGAAATGGATCGATTCAGCATCGGGGTCAGCGGGTTTTCGTTCAACGCGGACCAGCGCGCGGAGGAAATGGCCGGCACGAAATCGTTGGGATCGAAACCGGGTCGGCTCACCAGCGCGAGCACGTCGCCGTTGCGCGGATCGAGGACGACGACGGAGCCGGGGTCGGCGCCGAGCGCCTTTTCCGCGAGCGCCTGCGCATGCATATCCAGCGTCAGCATGACGTCCTGGCCGGGCCGCGGTTCGCGCTGTTTAAAATCGTAACGGCGGTATCCGGTCACGTCGACGCGCAGGAGGCGCCCGCCCGCTTCGCCGCGCAGGTAGGCATCGAGGCTCTTCTCGAGCCCGCTGCGACCGGCCACCTCCGGCAGGTAAAAATGAAACGGCTCCTCCTCGTCCTGCGCGATTTCCGCGCGACCGACGTAACCGATGGCATGGCCCGCCATTTCATGGAAGGGATACACCCGCGTGCTTTCCGCCTGGATGTCCACGCCCGGGATGCGACCGCCCTGCTCCGCGAATCGCGCCATCACGGGCTCGCTGATGTCGCGCCACGCGACGAGCGGCAGCGGCAGGCGCCTGCGGATGTGGTTGCGGATGTCCTGGCGGGTCAGGATGGAAGGCTCGCCCAGGATCACCTCGAGCTCGCGCAGGAGTGTTTCGACGCGCTCAATGGTGCGATCCCAGGGTCCAGGCTGCCGCAGTTCCTCCATGTAAATGGAAATGGTGTAGCTGGGCCGGTTGTCCGCAACGATACGGCCCTCGCGATCCAGCAGGCGGCCCCGCACGCCGGGAAGACGCACGCGCCGCATGCTCTGCTTCATCTGATCCTGCTCAAAACTCGGGCCGCGGTGGACCTGGATGTGCCAGAGCCAGCCGCCGAGAAATACGAACAGCGCCAGCATGCCCACAAGCACCACGCGGAGGCGCAGGAACTCGTCATCCCATGGACTGCCGCGCGCCATCAGCCGGCCTCCACGTCGACATGCCCGAGCGTGGCATCAAGATTTTCCATCGCCTTGAACACAAACGGCGCGATGAGTCCGCCGAGCACAAACGCGCCGGCTAGGCGCAACAGGACATGCAGGCCCGGCGGCTGGATCAGGCCGTCCTTCAGCAACATGAACATCGCGAACACCGTCGCCGACGCGTTCACCAGCGCCCCGAACACGACGTGCGTCGTCCACTGGCGCACCACGACATCTTCGCGATAACGCTCCATGACGAGGCCGGCCACGGCGTAAGCGAAGCTCGTGGTGCCCAGCGGCATCTGGCTCAGGCTGTCCTCCACGAGGCCGGCGAGCAGGGCGACCTCCAGCACGAGGCCGCGCGGATGCACGAGCGCGTAATACACGACCAGCCCGGCCATCACCGGCGCCGGAGCCCAGCCCGTCCACGCGGTCGTCGGCACGGCCGCCTGCAGCAGCGCAGCCATCAGGAGCGAAAAAATGAGGGCGATCTGGTTCACGGGCGCGGCGCCTCCCCGGCGGAGCGTACATACGGCGCGCCGCGCGAAACGTCGCGCACGGCGAAAACGTATTGCAGCGTGCCGACATCCGCCTTCGAGATGACATCCGCGTACTGGTACAACCCGGAGCGATCCGTTACCACGCGATCCACGTAGCCGATCAGCAGGCCGCGCGGGAAAATGCCGCCGAGTCCCGAGGTGATCACCTCGTCGCCGGGCTGGATCGGGATGTTCTTGTTGATGAATTCCATCCGGCACACGACCGAGCCGTCCCACTGCGGGCCGCGTCCCGCGACGAGGCCAAAGGAACCGGTGCGCAGGATTTGCGAGGCGATGCGGCAGGTCGGATCGGAAATCAGCAGGACATCCGCCGTGCGCGCGGAAACGGAGGCGACGCGCCCGACAAGGCCGTCCACTGAAATCACCGCCTGGTCCGGCGCCACGCCGTCGTCCGATCCCTTGTTTAATCGCAGCGTCTGCCACCACCCGTCGCGACTGCGCGCGATGACCTCCGCGGGGATCAGGTCGCGCTGGGCGCGACTGGCGAATCCGAGCACGCCGCGCAATTGTTCATTTTCGCGTTCGAGCGATTTGAGATCCCGCACTTCGCCCAGCAGACGTGCGACCTCGGTCGCCATGCGCTGGTTTTCAAGCGCCATGCCGCCAAGTCCCCGCACGGTCGCCCAGCCTTCGCGCAGGCGACGCAGGCCGCCTGTGACGGACTCCTGGAGCGGGGCCAGCGCGGAACGCACGGCGTTCCTGACGCCCAGGCTCTGGGCGGCGGGCAGGTTGACGAGGGCGAGCAGCAGCACCACCAGCAACACCCAGATGGTGAAGCGGCGCTCTCTCACGGCATCCCCCACGGGCCCGTCTCTGAAAAGGTCGGGTGCATGACCGGAACCTTTCGGACTCCTGGGCGATGAAATGGAAAAAGGCGGCGGCCGGCGCGCGAAGCGCTAGTACACCTTGTCGGAGCGGGAAACCTTGCGCAGGAAATTCAATTCACTCAGCACGATGCCGGTACCTTCCGCCACTGCGCTCAACGGGTCGTCCGCGACATGCACGGGCAACCCGGTCTGTTCCGCAATCAACTTGTCCAATCCCCGCAGCAACGAACCGCCGCCGGCCAGGATCATGCCCCGGTCCACCAGGTCCGCCGACAATTCCGGCGGGCAGCGCTCCAACGTGATCCGAACCGCTTCGACAATGGCGGAGACGGGTTCCTGCAACGCCTCACGGACCTCCTCGGAAGTCAACGTGAGCGTCTTGGGCAACCCCGCCACCAGGTCCCGGCCTTTCACCTCCATCGACATTTCTTCCTCGAGGGGGTAGGCCGAGCCGATGGAGATCTTGATTTCCTCCGCCGTGCGCTCGCCGATCAGCAGGTTGTAGACCCGCTTCAGGTACTGGACAATCGCCTCATCCATTTCATCGCCGCCGACCCGCACACTGCGACTGAACACGATGCCGGCCAGGGAGATCAGCGCCACCTCGGTGGTACCGCCCCCAATGTCGACAATCATGTTGCCGGCGGGGTCCTGCACAGGCAGGCCCACGCCGATCGCCGCGGCCATCGGCTCTTCAATCAGGAAAACCTCACGCGCGCCGGCATGGACTGCCGAGTCCTTGACGGCGCGTTTTTCCACCTCCGTAATGCCGCTGGGCACGGCCACGATGACACGTGGACGGACCAGTTTCCGGCGATTGTGAACCTTGCGGATGAAATAGCGCAGCATGGCCTCCGTGATTTCAAAGTCGGCGATTACGCCGGCCTTGAGGGGACGAATGGCCACGATGCTCCCGGGCGTGCGCCCGAGCATCCGCTTCGCTTCCTCTCCCACCGCCAGCACCCGGCTGGTGCCCGCCTGGATGGCGACCACCGAAGGCTCGCGCAGCACAATGCCGCGGTCCTTGACATACACCAGGGTGTTGGCCGTGCCTAAATCGATGCCAATGTCGTTGGAAAATAAACCCAGTACGCTGTTAAGCATGTATCGTCTCAAATCGACGCGTTAATTTCATGGATAGTGCTTTACCCCGCTTCCACCCGTCAAGACTGAATCCACCGCACAGGCCCAATCCGCTCCCAATCCCCGGATTCGCATGAATGGCCCATTGCCGATTTCCAATTACAAATTGGAGATAGCAATCCGTTCTGAATTTCGCCGGCCGAACGCCAACCCGGCATGCTGGGCGGCGTCGCCGATGATCCGATCATTGGAAAACTGATCGAACGCGCGCGGCGCTCGCGCTAAACTCGCCGTGCGCGGTCGCGGACGACGGAGAGCGAAGCGCCGTCCTCACCCGCCTGCCGCGCGATGCCCACCAGCACGCCGACCATGCCGAGCGTGATGGCGAGGCTGGTGCCGCCGTAGCTGATGAACGGAAGCGGCAGCCCCTTGGTGGGCAGGCAACCCGTCACCACGCCGAGGTTGATCGCCGCCTGGATCGTAATCATGCAGGTGAGCCCGAGCGCGGCGAGACGTCCGAAGGAATCCGGCGCCCGCGCGGAGATGCGCAGCCCGCACACGAAGATAACCGCAAACAGGAGCAGCACGCCCATCGACGCCGCCAAACCCAGTTCCTCGCCGATGATCGCGAAAATAAAATCAGTGTGCGATTCCGGCAGGTAGTACCGCTTCTGCAAACTCGCGCCCAGCCCCACCCCGCCGCTGCCGCCCATGACGAAGGCGTAAATGGCGTTCAGCAACTGGAACGCTTCCCGGTCCGCGTACCGTTCGGGGTCGAGGAACGCGATGATGCGCCGCATGCGCACCTCGTTTTGCATGATCAGGACCGTCATGAAACTCGCCGCGCCCGTGCCCGCGATCGCCAAATGGCTGAACCGCGAGCCGCCCGCCCAAAGCATCGCGAATCCAACCGCGCCCATGAGCATACTGGTGCCAAAGTCCGGGCCCACGAGCACCGGCAAAATCAGCGCGCCCATCAACGCGCCCGGAATGATCAGTCCGGGCACCAACTCGCCCGCCTTGCGCTTCACCCGGCTCATCCACCATGCGAGCAGAAAAATCAGCGCCACCTTTCCGATTTCCGATGGCTGCATCGTCGTCACGCCAAGTGAAATCCAGCGACGGCTGCCCTTGACCTCAATGCCGATGCCGGGGACGAGCACGGCGGCCAGCAGGAGAAACGTAATCCCCGCCAAGGGCACGGCGAATTTTTTCCAGACCTGATAATCAATGCGCGCGCCCAGGATGGCCGCCAGCAACCCGAGGACCAACGCCGCGGCCTGACGCTTCACAAAATAGTTGGGATCGCCGAATAGCGCGTTGCCGTGCACGCCGCTCGTGCTCGCCAGCATCACGATGCCCAGCGCGACCAGCAGCAATACCGCCGTCACCAAAATGGTTGTCGTCCGCCACATCGCTCAACTCCGCCGCTCGTTAACCATTTCCCGCCACTCGTTAAACAAATGAGGGGCCTCCTGCACCTGCGTGCACAAGACCCCTCACGGAAGTCCGAACGCCGCTCAGGGCGCGGACATCGGGATCTTTAGTTTCTGCCCGGCCGACACCGTCGCACCCTCGGACAAGCCGTTCATCGAGAGGATGTCCTGGCGGAGCACGGCGAAGTTCCGGGCGATGTCATCAATCGTCTCGCCGGGACGCACCGTGTATTCGAACGGAATCGAGGCGGCATCAAACGACGGCGCCGGCGCGGAGACGGCCGCGGCAACCGGTGTGGGCGCAGGCGCGGTCACCGGCGGCGGAATCGTCGCGTCGGGCACGGAAGGCGCCGGGACCGGCGCGGGGGCAGGAGCGGGTTCAGGCGCGGGCGCGGGTTTCGCGGCGGCGGGCTTGGCGGCGGCGGGTTTTGCGCCCGCGGGCAGTTTCAATTTCTGTCCGATGCGAATCACATCGCTCTGCAGGTTGTTCACTTCCTTGAGCGCCTTCACCGTCGTGCCCTGGCGCGACGCGATCTTGGACAAACTGTCGCCGGACTGAACCACATACGTCCCGTCACCCGCGACCGCCGGGGCGGATGCCTTCTCGACCTTCGGCTTCACCGGTTTCGGGGCGGCGGCCGGGGCGGCGGACTCCGACGCATAGCTCGGCAGCTTCAGCGACTGGCCAACGCGAATCTTGTTCGGGTCCTTGATGCCATTGAGCTGCACCAGCTCACTCACCGACACGCCGTAGCGGTTTGCGATCCGGGCCAGCGATTCGCCGCCAGCAACGGTGTGCACGCGCACGGACGCTTCCTCGATTGTCATCGGCGCCTGTTCCACACCGACCGGCGGCTGGAAACTTGGACGCGGCATCACCGCGGGCGGCGCGCCTGCGTCGCCGCGCGGCGGCATTACCGGGGACGGCGGCGGCTCAACCATCGGCTGCTTCGTGCCGCACCCCTGAATCACCAGAAAACCGGAAATTGCCACCACGTGAAGCCCGGCAATGATGCCCGCCAGCAGGGGCCCCCGCACGTTGCTCCGACGTTCGTCCGACGCTTGCATGATCGTACTCCACTGTTGCTTGTTGTTCATGATTTTCGCTCCCCGGCCAGCGCTTTCGCGATGCGCCGAAATTCATCTCCACGTCGTTCAAAATTCGCAAACTGGTCGAAACTCGCGCAACCCGGCGAGAGCAGGATCACCTCGCCCGGACGCGCCGCCCGCCACGCCGCACCAACCGCCTTCTCCAACTCGCCGCACACCTCGCAAGGAACGGTATCCGCCCACTGCGAAGCCATTTTTTCCGCAGCTTTCCCCACAAGGTAAACCCCGCGGGCGTGCAGGGCCAGCATTTCTTTGACGCAATTCAAATCGGTTTCTTTCAGCAATCCGCCCGCGATCAGCCGCACCGGTCCCCCGGCCATTTCGAGTGCCGCGCGCATCGCCGTCAGCGTGGTCGCCTTCGAGTCATTTACGAAGCGTATGCCGCCCGCCTCCGCGACCGGCTCCATACGATGAGGCAGCGACTTGAACGCGCGCGCCGCGGCCCCGGCTCCGTCCAACGGCAGTCCCGCCGCGTGCAGCGCGCCCGCCACGGCCGCCGCATGCGGGCCCAGGATCGCGTTGTCGAGAAAGGTTCCGCGCGCATCCAGCACGGTATCCGCGCGATGCAGGACACAGCTGTTTCCCCAGCGATAATCATCCGTCGCCGCGCAACCAAAGCTATACCAGGCGCCACGCCCGCCCGACGCCGCCTGCATGCGCGTCCGCCACGCCGCCGGCGCCATGCAAACATCCCGGCCCCGCACCTGCGCGAACAGGCGCGCCTTGGCGTCCACATAGGCTTCCATCGACGGATGCCGGTCCAGGTGATTCGGCGCGATGTTAAGCAGCACGGACAGGTCGGCGCGAAAATGCCGCGCGGTCTCCAACTGGAACGAACTCGCCTCAATCACCAGCCAGTCCAGGTCCGGCTGCTCGCACACCACGCGGCTCACACTGGGCCCATAGTTGCCCGCCGGCGCGGCGCGAAATCCGGACGCGAGCAGGCTTTCCGCCATCCACTTCACCATCGTGCTCTTGCCGTTCGTGCCCGTGATCGCGGCCACGCGGCCCCGGAACCGGCTCCAGCCCAGCTCGAACTCCGGCACGGGGTGCAACCCCCGCGCGCGGGCGGACGCCAGCCAGGGATGTTCCACCGGAATGCCGGGACTCACCACGCACAAATCCACGTCCGCGGGAATCGCCGCATCCGGAGCGGCAGCCACCGTCTGCCCGCCCAGCCCGACCCACGCCTCCGCGGTCATGGGATGCACCTGCTGTTCAAAGATCGTCACGCGCAGCCCCTCGCGCAGCAGCAGCTTCGCCGCATGGGCGCCGCTCTCGCCAAGGCCCAACACCAACGCATGGGTGCCCGTGTGCATCACCGGATCTTCAGCGTCGCCACGCCGATCAGCGCGAAGATGATGCCCAGGATCCAGAAACGGATCGTCACCATCGTCTCCACCACCTCCACGTCGCGGCCCTCAATCGCGGCCCGCTCTTTCTCGAGGTGTTCGAAGTGGTGGTGGATCGGCGCGCACCGGAACACGCGTTTGCCCGTCAGCTTGAAGGAAGCGATCTGGATCATCACGCTCAGCGCCTCCATCACGAAGACGCCGCCGACGATCACCAGCAGCAGTTCCTGCTTGATCGCCACCGCCACCATCGCGATTGCGCCGCCCAGCGCGAGGCTGCCCGTGTCGCCCATAAACACACGCGCCGGGTGGCAATTGTACCAGAGGAACCCGAGGCCCGCGCCGAGCAGGCACCCGCAAAATACCGCGAGCTCGCCGCTGCCCGGCACGAACGGCACCAACAGGTAATTCGCCGCCAGGCTGTTGCCCGCCACGTACGCCAACGCGAGATAGGCCGCCGCCGCCGAATTCGTGCACCCGATCGCCAGGCCATCCAGCCCGTCCGTCAGGTTCACCGCGTTCGCCGAACCCACCAGCACGAGCGTGATGAAGATGACCACGCCCAGCACGCCCAGGTTCGCGATGAACGGGTCCTTCAGGAACGGCAGCATGAGCTTCGCCACGTGTGCACGCGAAGGCTCCCACGCATACAGCGCCGCAACGACCAGCAGCGCCCAGCCGATTTCCAGCAGCAGTTTGATCCGACCCGGTGCGCCTTTGGCGTTTCGTTTCGAAACCTTCAAGTAGTCGTCCCAAAAGCCGATCGCCCCCATCGCGAGCATCGTGCCCAGCGCCAGCCACACGTACACATTGCGCGGGTCGGCCCACAGCACCGTCGCCACCACCACGGACGCGATGATCAGCACGCCGCCCATCGTCGGTGTGCCCGATTTCTTGCGATGCTGGTGCGCCAGCACCGCGTCGTCGCGCACGTACTGGCCGAACTTCAGCCAGCGCAGCCAGCGGATGATCACCGGGCCCAGCAGCAGCGTGAGGACAAACGCCGTCCCCGCGCCCATCAGCGCGCGAAACGTGATGTAGCGGAAGATGCGCAGCGGCGCCCAGAGTTCCGTTTGTTCGTGAAGGAAGTAGAGCATATGAGGGTTTCGGGTGTCAGGTGTCAGGTGTCAGGTGTCAGGGAGGAATTGCAGGGGCTGTAAATTACAGAGGTTGGAACAGCGCGAAGACCGGATTTACAGACGTTGTAAACGAGGAGCGTCCTCCCCGACACCTGAAACCCGACACCCGATACCTGCTCACCCCAGTTCATCCAGAACATCCTCCAACGCGACCCCGCGCGAGGCCTTGAGCAATACGGCATCGCCGGGCTGAATCAAGTCTTTCAATATCCGCGCCGCCTCCATCGCGTCCGCCGCCAGCCGGATCTTCTGGAAGCCCACGGAGCGGGCGCCCTCGCGCAACCACGCCCCTTCCGGGCCGACGGCGACGAGGCCCGCCCAGGGACCGCGCGCCAGCAAACGGCCCAGCGCCAGGTGTTCCTCCTCCGCGTGCGTGCCGAGTTCCCGCATCGCGCCGAGCACGAGCCATCGATTTCCCGCCACGTCAATTTCCGCGAACGCATCGAGCGCCGCGCGCATGCTCATCGGGTTGGCGTTGTAGGCGTCGTTGATGATTCGCACGCCGCGCACCTCGCGGTCCTCCCAGCGCATCCCGGGCGGACGGAACGCCTGGACACGCCGCGCGAGGGCTTCCCATTCGATCCCAAATTGACGGGCGACCGCGATGGCCAGCCCGGCGTTCGACAGGACGTGTCGCCCCGGCAACGGCGCGCTGAACGCGGAGGTTTCCCCGCTCGCCCACTCGCTCACGACGAACAGCGGCGGCTCGCCCGCCACGACGCGATAGTCCGCGTCCTGTTGCATCGAAACGGTGAGCGCCCTGCTCCGGACGTGCGAATTCAGCACGCGGAACCACGGATCGTCCGCGGGCAGGATCGCGAGGCCATCGGCATCGAGCGCGCGATAGACCTCGGCCTTTTCGTGCGCGATGCCCTCCTCGCTCTCGAAAAACTCGATGTGCACCGGGCCCACGCACGTCACGACGGAAATATGCGGGCGCAGCAACTCGCAAAGCGGTTTCAATTCGCCGGGATGATTCATGCCGACTTCAAACACCCCGAAGGCATCGCCCGGTTTCATGGTTAACAGGCTCAGCGGCAGCCCGAGGTCGTTGTTCCAGTTGCCGCGCGTACGCGCCGTCGGTCCGGCGAGCGCGAGCAGGTCCGCCGTCATTTCCTTGACGCTCGTTTTGCCGCTGCTGCCCGTGACCGCGATCATCCGGCCGCCGAGGCGCGCCCGGTGGCCGCGCGCCAGCTCCATCAAGGCGTGTTTCGGGTCCGCGACTTCAAGCAGCGGGAGTCCGGGACAGGACACGCCGCCGCGCACCAGCGCGCAGGCCGCGCCGCGCTCGCGCGCGACGTCGAGAAACTGGTGCCCGTCAACTTTCGCGCCGGGCAGGGCGACAAAACAATCGCCGGGCTGGATCGCCCGTGAATCAATCGCGAACCCGGTGATGGCCGGGGGCGTGCCGCCGCACCAGCGGCCACTGCTCCAGGCGGCCAGTTCGCCGGGGGTGAAATGGAAATCGCTCATGCGTGCCGGCGCACCACTTCACGGTCATCGAACGGTATGATCGTATTGCCGCATTCCTGCACGTTTTCATGCCCCTTGCCCGCGACAAGCACGATGTCTCCGGCCTGCGCCATTGCCAGCGCGCGAGCGATCGCCTCTTCGCGATCCACGACGATTTCATGGCGGTCGCGGGTGGGAATGCCCTGCTCGATTTCGGCGATGATCGACTCCGGCTTTTCGCGGCGCGGGTTGTCGCTCGTCAGGATCGTGTAGTCGGCGCGCTGGTGCGCCGCGGCGCCCATCAGCGCGCGCTTGCTGCGATCGCGGTTGCCGCCGCAGCCGAACACGGCGATCAGGCGGCGGGGATGCAATTCGCGCAACGTGTCGAGCACGTTCGCGAGCGCGTCGTCCGTGTGCGCGTAGTCCACAAAGACGGTGAAGCCACGCGGGGACGTGATTCGCTCAAGCCGACCCGGCACGGTGTTCATACCCGCGAGCACGGCCGCGCTGCGGGACGGCGCGATGCCGAGCGCGCCACAGGTGGCGATCGCGGCGAGCGCATTGCTGACGTTGAATCGACCCAGCAGGCGGAGGTGCGCGTCGGTCGCGCCCCACGGGCTGCGCACCACGAACCGCGTGCCGTGCGCGTCGAGCTCGATGTCCTCCGCGCGGACATCCGCGCTGGGATGCTCGCCGAAGGTCAGCAACTGCGCGCGCAGGCCGTTTGTACGCACGAGTTCCATGCCCCACTCGTTGTCGAGGTTCACCACCGCGGCGGCGCGTTTGTGCTGGAGGCCGAGCCCGCGGAACAGTTGCATCTTTGCCGCGAAATACTCCTCCATGCTGCCGTGGAAATCCAGGTGGTCGCGCGTCAGGTTCGTGAAGACGCCGACATCGAAATCCGTGCCCCAGACGCGGCGCTGCTTGAGCGCGTGCGACGAGACTTCCATGACGGCGCTGCGGCAGCCGGAGCGCACCATCTGGTCGAGCATAAACTGCACGTCCGGCGACTCGGGCGTCGTGCGGACGGCGGGAATGACGCGCGGGCCGATTTCATAGCGCACCGTGCCGATCAGGCCCGGCTGGCGCCCCTCCGCCGCGAGTATTTCGCGCACCATGAATGAGGTCGTCGTCTTGCCGTTCGTGCCGGTGATGCCGACCACGGGAATTTTCTGCGACGGGTGGTCGTAGAACGAGCACGCGATTTCGGCCATCGCGCGACGCGCGTCCTCCACCAGGATGTGCGCGACATTGCGGCGCGGCCAGCGGTCCTCCTCGGATACGATGGCGACCGCGCCGCGGCGCAGCGCGTCCTCGATATACGCGGCGCCGTCCTCCTGTTGCCCGCGCAACGCGACGAACAGGTAGTTGTTCTTCACGAGGCGCGAATCGTAGGCAATGCCTTCGATGTCGTAATGAAGCGGACCGCGCACCTGGATCGGCTGCACGATACGGGTGATGGATTCGAGTCGCATGGTTTCCATACAGAGTTTACCGAGAATCATGGCTCCTGTGCCTCCTCATAGCGGGCTGACCTCCGGCACCAACTGGATCACGCGGGCTTCGTCCACCGGCGGGATGTCGAGATAGCGCACCGCGTGTTCCGCGATTTCCCGGAACACCGGCGCGGCCACCTGGCCGCCCTGCGTCTGGGTTTGCGGTTCGTCAAACGTGACCAAAATGCTCAGCTCCGGCTGTTCCGCCGGGAGGAAACCGATGAACGAGGCGAGGTTCTTCTTGCGGTCGTAGCCGCCGGGCCCCGCTTTTTCCGCCGTGCCGGTCTTGCCCGCGACGGTGTAGCCATCGACGCGCGCACGCTTGCCGGTGCCCTCCTCCGTCACCTGCACCAGCATCTCCGTGAGAGTACGCGCGACCTCGGGGCGGATCGGACGGTTCAGCACAGCCGTTTCCGACTGCTGGATCGTCTGTCCGCGCGCCGTGGTCACGCGCTGTACAACGCGGGGGCGCACCAATTCGCCCCCATTCGCAATCGCATTCAACGCGTTCACCATCTGCAAGCCGGTGACCGCGACCTCGTGTCCCATCGGGATGCGCGTGATGCTGAGTTTGCTCCAGCGGGAACGAGGATGCAGGATGCCCGCCTCCTCGCCCGGCAGTTCAACGCCGCTCACGCGGCCGATGCCAAAGGCCTGCAAATAGCGGTAGAGCTTGTCCTCGCCCAGCCGCAGCGCGATTTTCGCCGCCGCGATGTTGCTGGATTTTTTCAGCGCGTCCGTCGCGGTGAGGCGTCCGTACGGGTGGAAATCGCGCAGGCCCTTGCCGGCGTGCACCCAGTAGCCGTTTTCGCAATCGATGATTTCATCCGGCCGCAGCAGCCCCTCGTTCAGCGCGGCGGCGTAGACGATGATTTTGAAGATCGAACCGGGCTCGTACACGAAGCCAATCGCGCGGTTCCGGCGTTCCTCCTCCTTCGTCTGGCCGAAGGCGTTCAGATCGAACGCGGGGCGCGACGCCATCGCGAGAATTTCACCCGTGCCGACGCGCTGCACGATTGCCCACGCGCCCGCGGCGCCATTCGTCGCGAGCGCCTGGTCCAGCGCGCGCTCGACGAAATACTGCAGGTTCTGGTCGAGCGTGAGATACACATCGCCGCCCTGTTGCGGCAGGATTTCGAGTTTGCGCCGGTTGCGCACTTCGCGGCGGCGGCCGTCCACCTCGGTTTCACGGAAGCCCGGCACGCCCCGCAGGTAGCGGTCGAGGCGCTGCTCGATCCCCGCGCTGCCGACGCCCTCCATGTTCGCGAAGCCGACCACGTGGCACATCAGCGCCGCGTGCGGATAGAGGCGCGTCATCGCCTCGTCGCAGCGCACGCCGGGCATGCCCATGGATTGGATCTGCCGCGTGACATCCTCGGGAACCTGCCGCTTCAACAGTTCGTATTTGCTCTCCGACTTCTGGACGCGCGTGAAGACCATCGCCGGGTCGAGTTCCAGCAGGCGGGCGAGCTGTTGCGCCGTAAAGAGCGGGTGCCCGTGGTTCTGCATGAAGTTCGGGTCGACCGCGACTTCGCGCGTCGTCACGTCCGCCGCGAGCACCGAGCCGTTTCGGTCCATTACGCGGCCGCGCCCGACCAGCATCGGGATGGTCACCTGGCGCGTGCGATCAATCCGCGCGAGCAGCGCCGGGTGGTCGCCCAGATGCAGGTGAGACAGACGAATGCCGAGGCCGATCCAGACGGCCGACATGGCCAGGATGATCAGCGTCACCCGCCAGCGATGGCTTTTTTCGGTCATGGTCCCGCATCAATTTCGCGCGAACGACGTTTCCGCACCTTCGTCACCCGCCGCCCGGCGGATGCGAACGATCTGCCGCTCACGCGGCCAGTCCATTTCGATGCGGTGTTCCTTCAACAATTTCATCATGCTCTCGTAGGTCGTAAGGCTGGACCACTTGAACTCTTCGTTCGCGACGCGGCGGCGAAGCGCCGTCCGTTCCTGTTCCAGTTCCTTGATCCGCGTACCCAGCAATTCGCACCGGTTGTTCAGCCACAGCCAGCCGAACGCGAGGCCCATCGCGGAGATCAGGACCAGCACCAGCGGGCCCGAAATGGGGGCGGTGCGGGCCTTTTTCCGATAATTACGATTCCGACGACGAGCCATGATCAATCGATCCTTTCCACCACCCGCAGCCGCGCCGAACGCGCCCGCGGATTCCGTTTCACTTCCTCTTCGCCCGCCATGGCGGGCGACTTCACCACCCACGCCGCGCGCGGCGGGGTCACGATCCACCGCTCACCGCCGGCCTCCAGCGACTCGCGCCGCCCGACATGGGCCGCCAGCCGCTGCTTCACAATCCGGTCCTCCAGGCTGTGGAACGCGATCACCGCGAGGCGGCCGCCGGTTCCCAGCAGGTTCATCGCCGCCTCGAGGCCGCGCTCCAGCGCGCCCAATTCGTCATTCACCGCAACGCGAAGCGCCTGGAACGTCTGCGTCGCCGGGTGAATCCTGCCCCGTGGTCCGCCCTTCGCGCGGGCCACGAGATCCGCCAGTTCGCCCGTCGTACGGATCGGCGCCCGCGTGCGCGCCTCCACGATGAACCGGGCGATACGGCGGGACGCGCGTTCCTCGCCGTATCGCCACAACACATCCGCCAAATCCGCTTCCGGCGTCTCGTTGACCCAATCCGCCGCGCTGCGCGGCAAATCCGGGTCCATCCGCATATCGAGCGCCGCGTCGTGCTGGAAACTGAACCCGCGCGACGGCGTATCGAGCTGCATGGAGGACACCCCGATGTCGAGCAGCACGCCGTCCACGTTCGCGAATCCCGCCGCTGGCGCCAGCGCGCTCATCTCGCTGAAATTCCCCCGGAGCACGACCGCGTTTGGAAAGCCCCGGAGCCTTTCGCGCGCAAGGGCCAGCGCAACGGGATCGCGATCGATCCCCAGCAGCCGGCCCCCTGGCCCGATCCGTTCCAATATGGCTTCCGCATGTCCGCCGCCTCCCAGCGTTCCGTCGATGTACGCGCCGCCCGGCTTTACCGCCAGGCCCGCCAGCACCTCCTCGACCAAAACCGACTCATGCACACATCCCTCGCCATCGCGGCCCGTTGACCGCTACTTGTTCCGCGCAGCCCGTTGCCCGCTCGTCGCCATCACAAACGGCGTGCCGACCGGGCGGCCCTTCCACAAATCCACGGCCGCCGAAAAGCGGCTGCGCGGCAACTCAATGGCGGGGGGCGCTTCCACGCCGTTAACACCGCGCGTCACTTGGAGCAACCGCACCACTTCAACGCTGTTCACCGTGCGGCGACGTTGCGCGTAGCCCGCGGGGGCCACCGAACGCAGCTTGCGAACCGACGCGGCCGGGGCCGGCTTGGCCAGGGCCTCGGCGCGCGAACGCGGTTGCGCTGCCGCCGCGGGCCGCGATGCGGCAACCGGCTGCGCCGCGGGATTCTCCGTCGCGAGCCAGCCGAACAAATCCGTCTGTGCCACGGCCGCCGCCTGCATACGCGGCGCGGCACGTTGCGCGGGCGCGTGCTCCCAGAACAAATCCTGCCAGCGTTCCTGCCGTGTAGACGCCGGTGACGGCGCGCGCGCGGCGGGCGCGTTGACGCGGTCTAGAACCCAACGTACCGGGCTGCTTCGCCCAAGCTCGTGGAAGTGGCGGAGGATTCCTGCTGTTGTTTCCATTTTTCGGGACTCCACAGTTCGAAGCACTCAAACGCACCTACCAACACCACGTCCGACGACAGGCCGGCGTAGTCCAACAACTCGTCTTTCACCCGGATACGCCCCTGCGCATCCCACGGCACCAAATCCGAACGCGACGCCAGCGTCCGCAGGAAGTTGCGGCCCGTCTCATCCGCGATCGACAAACTGCGGATGCGCTCCAGGCGGCGCGCCATCTCGCGGGAGGGGAAGACGCACAGGCAGGGCAGATTCACGCCAGGCAGTACGAACAACTGCTCCGGCTGGCCAACCTGCTCGCGCCAGACCGACGGAATCGTCAGGCGCTTTTTCGGGTCCAACAGATGTTGGTACTGGCCAACGAAAACGCCTTGCAGCATCTCCGCCATCGCAGCTCCACTATCCTGTGTTTTACCCGCCATTTGGCTTCCTTCTGCCCCACTTTGTCCCACTTTGCCCCACACCGGGTCAACAGGAATTCGCTAAAACTTTAAGTAAAATCACATCACGCTGATAATTAGCGCGTTACAAATTGCAGTCGCAATTTGAAAAAAAAGAATGGGGCACCCCACCAAGTTCATCACGCTGTTTATCGTCGGCGTTCATGTGCGCAGCCTGCCATGACCAAAATATCGACAGACTCGCCGGACCACTCCACTATGAAGTCCATGACCTCGAAACAATTTTACGACTGGCAAACGGCCGGGGGCACCAACGACGTCATGAAGTTGGTGAATTGTCTCGAGCGCGCGGATATCCAGTGGTGCGCAATAGGTGGAATTGCCGTCAACCACTGGGCGGCCGAGCCCATGGTCACACAGGATGTCGACCTCGTCGTCGCGACGGATGCAATCGAAAGAGCGGTCAGCGCCCTCAAGTCCGAGGGGTTCACTTCGGAAACCTTTGAGTGGTCCGTCAACCTCAAAGGAGGTTCGCGCGTTTCCATTCAAATCAGCACCGAGGAGACGTATCGCGACTTCCCCAGCAGAGCCGTGCCGGCCGATGTACACGGCATTCTGATGAGGGTTGCATCGCTCGAGGACACGCTCCAGGGAAAGTTGCGGGCATGGAGCGATCCACGCAGACGCCAAAGCAAGCGCATCAAAGACCTGGGCGACATCGCACGATTGGTGGAAGCACACCCCGGCCTTTGGCCGTTGCTGCCGCCGGAATTGCAGGCGCAGCTAACACCGCCCCACCAGCCCTGAAACGCCGCTTTTTATAACGGCTTCGGCGCGAGTTCGGCGACGGTGCTGTGGGCGTGGGCGTGACAGATCGCGATGGCGAGCGCGTCGGCGGAATCTTCCTGCGGCGTTTCCTTCATTCCCAGCAGCCGGATCACCATGCGCGCGACCTGGTCTTTTTCCGCCGCGCCATAGCCCACCAGCGCCTGCTTCACGCGGCGCGGCGGATATTCATACACCGGCAGCCCGGCGCGCGCACACGCCGCGATCACGACGCCGCGCGCTTCGCCAAGCGTGAGCGCGGTTTTGACGTTGCGGCAAAAAAAGATGCCTTCAATCGCCGCAACCTCGGGGCGATGCCGCTCAATCAGCGCGGTGAGTTCGCGGTCAATTCCGCACAGGCATTGCGCGTGCGAGAGTTTCGCGGGCATCGCGAGCGTCATCGCCTCCACGAGTCGCAGCGCGGAACCGGCGGCATCAATGATCCCCACCCCGCTGGACCGGAGCGACGTGTCTATGCCGAGGATGCGCACGCGCGGGGTTCGGACGGAATCAGGCCTGCGCCTGCGCCATCACCTCGTCCGAAATATCGAAATTGGCGTACACATTCTGCACGTCATCCAGCTCTTCCAACGCCTCGATGAACGCCAGCAATTGCTTCGCCTTTTCGGGATCCGTGACCGGCGTGGTCACGTCGGGAATCATCGTAAGCTCCGATGTCTCCGGCTTCAGACCCGCCGTCGTCAGCGCATCGCTGACCGCGCCGTATTGCTGGAATTCACACAGCACCTCGAAGTGTTCGCCGTCACGCCGCACATCATCGGCGCCCGCCTCCAATGCGATTTCGAGCAACCGGTCCTCCTCAATCGCCGACACCGGCAGCGTGAAATAGCCGCGCCGCTTGAAGCTGCGCGCGACGCTGCCCGCGCCGGCTAGATTGCCGCCGTGTTTGGAAAAGGCATGCCGCACTTCCGACGCCGTCCGGTTGCGGTTGTCGGAAAGCGTCTGAACGATCACCGACACGCCGCCCGGCGCGTAGCCCTCGTACATGATTTCCTCCAGCACCTGGCCCTCCAGCTCGCCCGTTCCACGCTTGATCGCGCGGTCAATGTTGTCCGCGGGCATGTTGGCGGCGCGCGCCTTCTGCACCAGCGCGCGCAGCGTGATGTTCGCGGACAGGTCGCTGCCGCTCCGCGCGGCCACCATGATTTCCTTCGCGATTTTGCTGAACACGCGGCCCTTGACGGCGTCCGCCGCGGCCTTCTTATGCTTGATGTTCGCCCATTTACTATGACCAGCCATGTGCTCGTTCGGGGTTCGGGTGTTGTTTCAGGTTTCGCGGCGCACGCTATTCGTCGTGCTCCGCCTGGCGATTCTTCTGCGCCTCGGCGATGACCTTCTGCGCGACGTGCGCGGGGACGGTGTCGTACCGCGCGAAGGTGGACTCAAAGCTCCCCTGCCCGTGCGTCACGCTGCGCAACTCGGATGAATAGCGAAACATCTCGGCCTGCGGAATCTCCGCGACGATGACCTGCAGCCCGCTGTCCGCCTCGATGTTCAGGATGCGTCCGCGCTTGTGATTCAAGTCGCCCGTGACGTCGCCCATGTAGCGGTCGGGAATCGTGATGCGCACGTTCATGATCGGTTCCAGCAGCACCGGCTTCGCCTGCTGCATCCCCTCGGTGAAGGCGCGGGCCGCGGCAATCTTGAACGCAATTTCGGAGGAGTCGACCTCGTGGTGCGAGCCGTCGTAGATCGTCACCTTGGTCTGCACCACCGGCGCGCCCGCAAGCACGCCGCGCGCCATGCCTTCCTGCAGGCCCTTTTGCACGGCGGGCAGATAATTGCGCGGCACGTTGGTGCCAACCAGCGCGTCCTCGAACCACTCCGACTCGCCCGCCGGCAGCGGCGACAGGCGGATGTACACCTCGCCGTACTGGCCGCGACCGCCGGATTGCTTCTTGTGTTTGTAGTGCCCCTCCGCGCGCGTGGTGATGGTCTCCTTGTACGGCACCTTCGGCGTGGAGAGCACGACATCGACGTTGCTGCGCTTCTTCATCCGGCCGACGGCAATGTCGAGGTGGATGTCGCCCATGCCCGCGAGGATCAGCTCCTTCGTCTCCGCGTTGCGCTCCACGCGCAGCGTCGGGTCTTCCTCCGCGACACGTTGCAGGCCGACGCCGATCTTGTCATCGTCGCCCGCGCTCTTCGGTGCGACCGCGACGCTCATCACCGGCTGCGGGAATTCGATCGGCGCGAACCGCACCGACTGTCCGGCCGCACACAGCGAGTCGCACGTTTGCGTGAACTTCAATTTCGGCAGCGCAACGATGTCGCCCGCGTGCGCCTCGGTGATCGACAGGTCCTTGCGCCCGTTCACGAGGTGCACGAACCCGATGCGCTCCTTCTGGCCCCGGGTTGTGTTGAACAATTCCGAATCCGAGCGCAGCGTGCCGCCATAGATGCGCAGGAAAGAGAGCTGACCCACGTACGGATCGTTCACCGAGCGCCAAACCTGCGCGGCGAGCGGCGCGTCTGCCGCGGCATTCACCGGACGCCCGTCCGCGTCGCTGATGTCATGATCCAATGGCGACGGGAACAGATGATACAATTCCTCCAGGAGTTCCGCGATGCCGATGCCCTGCAAGGGCTCGGCTTCGAAGACGGGCACGAGATGCCCGCGGCGCACCGCGACGCGCAGGCCGCCGACGAGTTCGTCGTGGCTCAAATGTTCGCCGCCGAGATATTTCTCCAGCAGCGCGTCGTCCTCCTCCGCCGCGTCCTCCTCGAGGATGTTCTTCGCCTCCTCCGCCTCGGCGGAAAGTTCCTCTGGAATCTCGCCCTCAATGATGTCGATGATGTGCTGCCGGTCCTGCGTCGGGATTTCAATCGGCACGCACTTCCTGCCCCACGTTTCCTGGATGCGCGCGAGGACCTCGTGGAAATCGACGTTGTCCTTGTCCAGCCCGGTGATGACGATGCCGCGCGGAATGTTCAGCGCCTCCAACCGCCGCCAGGCGCGGCTCGTGCCGACCTGGATGCCGGCGGCGGCGTCGACCACCAGCAGCGCCGCGTCGGCCACGGCGGTCGCCGCGGTCAACTGTCCGTAGAAATCCGCGTAGCCGGGTGTATCAATAAACACAAAGTTGACGGGCTTCCCGTCGGCCGCGTCGTAACGGGCCGTGAAGGGCTTCGCCCAGATGGTGATTTTCCGGTCCTTTTCCTCATCCGTCCAATCCGCCGCGCTGGTCCCGGCGGCAGGCGACCCCAGCCGGTCGTTGATGCCCAGCTTAAACAGCAGGGCGTCCAGCAGCGTGGTTTTCCCGCTTCCCGTGTGTCCAACAAGGACGATGTTGCGGGTATTGGCGACGGGGATGTCTTTCATCGAAGCAGCGCTCCCGGTGTTGACCGCCCGCGCTCATCGCGGAACGGGAGGTCTTTGATACCCGAGCCCGCCCCCCGCCGCAATGCGAAAGAATGAGCCACCCAGGGGCAGGACCCGCCGTTCGGCAACCGCGCGCAGGAAATGTCCGTCCTCAAGGATCAGCGACAGGATCTCCTGCACATATGAACGGTCTCGAAATCGTGTATACAGCATCACGGGTGGACGCCGCGCTCCGCGCGGCGTTTTCCGTGCGCGGAGCGCCCGG
>DAOLDD010000011.1:0-100696 GCA_035327585.1 Kiritimatiellia bacterium | reverse complement strand
CGCGCACGGAAAACGCCGCGCGGAGCGCGGCGTCCACCCGTGATGATGTTTACACTATTTTGAGACCGTTCATAATTCGACCAACGCATACACCTGAATGGGCTCCGCCTTGCCCCGGACAGGCACCTCGCCGATGGAGCGCAGTTGCTCCATCGCGCCGGCGGCCGCGGCGGTTTCCGCCGCGATGAGACATGGCACGCCATGCTCCTTGGTCAAATCCTGCAACCGCGCGGCGAGATTCGCGGCATCGCCCATCACGGTGTAGTTATGGCGCGACTCAGAGCCCAGGTTGCCCGCGACCACGCGGCCCGTGGCAATGCCGATGCCCGTGTGCAGCGGCCATGCGCCGCGGGCGTCCCGCTCCCGGTTGAGCGCATCAATGGCCCGCAGCAGCTCCCGCGCACACGCCAAGGCGCGCGCCGCGTGGTCGGGTCGTTCCAGCGGCGCGCCAAAAACCGCCATCACGGCATCGCCGATGTATTTGTCCACGATGCCGCCGTGCGCCTCGATCACCCGCGTGACGCGGGTGAAATAGTCGTTCAGGACCGCCACCAGCTCCGTGGGCGGGACGCGCTCGCTGTAGCTCGTGAAGCCGCGGATGTCGGTGAACAACACCGTCACGATCCGCTCTTCGCCGCCCAGGGCAAGCGGACGCCGCAGCAGTTCGGCCGCGATTTCCGGAGACACCGCCTTGCCCAGTAAATCGCGCACGCGGTCGCGCTCCTCGAGGCCGGCGGCCATCCGGTTGAACGCGCCCGCCAACTGACCCAGTTCATCCTGCGAGCGCACGGCCACCGGCTCGCGGTAGTTCCCCTGCCCGATCCGCGCGACCCCGCGCGCGAGTTCGGAAACCGGACGGCTGATGCCGGCGGCCAGTCGCACCGCCACACCTGCCGACACGAGCAACGCGGCGAAGGTGAGCAGCAGCAACAGCCGCTCAAGCCGCCGGTGCGGCGCGAGTTCACTTTCGAGGTTGCGCTGGATCAGGCAGCGGATCGCATCCCCACCCGGCAGTGTGCGCGCCGACCCGATCCACGGCACGCCCACCAGCCGCACTTCGGTCCAGTCGTCCTGTTCCGCGAGCCGCGCGGTGAGCTCCTCCACCTGCGCCGCAGGCAGTGTCGTTGCCAGGATGCGCGGTGTTGCCCCACCCTCGACAAACGAAACATCCACCGCGGCCATACGTTTGAATTCGTCCGCCAGCGCAGCGTCGATGCTGAATCCGGCAACGATCCACCCCATCGGCTCCGGCAATTCGATCGGCGCGGCGAGCAGCAACACCGGGCGGCCCTCCAGCAGCGCGAACGCATGGGCGGAATACGACTCGGAATGTTCGGCGGCGCGCAGCAAGGCCGCGGGATGGAAGGGCGCGAGCGCCGCCAATTCCGGGTGGCTTGTATCGGCCAGCAGTTCGTCCTCCAACGAAACGAGTTTCAGGAAAGACGCCGCGGGCATGCGGTGCAGGTAATTTTGCAGGCCGGACAACAGGGTCGCGCGCTGGATGGCATCGTTAAAATCCGTCGTCGCGCCAAACAACTGGCGGAACGCCCAGTCGGCGGACATCAACCGGACGCCGAGCGTCAGCTTGTCGAGCCGCGCGCCGATCAACTGGTCGAACAGCACCCCGCCCGCCTGCAAGTCCTCGTTGATCGCGCGGCGCGCGCTCACGCGATTGGCCTGCTGCACGAGCAGAAAGTTGAGCCCCAGCACGCTGACGAGCAGCGCCAGCAGGACCAGGATAAGCCGGTCGCGAAAGCGCGTGATCTTCAGCGGTAGCCTCCCCGCCCGCCGGGCATCGGCGCGCCGCGGCGCTTCACCTCGGGGCGAAGCGTAAGTTCGATATCAACGGGCGCCGCGCCATCGAATTGGATCGTGCGGCTGACCGGCGCACCGCGCAGGCGCGGATGCCAGACGCGCAACTCGCCGGGTTCTCGCGGGATATCCGCCAGCCGTGCGACGCCATTGGTGTCCGACAGCGCCGCCCAACGCGTGTCGGTCACGAACACGTACGCCGTCATCCAGTCGTGGATATTGCACCCCAGCGCCACCACGCCCGGCTTGTCGAACTGGACCACCTGCGGCGATTCGCCCGTGTAGAGCGGCAGGTCGAACTTCTTCGCGGGTGAAAACGAATAGACGTGATGTGCAACGGTGTCCTCGTTCGGAAACGCGATCGTGCTGCCCACGGGTATCAATGTGACCGGCGGGTGAAACTCCTGGTCCGCCTGCACGATCACCGCGCGCCCCGGCTCCGCCGCCGCCGCTACGCTGGACGACGTCCACGTCGCCACGGCGTATTCCACCGGCGCACCCGCCGCATCGCGCACGCGGATCAGCGTCTCCTGCGCGAAAGTGCCCGGCGCGCAGAGAAGTGCACCGGCCAGTCCGTGCGCGGCCGCGCGGCGGAAGGCGCGGCTAGAGCGCAACACGGAGCGCCACCTGGAAAATTTGCACCTCATAGGAAATCGGGTACTCCTCCGTTTGCTGCCATTCGTAGAGCGCGTCCAGCGTCCAGCGTTTCCCGAGCGCCACCGCGCCGCCGAACTGGGCCACGTGCGTCTTCGCCTCCAGTCGATAGGCATACAACGTGCGGTCGAACGCCTCGATCATCGGCGCGGACACATCCGCCACCGCGTCGATGTCGTCTCGCATGCCGCCCGCATACGAAACCACGTCGCCATCGCGATACTGATAGCCGCCTACCAGCGACCATGTCCGTCCGGCAGCCCAGCGCAGCAACAACCCGGCCACGTTCGCGCGCGAATCGAACAGCTCCGCCTCGGCCTCGGCGCGCTCGTGGCGCACGTACAGCTCGCCCACCACCGTCGCATTCAGTCGTTGCGTCAGGCGCAATTCGGGCGACAACAGCGACCGCGAACGATCGCTCTCATCGAACCACGCATAGTCCGCGGCGACGCCCGCCCGCCAGTGCGGCGCCTGGCGTCCCAGCCCGGCCTTGTACGTGAGCCCGACATCGCCGCCGACGGAAACCTGGTTCAGGTCGGTGTATTCAAACCCCGCCTCGCCCGCGCCGCGCACCTGCGCATCCCACCGCCAGTCGCGGTCGAGCGCCTTGGACCACGTTTTCGCCGCGTCGATGCGGAGGAACGTTTCGTCCAGTTCATCCGCGGATCGGTCCGCCCGCGTGATGTTGTCCTGATAGAGCAGGCCGGCGGAAATCGATTGCCCCTCCGCAGGCCGCAACGCCGCCGCGCAAACAAGCGCCCACACGCACAGTCGGATCTTCATGAGATGCATCCCCCCGGATGCGGACACTTTACCGCGCGGCGAGCCCCCATGCAATCGAAGGCGAAGACGGAAATTTACAGACGTTGCAAGCGCCTGAAAAAGAAATTACAGACGTTGAAAACGCCGCACTACCGGCAGCAGGCGCAGGAGGGACCGTGCGCGGGGGCGGCAGGCTTCGCGCGGATAGCGGCGGGAGCGCGCGGAATTTCGAGGCCGCCGGTGATGACGCGGCGGACCGGCAGGCCGGATTCGGGATCGACCCGGAGCGGGGCTTCGGTCATCCCCTGGCGGAACTCAAACCGGCGGGGAGTCTCCCCCTCCGCCGGGATCGTCTCATAGACGTAGATCGGCACGGCCGATCCTTACGACATCTTCTTCTCGTGATAGACCACGTGCTTCTTCGCCTTGGGATCGTATTTTTTGATCTCCAGCTTTTCCTTGTGCAGCTTGGCGTTTTTCGACGTGGTGTAGAAGTGGCCGGTTCCGGCGGACGACACGAGTTTGATCAATTCACGGGGCATGACGCTTCCTCCAATAGGGGGCGACAACGTACGTTCTTCCCGCCAATGGTCAAGGGTAATCCGTGGACGTGCCACCCCTCTTGGAGGGCGGCAGGCCCTTGCCGCCCCCTATGGCCGACTTCGGCGCCGACGGCGCGGCGCCCTCCAAACAACGTAAAGCCGGCCCTGCGTCGCGAATGCTCACTTCAAATGCTCTTCCGTATGCAGGGTGAGCTCAAGCATGCGCTCCAGAAGCTGCTCGGGCGGATAACCGCCAAAGTTCTTCAATACCAGTTCCTTCGAGAACAAGCGGCAGATGTAGCGCAACTGGAGCGCCTTGTTCCGGGAGGCGAACACAAAATCGCGGTGGCCGTTGTTGATGACGATCAGATTCTTCTCGGCGTCGAAACGGGACCGCCACAATTCGCCGGCCGCGCGGCGGTAGGTATAGCCCGGCAACCCCTGCCGCGTATCCGCGCCCGGCCCGGCTTCCGGCAGGAGCGAATCGGTTACCGTGATCAGCGCCTCGCCGACACAGGCGATTTCGCCTTGTCGCGCCGTGACTTCGAGCCGGCACAACCCCGGTTCCGGCCCGGCGTGATAGGCAACGATTTCGCCGTCGTCTTTATCCAGCGCGCCCGGACCGTCGAGGATGCGCCAGGAAAATTGGACCCCCTCCTCCACCGCACACCGCTTCTGGTCCCGCGGCACCGCCCGGAAGGCGCGCTCTCCGTTGACGGGCAGTTGGCACGACGAGGGCGTAATGCGCACGCTGTACAGCGGCCCGGCGAACTCAAAGAACTGGCGCTGCACGAGCGTCGGCACGGCGGGTTGATCCGCCAATTCGCCGCGCTCGTTTTCCTCCTGCGCCGAACCGCCCGGACGATCCGGTCGCGCGCGGCCGGAATGGATGTCGAACCAGTCGTACTCCTCCGCGGGCAGGCCGAGCAGCGCTTCGCGCAGTGCCTTCTGCACGGACTTCAACACGTGGCGGCTGGCCCGCTCCTCCTCCGCCCGGCGCTGCTCCTCAATCGCGGCGCGCAAGGCGTCCTCCAGGCCGCCCAACGCCGTCACGAGCGCGGAATACGCGTCGTCATAAATCACGCCGTCCCGCGTGCCCGGCGTCAGGTTGAGGAACGGCGCGTCGACGATGCCCTCCAGATACCCGGACGTCCAGGGTTCGTGATGAAACGGATCCAGCGCCGCGAGGTCGGGCAGCACGCGCGTGCCGGACCGGTACAACCCCACCTGCCGCGCGGGCTCACCGGGAGAAAGATAGAGTTCGACGTACACATCCCCCAGCGCGCACCGCACCGCGGGCAGATCGTGCAGCAGGCGGCCCTCGAACTGGCGGGGCTCGACGAGGTACTGCTTGCGCGCCGGACGGTCGATCACCTCGACCCGAGCGCCGGAATGGCGGATGCGGTCCCGCAATTCGGACGCGAGGTACCACTGGATTTTTTCGCCGCTCAGCGTGCGGATGCCCGACAGCAGCGGGCGGATTATCAACTCCGTGCCCGCCGCGTGAAACAGCGCGTGCTTCTGCGTCAATTGATACGACGGGTCGCCCTTGCGCATCCGCATCTGGTACGCGCGCCCGTCCGCCCCGGTTGAGGTCAGCGTCATTTCTTCGCCAACCGTCCAGAAACTTAGCAGGCCGATGCCGAACTCGCCCTGGATGCCCTGCCGGTTCTCCCGCTTCAACTGCCGCTTGATGGAGTCGCAGATGTGTGTGGCGACATAATGAAAATCCGGGAGACCCTCCGCGTTGCGCGGGATGCCCCGGCCATCGTCCGTGATCCGCAGGTAATGCTCGCCGCTCTCCTTGCCGCGGACGATCGTGATGTTGCGCGCCCCGGCGTCGATACTGTTCTCGACGAACTCCGCGACGGCCTTCAGCGGATTGTTCTGCGACAAGGCGATGATCGTGATCGCATTCCAGTCGTCGCCGATTTTCAGCCGACCCTTCTGCCCGGTTTTTTGCTTTCCAGCCATTTCGCGCCAGAGGGTAGGCCGCGGCGGATCGAAGCTCACGTTAAATGTCGCGGCGTGGCCCTTTCCGCACGAATTGTTTGACATGCCATTCAGATGTCATACATTGCGCCCATGGACGTATTCTTTCATCTGCTTTATGAACACAGCCGGGGACTTCGGGACCTCGCGCTCTACACCATCGCGCCGGAGCAGCAGCCCCAGGTGGAGTCGGAACTGCTGCAGGAAGGCGTGGCCTACCTTTTCCGGCCACTCGAAGACGGCCGTGTGAATGTGTATTTCGGCCACGCGGCCTGCGTCGACGTGGTGCGTTCCTTCGGCGCCTGCCCGCACTGCCGCCTCACGCCGGAACAGGACTTCATGCTCGGCATCATGCTGGGCTATGACCGCACGCGCCAGTGCGAGCGCTTCCTCGCCCGCCGCCAGCAGTGCGCCCAGCAGCCCGCCCCCTGCCCCGCCCAGGCGCCGCAGACAACGTTCTGCCTGCCCGAACAGGACGCCGAACGCTCCATCGGTTGACGGGCGTCACAAGAACGACCGCAGCGTGGGCGGCTGTGGAAAGATCACCGAATGATTGGCGCGATCTTCTGCAGACGCGGGCAGTGGCCGCGCCGTTCCCCTCTCCCGCATCGCGGGAGAGGGTTGGAGTGAGGGTCCTATTCCGCTTCCCGCACTACTTGTGCGGAATGTGGATGATGGCGCCGGCTTCCGGGCAGACCGGAATGCAGCGGGGACCGCCCATCACGTCCACGCAGTCATTGCACGCGCCGGAGCTGATCGTGTAGATCGGCGCAGCTTTCTGGACCGCCTTCGTCGGACACACGGGCCTGCACGCATCACATGCGGTGCATCGATCGGTAATTTGGAATGACATGGCCTGATCTCCTTCCGTTGCCTTGAGAATCGCGAATCCCCCGGGCAAGGTCAATCGCAATTTCTCGCAACCTGTTGAAAATCACTGTATTACAGCTATTTCAGAAGGGTCATTCACCTTTCATGTGCCGCACATATCAAACAACGGGTGCATAGCGGCTGGACCGTTCTCAGCCAATGGCGAGGTTCCCGGTTTCGCCGGTGCGGATGCGAACGACCTCGTCGAGATTGAGGACGAATACCTTGCCGTCGCCGATCTGGCCGCTGCGCGCGCCTTCCGTGATGGCGTCGATCGCCGGTTTCACGAATTCGGCATTGACCGCGATTTCCAGCTTCACCTTTTTGAGCAGGCTGCCGGCCTCCTTGTGGCTGCGATACACCGCGGAGATGCCTTTCTGACGCCCGCGCCCGAGCACGGTGGAAACCGTCACGAGGTGAATCTCCTTCTGTTCGAGCAGGTCGAGGACGGGGTCCAGTCGGTCGGGTTGAATGATGGCGATGATGTATTTCATGAGCGTGCTCCGTAAACGTTAGTCGAGGATCGTGTAGCCCGATTCCTTATGCTGGGTGAGATCCAACCCCACCCGTTCTTCGTGTTCGCTGACGCGCAGGCCGATGGTCCAGTCCACCAGCTTAAGCAGGATGTAGGACGCGACGAAGGAAAAGGCCATCGTGATGAGCGTCGCCTTCAACTGGATGATGAACTGCGGCCAGGGCGCGTTCGCGACCAGCGGATTGATCGCCGCGCTGCAGAAGATGCCTGTGGCCAGTGCGCCCCAGATGCCGCCCACCCCATGTACGCCAAACGCGTCGAGTGTGTCGTCGTAGCCGAGCTTCGGCTTGATGAACGTGACAAAGACCCAGCAGATCAGGGACGAACCGAGCCCGATCCAGATCGCTCCGCCCGCATCGACGAATCCGCAGGCGGGCGTGATCGCGACCAGGCCGGCGACGACGCCGGTGATCATGCCGAGCGTGGTCGGTTTGCCGTGATACAGCCAATCCACCAGAGCCCAGGCGAGCCCGGCCACGGCCGTGGCGATATGCGTGGCCACCATCGCGTTCGCCGCGATGCCGTCGGCCGCGAGCGAACTGCCGGCGTTGAAGCCAAACCAGCCGAACCACAACATGCCCGCGCCCAATACGGCGAGCGGCAAGCTGTGTGGCGGCGAGGCGCTGCCCTTCCGCTTGCCCATCACCAGGGCGGCGGCGAGCGCCGCCATGCCGGCGTTAATGTGCACCACGGTGCCCCCGGCGAAATCCAGCGCGCCCCACTCGTAGATAAAGCCGCCGCCCCACACCCAATGCGCCATCGGTGAATAGACCAGCAACGTCCACAGCACCGTGAACACGCAGAACGCGGCGAACTTCATGCGCTCCGCGCACGCGCCGATGATGAGGGCCGGCGTGATCATCGCGAACTTCAACTGGAACGCCATGAACACCAGATGCGGGACCGTCGTGCCGGGCCAGGGTTCGCCATTCACATTCTTCAACATCACGTAATCGAACCCGCCGATCAGGCCCTTGATGTCCGTGCCAAACGCGAGACTGTATCCCACCACGACCCAGGCGACGGTGACGAGGCACATCGCCATGAAGCACTGCATGAGGACCGAGAGGATGTTTTTCTTGCGGACCAGCCCGCCGTAGAAAAAGGCCAGGCCGGGCGTCATCAGCAGGACCAGACCCGAACTCGCCAGCAGCCACGCGGTATTCCCGCTGTCGATGCCGGTCGCTTCAGCCGCCGCCTCCACGATCGCCGCCGCGGCATCCGATTCCTGCGCGATCGCATCCTGCCCCATCAACAAAAACAGAGCACAACAAAACCCCAGCACCACACCCGTCCACATCCTGCGCATGATCCAACCTCCTTGATAAGTCGCGGAAGCGGAGATGCACATCATGTGCCAAATACAGCACCCTCGCGGGACTCCAGGCGCTACTCCTTACCGCATAACAAGATATACACCACGCACTCAAACCGATGTACCCTGGCGGCAGCCACCATCCATTAACATATTCGTAACAGCTCCTTCATCTGGTCTACATTGTTGTAAGCAATCTCATTCTGCCCGCTTCCGATTGAGGCTGGGTCACTGATCAGTAATGGTTTCGCGAATGTTTCTACTTGACGCGAGGGCCGTGCTTTGTTCTTTTCGCCCACACGACGGGGGAACCAGCGCCGCTAAAACGGCGTACGGTTGAGATGGCCGAAAGCCAGACCCTTCGAACCTGACGCGGTTAACACCGCCGTAGGGAGTCGGCTAGCCAATTGAGAAAGGCCGACCCGCATTCCAGTGCGGGTTTTTCTTTTTCCGGCATGCCCGCTCCCGCGGCATGGAAGGAAAAGGACGATGACGAACGAAGTTGTTGAAGCGACGGCCGCAATCGACTGGGCCACGGTGCTGGGCACGACGCCGCTGGAAATCACGGCCACGGTGAGCGCGATCCTCGGGGTCTTCCTGATCGCGCGGCAAAACATCTTGGGCTGGCCCCTGGGCCTCATCTGGGCGGCCATCTCAGCCTATCTCGCGTTCTTCGAGTGGCAGCTCGTTTCGGACGGCATTCTCTACGTCACCTACATCCCGATCCAGATTTACTGCTGGTCGGTTTGGGCGCGACGCGGAAAACCCGGCGCGGAAGCACCCTTCACGCCGACATGGCTGCCGCGAAAGACACAGGGCCTCCTCGCGGGCGCGGCCGTGGCCGCCATCGCGATCTGGGGTTTCTCGGTCTCGTCGCTCGCCGGCGCCGTTTCCTGGATTCCCGAACCCTCGCTGTTGTGGCGCGACTCGACCACGACCGTGCTGAACTTTTTCGCGCAATTCCTCCAGGCGAAGAAACGCATGGAAAACTGGGTCGGCTGGCTGGTCCTCAACCTGCTCGGCATCCACATCTACTGGGTGAAGGATTCGCCCATCTACTCCGTCCAATACGCCTTCTTCCTCTGCCTCGGCCTCTACGGATGGTGGCAGTGGAGCAAGTCCCAGCGAAAAGAATGACCGAATGGAAGAAATGACCAATGACCATTGTGCCCGTTCCCCATTGGTCATTGGGATTTGTTCATTGGTCATTCAGCTCAACGTTCCACTCAACACAAAAGGAAAACAACACATGAAAAAAGCCCTCATTGCCCTCTGCTGCGCCGCCGCTTTCGCGACGCCTGCCTACAGCGCGGAACCCGAAACCGAAGCCTCGCCGTGGAGCACGACGCTCACCGCGGGCTACGACAGCCGCTACCTGCTCTACGGGTATCGACTGAACCGGCACCTGCTCAAGGCCGACGCCTACGTGGCCTACGCGCTGGATGAGAACACGACCCTCTGGGGCGGTTCGTGGTTCGGCATCATCCCGGACGGCACGTACCGCGAACTCGACGGCTACGTCGGCATTGATCGCGCGCTCGGCGGCGGCTTCAGCGTCGGCGCGGCGGTATCGGCGTTCTACTACATCGACGCGCCGTTCACGGACGAAGACGTCGTCTATGAGTTGCTGACGCACGTCTCCTACTACCACGACCGGTTCAACGTGTCCCTGAAGGATCACGTCGACACCGAGTCCGACGGCCACCTGCTGCGCGCGATCCTGACGGTTCCGCTGCAACTGACGGAGGAGCTCGGCCTGGAGGCGAGCGCCGAATACGGCTACGCGTTGGGCTACTACATCGATGGCGACAAGCCGAACCATGCGCTGTTGAAGCTGTCCGCGCCCATCGCCCTGAACGAGTCGCTCTATCTCACCCCCTACATCGCGCGTTCGATCGTGCTGGATGCGATTGATGAGTTTGAGGAAGACGATACGATCGCAGGCGTCTCGTTGAGCTGGACGCTGTAGAGTGGTTTTCGGCGTTTTATCCTGAAGCAAGAACTGTAGATCAAGCCCTCACCCCCACCCTCTCCCACTGGGAGCGGGCCGGGGTGAGGGTACGTCGCCAGAACCACCAGCCACCATGCCGCACCCCCACCCCATTCGCCTTGTCCTGACGGGCCCCGAGTCGTCCGGGAAAAGCGTGTTGACCGAACATCTCGGGCAGCACCTGGCGATTCCCTTTGCCCTGGAGTATGCACGCATCTATTTGGAAGAACACGGACCGGCATACGACTACGAACTGCTGCTGAAGATCGGCCGCGGGCACAAGTTGTACCAGGATGCGATGGTTCCGCCCGACGCGCCGCTCGGCATTTTCGACACCGACCTCATCAACTACAAGGTGTGGTATGAGGTTGCCTTCGGTCGCTGTCATGAGGAACTTCTCGCGGCGCGCGCGAGAGAGTTCAATCATCGCTATCTGCTCTGCTATCCCGATCTGCCGTGGGAACCGGATCCGCTGCGCGAACACCCGAACGACCGGTTGATGCTGTTCGAACGGCACAAGGAGGAAATAGAGCGACTCGGACGCCCATACGAAATCGTCCGCGGCATCGGGCCCGCCCGCTATCGCGCGGCGGAAGAAGCCGCCGCCCGCCTGCTGGCGTAGTAGACCTGCCAAAGGAACAAGCCGCGCGCCGGGGCGGTGGGCACCCGGGCGGTTCGCGTTTTGGATTCCAAAATTTCGCGCGCTACGGACGGCGCCAGTTCGCCCGTTCCCACGCGAATCAGGAACCCGGCCAGACTGCGCACCATGCGGTACAAAAACCCCTCCCCGCGCGCGACGATGACCACTTGCGGACCACGCCGCGTAACGCGCAGGCGATCCAACCGCCGCACCGTGCCTTCGCGCTCGTAGCCGGGGTTCGCGCAGAACGCCGCGAAATCGTGCCGGCCCTCCAGCAGGGCCGCCGCCACGTTCATCGCCTTTACGTCGAGCTTCTGCCGCACGTGCGCATGCGTACGCCGCGTGTCCGGCGTGGGCACCGGGTTGTTCCAGACAAAATAGCGATATTCCTTGCCCGTCGCGCTGAACCGCGCATCGAAGTCGGGCCGCGTCGCGGTGATGCGTTCGACACGCACATCCTCGGGCAGGCGCGCGTTCAGCCCGAGAAAGAGCTTCTTCGCCGGGCGGTATTCCGGCAGATCGAAGTGGATCACCTGCCCGCGCGCGTGAACGCCGGTGTCGGTCCGTCCGCTGCAAAACACACGCACGTCCGCGCCGGTGATGGAGCGGATGGCCTCCTCCACGGCAGCCTGTACGGTCCGCCGTCCCGCCTGCACCTGCCAGCCGGAAAATTCCGTCCCGTCGTACGACACGACGGCGCGATAGCGGCGGCTCATGGCGGTGGCGGTTCCGGGTGCGCGTCGAGAAAACTTTGCAGCATCAACTGCGCGGCGAGCTTGTCCACCACCCCGCGCCGACGCTCGCGCCGCGCGCCGGCCTCAATCATCACGTCGTGCGCGGCCTTGGTCGTCAGGCGCTCGTCCCACAGCTTCACCGGCACGCGCAGTGCGGCTTCCAGATCCTTCGCAAACTGCTCGGACTTCTGCGCGGCGGGGCCGCGCGAACCGTCCATGTTGAGGGGCAGTCCGATCACGATGCCCGTCGCACCGGAAGCCCTGAAAATCGCCCCGACCTTCGCAAGCGCGTCGGCGGGGCTCCGCACCTCGCACACCTCGCGTGAACTGGCGAGAAAGGCGTCGGGATCGCTGATCGCGATGCCGACCCGCTTCTCGCCCAGATCAATACCCAGCCAGCGCGGCATCTCAGAGCACCTCGTTACGCCCTTTTTTCCGCAGTTCCGCGAGCAGCGCCTTGATGTCCTGTGCGTGGTCGCGATGGCAGACCAGCGTGGCGTCCTCCGCCTGCACGACAATCAGGTCCTCCACCCCAACGAGTCCGGTGAGGCGGCCCTGCGCATAGACGATGTTCCGGCGGCTGCCCACCGCGGCGACATCGCCGATCATCACGTTGCCGGCGGTATCCTTAGGGAAATGGCGTTCCAACGCCGGCCAGGAACCGACATCGTCCCAGACGAACGTGCCCTCCGCGACGAGGATGTTGTCCGCCTTCTCCATGACGGCGTAGTCGATCGAGATTTTTTTGACAGACGCAAACGACTTCGCGAGTTCCGCGTCGAAGTCCGGGCGCTTCGCGGCCGCCGCCCACGCATCCACACAAGCGCCGAGTTCCGGGTGATGCGCAAGCAAGGCCCGCTCGATCGCTTTCACGGACCAAATGAACATGCCGGAATTCCACGCATAGCGCCCGCTGGCGAGGTAGGACTCCGCCGTCGCGCGATCCGGTTTTTCCACGAACCGGCGCACGCGGCTGAAGGCCACGCCCCGCACGGTTTCAAACGCGTCGCCTTGCTCGATGTAGCCGAACCCGGTGCTGGGTTCGTGCGGCTTGATGCCGATCGTCACGAGATGTTCACCACGCGCCGCGATGTCCATGCCCGCCGCCAGGGTCTCGCGGAAGCGCGGCAGGTCGCCCATGACATGGTCGGCGGTGAGAATCGCAAAGACGGCCTCCGGGTCGCGCGCCTTCACGAGCGCGGTGGCGAGCGCGACGGCGGGCGCGGTGTCACGGCCAACCGGCTCGCCGATGATGTTGCCCGGCGGCAGTTCCGGCGCGGCGGCGCGCGTGGCGTCCACGAGGTCCGCGTTCGTCAACACGAGCACGCGTTCCGGCGGCACCAAGCCCTCCAGCCGCTCGACCGCCTGCGCCAGCAACGGGCGGTTCCCCACCAGTGCGAGCAATTGTTTTGGACGCTGCGCGCGGCTCAGGGGCCAAAATCGTTCGCCGCGCCCACCCGCCAGAATTACGGCATAGCGGTTGGACATCAGGAAACTCCCTTCACGGCGGTGACCATTGTACGCACCCAATCGGCGACCGACTGGCGGCCTTCGGGCGTATGCGGCGCGGCATGGTGGCGGGCCACGATCGCGCTGCCGACGACTACAGCATCCGCCGCCTCCGCCGCGGTGCGCGCGTGGTCCGGCGTGGTGATGCCGAAGCCGAGCGCGACCGGCAGTTGGGTGAAGGTCTTGGTCCGGCGCACCAGCGCCAGCGATGCGGGACTAAGCCGGTCCTGCGCACCGGTGACGCCTTCGCGCGAGACGCAATAGACGAAGCCGGTCGCTGACTTCACGATGCGCGCGATGCGCTCATCCGGCGTCGTCGGCGTGACCAGCGCGATGTGGTTCAGGTGGTTCTTGTTGAGGTGCTCCAGATACGGCCCCGCCTCCTCCACGGGCAAATCGAGCAGCAGGAGTCCGTCCAGTCCGGCGGCAGCAGCTTCGCGCATGAACCGGTTCGCACCGCGCGCGTGGATCGGGTTCATGTAGGTGTAGCCCATCAGTGGGATGTCGCTGCGTTTCCGGATGCGCGCGATGAGCTCGAGGACCCTGCCCGGCGTCGCTCCCGCGGCGAGCGCGCGGGCGGCGGACTCCTGGTTCACGCGCCCATCCGCGAGGGGGTCGGAAAACGGGATGCCGAGTTCGACGAGGTCCGCGCCGGCGTCGGCCAGGCGCAGCACGAAATCCTCCGTCGCCTCCAGCGAGGGATCGCCCGCCGTGATGTAGGCGATAAATCCTTTTTTACCCGCCGCGGCCAGTGCCGCAAATCGTTGGTCGATCCGTGTGTTCATGCGTTTGTTCCGTGGTTCAGCTCAAAAATGCGGCCCACACCATACAAGGTTAAGGTGGGATCGACCACCGCCGACTTGCCGAGCGCGTCGGAAATGAGCCGGCCATGTCCGCCCGTGACCACCACGCGCGCGTTGCGCAATGCGGGCGCCTGCTTGAGTTCCGCGAGAATCGCGCGGACGAGCCCCGGATAGCCCCAGCGTGCGCCCAACTGCATCGCCTGCACAGTGGAACGCCCCCACGCGCCGCGTGCGCTCACCGCGTGAACGTGCGGTAATTTCGCGGTCTTCTCCGCAAGGTAATCGAACACCAACGGCAGGCCGGGCGCGATGATACCGCCTTCGTAACCGCGCTTCGTGACGACATCAAACGTTACCGCGGTGCCGAAGTCGGCGACAATGAGCGGCGCGCCGTAGCGATCCACGCCGCCGCAGGCATTCGCGAGGCGATCCGCGCCGATGCTCTCCGGTTTCGGGTAGCGCAGGGCCACGCCAAGTTCGAGGCGATGCCCGACGAAGCCGACCGGCCCACGCACGACACCACGCAGTGCCGCTGCCCACGGACGATTCACACCGGGCACCACGGAGGCGATCATCGCACCGTCGAGCGTACGCGTCCCCGCGATTTCGCGAACCAGCGCCAAGATGCGCGGCGCGCTGCTGCGCCGGGTCTCCAACCGCTTGACGCGACGGACGGCGCCGTTCGCATACAAACCGGCGGACGTACTGGTGTTACCAATGTCGACAACAAGAATGTTCACAGACCCCTCGAAAGCGACAAATCGTGCGCGACCGCGGGTATGCGGTCAAGCGTCAGTCCAGCACAGGGAGGCGATCCGAGCCGCTCCATCGCGACCACTCCTCCAGCAGTGTTTGGTGCCCGCCGTGAAGCAAAGTCCCGTACCACGTATCCACCCAGTGCAGGACGGAGCGAATGACGTCGTCGCATTGCGTCTCAACACCCTCCGCCGCACAGGACGTGGCGATCTCCCGCAATTCGTCGGGCCAATCCGTGGACTGTTGCGAAACGTTGATCCCGATGCCGAGGACCGCGAAGGCCATGCGATCCTCGCCCAGCCGGGGTTCCACCAATACGCCCCCGAGCTTGCGGCCACGAACCAAAACATCGTTCGGCCACTTGATCGAAAGCCCCGGTACGCCGATTTGATGCAAAGCACTCGCCGCAGCGACGCCACCCAACACACCCAGCCAACTGATTTCGCCGGCTGTCCACGGCGGGCGCAACACGATGGACAGGTAAACCGCCTGACCCGGGAAGGAAACCCAACTGCGCCCGCGTCGGCCACGCCCCACCTCTTGTTCCCGGGCGACGACCGTCAGCCCATCCGGCGCGTGCAACTCGGCGAGCTGTTTCGCCACGTCGTTCGTCGACCCGACGGTATTGAAGGCGACGAGCGGACGCCCGACCTGCTCGGTTTCCAGGCGAAAAGCGAGCGCAGATTCCCACTCGCGATCGCGTTGCGCCTCCAGCTTCGCATCCATCAGTTCTACTTCGCTCCTTTGCGTGCCCCGCGCTTGCGGCCCCGCGGTTCGTCGTACCGCACTGTGGACTTCGACTTGGAATCCCCGTCCGCGCCGATTCCATGCACCCGCCGCAGTTCGTGCATCTGGTCGCGCAGCAGCGCGGCGCGCTCAAACTCCAGCGCCTCCGCCGCCTCCAGCATCTCGCGCTCCATCTGCCCGAGCACCTCCTGCACGTTGTAGTCGACGCCCGCCTCGCGCACGACCATGCTCTCGGTGTCCTCCGCCTGCTTGAGGACCGCGAGGCTCTCCTGGATCGCCTTCTCGATGCCGCGCGGCGTGATGTGGTGCGCGGTGTTGTAGGCAAGCTGCGTCTGCCGCCGATCCCGCGTCACCGCGAGCATCCGCTTCATGGAATCCGTTTCGCGGTCGGCATACATGATGACCCGCCCGCCGACATGGCGCGCGGCGCGGCCCGCCGTCTGGATCAGCGACGTCTCCGAACGCAGGAAGCCCTCCTTGTCCGCATCGAGAATCGCAACCAGCGATACCTCGGGCAAATCGAGGCCCTCACGCAGCAGGTTGATCCCCACAAGGCAGTCGAAGTCGGCCTTGCGCAGTCCGCGCAGGATTTCCACTCGCTCAATCGCGTCGATATCGGAGTGAAGGTATTTCACGCGCAGGTCCAGCTTGCCGAGATATTCCGTGAGGTCCTCCGCCGTCTTCTTCGTCAGCGTCGTCACCAGCACGCGTTCCTTGCGTTCGGCGCGCAGGCGGATTTCCTCAATCACATCGTCAATCTGGCCTTTGAGCGGTCGCACCTCGACCTCGGGGTCCAGCAGCCCGGTGGGCCGTATCACCTGCTTCGCGCAGACCGTACTCGCGTCGCGTTCGTAGGCCGACGGCGTGGCCGAGACAAAGAGGATCGGCCCGGTCACCGACATAAATTCGTCGAACTGCAGCGGGCGGTTGTCCAGCGCGCTGGGCAGCCGGAATCCGTGATCGACCAGCACCGTCTTGCGCGCCCTGTCCCCGTTGTACATCCCGCGCACCTGCGGCACCGTCGCGTGCGATTCGTCGATGATCGTCAGGAATCCTTCTGGGAAATAGTCGATCAACGTAAACGGTCGATCTCCCGGCGCGCGGCCCGTGAGGTGGCGCGAATAGTTTTCGATGCCCGAGCAGTATCCGAGCTCCCGCATCATGTCCAGGTCGTACCGGGTCCGCATGCGAATGCGCTGCGCCTCCAGCAACTTGTCGTGCGCCTCGAACCACGCGACCCGCTCCTCCAGTTCCGCCGCGATAGTCGTCATTGCGCGTTCCAGCTTGTTGTACGGCGTGACGAAATGCTTCGCGGGCGAGATGAACACGTGGTCGAGTTCCGCCGCGGTGTTCGCCGTCAGCGTTTCAATGCGCTGGATGCGTTCAATCGTGTCGCCAAAGAATTCGAGGCGGATGCCGTGCCGCGCGTAGGACGGAAAAATGTCCAGCGTATCGCCGCGTACGCGGAACGTGCCGGGCTTGTTTTCAATGTCGTTCCGGTTGTACTGGATGTCGACCAGCGAACGCAGCAGGACGTCGCGATCCAGGGTGCCGCCCTTTTGCACCTCCACCACCATCGCCTGGTAGTCCTCGGGCGAACCGAGGCCATAGATGCAGGAGACGGAAGCGACGATGATCACGTCGGACCGGTTCAGCAGCGAGTCCGTCGCGGCGAGGCGGAGGCGCTCGATCTCCTCGTTGATCGCGGAATCCTTCTCAATGAACGTGTCCGTCTGCGGGATGTAGGCCTCCGGCTGGTAGTAATCGAAGTAGCTGACGAAATACTCCACCGCGTTCTGCGGGAAGAAATTCTTCAATTCCGCATAGAGCTGCGCCGCGAGGGTCTTGTTGTGCGAGATCAGCAGCGTCGGCCGCCCGTGCCGCGCAATCACGTTCGCCATCGTGAACGTCTTGCCCGACCCCGTCACGCCCTCCAACAGTTGGAATCGATTCCCCGCCGCCAGGCTGCCCACCAACCGCTCAATCGCCTCCGGCTGGTCGCCGGTGGGTTTGTATGCGGATTGGAGAATAAATGTAGACGTATTCACGGGTGCATCATGGCCGGATAGTAGGCATTTGCCTCAGAGGTGCAGCCATAAGCGTATAGCTGCATCAATCGCAGCAAGAGTGCGGTCGTCAAGCGAGCCCAATCTGCGACCAAGCTTCACGGAAGGGACGGAAGCAATGCCCTGCACATCAAAGGCACCCGGGGCAAAATGTAGCGCCTGATGAGGCACCTCAAACCTTGTCCCACGCAGGCTTGTCGTTCGGGGAACAAACGTAACGACGGCCCGCTCGTGGTCCTGATACGCAACGCTGACGATTGCAACGGGCCGCGCTTTTTGAGCCAGCCCTAAATCGAGAATGAAGATGTCCCCGCGACTCATGCGGTGCCGGTCGGACGAACGCCACGGTCTTCTTCTTCGTCCAGCATCTGAAAAATTGATTCCGCTGATTTAAGAAGAAAGCGGCGTTCGTCGAACCACTCAGCCAATTCCAGATATTGATCCGCGGGAAGTTTCTCGATGGCCTGCTCGATCTCCTGAACAGTTGTCATGCGGTAATACTAATACCCGGAAATACGGGATTCAAGAAGACTAACGACCCGCACGTTCGCCCCGCATTGACATTCCCGCGCTGAATTCCTAGCTTCTGGGCTCGTTTTTGCGCTGATTTCACCAGGAGGATGCGGGCATGTCGCAATTTGATTACGCGTTGCAGTCGTTGACGTTAACCAGCGGGAAGACGGTCCATTTCTACAGTCTCCCGGCACTCGAAAAAGCGGGTCTCGTAAAGCTTGCACGCCTGCCCTACTCCATCCGCGTCGTGCTTGAATCCCTCGTGCGCTACCAAGGCCATCCCGCGTTCACGCCGGAGCACGTCACCGGCTTCGCGAAGTGGAGCCCGAAAATCGAAATCGCCGAGGAATTCCCGTACCAGCCCGCGCGCGTCCTGCTGCAGGACTTCACCGGCGTACCGTGCATCGCCGACCTCGCCGCGTTGCGCAGCGCGATGGAACGCGCGGGCAAAAATCCCGCGAAAATCGAACCGCAAATTCCCGTGGACCTCGTCATCGACCACTCGGTCCAAGTGGATACCTACGAAACCGCGGACTCATTCCAGCAAAACGTCGAAAAGGAATTCGAGCGCAACAGTGAACGCTACGTCTTCCTGCGCTGGGGCCAGGGCGCGTTCCACAAGCTCCGCATCGTCCCGCCCGGCCTCGGCATCTGCCACCAGGTGAACCTCGAATATCTCGCGCAGGGCGTCATGACGGTGCAGGACGCGCAGGGCCGCACGATCGCGTTCCCGGACACGCTGGTCGGCACCGACTCGCACACCACGATGATCAACGGACTCGGCGTACTCGGCTGGGGCGTCGGCGGAATCGAGGCGGAGGCCGCGATGCTCGGCCAGCCGATCCCGCTCGTCTCCCCCAAGGTCACCGGCGTGCGCGTGGTCGGCAAGCTGCCGGCCGGCGCGACCGCGACCGACTTCGCCCTCGCGGTCACCACGATGCTCCGCAAGGTCGGCGTCGTCGAACAGTTCGTCGAATTCTTCGGCCCCGGCGTCAGCGCGCTCTCCCTCGCCGACCGCGCCACCGTCGCAAACATGGCGCCCGAATATGGCGCGACGATGGGCTTCTTCCCGATCGACGCGGAGACCCTGCGCTACCTGCGCGAGACGGGCCGCAGCGATGAACAGGTCGAACTCGTCGAGAAATACTGCAAGGCGCAGGGTCTGTTCCGCACCGATGCCGACGCCGATCCGGAATTCTCGCAGGTCGTGGAGATTGATCTCTCGACCCTGCAAGCCAGCGTCGCCGGGCCCAAGCGCCCGCAGGACCGCCTCTTCATTGGCGAGGTCAAATCCTCCTTCGCGAAAGCCCTCACCGCACCCGTCAAGGAGCGCGGCTTCGGCCTGCCCGACGACAAGCTCAAGTCGACCGCAACGGCGGACGGTATCGGCGAATTGCGTCACGGCTCCGTGGTCGTCGCGGCCATCACCAGTTGCACCAATACGTCGAACCCGCACGTCCTGCTCGCCGCCGGCCTGATCGCGCAAAAGGCCGTCGCGCGGGGCCTGACCGTTCCGTCCTACGTGAAAACGAGCCTCGCGCCGGGGTCTCGCGTCGTCACGGCGTACCTCCGGAAAGCCGGTCTGCTTGAACCCCTCGCTGCGCTGAACTTTCATGTGGTCGCCTACGGCTGCACCACCTGCATCGGCAACAGCGGCCCGCTCGACGCGCGCGTCGAGAAGGCCATCAAGGATGGCGACATCGTCGCGGCGGCAGTGCTGAGCGGCAACCGCAACTTCGAGGGCCGAGTACATCCGCTTACCAAGGCGAACTACCTCTGCTCCCCGCCCCTCGTCGTCGCCTACGCGCTCGCCGGACGCGTGGACATCGACCTCACCACCGAGCCGCTCGGCACCGGCAGCGACGGAAAACCCGTCTTCCTAAAGGATCTCTGGCCCAGCGAGGACGAAATCAAGCGCTACCTCGCCCTCGCCGCTGACCCGGCGACCTACCGCACGCTCTACACCGACATCGCGGAGTCCAATCCGTTGTGGAACGCGCTGGCAGGCGGCGGCGCCCCGGTCTACACGTGGAACACGGCGTCGACCTACATTCAGGAACCGCCATTCCTCCACAACCTGCCCGAAAACCCGCAGCCGCTGTCGGACCTCAATGCCGCCTCCGTGCTGGCGGTCTTCGGCGACTTCATCACGACCGACCACATTTCGCCCGCGGGCTCGATTCCGAAGAGCAGCCCCGCCGGGAAATACCTCATCGCGAACGGCGTGAAGCCCGAGGACTTCAACTCCTACGGCGCGCGCCGCGGCAACCACGAAGTCATGATGCGCGGCACCTTCGCGAACATACGCATCAAGAACGAAATGATGGGTGGCCAGGAGGGCGGCAACACGATCCACCAGCCGACCGGCGAAACGATGTCGATCTACGACGCCGCGATGAAATACATCGCCGCCGGCACGCCGCTCGTCGTCCTCGCGGGCAAAATGTACGGAGCCGGCTCCTCGCGCGACTGGGCCGCGAAGGGAACGTACCTGCTCGGCGTCAAAGCCGTCATCGCGGAGAGCTTCGAGCGCATCCACCGCAGCAACCTCGTTGAAATGGGCGTGCTGCCGCTGGAATTCACCGACGGCCAGACCGCGGCGAGCCTCGGCCTGACCGGCAAGGAGACATTCAGCATCAGCGGAATCGCCGACGGCTTCACGCCCGGCAAGCTACTCACCGTCGTTGCGGAAGGCCCTGGCGGCCGCAAGACGTTAATCGTGAAGGCGCGTGTCGATTCAGCCGTGGAAATCGACTACCTGCGCCACGGCGGCATTCTCCCCTACGTGCTGCGTGGGGCGATGGCGTAAAAGTTTCAACGTCTGTAAAACCTTTTTGCCGCGCTTACAACGTCTGTAAAAAACAAAACAGGCCGGGCGGATCGCCCGGCCTGTTTCGTGATCACGGGTCGTTCGGCTATTTGAAGGCGTATTTCACGCCGATGCCGAAGCCGTAGTAGTCGAGCGGGAATTCGCCTTCACCGTTCTGGACCAATTTGCCTCCCTGGTTCGGGAAGTACGCCTTGGCATCAACGGTCGCGTTGAGAACGGCCCGCGCGTAGAGATGAATGGAGCAGTTTTGGGCAACGGCGTAATCGCAGCCCAGGCCGAGCACGAGCGCGATCACATCGTCGGTGTCCATGGTCTTCTCCGCGAATGTGCCCTTGGCGGCCCAGGCGGAGTTGGGGTCGAAATCCGAGAAGTAGAATCCCGCCCCCACCTCGGCAAAGGGTGTGAACCCGTTTTTCGTCGCGAGACGGCCCACCCCGTAGAGTATGGGACCGCGGATCGACAGCGTGCCGTCGGACGCAAAGTCGTCCCGCGCCTCGGCTTCCACTTCGTCATAGGAAATGCCGACGCCGAAGTTCTTGTTGAAGAAATACTGGGCGAACAGGCGGACGGGCAGATATTGCTGGTCCACATCCAGCTCCGAAATCGTGCCAAGGAACCGTCCATCATACGACAACTGACGGCTTGGATCAGCGCCGGGGCGCAGTGTTCCCGGACGTGAATCCTCATCCAACTCAATGTGAAGGATGCGGGTGCCGATCTCCCAACCCGCGAGGTCCTGCGCGCGGGCCATACCGAGGCCGCACGACAACGCCAAGGCAAACGCTACCACTGATCTCATTTTTACCCCCTTGCAGTCAGCATGTTGCCGACTTGGGGGAAACGTAGGGAATCGCCCGGCGGATTGACAAATCAAATTTCGATGTGGCGTGGATCAGCGGGACGCCGTCGCGACCGCGCGGGCGGGCGAGTTCTCGATGTAGCGAGCCACGTCGCGCTCGCTCAACTTCATGACCCAGAGCTTGTCGGCCTTGGCGGAGAGCATCTTCGCGACGCGCTTGCGAACCTCGTCCTCGGACTTCACTTCTTCGTAGGAGCCATTGCTCGAGAACCAAATCTTGCCTTCCCACTCGCCCACCAGCACCGCGTGCCCTTCCTTGCCCGCCGTCGGGGGGAAATAGAGATGAACCTTCGTCTCCAGCCCGCTCAGGCGACCGATTTCCTGGATCAACACGGCGAAATCTTCGCAATCACCGAAACGGCGCGTCCAGGTCTCCTCCGCTGTCGCCCACTGGTCCACTTTTTCGGTCTTGTAGCGGATATTCTTCTCGACCAGCCGGCAAATTTCACGGGGCGAGGCGTACGACTGCGCGGCTTCCGACCAATTCATACTGCCGAATGTGCGCTTGGCCCAGGACGGGGAAATCGAGGTTTCCGACTGCGTCGCCGCCGCAACCGTTTGCGCGTTGGAGGCCGGGACCGCGCCGAGGAACATCGCCGCGACCAGCGCGATTCCCGTGGTGAGTTTGCCAGCCCGCCCGACCTGCTTTTCTGTGTTCTTGCTCATCTGTCTCGTCTCCGTGACAGATGCCTAGGCAGGGGTCGTGCCAGCCGCTGATGATATTTGTATCTAGCTCAACATCATATAATTACGTAATATGCGCATTCTCACGCATTATCAGTATGAGACGAAAGTTTCTCAAAATGAGACTCTAGCGCAAATGGGTACCCTATTTGGTCTAGGGAACTAGCAGCCGCGGGCGATGATCGCGGTTCAGTTGCGCTGTATTCCGCGACCAGCGGTCACAGCTACAGGAAAAAGGAGCCGGTGCCGGGTTTATCCGGCGGACTGCTTGAGTGCGGCGAGGCGCCGATAGAGGGTGGCGCGGGAGATGCCAAGGGCCTCGGAGACTTTGTTCGTGTCGCCGCCGAAGCGGGCCATCGCGTCTTTGATGCGCGACATCTCGAGGTCCGCGAGTTTTACGGGACTCGGAGCGGCCATGGTCGCGGCGACGGGGGGCGCATCGGTGGCCAGCAGCGGAAAGTGTTCCGGCGTCAGGCGCGTGGGGCCGTGCACGAGGGCGCGTTCGAGCACGTTGCGCAACTCGCGTACATTGCCGGGCCACGCGCAGCGCGCGAGCAAGGGATAAACTTCAGGCGCCACATCCACCTCACGCGTACAGAGGAACTTCAGCAGGCTCTGCACGAGGCCCGGCAGGTTTTCCGGCACGGTGCGCAGCGGCGGAATGGTGATGGGCAGGACGTTGATGCGGAAGAAAAGGTCGCGCCGGAAGGCGCCTTCGGCCGCCTGTTGTTCCAGGTTGTGGTTCGTCGCGCACACGAGGCGGAACTCGCTGCTGCGCATCCGGACCTCGCCGAGGCGGCGGTAGCGCTTCTCTTCGATCACCTTAAGGAACTGCGCCTGCACGGCGATGTCCATGTCGCCAATTTCATCGAGGAACAGCGTGCCGCCGTCGGCGACTTCGATCAGTCCCTGGCGGTCTTCAACGGCCGAGGTAAAGGCGCCACGCGCATGGCCGAACAATTCGCTGGCGAGGATTTCGCCGCGCAGGCTGGAGCAATTCACCTCGACGAACGGCATCGCCGCGCGCGGGGAATTTTCGTGGATCCAGCGCGCGAGCACCCCCTTCCCCACCCCGGTCTCGCCATACAAAACCACCGTGGAATCGCTCTGCGCCGCGTTTTGCGCCAGTGCCTGGACCTCCCGCGAGGCCGGGGCGTCGCCGAAATACGGCACGAGCATTTTGACCATGCGCTTCCGCGTCTGCTGGCCCCGGCGCATCGTGCCCAGTTCGAGCGCCTTGTGGAGGAACAGTTTGAGCGCCTCCATGTCGACCGGCTTCATCAGGAAATTATCGGCGCCGCGCCGCATCGCCTCCACCGCGATCGGCACATCGCCGTGGCCGGTGATCAGGACGATTGCCACGGCGGAATCGAGCGCGCGGATTTCCGTGACAAAATCCAGTCCGCTGCCGTCCGGCAGATTGAGGTCCAGCAGGATCGCGTCGAACCGGCGGGAGGTCAGCGCCTCGCGCGCCGCGGCCAGGGTCGTCGCTGACTGGACCTCGTAGTTCGCGAGGACCAGATAGCGCCGGTACAGGCTCTGCACCGATTCATTGTCGTCAACGATCAGGACCGTGGCTTTCATGCGACCCGCATGTTGTAGCACGCCGCGGGGTGGCGGGACAGAAAGAATCGGGGTGGCGGCGGCGCCTGCACCCTCAAGTGAAGCACAGCTTCGACTTCGGCACTCCGCCACGGGCATCAAAAATGACGTCGCGCGAATTCGCGGCCAGAACCGGACTTGAGGTATTTTTCGAACGCGCGAGCCTTTTCCCGATTGCGAAATGCAACACAGGTTTCGACGATCCATGGTCGATATTTGGCGGTGTGTGTTACCTCACCAGCGTTGTGCGCTTTCAGGCGTGAGTCGAGATCTTCGGTGCATCCGGTGTAGTGTTTGCTGGGGTCACGCTCACTGACCAAGGTATACACGCAATGGAAGGCTGGCATGCCAAGCCGTAGTCCCGCAGCGCCGGTCCGCCTTCAACTGGCACGCCAAGCCGTAGCCCGGTCAAGCGCCCGCCTGCGCGGCGAGGACGCCGACTCCGGCGTGGCAGCCTTCGCCTGCGCTGCGCTACGGCGAAGGCTGGAGCGGAAGGGACTCGAACCCTCTACCTCCTCGTTGCGAACGAGGCGCTCTACCAGATGAGCTACCGCCCCGAAACCCCGGTTCCGGGAGGAACCAAAACGCGGAACGTAGCAAGGGGCCTCACGGGGGGCAAGTTCTTTGCGGGCCACAAATTCGTCCTCGTCCTCCTCCTCGTCCTCGAACCGACAGGAAGAGGAATTAACCACGGAGTACACGGAGTCGGATAGGCTCACTGAATTCATCCCGCTCCGTATCTCCGTGCGCTCCGTGGTGAAATCTTTCCTCTCTTCAAGGACGATTATGAATTTCCCTCGCGCGTCAAATGAACGGCGTGGCGGCGGAGCCAGGCTTCGGCTTCCGCCCGCCGCGGACACACCGCATCCACATGGGCCCAGAAACGCTGCGAGTGGTTCATTTCGCGCAGATGCATCAGTTCGTGCAGGATGACATAGTCGCGCACGTAATCCGGCGTATGGGCCAGCCGCGCATTGAGCGAGATCGTACCGCGGCGCGAACAGGAACCCCAGCGCGAACGCTGGCGGCGGATGGTGACCCGACGTACTTCCAGCCCGTGCATGGCCGCCAACTCGTGCAGACGCGTGGTCAACACATGATGCGCACGCGCCCATTCGCCCGACGTCCACGCGGGCCATTCGGGCGGCGGAATCAGGGCGGCGTGTCGTGCACGCTGCCGCTCGGCCCACTCCACAATGCGTCCGGCGAACGCCATCGCGCCGTCGCGTGTGCCGGTCCGCGGAATCGTGATGCGGAGGACATCGCCCGGCAACACGCGCGCGATGTAGCGGCGCGCGCGCCGGTTTGGGACCAGTTGGACGGACAACGGCGCGGCGATCAGCCCGCTGGACTCAGTCGCGCTCATTGGATGAAGGACGCGCGGCGGCCGCCTGCACGGGCGCCTCTGCGGCCATCGCGCCCGGATCGCGATAGCGGTACAACCGCCCGTCGTGGTTGCGTATCACCACGTCTTCGCCCTGTTGCCCGGCGATGAACGACGGCGTGAGCGGGACTTTGCCGCCGCCGCCCGGCGCGTCGACCATGTAAGTCGGCACGGCGTAGCCCGTGGTGTGGCCGTGCAGGCCGCGGATCAAGTCGAGGCCGGTCGCGATGGAGGTGCGGAACGGCATCGAGCCGGCGATCGCGTCGCATTGGTGCAGATAATAGGGTCGAACGCGCATCGTCAACTGGCCCTGGCACAGGCGGCGCATCGTTTCCGCATCGTCGTTCACACCTTTAAGCAGGACCATCTGGCCGCCAAGCGGGATGCCCGCGTCCGCAAGCCGGTTGCAGGCCCGCGCCGTTTCCGGCGTCAGTTCGTCGGGATGCACAAAATGAATACTCATGAAAAGCGGGTGATATTTCTTCAACATCCGGCACAACGCCGGCGTGATGCGCTGCGGCAACACGGCGGGCACCTTGGTGCCGATGCGGAGGAACTCTACGTGCGGAATCGCGCGCAGGCGCGAGAGCAGCCATTCGAGCCGTTCGTCGGCCATGATCAGCGGGTCGCCGCCGGACACCAGCACATCGCGGACCTCGGGATGGCCGCGGATGTAGTCCAGCGCCTGTTCCCACATCGCGGTATTCGGCACATACGTCCCCTGCCCCACGAGGCGCGACCGCATGCAGTAGCGGCAGTAGGTGGCGCAGAAATCCGTCGCGAGGAAGAGCACCTTGTCCGGATACGTGTGTACGAGGCCGGGCGCGACGCGGTGCGTCTCTTCGCCGAGCGGATCGTCGTATTCACCGGGTGACAACGTGAACTCCGCCGTGGCGGGAATCTTCGTGCGGCGCAGCGGCTGCATCGGATCGGTGGGATCCAGCAGGCTCGCGTAATACGGGGTGAGGCCAAGCGGCAGGCGGTTGAGTCGGCGAACCGCGTCCCGCTCGTCGGCGGAGAGCGTGAACAGGCGCTCCAGCCCTTCGAGATCGGTGATCCGATGCCGCAACTGCCAGCGCCAGTCGTTCCACTCCCGCGCGGTGGCGTTTGGATAAAACCGGCGGCGAAAGGACGCTCGCGTTCGACCAGTCTCGGAAGTCACAATACTCCCTCGTCCTTGAACACCAGCAGCAATTTTTCCAATAGCTCGGGTTGTTCCTTTGCAACAAGTAGTGGATGAAGCTGTTTCCGTATGTATGGAACATCCAAGCGGCTTCCCTGCCGTGCTGCGATGGTCCGGACGTCATTCCAGTCACGATCCCGCGCCGCGAACGACTTCATGACCACCAAGTCTTCCGCTGAACATGTCAACAAATGCATGCCGGGCAGATATTCTCCCATGGATGCGCGCAAGACTACGTTTTCTTCAAAAGGGAGAGCGGCCAGCGCGATATCCAGGCCGACTCCGGCCCGATTCTGTAGAAGCAAAACACGATGTCTGAGCGCAAAGGCAGACGCATCGGCACGACGGGGCTGAAAGCGGCCCAACAGCTCTTCGATGAAAGATTCTTCCTGTCCGAAGCCCGTTAACAACGTAACGTCCACATCCAGCGTGACCCGGGGCTCTCCCCAACGCTGGAGTGCGATTCCACCGATGAAACAGAACCTCCATCCGCGCTCCAGAAAGACCTCCTGGACCTCGGCGGCGGCATGAAGCGCATCGCCTAGCGGATCGGGGGAGCGATTTTCCGAAACCATTTTTGTTGCTCCACCAAGCCCGAGTCCGGGCGCGCCGCATGGGTCCAGCAGGCCGATTGGAAGAGGCCGAGCAGCCCGGTCAACGCGCGAACCGTGTCCACACGCCGCAACTCTTCCCGACGTATTTGTTCAAGCGCTGGTCCCGCTTGCCGCCACTGCCGCGCCCAAGCCGCCAACTGCTGCTGTTCCGTCGATTGCATGTGGAAAACTCTAGCGGATTCCCCACGTCCTAGAAAGACCTATCCGTGGCGGCGGTCAGCTTATAGGTGTTTCATCGCCATGCCGGCGACGGTTTCGCCGATGCTGAGGGACGAGGTGGCGGCCGGTGATGGTGCGTTGAGGACATGGACCATGCGGTCGGTTTCGACGATGCGGAAGTCGTCGACGAGTTTGCCGTCGCGTTCCAGCGCCTGCGCTCGGACGCCGGCGCCGGCGGGGACGAGATGTTCGGCCTGGATCGCGGGCATGAGCCGCTGGAGGGCGCGAACGAACGCGGACTTGCTGAACGAGCGGTGAAATTCGCCCGCACCGGTGCGCCAATAGCGGCCCGCCATTTTCCAGAAGCCGGGGAACGAGGCCATCTGGACGCTGTCGCGCAGGGAGAAGTCGGTGCGGCGATAGCCCTCGCGACGGAACGCGAGCACGGCGTTGGGTCCCGCCTCGACCCCGCCGCCGATCATGCGGGTGAAGTGGACGCCGAGAAACGGAAAGCGTGGGTCGGGCACCGGATAGATCAGGTTCCGCACCATGCCGCGGCACGCGGGCGCCAGCTCGTAATATTCGCCGCGGAACGGCACGATTTGCACACCGGGCTCCACACCACACACCCGCGCGACGCGATCTGATTGCAACCCGGCGCAATTCACCAACAGATCCGCGCGTACCGCATTCGACGCCGTTTCCGCGACGAGCCCCGCGCCATCCCTTCTCACGCCGGTGAGCCGGGCGCCCGTCCGCACCTCGCCGCCTCGTTCGACGATCAACCGCGCATACGTACGCGCGACGACGGCGAAATCGACGATGCCGGTCTGCGGCACCCACAACGCCGCGATGCCGCGCGCCTCCGGCTCAAGTTCGGCGAGCTCCTCCGGCCCGATCCGCCGCATCCCGTCGAGTCCATTCGCCAATCCTCGTCGCTCCAGTTCCGCGAGGGCTGGCAGTTCCGATTCATCCACCGCGACGACGACTTTGCCGCAGCGCTCGTGCGGGACGCCGTGCTCCGCGCAAAACCGGTACATCCGCTCACGGCCGGTCGTGCAGTTGAGCGCCTTTAGGGAGCCCGGCTTGTAGTAGAGTCCGGAATGAATCACGCCGCTGTTGTGGCCCGTTTGGTGCGCGGCGACCTCCGCCTCCGCCTCAAGAACGACCACCCGCACTCCCGGCCGCCCCCCCAGCGCCAGCGCCGTGCCAAGGCCGACGATGCCTCCGCCAACAATAACCACCGTTTTTGATCCGCTCATGAAAAACCAACTTCAGATTAACCCCTCGCACCCGGCATCCGGGATTGCCAAGCACAAGGCTCCGCGTACACTCGCGCCCATGGATAACCAGCGTTTCCATGAAGGAACAACGATTTTCGAGCCCTCTGTGCGTGAAACCACGGCGCCGCTGGGCCCGAACCCCACGGAGCCCGCGCCCGCCGCGCCCGCCGGCAAAGGCATGCCCCAACTGGTCACCAACTACCGGGCCATCATCCAGGCGCGCGCGCTATACTATCCCGTCGCCTACCGCTTTACCACGGAATTAGGGCGCGGTCGCCAGGGCATTGTCTACCTCGGCCTGCGGCAGGGCGCCCGCGGCTGCATCACCCGCCACGCGATCAAGGTCTTCGATCCCGGCATCTACCCGAGCGCCAAGAAATACTGGACCGACATGGGCCGCATCGCCGCCCAGACCTCCAAGCTGCAGACGCTGAAGAGCCCGAACCTCGTCGCACCCGACATTTACGAGGAATACAACGGCATCGGTTACGTACAGATGGAGCGCGTCGACGGCGTCGGCCTGCGCTACCTGCTTGACGGCCAGCACCTGCCGCGCGTGAAACGACTGAGTGAGCCGCGTGAGTGGGGCACGTTTACGGACGTCATCTTCCGGCTCGGCCAGGACCGGATATCCATCCAACCGGGCGTCGCAATTTACATCATGCGCCGCGTCCTGCGCGCCCTCGAATCCCTGCACGACCTCGGGTTCGTCCACTGCGACGTCAAGCCGTCGAACATCATGATCGACCGGCTGGGCTACGTAAAACTGATCGACTACGGCCGCGCCAACTTCATTAACGAAAAGCTCTCCTTCCTGCTGGGCACCCCGCTCTTTATGGCCCCCGAGATGCACCGCCGCGAAACCGCGCTTGCCCAGTCGGACCTCTACGCGGTCGGCCTCGTCGGCCTGGAGATGCTGCGCGGCCAGCCCCTGATGACCGGATCGGGCATCACCGAGGCGGAATTGCTCAATTTCAAGCTGTCCCTGTGCGATCGACTGCCGGAACTCCTGCCGGAACACGTCCGCCGCAATACGGAATTCGTCGAAGTGATGCGCCGCTTCCTCGACCCCGACCCCCGGAAGCGCTTCAGCAGCGCCCAGGAGGCCGAATCCGGACCCAGAGGATTAATTCTTGTGCACAAGCAGCTTGCGTTATTGGGCCAAGATACGGAATATGGGCGCGAATTGGAGGGTTATCTGGCCAAGTTGGTCGATCCCCGCACCGGCCAGGTGGAAACCGAGGATTCGTCCTCCTAGCCCGTGGAACCTGAAGGCAACTAGACGTCGTAGAAGGAAGAAGAATGAACGTATTGCATGTTATCGCCAATCCGAGGCCGATCGAAGATTCCGTCTCCAAACAACTCGCCGCGGCATTCTTTGCCAAGCTGCTGGGGGAAAACCCGGATGTGACGGTCAACAACATCGACCTCTATCAGGAACCGCCCCCCTTCCTTTCCTTGGAAGCCTACCGCGCGCTCTACATGCCGCTGACCTCGCCGGGCTACACGCCCACCAAGGCCGAGGACCAGGCGATCGGCTACGCCAAGGCCCAGGCGGAAAACCTGCGGCAGGCGGACATACTCGTGTTGACGATGCCGATGTGGGCGGGCGGTCCTCCGGCCATCATGAAGGCATGGCTCGACCAGGTCGTCCAACCGGGCCTGATGTACAATATCGAAGATGGCGTCGTGAAGCCGCTGCACCAGCTCCGCAAGATCATCCTGCTCGTCGCCTCGGGCGACGTGTACAAGGAAGGCGACGACCGCGACGGACTGACCCCGGTCATCCGCAATACCTTCGGGTTCATTGGCGTGCCGGACATCGAAGTCGCCTGGGCCGACGGCCAGGACGCGACCTTCCACAGCGACGGCGCCGACCGCAAACAGGCCGCCATCGAAATGACGGAAGAACTCGCGGAAGACGTCGCCGCGGCGCCCTGAGAGGAAGTAATCAGTAATCAGTATTCAGTATTCAGTAATCAGTAGCTTTGATTACTGAACACTGACGACTGAATACTGAAAACTCTCCTACTTGCTCCCCGGATGCGCCACCGGGACGCACTTCTTGCACAGCGGGCAGTCCTCGGGTTTCCACGTGACCGGCTCCCACTGGAGCAGGCTGATCACGGGGACGTCGAACGTCACCTTGCCGCCGCTGCGGTCCACGAGGACGCACACCGCGTCGACCACGCCGCCGTGCGCGCGGACGATGTCGATGGTTTCTTGGATGCGTCCGCCGCGCGTCATCACGTCCTCCGCGACGAGAAAGCGTTCGCCCGGCTTTATGGCGAACCGGCGCAGGGCAAGCACGTTGTCCTGCTTCTCCACGAAGATGTAGCGCTTGTCCAGCGCGCGGGCCAGCTCCTGCCCGATCACCAGGCCGCCCATCGCGGGCGCGATCACCGCATCGACCGACGTCCCGAGCTTCCGCCAGTTCTCCGCCAACGCGGCGCACAACCGCTCCACCACGCGCGGCCACTGGCACACGATCGCGCACTGGAAATACTGGTCGCTGTGCAACCCGGAGCGGAGCTCAAAATGCCCCGAGAGCAAGGCCCGGGTTTCGCGAAAGATTTGAAAGACTTCGTCTGATTTCATAGATCACATTCTTCCAACGTCTGTTAAAACGGCCAGAACAAACTTTCAACGTCTGTAAAAACAATCCTGCGCCGGTTGTCGACGCGCTCGTCGAGCGCGTTCCCCGTCCGACCGCGGTCAACGACCGCGGCTACAGGGCGGCCGCAAAAAAAGAACGCAGGATCTGGACGGAGATCGCTCCCCGCTCAAACCCCGCGGTTCCATCTCGTTCGATCCCCGCGGGCTTGCCCCGCGGGTGAAGGAATTTTGTCGCTACCCGGTTGGGTTAGCCGAAACAACTCTCGCTCCTGCGGGACAAGCCCGCAGGGGGCGGGAGTATCCAAGCTAGTACCGGTAGTGCGCCGGTTTGAACGGGCCCTGCTGGGGCACACCGAGGTAGCCGGCCTGCGCCTTGGTCAGGGTGTCGAGCTGGATGCCGAGCTTCTGCAGGTGCAGGCGCGCGACTTTTTCATCCAACGACTTCGGCAGCGTATAGACGCCGACCGGGTACTTGCCGGGATTGGCAAACAGCTCGATCTGCGCCAGCACCTGGTTGGTGAAGCTGCTGGACATCACGAAGCTGGGATGCCCGGTGGCGCACCCGAGGTTCACGAGGCGACCCTCGGCGAGCAGGATGATGCTCTTCCTGCCGGGGAAGTCGATCTGATGGACCTGCGGCTTGATCTCGGTCCACTTGTATTTCTTCACCGCTTCGACCTGGATCTCGCTGTCGAAGTGACCGATGTTGCACACAATCGCCATGTGCTTCATCTGCCGCATGTGCTTTTCGGTGATGACGTCGCAGCAGCCGGTGCAGGTGACGAAGATATCGCCGATCTTGCAGGCCTCATCCATCGTCATGACCTCATACCCTTCCATCGCGGCTTGCAGCGCGCAGATGGGGTCCACTTCGGTCACGATTACGCGCGCGTGCTGGCCGCGCAGCGACTGCGCCGAGCCCTTGCCCACGTCGCCGAAACCCGCCACCACGGCGACCTTGCCGGAGAGCATCACGTCGGTCGCGCGCATGATCGCGTCGACGAGCGAGTGGCGGCAGCCGTAGATGTTGTCGAATTTCGACTTCGTGACGGAGTCGTTCACGTTGAACGCAGGGAACAGCAGTTCACGGCGATCCATCATCTGGTAGAGGCGGTGCACACCGGTCGTCGTTTCCTCGCTGACGCCGCGGATGTCGCGGACCATGCGGTGGAAGCGGCTCGGGTCGCGCTTGACGGATTTGCGTGCCTGCGCGAGCAACACCTTCTCCTCCGGGCTGCCGGGGGTACGGTCGAGCACCTTGATGTTCTCCTCCGCCTGGAAGCCGAGGTGGATGAGCAACGTCGCGTCGCCGCCGTCGTCCAGGATCATGTTCGGGCCTGTTCCGTTGCCCCAGTCGAGGATGCGGTCGGTGTAGTCCCAATATTCCTCCAGCGTCTCGCCCTTGAGCGCGAACACCGGGGTACCGCGCGCCGCGATGGCCGCCGCGGCATGGTCCTGCGTCGAGAAAATGTTGCAGGATGCCCAGCGGATTTCGGCACCGAGGTGCTGCAACGTCTCGATCAAGACCGCGGTCTGGATCGTCATGTGCAGCGAGCCGGCGATTTTCGCGCCCTTGAGCGGCTTCTGTTTGCCGTACTCCTCGCGCAGCGCCATCAAGCCCGGCATTTCATACTCCGCCAGCTCAATCTCCTTGCGCCCGAAGTCCGCAAGTTTCATGTCCTTCACCACGTAATCTTTCGCATTCTTCTTCGCCATGTTCGTCTCCTGATTAATGTCACTGGTCACTGTTTACCGATTACCGGTCACTTCTTTTCCCCCACCGCCAGCAGCACCGCGAGGTCCGTGAGGGCCGCTTCGCCGAGGCGCTGCACGCGCAGCGGATTGAGGCCGGCCTCTCCCATCCATGCACGCAATTCGTCCTCTTCAAATCCGAGCCATTGGTCCGCCCATTCCGAGCGCACCCAGTCCTGTGCGTGCCGCGCGAGGTCAAGCACCACCAGATGGCCACCGGGATTCAATAATCTGGCGGCTTCCCGGATGGCGTGGGCCGGACGCGCCGCGTGGTGCAGCGCCTGGCTCAGGAATACCGCATCGTACCCGGCATCGGGCAGCGGTACGCGTTCCAAATCGCCCTCGACGGTTTCCACGTGATCCGCCAGCCCATCGTCCTTCGCGCGCGCCCGCACATGTCGCAACATCGCTTTCGACTGATCCACCGCGGTGACGCGTTTCGCAAAACGGGCCAACAACAACGTCAGCGCGCCTTCGCCGCAACCGAGATCCAGCACGGTGCGCCCGGAGAAGCCGGCGGCCAGACCCGCCGCGAGGGCCGACCAGCCGCCGCCCGGCTGCGTCAAATCGCCGTAGCGCCCGGCGACCTTTTCAAAGAACTCGCGACTGCGCTTCCGGCGCTGGTCCAAAACCGCGCGAACGGCCTTCGCATCGCTCTCCGCAGTGCCCAGCTCGCGCAGCCGTCGCTCAAGGACACCGGCCAGCTCAAGGTCCGACAGTGCCGAGCCCCGGCGGTAATACACCGACGTCCCCTCGCGGCGGGTCTCCAGTAACCCCGACTCGCGCAACGGCCGTAAATGCCGGCTGACCGTCGATTGCGGCAGCCCCATTACTTCGACCAATTCGGCCACCGACAACTCCGCCGCCAGCACCGCGTTCAGCAGCCGCAAGCGCACGTCATCCGCCAGCGCGCGAAAGATTTCAAGGGGATCGGGCATATATGCGTTTTTCCGGATGAAAGGATATATCAAGGCGGACCGATTGCAAGCGGTGATTCCGGGGAGGCGGGTCGAAGACACGGACAGGGTGCAAAGATGAGGTCGAGCAGGACAACGCTCAACAGGCCAGCCCGAATATTTCACCGCGTCCCGCTGGACGATGGTTGCCCGATGCTACAAGGCTTCCTCTGTGCTCTCCGCGTCTCTGCGGTGAACTATGCGGGCTAAACCACAAGACGTTCGGCTTCGTCCTCGGGATGAATGTCGCCGTCGCGCGGCCGACGGCCCATGCGGCGGATCAGCTGGCGGACGAACGCGATGCGGCGTTCTTCGAGATCCAGTCCGGTCACGTCCCCTACCGCGAGGTAGCCGGCCGCCATCTGGTCGTGGCCGCCCGCCGCGCCGTGACGGCCAATGGCGGCGCGCAGGATTTTGCTGCACCGCGCGCCGCGGCGCTCGCTGCGAATGGAGACAAAAAGGCGGCCGGGCATTTCCGCCGTGCAGAACGACCAGCGGACGCCCTCCATGCGCAGCAGCAGATCGGCCACCTCCGCCGCCATTTCCGGCTGCTCCACGACGCTCAAATGCGTCCACGCGACATCGCGCAGGAGCCGCGCGCGGGCGAGCGCCTCCTGGAGTCGCACGTAGTAGCCTCGCACCAACGGGGCATGGCGGATGCGCCCGATGATGCGGAGATCCGCCTGGGCGACGAGGTCGAGGTAGGCACGGAGGTCCGGCGCGGAAACCTCACGCGACAGATCCTGCGTTTCGGACGCGATCGCATAGGCCATCACCGAGGCGAGCCAGCGCGGGGGTTCAATTCCGGCGGCCTGTAGATATTGATGGGCGATCGTGGTGGTCGCGCCGGCTTCGTGGCGGATATCTGCAAACAGCCCTTCCTCCACCGGCCCGCTTCGATGTTCGTGATGGTCGAAAATCGCCCGGACGCGGCTGCCGGGCGGCAGCGTCACGTTGCGCGACCACGGCGCGGTGTCCACCAGGATGCAATCGTGGTCCGCCTGGCGGCGCAGGCGCAGATCGCCCAGGCGGTGCCAGCGGCAGCGCATGCGGCGAAGCAGTTCCTTGTTTTCCGCGCGGGAAACCTCGCCGCTGAACGCGATCTGGCTTTGCACGCCGAAGCTTTCGAGCAGCAGATGGAACGCGGCGGAGGAGGCCAGCGCGTCAGGATCGGGAAAATCGTGCGGGATGATCAGTATCCGGCGACCGACGGGCAGCGTGGCACGCAGCCGTTCCAACCGTTCCGCCAGGGGATGCGCACCACTCTCGTTCACGGACGCCTCCCGGGAGGGCACCGGTGGGCATGAAATGAAAAGGCCAAATGAAAGAATGGATGCATTACGTCAGGGCGAGCCGACGGTACGGCGTCAGGACACGGCCGTAAAACACAACGTGGCGTTGTGACCGCCGAAGCCGAACGAATTCTTGAGCGCCGCCTTTATCTTCAATTCGCGCGCCTGATGCGGTACGAAATCCAAATCGCACCCTTCGTCGGGGTCGTCCAGGTTGATCGTCGGATGCACCACACCCTTTTGCATCATCAACGCCAGCGCGACCGACTCCAAACCGCCCGCGGCGCCAAGGCCATGGCCGATCATTGACTTCGTCGCGCTCAACACGAGTTTGCGCGCCAAATCAGGACCGAATGCGGTCTTTACGGCCTGGATCTCGCACAAGTCGCCCAATTGGGTGCTCGTCGCGTGCGGGTTGACGTAGGTGATGTCCTCCGGCGCAATGCGGGCATCGGCCATCGCGTGGGTCATCGCGCGCGCAGCGCCGGCGCCGTTCTCGTGCGGCGCGGTGATGTGGTAGGCATCGCAGGTGCGGCCGTAGCCGGCCAACTCGCAATAAATATGGGCGCCGCGTGCCTTCGCGCGGTCCATATCCTCAAGAACCAGCACGCCCGCGCCTTCGGCAATGACGAAGCCGTCGCGTCCGCGGTCGAAGGGACGGGAGGCCCGGGTGGGATCGTCGTTCCGCGTGCTCAACGCGCGCATGGCGCAGAAGCCGCCAATGCCCAGTTCACAGACCGAGCCTTCCGCACCGCCGGCGACCATCACGTCGGCTTCGCCCTCGCGGATGAGCCGCATCGACTCGCCCAGGCAGTGGGTCGCTGTCGCGCAGGCGGAGGTGATGCAATAATTGGGCCCCTGCAGGCCGTATTCAATCGCCACGTATCCCGCGAGGATGTTGGTGATCATCTGGGGAATCATGAAGGGGGAAAAGCGCGACGGGCCCCTGGCCTCCAGCACGCGCATTTGGTCCTGCAAAATCTGGAGTCCACCGATGCCGGTGCCGAGCAGGGCCCCGCACCGGGTCGGATCCTCCTTCGAGAAATCGATTCCCGAATTCGCCACCGCCATCTTGGTCGCCCCAATGCCATAGTGGCAGAAGGGGTCCATGCGTCGCTGTTCCTTCTTATGGACATAGCGGTCGATGTCGAATTCCACCACTTCCCCCGCGATTTGCGAGGTATAGGCGGACACATCGAATGCTTGCACCTTGCGGATGCCGGACTGGCCAGCGATCAACCGCTCGAGAAAGAGGTTGAGATCGCTGCCCAGCGGCGACACCACGCCGAGGCCAGTAACGGCTACGCGACGACGGCTCATGATGATTCCCCCGCGGAAAGAGCCGCGCCCGGGGGCGCGGCTCCGCGCACAGGTCCCGAAAGACCCGACAGCTTACTTCTCGCCGAAACCTTTTTCCTTGAGATAGCTGACCACGGCGCCGACCGTCGTCAACTTCTCGGCGTCTTCGTCCGGGATTTCAGCGCCGAACTCTTCTTCGAACGCCATCACCAACTCGACGGTGTCGAGGGAATCGGCGCCGAGGTCGTCGATGAAGGACGCTTCGGACGTTACCTGTTCGGCATTCACGCCCAACTGTTCCACGATGATTTCTTTGACTTTATCTTCCAGCGCCATGGTCATTCTCCTTCGTCTTGTTCACATTACCATTCCACCGCAAACTTGGATCACCTGGCCGGTGATATAGGCCGCATCGTCCCCGGAAAGGAACGATACGGTCGCCGCAACATCTTCCGGCCTACCGTATCGGCCAAGCGGGATGATCTCCAGCATCTTCTTTTGCAACTCTTCGTTCAATTCTCCGGTCATCCGCGTGGTGATGAAACCCGGCGCCACCGCGTTGGCGCGGACATTTCGCGAGGCGAGTTCCTTCGCGATGCTCTTCGTAAACGCGATGATGCCCGCTTTTGAGGCCGCGTAGTTCGCCTGCCCCGGATTGCCAATCAATCCGATGATCGAGGAAATGTTCACGATGGCGCCGGCGCGCTGCTTCATCATCAGACGCGCCGCCGCCTTGGTGAACAGGAACGTGCTGCGCAGGTTGACGGCCATTACGTCGTCCCAATCGGACGCGGACATGCGGATAAGCAGGCCGTCCTTGGTGATGCCGGCATTGTTCACGAGAATATCTATCCGGCCCCAGGCTTTTTCCACCTCACCGACCGCGGCGGCGATGGCCTCGGGACTCCGGGAGTCGACCTGATGAACGCTGACCCGCCGGCCCAACTGGGCAATGGCGTCCGCCGTGTCCTTGAGACGGTCGGCGCTCTGGCCAAAACAGGCGACATCCGCGCCGTCCGCGGCGAGGCGTACGGCGACCGCGCGGCCAATTCCGCCGCTGGCGCCGGTAACAATCGCGATTTTTCCGTCCAATGTAGCCATGAGCATTCGTCGATATTCGATCCGGCTGCCCCCCAGCGCGGATACTGCCCGGTTCAGGTCACTGCCAATCCTGAAAGGTCCTGTATGCTATGGATGCGCGCCCCCTTGTCAATCCGTTTGACCAGCCCGGACAGCACTTTGCCGGGGCCGCACTCCAGATAGCTGGCGACCCCCTGCCCCTTCATCCACTCAATCCCCTGGTACCAACGGACGGAGGAGTACACTTGCTCGACCATGAGGCGCTTGATCGCATCCGGCCCGCCATGGGGTGCGGCGGTGACGTTGGAGATGACCGGGAAGTCCGGGGCATTGAACGCAATCCGGCCCAGTTCGGCCTCCAACTTGACGGCGGCGGGCCGCATCAACGTGGAGTGGAACGCACCGGCGACATTCAGGCGGATGGCCTTGCGGATGCCGAGTTCCTTCGCGAGCGCCTCGGCCTTGTCGACGGCCTCTTTCGGCCCGCTCAATACCGTCTGTTCCGCGGAGTTGAGGTTCGCCTGCTCGAGGCCCGTTTCAGCGCAAATTTTTTCGAGCAGCTCCGGGGCCGCGCCGATAATGGTGAACATGCCACCCGGGCGCTCATTGCAGGCCTCGGTCATATAGCGGCCGCGCGCTTCCAAAATGCGCAGCGTGTCCTCGAAGCCGACGACACCCGCGAGATGCAGGGCGGTCCACTCGCCGGAACTCAGACCGGCGGCGCAATCGAACGTCCAGTCCGGGTGCCGCTCCTTCCACGCGGTCCACGCGGCGACGCTGTGCACGAATATCGCGGGCTGGGCATGGGCCGAAATGGTCAGCTTTTCAAGGGGACCGTTGAAGGAAATGTCCGCGAGGTCATAGCCAAGCACCGCCGCCGCGCGATCGTACAGCGCGCGGCAGGCCGGATTATGCGCCGCCAGTTCGCCGCCCATGCCGACAAACTGGGCGCCCTGTCCCGGGAATAGAAGTGCAGTATTCATCACCACTCCAAAACGGTTGCGCCCCAGGTGAAGCCGCCGCCAAAGGCGACCAGCAGCACGCGGTCCCCGCGCTTGAGCCGGCCAAGGCGGGACGCCTCGTCCAAGGCCAGAATGATGGATGCGGCCGACGTGTTGCCGAAACGGTCCAGGTTAACGTAGTACTTTTCGGGCGCACCCCCCAACCGCTCGCCGATCGCGCTCACGATGCGCTGGTTCGCCTGGTGCGGGATGATGAGATCCATGTCATCGACGGTAAGGCCCGCCTTCTCCAACGCCTTGCGCGCGACGTCGGTCATGCACGTCACGGCATGCTTGAAGACATCGCGCCCGTCCATCTTCATGAAGTGCAGCCCCGCGGCCAGCGTTTCGGGCGTCGCCGGATGCCGACTTCCGCCGCCGGGCAGCTTGAGCAGGTCGGAGAGGCGTCCGTCGGAACGCATGACGGACGCGAGAACGCCTTTGCGTCCGGGCAGGGATTGCACCACCGCGGCGCCCGCGCCATCGCCAAACAGGACACAAAGGGAGCGGTCCTTCCAGTCCGTGATGCAGGAAATTTTTTCCGCGCCGACCACGAGCACGGTTTTCGCGGAGCCCGTGCCAATGTACTGGCGCGCGAGGTCGAGGCCATAGACGAAGCCCGAGCAGGCGGCCTCGATGTCGAAACAGAACGCGTTCTTCGCGCCGATCTTCGCCTGGATGAAACAGGCGGTGTTCGGAAATCCCATGTCCGGCGTGATGGTGGCGACGATGATGATGTCCACATCCTCAGCGGAAATACCGGCATTCGCCAGCGCGCGGCGGGCGGCTTCGGCGCCCATGTCGGATGTCGCCTCGTCCGGCGCGGCAATGTGCCGCTCCTTGATGCCGGTGCGGGTGACGATCCACTCGTCCGTCGTATCCACCATTTTTTCAAGCTCCGCGTTGGTCAGCACGCGTTGCGGCACGTATGAGCCGGTCGCGACAATGCAGGCCTGCGGGATACCGGGGAATGTGGAGGAAGATGCTGCAGCATTCACGGCGACGATTCCTTGAATTGCTCAGCCGGCCCCGGGCGCGCTCAGACGCGCGCGGACCTTGCCGAGTTCGTCGATGATCATGTGGTTGATGTCCTGCTTCACGGCCTCCGCCGACGTGCGAATGCCGTTATACACCGAAGTCGCGTTGGACGAACCGTGGCCGATGATGCTGAGGCCGTTGACCCCGAGCAACGGGGCGCCGCCGTATTGCGACGGATCCAGCCTTCGTTTCAAACTGATCAGGGCGCCGCGCAGGCAGATCGCGCCGAAAATGCGAATCAGGTTCGCCTTGAATTCCTGTTTGAGCCAGACGCCGACCGCGTGGGCGACGCTTTCGCTGGTCTTCAACACGACGTTCCCGACGAAACCATCGCAGACCACCACATCGACTTCGCCTTCAAACAGGTCGTGTCCCTCGATGTTGCCCGCGAAGTTGAGGCCGGAGCGCTCCAGGAGGCCGAAGGTCTCCTTGGTCGTGGCATTGCCCTTCGCGTCTTCCTCGCCGATGCTCATGAGACCGATGCGCGGATTGGGCGTCTTGAGAATTTCGCGCGAGTAGACCATGCCCATCACGGCAAACTGCAACATCATCTCCGGCGTGCAATCCGTGTTGGCGCCCGCGTCGAGCAGGACGAAAGGTTTCGTCGGGGAGGGAAAGACCGTGGCGATGGCCGGACGCTGGACGCCTGCCAGCGTGCGCAACTTGAGCTGGCTCGAGGCGACCTGGGCACCCGTGCTGCCCGCCGAGAAAATCGCGTCCGCCTGGCCTTCTTTGACGAGGTCGACGGCCCGGTTGATCGAGGAATCACGCTTGCGGCGCACCGCGGTCGCCGGGCTTTCGCCCATTTCGACCACCTCGGTGCAATGGTGGATGCTGATTTTGGCCGGTGTTGCCCCGTGGCGGGCCAGCTCGGCTTTCAACCGGGCCTCATCCCCCACGAGAATCACCTTTGTTACGGAGGACAATTCGCGAGCGGCCCGCACGGCTCCTTCGACCAGCGCCGCCGGGGCGAAATCCCCACCCATCGCATCAACTGCTACACGCATACGGTTCCAATGCCCGCGCGCAATGGCGCGAACGGGCGCCGGTTATTCGTCGGCGGAAACCATGATCACCTGGCGTCCGCGGTACATCCCCGTTTCGGGATCGACACGGTGCGGCTGGTGCCAGGAACCGGTTTTGGCATCACGCGAGGCGCCGGACATCGGCTTGCGATGCGAAGCTTGGCGCTGGCGACGTTTCATTTTTGACGTTTTTCTTTTGGGGACACCCATGGTCTCTCCTTTTCGGTTCCGAACCGGCCTACCGGTCCGCCTAACCGAGCTTGACGTTATCCAGCGCGCTCCAACGATGATCGTCAGGCGGCCGGCAACTGCAACTCCCGTGATTCAAGTTAGTTCCGCACTGCGCGCACAGGCCCTTGCAGTCCGGCGAACACACGGGAAAGTGAGGCAATTGCAGCAGGATATCCTCACGGATATCCGGCGTAACATCCACCGTCTCGGTCGTTCCCGAAATTTCGTAAGCGCGTAAGAATGAGGATTCTTCAATGGTTGTCGAGTAAAATTCGGTGCATCGGGCGCACTGAATGCGCAGCGCCAGTTCCAGCTCTCCCTTTACGACCAGCTGGTCGGAAACCGCCTGCACAAACAAGCGGTAGCGAATCGGCTCGGACAATTGCAGGGAATGGTCGCCGCCCAAATCCAGCAATGCCGCCGGCTCCTCCCCTTCAAACCATTCGCCCTCCTGACGCAACTTTGGCAGTTCAATAATCATTCGCGCTCTTCCGTTTTCCGTCTTCCGTCTTCCGTTTTCCGTTCTACTGCTCCCCCGCCCGTTTCTTCAGCAGCGCCCGCTGTACGGCAGGCGGGACGAGGGTCGAGGTGTCGCCGCCGAGTTCGGAGACTTCGCGCACCATCGTGGAGCTGATGTAGCTGTGGGACTCCGAGGTCATGAGAAAAACCGTTTCAATATCCGGCGACAATTTCCGATTCGTCAGGGCCATCTGGAACTCGTATTCAAAATCCGTGAATGCGCGCAACCCGCGCACAACCGTCTGACTTCCGCGGCGGCGCACGTAGCTCATGAGCAAGCCCGAGAACGATTCAACGGAAACGTTGCGCATGCCGCGTGTCGCGGACTGCACGAGGCGCAGGCGATCCTCCACGTCAAACCACGTTCTCTTGCGACTCGCCTCGGCCACCGCCACGACCAGGTGATCGAACACCTTCGCCGCGCGGCGAATCACATCCAGGTGGCCCAGTGTGACGGGATCGAACGTGCCGGGATAAATGGCGATCCGTTTCATGACGCTGCTCCTGTTTCGTGCTGATACATGCACACGCGGGTGTCGCCGTATGTCCGGTTCCACGCCAGGTTCCAACCCGGACGGGACACCGGCGCTTCCGCGGCGCTCATTTCAAACACCAGCACTCCACGGGGCGTGACGATAGAACCGGACTCCAGCAGGGGCAAGGTCTTTTCCAGCCAGCGCTGCTCACCCGCCTGGTCGTACGGCGGGTCCGCGAAAATCAACGTAAACGCGGCGGTTCCCGCGGCACGCTTCAGCCACGTCAGCGCGTCCGCCTGCACCACTCGCCCCACGTCCGGGCACAGCGCCTGCGCCGTGGCGCGCAGCAGCGCGGCCGTGCGCGAATTCGCCTCCACCCAGCATACGGACGCGGCCCCGCGGCTCGCCGCCTCCAGCCCGAGCGCGCCCGTGCCCGCGAACAAATCCAACACCGTCGCGCCGACCACGCGTTCGCCGAGCGCCGAAAAGATCGCCTGCCGCACCTTGTCCTGCGTGGGTCGCACGCCCGCCGGCACCGTCAGCCGCCGTCCACCCAGTTCTCCACCCGTGATTCGCATGCGCACACACTACCACGGAGCGCCCATCGGGGCGAAGCGGGCTTAAGCAGGATTTCACCACGGCATGTCCGCCGAAGCTTTAGCGAAGGCGGAAGCGCACGGTGGGGCGAAATTGAAACCGCGAATTACGCCAATTGCGCGAATTGGAAGAGGGATCATCTCTCTATTCGCGCAAATTCGCGGTTTTATAATCGGGAAGGAGCGACTGCGGCCATTGGTGATGGAATGGATGAATATATCCGGCGACACGGCGTCTATCCTGATGACCGCCGCGCCGGCGCTTGCGCGGGGGACTGCAAGCGGGTAAGAATGAGCGCATATCAGAAGGAGTATCGTCATGAATCGTCTTTGGATCGCCATTGGGCTTGGAGCGTTGATGTTAGGCGGCAGCGGCTGCGCGGCCTTCCGTTCCAAGGTCAGCACGGTGGACATCGAGAAGAGCGACCCGATGCGGGCGCAATTCGATTTCCGTGACCTTCGCGCGATTTCCACGGAAGTCGTCGAACAGTTCCTCGGCAGCCCCTTCATGGGCCGTCAGGCGGATACGCCCACCGTGGCGATCAAGGGCGTTGAAAATCGCACCAGCGAGTACCTCGACACCAAGGCGCTCACCGACACGATGCGCACGAAACTGATCAATTCCGGCCGCGTCCAGTTCGTCAACGTGGAGAGACGTGCCGATCTCGCGAACGAGCAGGGTTACCAGGCCGCGAACGTCACGCCCGGCACGGCGGTTGAAATCGGCCAGCAGGCGGCCGCGCGCTACATGTTCACGGGCTCGATCGTGGAAATGACGCAGCGCACGCCGCGCCAGGTGCGCGTGAGCAAGACCCGCGAGCGCTATTACCAGCTCACCGTCGAGGTCACCGACCTCCAGACGGGTCTGATCGCGTGGACGACGCAGTCCGAATTCGCGCGCCAGGAACGCCAGCCCCTCATCGGGTGGTAGGATGAACCGCAGGGCCGCCGTCCGTAACGTGGCCGGCGGGGTGGCGCTGCTGCTGCTCGCGGGGTGCGCCACCCAGGCCCTGAATTCCGCGCGAACTGAATTTTATCAAGGGCGCTTCGACCAGGCGAACCGGTCGCTGGACCGCAAGCCGCCCGCGAACGACCGGGTGCTCTTCTTCATGGAGCGCGGCATGGTGCGGCTCTTCCTCGGCGACTACGAGGCCAGCGCGCGCGACTTTATCACCGCCTATGACCGCCTCACGGAACTCGAAACCTACAGCGTTTCGCGCGGCGGCGCGTCGATGGTCGTCAATGACACGGTCAAGGACTTCCGCGGCTTCCCCTACGAGCGCACCCTGCTGCACTCGTTCACCGCCAAGGCGCATCTCGGCCAGGGCCTTTGGGAGAACGCCGCCGTCGAGGCGCGCCGCCTCCTGCAATCGCTCGACCCCGAAGTGCTGGGCGATTATCCGGACGACGCCTACTCGCGCTACCTCGCGGGGGCCTGCCTGGAACTCATCGGCGACACCTCGAACGCACAACTGCAATATCGCAAGGCGGGCGAGCTCGCACCGAATGCGAAGATTGATCCGCAAACCGGGCGCCTCGGCGACAAGGCAAACGCCGCGGGCTCGAATGAACTGCTCGTCTTTGTCCTCATGGGCCGTGCCCCGCGCGCCGACAACGCCCGCCTGTCCGATGGCGGGCATTACGCCGAACTCTACGAGGGCGACCAGTTGCTGGGCCGCTCGTATGAACTTTCCGACACGGCGGAACTCGCCTTCACCTCCCACCAGAAGGACATGGCCCGGCAGGTCGTCAAAACCGTGACCCGCATCGCGGTGAAGGAAACCGTGGCGTACCAGATTGAAAAGGACAATGAACTGCTCGGTGAGCTGGTACGCTTCGTCCTGATCGGCCTTCTTGAAAAGCCGGACACCCGCTACTGGGCAACCCTGCCACGCCATCTGCACGTTGCGCGCGTCCCCTGCCCGCCCGGGCTGAAAGACTATACCATCGTCTTCAAGAACAGCAGCGGCGTACCCCTCGGCCGCCGCACCATCACCATCCCGCTACAGCAGAAAGGTCCCCTCTACGTCTCCTTCGCCCGCGACATCGGCGGCCCGCCGCAATTACCTTGACCGGTTGACCACGCGCTGCCGATCCATTTCCACCAAACCGCCGTTCTCGAGTTCGTGTACAATCGTTTTCAGGTGGAGCCGGAACAATTGAATCAATTCAGCTGCACCCATGTTGCCAATTCGACCCAGCAACAGTTTCCACGGAAGGCCATAAAGCACGAACGAGTAATAGAAGTCGGCATCCTTGGTTATCACCACTCGATGCTCCCGCTCGCTGATGCGCCGAATTTCTTCGTCGCTTGTACGATTGCCTTCGGGCAATCCAAGGGTGTGAATGGCATCGTGCCCGTCCGCCCTGAACACCTCACACAGAGACTGGGGCAACTGCGCGTCCACCAGGAAGTTCATGCAACGACGAGGTGACGGCTTTTGAGGCGAATGGATGCGGCGGCAAATTCAATGCAGGCGAGCAAATCATCTCGATCCAAATCGGGAAATTGCCTAAGCAGATCGTCCATGCTGTCCCCGCCCGCGAGATATTCCAGCAGGGACTCCACGGGATAGCGCAACCCTCGGACAACGGGCTGTCCGTGGCAAATGGACGGATCAACGGTTATTCTGGAAAGCCTCGAGCTCATGGATGGATAATAATTCCGAGGCACAGAACAATCAAGGCACGTAATCTCTTCAGCGCTCCACACCGGCTAGCGCAACGCCTCACGACGGATCGTAGCCGAGGATCGGGGCGAGCCAGCGTTCGACCACCTTGAGTTCGCGGCCGGTTCGGCGCGCGTAGTCCTCGACCTGGTCCTTCGCGATGCGGCCCATGCCGAAGTATGTCGATTGCGGATGCGAGAAATAGAAACCACTGACCGCCGCGCCGGGCGTCATCGCGAAACTCTCCGTAAGATGGATATCCGCCTTTGCCGGCGCTTGCAGCAGGTCAAACAGCGGCCCCTTTTCCGTATGGTCGGGGCAGGCCGGATAACCGGGCGCGGGCCGGATGCCGCGATATTTCTCCTGGATCAGGTCATCGTTGGACAGCGTCTCGCCGGCGTCATAACCCCAGTATTCCTTGCGCACGCGCTCGTGGAGATGCTCGGCGAACGCCTCGGCGAGTCGGTCCGCGAGCGCCTTCAAAAGAATCGCCCGGTAGTCGTCGTGGTCCGCCTCGAACTTCTTCACATGCGGCTCAATGCCCAACCCCGCAGTCACCGCGAAGAGGCCGAGATAGTCCTTCTTCCCCGCGTCCCTCGGCGCGACATAATCCGCGAGGCAGACGTTAGGACGGTCCGTGCCTTTCTTCATCTGCTGGCGCAGGAAGCGGAACGTATGCAGCACCGTCGCACGCGAGTCGTCGGTGTACACCTCGACATCGTCGCCCACCCGCGCGGCAGGCCAGAATCCGAACACCGCGTTCGCCTGCAACCAACGGCCCTCGATGATGCGCTTGAGCATGGCCTGCGCATCGTCGAACAGGCGCTTCGCCTCGACGCCCACCTCGCGGTCGTCGAAAATTTCGGGATACAACCCGCTCAACTGCCACGTCGCGAAAAACGGCGTCCAGTCGATGCGCTCCAGCAATTTCTCCAACGGATAGTTCACCAGCGCCTTGACGCCAAGGAACGACGGCCGCGGCGGCTCGTACGCCGACCAATCGGTCTTCACCTCGTTCGTGCGCGCCTCGGCAATTGAAAGAAACTGGTCCTTGCCCTGCCGGTTCCGGTGCTGCTCCCGCAACCCCGCATATTCCGCGGCCACCTCCGCGGCATACCCCGCCTTGTGCTCCGCGCTGATCAGCTTGCTCACGACGTTGACCACGCGCGAAGCATCCGGGACATACACCACGGGCTCGGGATACTGCGGCGCAATCTTCACCGCCGTATGCATCTTTGAGGTCGTCGCGCCGCCGATGAGCAGCGGAACGTCAAACCCTTCGCGCTTCATCTCCGCCGCCACATGAACCATTTCATCGAGCGAAGGCGTGATGAGCCCGCTCAGGCCGATGACGTTGCACTGGTTTGCGCGCGCGGCTGCCAAAATCTTCTCGCACGGTTGCATCACACCGAGATCGATCACCTCGTAGTTGTTGCACTGGAGCACGACGCCGACGATGTTCTTGCCGATGTCGTGTACGTCGCCCTTTACAGTCGCCATCAGGATGCGCCCCTTGACGCTCGCGCCGCCCTGCTTCTTCATTTCCTCGAAAAACGGCTCCAGGTAGGCCACGGCCTTCTTCATCACGCGCGCGCTCTTCACCACCTGCGGCAGGAACATTTTGCCCGCACCGAAGAGATCGCCCACCACGCCCATGCCCGCCATCAGGGGGCCTTCAATCACCTCGAGCGGCGTGGCGCACTGCTGGCGCGCCTCCTCGGTGTCCGTCTCGATGAAGTCGGTGATGCCCTTGATCAGGGCGTGCTCCAGCCGTTTGGCGACCGGCAAATTGCGCCACTCCAGCCGCGCGGAGTCGTCCACCTTGCCGCCGGCGGTCGTGTCCGTGCGCGACGCATAGTCGAGCAGTCGCTCCGTCGCATCCGCGCGCCGGTTTAGAATCAAATCCTCCACCAGTTCGCGCAACTCGGGCTCGAGGTCGTCGTACACCGCGAGCTGGCCCGCGTTGACGATGCCCATGTCGAGGCCGGCCTTGATCGCGTGGTACAGGAACACCGAATGCATCGCCTCGCGGATCATGTCCTTGCCGCGGAACGAAAATGACAGGTTGCTGATGCCGCCGCTGATGCGCGCATACGGGCAGCGCGCCTTGATCTGTCGCACGGCCTCGATGAAGTCGACGCCATAGTTCGCGTGCTCGGGCAGCCCCGTGCCCACCGGGAATACGTTGGGATCGAAAATGATGTCCTGCGGCGGAAAATGCGCCTTCTCCACCAGCAGGCGGTAGGCGCGGCTGCAAATTTCAACGCGACGCGGCAGCGTGTCGGCCTGCCCCTGCTCGTCGAACGCCATCACGATCACCGCCGCGCCATGCCGCCGCACGATGCGCGCCTGTTCGAGGAACGGCCCCTCACTTTCCTTGAGGCTGATGGAATTGACGACGCACTTGCCCTGCACGCACTTCAGCCCGGCCTCAATGACGTGGAACTTCGACGAGTCGATCATCACCGGCACCCGGCAGATCGCCGGCTCCGCCATGATCAGGTTCAGGAAGCGCGGCATCGCCGTCGTTGCGTCCAGCATGCCTTCGTCAAGGTTCACATCGATGAGCTGTGCGCCGTTTTCCACCTGCTGCTGCGCGACCGCGAGCGCCTGCTCGTATTTCTCCTCCTTGATGAGGCGAAGGAACTGGCGCGACCCGGTGACGTTCGTGCGTTCGCCGACATTGATGAACGGTATTTCCGGGCGCGCGACGAACGGCTCCAGCCCGCTGAGGCATAGGGTCGGCGCGATTTCCGGCCGCTTCCGGGGCGGCAGGCCGCGCACGGCTTCGGCGAAGGCGCGAATGTGGTCCGGCGTCGTGCCGCAACAGCCGCCAACGATGTTCACCAGCCCGCTCTCCGCGAACTCGCGGATCACCGCCGCCATCATCTCCGGCGTTTCGTCGTAGCCGCCGAACGCATTCGGCAGCCCGGCGTTCGGATACGCGCTGACATATGTGCCCGCGACGCGCGCGAGGTCCGCGATGTGCGGGCGCATTTCCTTCGCGCCCAACGCGCAGTTCAGGCCGATGCTCAGCGGTTCCGCGTGCATGACGGAATACCAGAAGGCCTCGGCCGTCTGCCCCGTCAACGTGCGTCCACTGGCGTCGGTAATCGTGCCGGAAATCAGGATCGGCAGGCGGACGCCCGCGTCGTCGAAATACTTTTTCGCGGCGTAAATCGCCGCCTTCGCGTTGAGCGTGTCGAAGATCGTCTCGATCAACAGCAGGTCCGCGCCCCCATCCACCAGCCCGCGGATCGAGTCCGTGTAGGCCGCGACGAGCTGGTCAAAGCGGATGTTGCGAAAGCCGGGATTGTTCACATCCGGCGAGATCGACGCCGTGCGGTTCGTCGGCCCCACCGCACCCGCCACGAAACGGGGACGACCAGGTTCCTTCGCCTCGAATTCATCCGCCACCGCGCGCGCCAGCTTCGCCGCCGCGACGTTGAGTTCGTAGGCCAGGTGCTCCAGCTTGTAGTCGGCCTGCGAGATCGACTGGGCATTAAACGTGTTCGTCTCAACGATGTCCGCGCCCGCCGCGAAATACTGGCGGTGGATATCGGCGATGATCGCCGGTTGCGTCAGGGTCAACAGGTCGTTGTTCCCCTTTAAGTCATGGCCGTGGTCCTTGAACCGTGCCCCCCGGAAATCCGCCTCACCCAGCGTGTGCCGCTGGATCATGGTGCCCATCGCGCCGTCGAGGATGAGAATCCGCTCCTCCAGCAGGCGCCCCAGTTCATTGATGCGATTTCGTGCCATATCGTTCATTTATTACTTTATCCGGATGAAAGAATAAAGCATTCTTTTCGTGGCTCATCTGGGCATTATACGCCCACTCTGCTACAGTTGCCCTGTGAAACAAACCATCAGCCATTCGCGCAGCGAAGAAACCATCGAATCAAAGGCTCGTTGGTTCCAATCCCTTCCCATGGCCGAGCGGATGGATATTTTTTGCGAAATCACTGAACTCGCCCTCGCCCACCAACCGGATATCCCCGACAAACGACATGCTGAACCGACTCAAAGACGTATTCGCATCCTTTCAAAAGCATGATGTGCAAGATCATTACAGCAGACTGCGGCCTCCTCTCCGGCGACAGAGCGCCGGAGCTACAACGCCTGTAGTTCCACCGCTCTGCCGGCGGAAAAGGAGCTCGGTTTTCGTCCGCCCGCATGGCTTGTCAAAGCACGCGCGCGGAATCGCGTTGAAATCGCGCACAAGAAATGAACGTTGCTCCGGCGGTCTTACAACATGAATGACAGTTCGGCGTCATCCCCGGCTTCCGCCCCCTTCCGCGTCGCGATCGTGGGCGCGGGGCCGGCGGGGTTCTTTACGGCGGAGGAATTGCTCAAGGCGAAACGACCCGTCACGGTGGACCTATTCGAGCGGCTGCCCCACCCCTATGGCCTCGTGCGCTATGGCGTCGCGCCGGACCACCCGCATACGCGCCGCGTCACGGCGCTGATGGCGCGGACGGCGGCGAACCCCGCCTGCACGCTGCGCTTCGGCGTCGAGGTCGGACGCGACATCACCATCGGGCAACTCCGCGAGCAGTTCGACGCCGTGGTCATCGCGACGGGCGCGGAGGCGGACCGGCGCCTCGGCATCCCGGGCGAGAATCTCCCCGGCGTGCACTCTTCGCTGGCCTTCGCGGGCTGGATCAACGGGCATCCCGATTTCGCGGACGAACCGTTTTCCTTCGAGACCGAAACCGCCGTGATCATCGGCAACGGCAATGTCGCGCTCGACATCGTACGCCTGCTGGCGAAGGACCCCGCCGCCCTGCGCGAAACCGACATCGCGCCCGCAGCCCTGGCGAAACTGGCGCGTAGCTCGCTCCGCCGCATCCATGTCATCGGTCGGCGCGGTCCGGTTCAGGCGGCGTTCGGCGAAAATGAAATCCTGGAGATCGGCACGTTGCCCGGCGTGAATCTCCGCGTGGACCCCGTGGTGGCGATGCCCGGCGCGGCGGACGAAGCGGAACTTGCCGACCCGGCGGCTGATCGCGCACGCGCCGTCGTGAAGACGTTGCGCGAATACGCCTCTCGCCCTTCCTCACCGGATGCGCGGATCACGGTGTCGTTCGACTTCCTGCGGCGCCCGCTCGGCCTTTCCGGGAACGGGCGCGTCGAGGAGATCACCCTCGAACTCGAGCGGCTTGAAGGCAAACCCGGGGGTCAAAACGCCGTGCCGACCGGCGCGTTGCAGACACTGCGCTGCGGCCTCGTGATCTCCTCCATCGGTCATCGCGGCGTGCCGCTGCCCGGCCTGCCCTTCGACGAGGAGCGCGGCGTCATCCCGGCGGACGGCCACCGCGTGGCGCCCGGCATCTACGCCGTCGGCTGGATCAAGCGCGGCGCGCGCGGACTCATCGGACACAACCGGCGCGACGCCATGGAAACCGTCAAGGCCATCTGGGCCGACCACCCGAATTAGTGGATTGATGCTGGCCGAGCCGGGAAATTCTGCTAGACTTCGGAATCATACCGAACCGGACCAAGGAGTGCGCATGCCCAAGGTGTTGATCATTGAAGATGAGGAGGGGATCCAACTGCTGCTCAAGCGCGTGGTGGGCATGCTCGGCCACGAAGTCCTGCTGGCGGGCGATGGCCCGTCGGCCGTCAAGATCGCGCGGGAGGAAGCACCGGATCTCATCATTTCCGATTTGAGCCTGCCCGGGAAACCCAGCGGAATCGACCTGATCCGCGAACTGCGCGCGATGGACCCGGCACGACCCCTGGTGGTGACCACCGGTTATTCATCCGGCGAGAAAATGGACGCCATCCAGGCCGAGGGCATCCAGCACATACTCGGCAAGCCCTTCGATATCCTCGGCGCCCGTACGCTCGTCGCCTCCCTGATCGGAAACACCCGGGCGTAAACCGGACACGCCCCTGGCATCGGTCGTCCCTCGGACCCGACGAACTTAGGAACCCGAAGTCCGCGCTTTCTGATTCCCGTCATCGCCCGCCTTTGCTACCAATCGCCCATTCGAGGAGGCACGGCGAACGATGATCCCACGGTACACGCGGCCGGAGATGAGCCGCATCTGGACGGACGAGAACAAGTTTTCCATCTGGCTGCGCGTGGAGGTGCTCGCCTGCGAGGCGCTGCACCAGTTGGGCGATATCCCGGCGGCCGACCTCCAGCGCATCCGGAAGCGCGCGAAATTCGACGTGGCGCGCATCGACGAAATCGAGCGCGAGGTGAACCACGACGTCATCGCGTTCCTCACCTGCGTCGCCGAATATGTCGGCCCCTCCGCGCGCTTCATCCACAAGGGACTCACGAGTTCCGACGTGATCGACACGGCGCTCGCGGTACAGATGGTGCAGGCGGCGGATCTCCTCATCGCGGGCGTCAAGGCGGTGCGCAAGGCGGCCGCCGCCCAGGCGCGCAAATACAAATTCACGCCGATGATCGGCCGATCCCACGGCATCCACGCGGAACCGATCACATTCGGCCTGAAAATGGCCCTCATGTACGATGAGTTCGGTCGCGCCCTCGCGCGACTCGAAACCGCGCGTGAAACCGTCCGCGTCGGCCAGCTCTCCGGCGCCGTCGGCACGCATGCGCACCTCGACCCGAAGGTCGAAGCGTACGTCTGCAAAAAGCTCGGCCTCAAAGTCGCACCCATCTCGACGCAGATTCTACAGCGCGACCTGCATGCGGAATATCTCAACGCGCTCGCGCTCGTCGCCTGCTCGATCGACCGCTGGGCGACGGAATTCCGCCACCTGCAGCGCACGGAGGTCCGCGAGGTCGAGGAGTTTTTCAGCAAGGACCAGAAGGGCTCCTCCGCGATGCCCCACAAACGAAACCCGATCATCGGCGAACGCCTCTGTGGGCTCGCCCGCCTGATCCGCGGCTACGCGCTCGTCGGCATGGAAAACGTCGCGCTCTGGCACGAACGCGACATCTCCCACTCGTCCGCGGAACGCGTCGCCCTGCCCGACGCGACGATCGCGCTCGACTACATGCTCCACAAGCTCGAGTTCGTCGTGCGTACGCTCAACGTGCTGCCCCAAAACATGCAGCGCAACCTCGACATGACGCACGGCCTGATCCACTCCCAACAGGTGCTCCTGATGCTCACCGAAAAGGGCATCAGCCGCGAAATCGCCTACCGCGTCGTGCAGCGCAACGCGATGCAGGCTTGGGAAACCGGCGAACACCTCAAGGCGTTGCTCGCAAAGGACCCGGACATCGCGGCGAAGGTTTTCGCGAAGGACCTCGACACGGTGTTCGACATCAAAACCCATTTCCGGGATGTAAACCGGACCTTCAAGGCTGTCGGATTATAGAAAACCGCAGATGCACGCGGATACACGCAGATTGGACCGGATCCATCTGTCATCGGCGTTCATCTGCGTTCATCAGCGGTTGTTCTCATGAAATCAAAAAAAACGGCATACGGGGCGAGCGGGGTCGACATTGACGCGAAGATGACGGCGCTGGCGCGCGCGAAAAAACAGATCGCGAAAACGCACACGGCGGGCGTGGTCGGCGAGTGGGGTTCCTTTGGCGGCCTGTTCAAGGCCCCCGGCAAGGACCACCTGCTCGTCAGCAGCGCGGACGGTGTGGGCACGAAACTCAAGGTCGCGGTGCGGGCCGGCCGGCACGACACCGTCGGCCAGGACATCGTGAACCACTGCGTCAACGATATCCTCGTGCAGGGCGCGCGCCCGCTCTTCTTCCTCGACTACATCGGCATGGGCAAGATCGACCAGGGCGTCATGGCCCAGCTCATCGAAGGCCTCTGCAAGGCGTGCCGCGAAAACGACTGCGCCCTGATTGGCGGCGAGACCGCGGAACTGCCGGAACTCTATCCGCAGAGCGAATACGACCTCGTCGGCACGATCATCGGCGCCGTGAAGAAGAAGGACCTGATCACCGGCGAAGAAATCCGGCCCGGCGACGTATTGATCGGTCTGCCCTCGTCCGGCCTGCACACGAACGGCTACTCGCTCGCCCGTGCCGTGGTCTTCCGCAAGGCGCAACTGGAATGCGACGACCAATTCCCCGGCACGCAGCAGACCGTCGCCGAAGTCCTGCTTGCCGTTCATCGCAGCTACCTCAAGCCGGTGCTGGCGCTGATGAAAAAGGTCAAGATTCGCGGCATGGCGCACATCACCGGCGGCGGGTTCCCGGACAACCTGCCGCGCGTCCTGCCAAGGAACGTCGACGCCGTCGTGGATCGCTCCACGTGGACGCCCCTGCCCGTCTTCCAGTTCATCCAGGAAACCGGCGGCGTGGATCGCGAGGAAATGTACCGCGTCTTCAACATGGGCATCGGCATGGTCATCGCCGTCCGCGCCGCCGACCAGTCCCGCGCGCTCGCCGCCCTCCGCGCCGCCGGCGAATCCCCCGTCACCATCGGCCACATCAAAAAGGGCAAAGGCCAAACCGTTCTACTTTAACCACGGATCAACACGGATGAACACGGAATCCAAGGCGTCCAAACTCATCCATGCGGAAGAAACGCACGCTATAATTGGGGCTGCCATGGAAGTCCTCAACCAGATCGGCCACGGCTTTCATGAAAAGCCTTATGAAAACGCACTGGTCGTGGAACTCGAATTGCGCGGCATTCCGTTCATGCAACAACCCGTTTATCCCATCACGTACAAAGGGCGTAGTGTGGGCACCTTTATTCCAGATTTGGTCTGCTTTGAAAAGTGGTGGTTGACACCAAGACCGTTGAACGGATCACTGATGTGGAGCGGGGACAGATGCTTAATTATCTACGCATCACAGGGTTGAAGGTCGGCCTTCTACTTAATTTTTCAAACCCAAAGCTGGATTGGGACCGCATTGTTCTCTAAGTTTCATCCGTGTAAATCCGTGTCCATCCGTGGTTGTTTCCAATGAAAATTCAACGTGCACTGCTGAGCGTGTCGGACAAGTCGGGGTTGGTAGAGTTTGCCTCGGGGCTGCTGGCCTTTGGGGTGGAACTGCTCTCCACCGGCGGAACCGCGAAGGCCCTGAAAGCGGCGGGTCTTCCGGTCAAGGACGTCTCCGAATTCACGGGCTTCCCCGAGATGCTGGACGGACGGGTTAAGACGCTGCACCCGAACGTGCATGCGGGCCTGCTGTATCTGCGCGGCCAGGTGGAACACGAAGCGACGATGAAGCAGCACGGCCTGCTGCCGATCGACCTCGTCGCCGTCAACCTCTACCCCTTCGAAGCCACCGTCGCGAAACCCAACGTCGCCTTCGAGGAGGCCATCGAGAACATCGACATCGGCGGCCCGACGATGTTGCGCTCCGCGGCGAAGAACCACGCCTTCGTCACCGTCGCCACGGACCCGGCGGACTACGCCCGGGTCCTCGCGGAAATGAAATCGCACAACGGCAATACCACCCCGGAACTGCGCCGCGAACTGGCCTTCAAGGTCTTCGCCCAGCAGGCGCGCTACGACGGCGCGATCGCCACCTACCTCGCCAAACAGCTCCCGCAAAAAGGCACGCCGCCCTTCGTCCTCTCCCTTGGCCATGGCGAACGCCTGCGTTACGGCGAGAACCCGCACCAGGAAGCCGTGTTCTACCGTGACCCGCGCACCGAGGAAGCCTGCATCGCGCACACCGAGGTGCTGCACGGCAAGGAAATGTCGTACAACAACTACCTCGACGGGGACGCTGCGCTGGAGGCCGTCCGCGAACTCGCCGGCCGCCCCGGCGTCGCCATCATCAAGCACAGCAATCCCTGCGGTTACGCCACCGGCGGCACGCTCGCCGAGGCCTTTGAAGCCGCCTGGGCCGGCGACCCGGTTTCCGCGTTCGGCAGCGTCATCGCCGTCAGTTCGCGCGTCGACCTCGCCACGGCGCAGCTCACCGCGAACCGGTTCATCGAGGTCCTCATCGCGCCGAGTTACGACGCGGATGCCCTCGATTTCCTCAAAACGAAGAGCAAACAACTGCGCATCCTCAAACTCAACGCCCCGCTCGCCATCGGCCAATCGGGCCAGGCCCTGCGCCAGGTCAACGGCGGATTGCTCGTTCAGGACCGTGACGTCGACGTGCTGGCCCACTGGATGGTTCCGACCGCCGCGTATTTCCCCGAGGATAAAAAGGCCCTCGCGGAATTCGGCATCAAGGTCTGCAAACACGTCAAATCGAACGCCATTGTGCTCGTGCGGGAATACGCGCCGGGCCAGTTCATGCTGCTCGGCATGGGCGCCGGCCAGCCGAACCGCGTCGACTCCCTGCGCAAACTCGCGGTGCCCCGCGCGGAGGACAACATCGAAGCGCTCTTCGAGAAGCAGAAAGCCTACGGCGTGACCGCCAAGGAATTCCGCGACCAGGTCATGCGCGAATGCGTGCTCGTGTCCGACGCCTTCTTCCCCTTCCCCGACAACATCGAAAACGCCGCCGACGCGGGCATCCGCTTCATCGTCCAGCCCGGCGGGTCGAAGAAGGACGAGGAAGTCATCGCCACCTGCGACCAGTACGGCATCGCCATGGCCTTCTCCGGCATGCGCCACTTCCGGCATTAGGATATTCGCGAAGAATCCGTCTCGACGCGCCCCTCCCCCTCGCACGATCGAAAGAGGCGTTGGCTATTCCCTCTCCGTGCGTTTTGGCCATGGGAAAGTCAGTTAATGCCATATCGGATATGCGCGCGCAGACCTATATTCTTCGCATGAGGCGCATTTTCTGCACGCGGAATCGGATGGCGGGCGTCGTGCTGCTCGCGGGGTTGGGCTGGCCGGACCCGGGATGGGCGCGAAACATTCCGCCCTACATGAGCTGGTCGGAAGACCCGCGCACCACCGTTAACCTGTCCTGGGAGCGTGACGCACCGGGACGCGGCACGGTTCACTACGGTCTCACGACCAACCTCGGGACCACGGTCCATAACGGCGATTGCGTGCTCCGCCACGTCTTCACCCTGCGCGATCTCGCGCCGGGCACGCGCTACCATTACCAGGCCGCGTCGGACGACGGGTTTTCCTCCCCGATTTCATCCTTCAAAACGGCGCCGGTTGGGACAACCGGTTCGTATCGTGTCGCCGTCTTCGCCGATACGCAACAGCCAGTACTCAACGGCAGCGCGCCATGGATCTTCGACCCCGCCACCAACCACTCGAAAGTCATCGCCTTGGTGACCAACCGCGCGCCGGATTTCTACATCGTTGTTGGCGACCTCGTCTGGGACAACGATTGGTGGCTCTGGGAGGACTGGTTCGAGCGCGAAAAAGAACTGCTCGCCCGTGCGCCCATCATGCCCGTGATGGGCAACCACGAATGGTTCACCTATCCGCACGACGGCTCGCACTTCTTCGGCCTCTTTACGGTGCCGCCTGCACCCGGCAACGGACGCTACTACGACTACACCTACGGTCACAGCCACTTCATTGCGCTGAACTCGGAGGACGATCCCGCGGGCCAGCGCGATTTCCTCGCCCGCTCACTGCAAGCCGCCGCCAACAACACCAACATCTTTTGGACCTTCGTCTACTGGCACCGCACGGTCTACACGTGGACCGACAAACACAGCCGCTACCAGCCGGCCTACAGCAACTTCGTGCCGCTGATCTCCATGTACGGCGCGGACATCGTCTTCTCGGGACACAACCACCTGTACGAACGGTCCGGCCCGCACCGCGGCGCCTACTACATCACCACCGGCGGTGGCGGCGGCAACCCGACAAGCCCCAAGGATGTTCCGGTCGGCGTCGTATCGTCCACCGCCTACCATTTCGTCGAACTCGATTTTAATGGCTCCATCCTGGAGCTGGAAGCGCTCCGCTGGGACGGCGCGTTGATGGATTCACTCACCCTGACGAACCGCGGCCGCATTGTCCGCGTCGCGCCCGCCTTCCCACAGACCGGCCAGCCGGTACGCATCACGTACGACGCCGACCTCGGCCCGCTCGCGGGCGCGACGCAGATCCACATCCACCTCGGCATCGACGCCTTTTCCAGCGCCGTGTTGGACGCGCCGATGACCAACGAGCCCGGCACGGGCCGCTGGTTCATCGACACCGTCGTCCCGCCCGCCGCGACCCAGCGAATCGCTTTTGCCTTCCGGAATCAGGACGAGATGTGGCACAGCAACCACACCTTTGGCAACCCCGCCCTTCCCCTGAACTGGCAGGCCCTGCTCGCCGCGCCCACCTCATCGCCACCCGCGGCGCCCGCGCTTCCCGTGGTCGCACCCGGGTCCCCCGTCATCACCGGCGGCGGCTCGCCCAACAACGTGGGCGACAACTTTGATTTCAACCTCAGCGGCGGCGCACTCGTTCCACTGGAACCCAAAACCGGATTTGGCACATTCGGCCGCCTCTACTTCAACTACGACTCCACGAACCTCTACCTCGGAGGCGTGGACACTTTTCTTTCCACCAGCAGCACGAACAACGCCCTCGCCCTGTTCATCGGCGTGGATACCCTCGGGGACAACGCCTTCAATCTCTGGCATAAAAGCGGTCCCCCGCAATTGCTCGACTACCTGCACAACCTCGCGTTCACCGAGCCGATGGATATCGCCATCCTCTACGGCGACGAATATGGCGACGGCGGATCCTTCTCGAATTTCAGCTTCGGTGCCGATGGCTATAACTTCGGCCAGGGCATTTTCTACATCGGCACGAACTCCGGCACCTTCCCCGCCGTCCCCGGCGCACAGCTCTCGCAATTCGACGGCACCAACCAGGTCCCCACCACAACCGTGAACGACGACGGCAACCGACGCACCGACCGCTGGGAATGCGCGATCCCGTGGAGCGCACTGAACGCGCCGAACGGCGCCCGGTCGATCGACTGCCTGACCATTGCCGGCGTCATCGTCTCCCGCAGCACCAACGGGACGGATCGCTACCTGTCCGGTGTCGTTATCGGCAGCCGGGCCTACGGCGCGAAAGATGGAAATGGGAACTACGCGTTCAACACGCTGACGCTCACCCCCGCGCCCGTGTTAATGCCCTGGGCCGACTACACCTTCAACGGCCTGCCAAACGGCTGGAGCCACCAACATTTCGGCGACGCCCTCGCGCCTGCGCCGGACGACGACCCGGACGGCGACGGCTACGACAATCGCCACGAGTACGTCGCCAACACGCAGCCGACCAACGCGCAGTCCGTCCTCGCCGCGGATCTCGTCACCACGCCCGGTGGCCTCGAATTTCGATGGTCCGCCGCCGGTGACCGCGCGTACGACGTGTACTTCACCACCAACCTCGCCCAGCCCGCCGCCTGGCTCTATCTCACCAACATCCAGCCCCCCGCCGGCCAGCAGGTCCTGCCCATTGCCCCGCCCCCCGCGGAGGCGGGCGCCTTTTTCCTGCGCGCCCGAATCCCTGAATAAGGTGGCGGATCACCCGCGCGCATCGCATGGGAACTTCCTCCCCTGCCGGGCAAGCCGGCAGGAGCCGCCCGGAGCGCGAAGCGCGACGGAGGGAGCGGAAGTTCTGTCGGCTACGCCGTCCACGGCACGACTCCCCGCCCCCGTCCGCCTTGCGCGGACGGAGCGGAAGTTCCGTCGGCTACGCCGTCCACGGCACGACTCGCCGCCCCCGTCCGCCTTGCGCGGACGGAGCGGAAGTTCTGTAGGCTACGCCGGGCGCATAAAATTCCAACGTCTGTAAAAACACTTCGCGGACGCTTCCAACGTCTGTATTTTACAGCCATTGAAAATTTTGAACGCGCGGCGGGACGGCCTGTCGAAATGCGCTGTCGGTACAAGGAGGTCGCGACGCAGTCGCTGTATGATCAAAGTCGACAAGCTGGTCAAATCGTTCGGCGCGCGCACGGCGGTGCGCGGCGTCTCATTTGAAGTGAAGCCGGGCGAAGTCCTCGGATTCCTCGGGCCGAATGGCGCCGGAAAAACGACGACGATGCGCATGATCACGGGCTATCTGGCCCCCACGTCCGGCCAGGCCTACGTGGCCGGGTTCGATGTCGCGGAGCATCCGGTCGAAGCCCGCAAGCGGCTCGGTTACCTGCCGGAAAACGCACCGTCCTACGGGGACATGACGGTGGAGGAATTCCTCGCGTTCATCGCGGCGATGCGCGGGTTCACCGGCGCGGAGGCGCGTCAACGCGTCGAGGCCGCGCTCGAAAAGTGCATCCTCACCGGCGTGCGACGCCAGCCCATTGAAACCCTCTCCAAAGGCTATCGCCAGCGCACCTGCTTCGCGCAGGCGATCCTGCACGATCCGCCGGTGCTGATTCTCGACGAGCCGACGGAAGGGCTCGACCCGAACCAGAAATACGTCGTTCGCACCATGATCCAGGAGATGGCGCGCGAAAAGGTCATCATCTTCTCCACGCACATTCTCGAGGAGGTCGAGGCGATCTGCACGCGCGCGATCATCATCAGCGGCGGCCAGCTCGTCGCCGACAGCACGCCGGCTGAATTGAAGAAGCAAGGTTCGCTGGACGCGGTCTTCCGCCGCCTGACGACGACCGCGGACGTGGCGGGAGGCGCGAAATGAGCCCCATCCTTACCATTCTCAAGCGCGAGTGGCGGGCCTATTTCAACTCGCCGGTCGCCTACGTGTTCATCGTGATCTTCCTCGTGCTGTCGGCTTTTTTCACGTTCAACGTGAGCCGCTTCTTCGAGGCCGGGCAGGCGAATCTGGATCGCTTTTTCTTCTGGCACCCCTGGCTCTACCTGATCCTCGTGCCGGCGGTCGCGATGCGGCTCTGGGCGGAGGAACGCCGCACGGGTACGCTCGAACTGCTGCTGACCCTGCCGGTCACGACGGCGCAGGCGATTCTAGGGAAGTTCCTCGCGGCTTGGCTGTTCGTGCTGCTGGCGCTGGCGCTCACCTTCCCCGTCGTCGCGACGGCGTATTATCTGGGGAACCCCGACGCGGGCCCGATCGTGACCGGCTACATCGGCAGCGCGCTGCTCGCGGGGGCCTATCTGGCGATTGGCGCGCTGACCTCCGCGCTGACACGGAACCAGGTGATCAGCTTCATCCTCGCGGCGGTGATCGGGCTATTCCTGCTGCTCGCCGGTTATCCGCCAGTGACGGACGCGCTGTACGCCTTCGCCCCGACTTGGTTCGTCGACGTGGTCGCGGGGTTCAGCTTCAGCACGCACTACGAACAACTACAGCGCGGCGTGGTCGACCTGCGCGACCTGCTGTATTTCGCCAGCGTGATCGTCTTCATGATGATGGCCACGCACGTGGCGCTGGATAATCGCAAGAGCAAGTGAGCGGACGATGAAATCCAATCGATTCAAACTGGCGACCGGCGCGGCGGGCCTTCTTGTGGCCCTCGTTGCGCTGGTCTTGTTGAATGTCGTGGCGGGCGCCGTGCGGGTGCGCGCGGACCTGACGGCGGACGCGCTCTACACCCTGTCGCCGGGAACGCGCCAGCTCGTCGCCGGGCTCGGCCGCGACGTGACGCTGAAACTTTATTACAGCCGCAGCGCGGACCAGGCGCCGCAGCAGTTCAAACAATACGGACGACGGATCGTCGACCTGCTGCGTGAATACCAGACGGCGGGCGGCAGGCGGCTGACGCTGGAGATACTCGACCCGAGACCCGACTCCGACGCGGAGGAATGGGCGCAGCGCTACGGACTTTCCGCCACGCGCCTTGACGCGGCGGGCGACCGCGATCCGGTCTATTTGGGTCTCGTCGCGATGTCGGGCGCACGGCAATCGGTGATTCCGTTCTTTTCGCCGGCGGACGAGCCGCAACTCGAATTTCTCGTCACCCGGCTCATCCACGAAGTGACGATCACGGAGAAGCCGAAACTCGGCGTGATCAGTCCCCTGCCGATCATGGGTACGGCAGGCATGCCCTGGTCGATGGGCCGCGAACAGCCGCCGTGGATCGCGCTGCAGGAAATCCGCGCCATTGCGGAGCTGGTGGAATTGCCCGGCTCCCTGCGCGAGGTGCCGGCGGATATCGAAACCGTGCTGGTCGTGCACCCGCGCAATATTCCCGACGCGGCGATGTATGCGCTGGATCAATTTGTCCTGCGCGGCGGACGCCTGATCGCCTTCCTCGACCCGCAGTGCCTCACCGAGCTGGAATCGCAAAGCAGGCAGCTCCGCGACCCCTTCCAGGTCCGCTCGGAACTCAACCGGCTCACCTCCGCGTGGGGCGTCACGATGGAGGCCGACCGCGTGGTGGCGGACCCGCGCGCGGCGACGCGGGTTACGATGCCGGACGGGCGGATTGACCGGCACCGCGGCTGGCTCACGTTGCGCCCCGAGAACTTTAACAAGACCGATGTCGCCATCGCCGCGTTGAATCTCATGCAGATGCCGATGGCCGGCTGGTTTCGCGTGGAGCCCGTCGACGGCGTCACGGTCACGCCGCTGATCACCGCGAGCGCGGAGGCGGGCAGCATGAGCAGCGCCGAGGCGTCGATGGGAACGGCGATGGGGTTTTCCTCCTTCCGCGAGGAGGCCGTACCGCTCCATCTCGCCGTGCGCGTCGCGGGACGTTTCAAAACAGCCTTCCCCGAAGGACGCCCCGAAAATCCCGACCAACCGGGCCCCGCGGGCACGCCGGACGAGGCGCCGCACCGGGCGGAAAGTGAAAAGGAGACAACGATCGTACTCGTCGCGGATGTGGACGGTCTCTTCGATGCGTTCGCGGCTCGCAGTCTGCCGATGTACGGGCGCGGTGTGTACCAGTTGATTAACGACAACATCAATTTCGCCGCCAACCTCGCCGGGCAGTTGGCCGGCGGCGATGCGCTGCTCGCGCTCCGGGGTCGGAGCACGTTCGACCGACCTTTCCAGCGGGTGCTGGACCTCCAGGCGGAAGCCCAGGAACGCTGGCGCCAGGAGGAGTTGAAATTGCAGGAACAACTGCGCCTTACGCAGATGCGGATTGATGAATTGCAGGCGGGCAAGGACGCCGACCAAAAGTTGATCGTGTCGCCTGAACAGCGGCTTGAAATTGAAAATTTTCGTTCGCAACTGTCGGAGACCCAGCGCCAGCTTCGCGGTGTGCGGAAGAACCTGCGCGGCGAAATCGAAAAGCTGGGCCTCTGGGTAAAGGCCGCGAACATCGGGGCGATGCCGGCGCTCGTCATCCTGTTCGGCCTGGTGCATGGATGGCGGCGGCGGCGCGGTGCGCGGGGATAGGCGCCTAATTTCGGAGATCGACCCATGAAACCACGTACGCTGCTCATTCTGATCGCCCTCGTCGCCGTGCTGGGCGTGCTGGCCCTGTGGCTGGCGCGTCGGCCGGAGGCGATTCCGCCGCCCGAGGCGGGACAACGCCTGCTAACCATTCCCGATGTGAACACCCTCACGCGGGTTGAGATCTCAAGCGGAACCCAGCAGGTGACATTGGTGCGCACAGGCGATGATTGGGCGGTGGAAACGCTCTGGAACTTCCCGGCCCGCTTCAGCCAGCTCGCGGATCTCCTGCGCGGCATGGACAACCTTCGCGTGGCGGAAGTCCTGCGCGGGGGCACCTCGGTTCTGGGTGAATTCGGCCTCGTCGACGACAGCACGAACTTCCCCGCGCGCGTCAAACTGTACGGCCCGGACGGCCGGCTATCCGATGATGTCCTGTTCGGAAACCCGCGCACCGCGGCGGCCATGCCCAACACCTTCTCTCCGCCGGACAGCCGCTACGCCCGTGCGGGACGCGGTCCTGTCGTGCTGGTCGAACCCTTTCTGACGGACATTCGCCGACGCCCTTCCGATTGGATTGAAACAGCGTTGTTCGACCTGCGCCCGGACGCCATCACGATGATGACGGCCGTGCCTTCCAACGACGCGATGTACGCAATTTCGCGGGCGCCGGACGGCGCGCTCACAGGCATCAATATCCTGCAGGACAAACCCATCAATGGGGCCAGCGCCGACATCTGGTTCCGCGCCTTCCGCGCGATCACGGCGGTAACCGTCGTGGATCCGGCGATACCCCATGAAACCTTGGGCCGGGCGGAGGCCGAGGTCGCGATCGCGCGCGCCAGCAACGGCCTGATTGCGCGGGTCGAATTGGGAGCACAGGCGGACGATGCCAGCGCGCGCTACGCGTGGATGACCTTCGATTATGAGGAGCCTGACCCGCTGCAAACGGACGATGCCGAGGCGGCGTCCGCCGATGCCGCCCTGCGCAACGCGACGCGAAACGAAGTTGAGCGCCTGCAGCGCGAGGTCTCCCCGTGGACCTTTGTTTTCAGCTTCAGCCAGGCGCAGAAATTCATCTTCCTGCGGGACCAGTTGATTGCGGCGCAATCGGAGCGCACGCCCGCCCCAGAAGCGGACGCACCACCCGGAAACGATTGAGCCGGGTGGGTGGCGCGGGCGCTCCGCGCACGCGGCGGCTGAACGTTCCGGAACCAGCAGGAACTGCTACAGGTGCTGGACGAACCACTGCGCCGTCACCGCGAGCGCCTCGGCGGTCCACGCGCGCGAGGCAAAGGTGTGGTCCGCTCCTTTGATCGCATGCAACGAACAAGGGGAACCGGCCCGGGTGAAAACACGGTGATAGTCCGCGGCGTGGTGCATGGGGACCGTCTCATCGTTCGTCCCCGCGACCAGCAGGACCGGTTGCTTCACGGCACGCACGGCCTTCAGCGGGGCAAGGCGGCCGAGTTCCTTGAGGAAAGCCTCGCCCACGATCCAACCTCCGTTGTCCGCGGTCCCGTACCGCCGCAAGTCGGCGACGGCTTCCGGGGACATGCGTGCATCGCGACGCTCACGGGGATGCGCCACGGGATTCCAGAGGACGGTGGTCTTGAGCGCACGTTCCTTCTCCAGCGTGAACGCCGCGACCATGCCACCCATGCTGAAGCCCAGCAATCCAACGCGGGCGCGATCGACGGACGGCTGTTTCCGAATCCAGCGCAACGCTGCGCGCGCGTCCGCGCATTCACCCGCGACGGTCATTTCATGGAATTCGCCCGCGCTGTCCCCGCTCCCGCGGCAATCAAAACGGAGCGATGCGATCCCTTCGGACGCGAGTGCGCGCGCCTGCTGGACGAACAGCCGATGCGCCTCCACCCGGCTTCCCGTGTATCCATGCACGAACAGTACAACAGGAAACGGCCCCCGCCCCTTCGGCCGATGCCACATCCCGACCACCTGCTGGCGCTCGGATAGAAAAGTGACGGGTGTTTCGTTCATCGGAAGCTAGGGAAAAGAGTCGGGGCGGCGAGATTTGAACTCGCGACATTCAGCTCCCAAAGCTGACGCTCTACCAGGCTGAGCCACGCCCCGGACAAAGCCCTATGTAGCCTGAAGGACGGACGCGTGGCCAGACTATTGTGCGCAACGCCCGACGGTGAGCGCGGACTATAACGAGAGCAGCTCCTGCACGTCGTCCCAACTCATTGCACTGAGCACCTGTTCGTCGGTTTCAAGGGTGGCGTCGATCACCGCCTTCTTGCGCTTCTGCATGTCGAGGACCTTCTCCTCGACCGTGCCCTTGGTGATGAGCTTCATGCTGTAGACAGTGCGCTTCTGGCCGATGCGGTAGGCGCGATCCGTCGCCTGGTCCTCGACCGCCGGGTTCCACCACGGGTCGTAGTGAATCACCGTGTCGGCGCCAGTCAGGTTCAACCCCGTGCCGCCAGCCTTGAGGCTGATGAGGAAGATCGGAATCTTTCGGTTCGTATTGAACTCATGCACGACCTTCAACCGCTCCTGCGTCGCGCCGTCGAGATAGCAGTAGGCCACCTGCCGCGCGTCGAGCTCGCGTTTGAGGATCGCGAGCATGGAGGTGAACTGGCTGAACACGAGTACGCGATGGCCGCCGTCGAGAATTTCATCAAGCAGCTCGAAAAATAGGTCGAGCTTGGCGGACGGCATTTTGCTTTCGAGTCCCGGCAGCTTGAGCAATTCCAGATGGCAGCAGATCTGCCGCAGCCGCAACAGGGTCTTTAGAATTTCCATACGCGACCGCTGGAAGCCCTGCTTCATCACCATGTCGAACACTTTGCGGCGCGAGGCGTCGAGCAGCTCCTTGTACACGGTCTGCTGGTCGGTGGTGAGCGTGCACATCGCGATCTTCTCGATCTTCGGCGGCAGATCGGTCGCGACGTCGCGTTTGAGACGGCGCAGCAAAAACGGATGCAGCTTGCGGCGCAGGCGCGCCTGCGCGAGTTCGCCGTCGCGGTCGCCGCGCGCGATCGGCTGTTCGTAGGCGCCTTTGAAATTCTCGTGCGAACCGAGGTAGCCGGGCATCAGGAAGTCCATGATGGACCACAGGTCGGACACGCTGTTCTCGATCGGCGTGCCGGTGAGTACGAGGCGGTGGTTTGCGCGCACTCGCTTCGCGGCGATCGCATTCTGCGTGGAGCGGTTCTTGATGTGCTGGGCCTCGTCGAGAATGAGACACGCGAAGTCATGGTTCAGGTATTGCTCGATATCGCGCCGCAGGAGCGCGTAGGACGTGACGATCACGTCCTTGCCGGCCAGCTCGCTCCATTTTTCATGGCGCGCGCTTCCGGAAATCGACATCACGCGCAGCGTCGGCGTGAAGCGCGCCGCCTCCTCCACCCAGTTCTCGACCAGACTCGTCGGGCAGACGATAAGCGAAGGGCGGCCGGCCAACTCCGGATTGGCGCGCGCGAGCACGAGCCAGACCAGCGTCTGCAACGTTTTCCCGAGGCCCATCTCGTCGGCCAGGATGCCCGCGAAGCCGTTGGTTTCGAGAAAACGCAGCCACGTGACGCCGTCCCGCTGATACGCGCGCAGCGTGGCATGTACAGTGTCGGGCAACACCACGGGTTCGGTGTTCAACTCGCGGTTCTGCTTGCGCGCGGCAGCCGTCCATGCCGACGCCGCCTCGACATCCACGCCATCCAGCGCGTCGAGCGACGACTTGACGTAGGACGAATAGATGCCGGAGAGGCGAAAACTGCCGGGGCGAGAGCCCTCGCCCACGGCGCAATCGGAAAACACCTCGTTCATCGACGTCACCGCGCCGGTGTCGAGCAGCAGCGTGCGCCCGTTGCGTTCGATGTAGGACTCGCCCTTAAGCAACGCGCGCTGCACCTCGGCGGGCGACAGCGTGCCGCCCTGCCCGTCGTCGAATTCAAAATCGACTTCGAACCAGTCGCTGCCCGACTGCTCGCGTACATGCACGACCGGCGTGACGGAGGCGGTATTCTCGGCGAGATCGCGCACGGTGCCTTCGAAGTCGACCTTCCACCCCGAGCGCTGGAGCGCGGGCAGATCCCGACCGAGGAAATTAAGCACCTCACGGCAGCCGACGAGCGGCTCCATCTGGTCGCCCGTCATGCCCTTGAGTCCGAGTTCGCCCAACCGCGCGAGCGCCTTTGCCTCCGCTGCGGGATTCCGCACGAGGAAACGCAGCAGGTCGTCCGGGTCCGGGACGGCAAAATGGCCCTGCGCGTCCTGCTTGCCGGCCACGAGCGTGTACTTCCCGTATTCGGCATGCAGCGTAGCCGCCAGCGAGGCGGGGCTGCCCTTGACCAGCAGGCGGAATTTGGGCGTGGCGGGCTCAATTGTGAAGAGGTCAATCGTCACGTCCGTCTGGACCGTGAGATGCTGCTGCAGGATCGGCAGTTCGTGTTGCAGGAAACGCGGCACGGCCTCGCGCGGCACGCGGATCGGCTCGGTATACACCATGCGCAGCGGCAGCGGCAGCAGTCCCTGTAGGGGCCAGAAATGACCGCTGTCGTACACCCACCCCGCCTTGCCAGCCACGACGTAGGTGGGGCGGTGGCCGTTCGCGCTGAACGGCAGTTCGGTGTGCAGGTCGAGCACGAGTTCACCCGTGACGGGGTCGAGGTCCATCTTCAGGATCGACTGCATCGGAGCGGCGTTCACCACGATATCCTCGGCGCGGCCCTCCTCGCGCAGCGGTTTGCCGGTGTGCAGGTTGAGTACGTTGATCAGATCCGCGGAACCCATCTCGACACGGCTCCGCACCGGCCCCTCACAGATGTCCTCCAGCACGAAAAGCAGCGACTCGTCCTTCTTCGCGAGGAAGTAGGTCTGGTTGGTCGGCACCTCGTCGATGCGCTTGCGTTCGCCCTTCATTTCCAGCGCGCACAACATCGGGATGCGGAGCGCCTGGCCCCGCAGCGAGCCGGCGCAGGCCTCCCGCCACCCGTCGGCCAGGCAAAGGGCTACGCGTGCGGGCTGTGCGCCCGCCTGCGGCGTCGTCACACGCTTGATGTACGCCGTTTCATCGACCTTCGCGAGCCGGGCCGCCTTGCGCGCCTCCTCGATGTGTTTGCGCTCACGATCCGGGTCGGTGTGGCGCTTGACGAGGGATAGCCCGACGGCGATGACGTGGGCGCAGATGATGCCGCGCTCCGTGCTGTCACGGCAGGGGCAACAATTCTCGCAGGTGCCGTCCGGGTGCACCTTCGCGCGCGTTGTGATGGTCCGGTTGCCAAAGGACAGCGTGCCGCGAATCAGCGGCGCTTCAAAGGCAGACTCCTGCACCGCCCCGCGGTCATACAGGGTCTGCGCGTCGCGGAACACGGCCGATCCGGCCCAGTCCATCAACATTTTCTGTGTGAACGGAACACCCACCAGACACCCCAGGCCCGGCCATGGTCACACGACCGAGAGATATGAGAATACTACAGCCGCCCCGCGGTGCAATCGCGGAATAGCGGGTTTGCCCTTTTCAATCGCGCGGCAGCGGGTATTGTTTGGCCAAACGGGAGACTCACATGCGCCGATGGATTGCACTGTTGCTTGGATGTTCGCTGACCCTGCCCGCATTCGCGGCGGACGAGACGTTGTTTGGCGACGACTACGTCTGGAACCTTTTCACGCGGCTCGACGTGAAGCACTCGGACATCGGGATTGATGACGGATTTATCGGCGGCGTGCAGGTCGGCGGCATCTTGAACGACCGGCTCGCCATCGGACTCGGCGGCTATGGCCTGCTCGACAAGATCCAGACGGAACCGAACGGCTACGACAACCCAAAGCAGTTCGATATCATGTACGGCGGGTTGACGCTGGAATACCGGTTGTTCGCCCACAAGCTCCTGCACGCTTCACTCGGCACGTTGGTCGGCGTGGGCAAGATGGACCTGACGCGGACGGCGGACGGGAAACACAAGGAAATCGATCTCTTCGTCGTGGAACCGCAACTCTCCCTGATCATCAACATCACCGCGGCGTCGGAATTCGGCATCGGCCTCGGCTATCGGCACGCCGACCCGGACGAGGACGTCAAGGGACTCGAGAAGGATGACTTGAGCGGATTCGTTGCCACCCTCTTCGTACGCCTCACGGAATTTTGATCCGGATCAGCGCGCGAAGCCGGCGTCGAGGACGATGAGGATCAGCAGCAGCGGCAGGTAGACCACGGACGCAAGCAGGACACGGCGGGCGTCGGCGCGCTGCTGGTGCTGCGCGAAATGCAGGCTTGCGGCGAGCAGCGCCGAGCCCAGAAAAACGGCGCCAATCAGGTAGGTCTGCCCGGCGAGCCCCAGCCAGGTCAACGCGATCGATACGGGGATCAGCGCCAGCGAAAAGAGGATGGCCTGCCGGAACACGCGCCGCCCCGTGGGATCAATCACCGACAGCATCTTGTAGCCCGCCGCGCGGTAGTCATCGCGATACATCCATGCGATGGCGTAGAAGTGCGGATGCTGCCAGAGGTAAAGGATGCCAAACAAAATCCACGCCCCGGGATCGAGGTTGTCGGTCGCCGCCGCCCACCCCACCATCGGCGGCAGGGCGCCTGGGATCGCGCCGATGGGCGTGTTGAGCCAGGTCACCTTCTTGAGCGGCGTATAGACCAACACGTAGAGAAACGCCGTCAGCAGGACGAGAAACGCGGCCAGCAGGTTGACGGCGGCGGCCAGCAGGCTGACGCCCGCGAGAACCAGCACCACGCCGAGGGCCAGTGCGGCGGCGGGTTCGATGCGTCCTGCGGGAAGCGCTCGTAGGCGCGTGCGTTCCATCCGCGCATCCGTGTCGCGTTCGAGGTAGTTGTTCAGGATCGCGGCGCCCGCGGCGGCGAGCCCGGTTCCCAGCAAGGTCACAGCCAGCAAAATCCAGCGGTGGAAATCATGCAGACCCGAACCGCCCACAAAGAACCCCGTGGCGGCGGTAACGAGCACCATGCCGACGATGCGCGGCTTGGCGAGTTGCCAATACTCATGGACGTTGCTGTTCACGGAATGTTTCCCGGCGCCCTTGAACATCGGCGCGCCGCCGGTGCATCAATGCGACGGCGCGGCGGACTCGGCGCGGGCTTCCCACGGCTGCGGCGACGGAAACCATTCGCGCGTCCGATAGTCGCCCAACATCAGCGCCATCATGATGAGGAAGAAAATTGCGCCCGCCCCGGCGTAGAGCCAGAGGATTTTCGCGGAGTATTTCAGGTGCATGAAATACATCACCACCAGCAGGGCCTTGATCACCGCGATGCCGACGGCGATCACGTTATTCATGAAGCCAAAATCCATGAACGCGACGGCCACCGTGACCACGGTCAGCGCCATCAGGATGGCGATGATCGTCAGGTAGACGCGAATGGGTACAACGTGATGCGCGCTCATCAGTGCCTTCCAATCAGATAGAGCATTGGGAACAGGAAGATCCAGACGATATCGACGAAGTGCCAGTAAAGCCCGGAGATTTCAACCGGGTTGGAGTACTTCGAGGAATACCGCCCCTGCAAGGTCGTCACGAGCAGCCAGAGCATGATGCCCGCGCCGATGATCATATGCACGGCGTGCATACCGGTCATCGCGAAATAGAGCGAATAGAACAACTGCACATGGGCCGGCTGCGCGGCTTCAAACGCGTGGCGCAGGTGGTCGCCAACCTTCGCGCCGGTGGCTTCGAGCTGCGCCAGTTCAGCCAGCGGATCGAGGTGGAAGTTCGGGCCGGGCACGAGGTGGTGATCGATCTTGCCAGCGTATTCCACAACTTTGACGCCGAGGAACACGAAGCCGAGGACCATCGTCAGCACGATCCACAGCGCGGTCGCCTTCCGCTTGTCCGTCTGGGCGGCGTGCACGGCCAGGGCCATGGTCAACGAGGAACCGAGCAGGACGGCGGTGTTGAACCCGCCAAGTTTGATGCTCAACAGGTGGCTGCCGACCACCCACGCGTCGGGGTACATCGCGCGGTAGATCGCGTAGGCCGCGAACAAGCCGCCGAAGAACATGACCTCGGTGACGAGGAACACCCACATGCCGAGCTGCGCGGACTGGCGCTGCTGCTCGGCGTTCTCAAAATGGTGCGCGACATGCGCGTCGGCGTGGCTAGACACGGGCATCCTCCGCTTTATGTCCCGGCTTGCAGGTCACGGACGGCTGGTCGTAGGCGTAGGCCTCCTGCGTAACCTCCGGCGTATCGTGGAAATTTTCGGTCGGCGGCGGGGAGGCGGTCTCCCACTCAAGACCGCGGGCATCCCACGGATTGGCCGGCGCTTTCTTTCCCTTGAAAAGCGACCACACCAGATAGCTGGCCATGATGAGGTAACCCACGCCCATCACGGACGCGCCCGCGGTGGACATGATGTGGAAGACCTGGAATTCCTCGGCGTAGGTGTGATAGCGACGCGGCATGCCGTGATAGCCCATCTGGAACTGGGGCATGAAGGTGAGATTGAAGCCGATGAAGATCACGATGGCGGCGAACTTCGCCCACCCCTCCGGGTACAGCTTGCCGATCATCTTGGGCCACCAGAAATGCAGCGCGCCAAGGAAACCCATCACGCCGCCGCCGACCATGACGTAGTGGAAATGCGCGACCACGAAGTAGGTGTCGTGCAGATGCACGTCCGTCGCCATTGTGCTCAGGAACAGGCCCGTCATACCGCCGATCACAAAGAGGCCGAGGAAGCCGTAGGCATAGAGCATCGGGGCGTCGAATGAAATCGCACCTTTGTAGAGCGTCATGACCCAGTTCAGCATCTTGATCGCCGTGGGAATCGCGACGAAGAAGGTCAGGAACGAGAAGACCAATCCCGCGTACACCGACTGGCTGCTCACGAACATGTGGTGGCCCCACACGAAGAAGCCGATCACCGCAATGGCGAGCGAAGAAAAGGCGACGAACGTATAGCCGTAAAGGCGGCGGCGCGAGAAGCAGGAGATGATTTCACTGATCACGCCCATGCTGGGCAGGATCATGATGTACACTGCGGGATGCGAATAGAACCAGAACAGGTGCTGGAAAAGCACCGGGTCGCCACCAAGCGCCGGGTCAAACAAGCCGAACCCGAAGAAGCGTTCCACGAAGATCATCACCAGCGTGATCGCGACCACGGGCGTGCCGAGGATCACGACGAGGCTCGTCGCGTACATCGCCCAAATGAAGAGCGGCAGGCGGAACCACGTCAGGCCCGGCGCGCGCATCTTCTGGATCGTGACGATGAAGTTCAGGCCCGTCATGATGGACGAGAACCCGGCGATGAATGCGCCCGCCACCGCGAGGATGACGTGCGAATTCGCGTACATGCTGCTGTACGGCGTGTAGAAGGTCCACCCGGTGTCGACGCCGCCGCTGATGATCGCTCCGAGCGCGATCAGGCCGCCCGCCATGAACACGTACCAGCTCAACAGATTGAGCCTCGGGAATGCGACGTCCTTGGCGCCGATCATGACCGGGACGAGGAAATTGCCCAACACGGCGGGGATGGAGGGCACGAGGAAGAAGAAGATCATCACGATGCCGTGCATCGTAAAGAGCTTGTTGTACGTCTCCGACTGCAGCACATCCGCCTGGGGCGTCATGAGGTCGATGCGGAACACAGCCGCCGCCGCGCCGCCCAGGAGAAAAAACAGCGTTAGGCTGATGAGATACAGGATCGCGATCCGCTTGTGGTCCACGGAAAGGAGCCACGAACGGATGGTGAGTCCGTTGTTCAGGTAGTGCTTGGGCGGATCGCCCGCCGTCGTGCTGGTGGCCGCATCACTCATGTCAGTTGGACGCTCCTCCGCTCAGGCTCTTGATGTAGGCGATCAGTTGCAGGAGCTGGTCTTCCGTGACCAAGCCCTTGAACACCGGCATGACGGGCTGGAAGCCGGCCACGACCTTCGCATTCGGATTCAAAATGGATTCGCGCAGGTACTCGTCGTCCACCAGCGCCTCTGTGCCGTCAGCCAATTTGACCGAGTGGCCCATGATATTGGCCAAGTCGGGGCCGAGCTGGCCGGAACCGGCGTTGTGGCAGGTCTGGCAGCCGAGTTGCGTGAAGAGCCGCTCGCCCGCCTGCACCGGCGTCTCCGCCGCGGCGCCCGCGGCCTCACCGGCAAGCCAGCGTTCGTATTCGGTGGGCGAAAGCACGTTGACCCAGCCGCCCATCATGGAGTGTTCGGTGCCGCAGTATTCGGTGCAAAAGAGCCGGTACTTTCCGGGCTTCGTGGCCTCAAACCACAGGCGTGTGTAGCGGCCGGGCAGTACATCCTGCTTCACGCGGAAGGCCGGGATGAAGAAACTGTGGATGACGTCTTCCGAGGTCATCGTCAGTTTGATCGGCTGGCCGACGGGGATATGCAGCGTGTTGATTTCACGGCGACCGTTCGGATGCTGGAGTTTCCACATCCACTGCTTCCCGGTGACGAGAATCTCCATCGCGTCCGCGGGCGGGCGCGTGGAATGGAAATACACTTTCGCGCCCCAGCCGAAGAGCACAAGAACGAGCACCAACAGAACCGCACCGCCGAACATTTCCAGGCGACTGTCCTCGTGCGGTTTCTCCGGCGCGGGTCCGCCCGGACGGCGGCGATAACGAAGGCTGAATACCAACACCAGCCCGCCCAGCAACAGTGTGATCAGTACGCTGATGGCCACAAGGAACAGGTAGATGGCGTCCACCTGCCCCGATAGCGTCGAAGCCTGCTCCGGCAAGATTGAAAATACGCTCTTCATAACTCGTTCTGTGTCCCGTCAGACCAACTCAGGCGATCGCCGTCGCCGGATGGGCCTTCCGTTCCTTCCGCCAGGACACCGTCAAAAAAATCCCCAATGCACCGATCGTCGCAAAGCAGCCGGCGCGGACCAAGTTCATGATGGCTGCATTGTAGCCGCCCATGATTGGGTTGTAGTGGTAGCAAAACAACATTAACTGGTCGACCGGGCTGCCGATTTTTCCCGCGGACGACTCCACCAACGCAAGCCGCACATCGCGGGGAGAAAACATCACGCCGTAAAAATAGTGTGACAGCTGTCCGTCCGGCGTCGCGACCATGATGCCGCTGCCATGCGCATATTCCTGAGCCTTCTCATCCCAGGCGAATTTGAAGCCGGCCGCGCCCGCAATCGTGGCGACCGATTCCTCGTCCGCGGTGAGGAAGTGCCAACCGGCCTCCGCGCCCTCACGCTTGAAGTCCGCGAGGTAGTTCGCCTTTTTCTGCGCCGCGAGCAGGTGCGTTTCCTCATGGTTAAAACTCAGCGTAACGATCTCGTAGTCGCGGCCCGGCACGAATGCCACTTCGCGCAACGTGTCCATCATGCCGTTGAGGACCAGGTTGCAGAGCATCGGGCAGTTGTAATAGACGAGCGAGAAAACGACCGGTCGGTCCGTGAAATAGGCGCCCAGCGGAACGAGTTGCCCCTGCTCGTTGCGTACCAAGGCATCAAGCGGCAACTGGGCGCCGAGGTTCTGATCAAATCCGGTGCGCTTGAGCACCTCCGGCGGCGGCGGCTCGGTTTTCTTTTCGATCGGCGCCGAGCGTGTGGCCGCGGATGCGGCGACGGCGGCGCCGAGCAGCAGGGCGATTATGGAGGCACGGCGCATCACGGCGACGGCGTCTCCTTGCGCGCGGGCAAGCCGCGTTCGGCCAGCAACTCCATTGCGCGCTCGACCGGGATGCGGACGCGCCCGGAATTCTGGTCCACCCACGCATAGTGGCTGACCAATTCGCGCTGGCGGGCCCGTTCAACCGCCCATGTGGCGGGCTCGTCCACCTGCAACCGGGGCTCCGGGGGAAGCACGCGCGCCTCGCGCACGAACGCGGAAACCGCCTGGTCCGCCCGCTCCGCCTCGCGGTTCAGCGCCTTGAAAAGCAGGCGCATTCCAACAAAGGAGACGAGCGTGAAAATCGCAATATAAAATCCGAACAGCATGATCTTGCCGACCGGGATGTCGCGGTCGGAAAAATCGGGCCCGCTCGGGTTGCGCGTCGGCTCTGGATTCGGGTTATGCATTGGACGCATCCGCCTCCCAACCGGTGTCCTGCTCCTCCGGGTGCGCAAGCACATGAGCGAAGCGCGGATCGTTTTGCGGCAGCAACGGCCGGCTCTTCAACTGACCGAGGAACACGTAGAGCCAGAGCCCGGTCAAACCGACCGGCGCAGCGATGTCCATCCAGTGCAGGTGAAACTCCTGGTGGCGGAACGCGGGCATCAGCGTCCAGAAATAATCCACGAAGCGCATCACCAACAGCCATGCGGCGATCTTTGCCAACGTGGCAGGCCGTTTCTTGTTGTTCTTGAACAGCATCAGCGCGAATGGCACGGCGAAGTGCAGGACCGCGAGGGCGATGGCCATCTCCGGCCAGGGGGCGTGGCTGCGGTGCAGATAGTATTCGATTTCCTCGGGCAGGTTGCCGGACCAGATGATCACGTACTGGCTGATGCACATGTAGGCCCAGAGGATGTTGAACGCAAAAATCATATTCCCGATGTCGTGAAACTGCTGGGTTCCAATCGCGGCGCCATACTGTTTGTCCGCGGTCAACAGTTTCGCGATGATCGCGAGCAGTGCGAGCGTGGCCACGCCCTGCCCCACCATGAACGTCGCGCCGTACAGCGCGGAGTACCACTTGGGCTCGACCGACATCGCCCAGTCGACCGACGCGAAGGTCACGGCGAGCCCGAAAAACACCAGGCCGATGCCGCTCAGCATGCGCATCTTGCGACCGTACAGCTCGCCGTCCGCCTTGTTGTCGTCCTGCGCCCGGGACCATTTTGACAGCAGGGTGGCCAGGCCGATCCAGATCACGAAGAAAATGGCCGCGCGGAGATAAAAACCAGACTCGTTCAAATACATGCCTTTGTGATGCATGACGTGTTCGAGGACATGATCATGCGCGGCTTCGGGGTTCATCCAGATGTAGAGATGGTCCATGCCGAACAGCAGCGGGATGAACAGAACGAGCACGAGCGGGAACGTGCGGGCCGCGGCCTCGTAGGGACGCTGGAGCACGAAGCCCCACCGTCCAGTCGCCAGGTGGTGGATCATCAACAGGCCCAGTCCGCCGGCCGAAAAGGCGAACACGTAAAGGAACGCCATCAGCCACGACTGGTAGAACTGCGCGGGACCCGCGACAAAATAGCCCGCCGCGACCGCCGCCGTGGCGAGCACGCCAATCGCGAGCGCCTTCGTCCGAATCTTCTGGATCATCTCATTCATGAAATCAGTGGTCCGCCTTCGCCGTTTCCAGCCGCGCGCGCTCCTCCGCCGGCACGTCGTCCAACGTCGCATTCTGGCTCAACTGCAGCGCGCGGATGTAGGCGATGATCGCCCAGCGATCCTTGACGGGAATCTGGTCCGCATAATTGGGCATCTGGCCGAACCCGTTCTTGATCGCGCCATAGAAATATCCCGGCGTTGCGTCGCGCAACCGTTGTTCATGGAAGGAAACCGGCTGCTTGAAACCGCGCTGGACGACCATGCCCGTGCCCGCGCCGGACATGTCATGGCAGGGCGAGCAGAATATGTTGTAGCGCTCCTGGCCGCGCGCCAGCACCTCGCGGGTGACCGGGAACGGGAAGGACTCCGCCGGGTTGCCGTTTTCCACGCCGTCGTACAGATGCGCGTCCTCGCGCAACTGGCCGACCGCGACCGTACCCTCCGGGATCGGACGGGAGGCGCGCTGGTCGGCGAAAAACTCGCTGCGCTGCAGCGGCTTGACCTTCGGCTGGTCGTACATGGCCTGCCGGATCTCACAACCGGTTCCCAGCGCCAGCGCCGAAATCGCCAGCAGCACAAGGTGGCGCGGGCGCTCCGCGCGCGCGGCCCGCCCTTGAGCGCCCGCGGAGCGGACGCTCCACCACGTTGAGCGAATGGAGATATGGTTCCTGATGTTCATTACACTAGTTCATCAACGGCCCGTCGTGCTGGTCGGCGCCCGACTCCTCGAACGGGGCCTCCCCCACGAAATCGGCGCCGGTCTTTTTCAAAAATTCCGCCGTTCCCTTGGCGTCGAACTTCGGGTCCACCGCCTCGATCACGATCATGAACGTGCTGGTCGTGGTGTTCTCGACGCGCGGCGCGGCAAACACCGGGTGATACGGGCGCGGCAGGTTGTTCCGCACCAGCATGCCGACGAACGCCGTCAGGCCGGCGACCAGGATCGAGCACTCGAAAATCACCGGGATAAAGTTCGGCCAGCTGAACAGCGGCCGGCCCGAAACCACGTGGGGGTACTGGTACACCGACAGCCAGGTCTGCAGCGCGAACCCGCCGAGCGCGCCCGCGATGGCGCCGCCGAGCACCAGGCCCGCCATGCGGCTCTTCGGGATGCCCAGCGCCTCGACGATGCCGTGCACCGGGAACGGCGACAGCGCGTCGACCCGCTTGTAGCCGGCGTCGCGCACTTGCTCCGCGGCCTTCAACAGCGCCTCCGGCGTCGGATATTCCGCCACCAGCGCGTACAACTTCGGTTTGGAAACGGGTTCGCTCATGATCAGTGGTGATGCGACTTCTTCTTGTGGAGGAGCTCGCGCAACTCAAAGCCCGCGATCATCGGGACAAAGCGCAGGAAGAGGCACATCAGCGTGCCGAACAGGCCGATCGTGCCAAGGAACATCATGATGTCCCACTTCGTCGGCGCATACATGCCCCACGCGCTCGGCATGAAGTCGCGGTGCAGCGTGGTGACCAGGATCACGAACCGCTCCAGCCACATCCCGATATTGATAACGATTGTGATGACCCACAGCAGTGGGATGCACAGGCGCACGCGCTTCAGCCACAGCAATTGCGGGATCACGCCGTTGCAGAGGATGAGCAGCCAGTAGCTCCACGCGTACGGGCCGAACATGCGGTTCTTCATCAGGAACTCTTCATGCGGGTTCGCGCTGTACACGAGGGCGATAAACGCCTCCATCGCGTAGCCGTAGAGCACGATCAGGCCCGTCGCGAGCATCACCTTCGACATCGCGTCGAGGTGCCGCTGCGTGATGAAATCCTTGAACCCGAACAGCGCGCGCACCGGGATCGCAAGCGTCAGCACCATCGCAAAGCCGGAGTAGATCGCGCCGGCAACGAAGTACGGCGGGAAGATGGTCGTGTGCCAGCCGGGCAACTGCGACACGGCGAAGTCGAGAGAGACGATGCTGTGCACCGAGACGACGAGCGGCGTGGAGATGCCCGCCAGCAAAAGGTAGATGATGTCGTAGCGCTGCCAGTGACGGGCCGAGCCGCGCCAGCCCATCGCCGCGATGCCCGTGATCACCTTCGCGACCTTGCTCTTCGCGCTGTCACGCAGGCTCGCGAGGTCAGGGATCAGGCCGGTGTACCAGAACAACGCGGACACCGTGAAATAGGTCGACACCGCGAACACGTCCCACATCAGCGGACTGCGGAACTGCGGGAACATGTCCATCACGTTCGGATACGGGAACAGCCAGTAGGCCATCCACGGGCGGCCCGTGTGCAGCAGCGGGAACAGGCCGGCGCACATGACGGCGAAGATCGTCATCGCCTCAGCGAAGCGGTTGATCGACGTGCGCCACTCCTGGCGGAACAGGAAAAGGATCGCGGAGATGAGCGTGCCGGCGTGGCCGATGCCGATCCACCAGACGAAGTTGATGATGTCGAACGCCCACGCCACCGGCTGGTTGTTGCCCCAGATGCCGATGCCCGTGGTGACCAGCTTGCCGATGGTCATGAAGAGCAGGCCGGCGAACATCAGGCAGATGCCCAGCGCGATGAAGATCGGCAACGGCGTGTGCTTCGTCAGGATGACCCCGTTGATCTTGTCCGTCGCCGAGTCGTAGGTGTGGCGCAGGTCCACCACGTCGGGAATCTCAACGCGTCCCATCGTCGGGTCTGGTGCGGATGCCGACATCAGGAATGACCCCCGTGGGCCGCCGCGGCGGCCGGCTGTTCAAGTTCAGGATTCGCGTTGCGGATGCGCGCGAGGTACGTGGTGCGCGGGCGCGTGTTCAGTTCGACCAGCATGCCGTAGTTCAACGGACTGGCGCGCAGTTTCGCGACGTCGTCATCCGGGTTGTTGATGTCGCCAAAGGTGATCGCGCGGGTCGGGCACGCCTGCTGGCAGGCGGTCTGAAGCTCGTCCGCCTTCACGTCGACGAGCCGTCCCTGCTTTTTCGCGGAAATGCGGGCCGCGCTGATGCGCTGCGTGCAGAAGGTGCACTTCTCCATCACGCCACGCGCGCGCACGGTGACGTCCGGATTGCGCTGCAGTTTGTACGACGGCGTCGTGTGATCGGCGAACTTGAGATAGTTGAAGCGCCGCACCTTGTACGGGCAGTTGTTCGAGCAATAGCGCGTGCCGACGCAGCGGTTGTACACCATCTGATTGATGCCGTCGTTGCTGTGCACCGTCGCCGCGACGGGGCAGACCGCCTCGCAGGGCGCGTTCTCGCAGTGCATGCAGGTGACCGGCTGCACCATCATTTCGGGGTTCATCGGGTCGCCCGCGAAATAGCGGTCGACACGAATCCAGTGCATTTCGCGCCCGCGCTTGACCTGATCCTTGCCGACGACGGGAATGTTGTTCTCCGCCTGGCACGCCACGACGCACGCGTTGCAGCCGGTGCAGGCGCTGAGATTGATGACCATCCCCCACTGGTTGCCCTTGGAGTAGTCGAAGCCCGGATAGATCGACACCGGCACCTGGCCGAATTCGTCCTGTTTGGCCACGAAATCGGGGTGCGCCTTGTACTCGGCCAGCGTGGCGTTGCGCAACAAACGTCCGTGCTGCGGCGAAGACAGCTCGTGGTGCTCCTGAGTGGTCACCACATCGCGGTTCGCACCCGTGTCGCGCGCGGCGCCCAGCGCGATCCACGGCTGGTCGCTGGTGCGGATGGCGAAGGCGTTGAAACCGGTCTCGTTGCCGGTCCGGCCCGCCGCGGTGCGCCCGCCGCCCATGTAGACCGTGGCGCAATCCTCGGGGTGCCCCGGCTGGATGTAAACCGGCGCAACGACCTTGCGCCCGGCGAACTGGAGTTCCAACAGATAGCCGTTCTTCTTGATGCGGCGGTAGGCGGCGGTCTGCGGGGCCATCAACACCACGTTGTCCCAGACGACCTGCGTCATCGGGCGCGGCATTTCCTGCAGCCACGCGTTGTTCGCGAAACGACCATCCCAGACGCCCGCGTCGGGCTGGAACATCAATTCAAGGTCTGTCGGCGTCAGCGCGCGTGCGACCGGCGCCTCGGCGGCAAAGCCCTTCTTGAGGCGCAGACGCTTCACCGTGGACGCCGTGCCCGGCACGAAGCCATCGTGGAGCCAGCGCCGCCACTGGCGGTCAAAATCGTCACCCGCGCCGGAGCGCTCCTTCCACGACTCCTGCACAATCTCCAGACCTTTGCGCCCCGCGCGACCCGCGACGGCGGACATCACTTCGTGCGCGGACCGACCGCTATAGAGCGGTTCGATCAAGGGCTGCCCAATCGAGGCCGTGCCGTCAAACGCGCGGGCGTCGCTCCACTCTTCCAAATAATGCGTCGCGGCGATGTGCCAGTGGCAGAGGCGCGAGGTCTCGTCGCGGTACAGGCTGTGGTGCACCGCCAGTTTGACCTGCGACAGTCCATTCGCGAAATCGCAATCGGCCGGCGCGGTGTATACGGGATTGCCGCCGAGGATGATCAGCACCTGCACGGCGCCCGCGGACATGTCGTCGGCCAGTTCCTTGATCGAGGCCGACTGCTGGACCGGCGCGGCCTCGACCGGTGCGAGCAGCTCCACCGTCTTGCCGAACGCGTCCAGCGCATCGTTCATCGCATGGGCCAGCGCGTGCACGACCGCGGGCTGGTTGTCGCCCGCCACCACGACGGCGGCGCCGCGGTTCTTCTTCAAATCACGCACGACCGCTTCGATCCAGGCCTCATGGCCGTGCGTGTCGCCGAGGGCCGCGTCAATTCCGAGCCCGCGCGCGAGTGCGCGGGCGATGTGCTCGACCTGGCTGGCGCGCACCGGCAACCGGTGGTCCGCCTGCGAGCCCGTCATGGTCGGCGAGCTCTCCACCACGTAAAGGCGGCTCATCGCATCGCCTGCCAGCGGACTGTGCCGCGCCGTGAAATCGCGCGCGTAGCGGACATGACCCGGGCCACGCCCCACGAAATCCGCGTCGAGCGAAACCACCACCGCCGCCTTGTCAAAATGATAGCGGGGCGTCGCCGCCTCGCCGAATGCCAGTTCCGCGCCGGCCAGCGCGTTGTCGCCGTTCACCGGCTCGTACTGGTGCCACTTCGCCTGCGGGAAACGCTCCAGCAGCGCCTGGATCTGCGCCGCCAGCGTCGGCGATGTCACCGTCTCGGTCAGAATGCGCAACCCCGCGCCCTGCGCGACCTGCAGCGGCACCAGCGCAAGCTCAATCTCGCGGCCAAAGTGATCCCAAGACGACTGTCGTCCGAGGTGGATGTGCGCCTGCGAGCGGTCGGGATCGTACACCTGCAACACCGACGCCTGCGCGAAGGCGTTCGTGCCACCCAAGCTCGCCGGGTGGCCCGGGTTGCCCTCGATCTTCGTCGGCCGCCCCATGTGACTCTCGGCCAGCACGCCGTGGGCATAGCCGCCATGCACAAAGGTCGTGGCGTAAAACACCGGCTTGCCGGGAATCAAATCCTCGGGCGCTTTAACGTAAGGTACAATCTTCTCCTCCGGCTGCTTCGTGCAGGCGGTGAGACCGGCCAGCGCGAGCGAGGCGCCCATGAGGCGGATGAAATCACGGCGGTCAATCGGGTCCCAGTCGGCCACGGCCGCGGCCTGGCGCGGCATCTCCCGCTCCATCATCGCCTTGAACCCGTCCGTCGACGCGAGCCGGTCGAGGCTGCGCCAGTACGAGCGGCCCTTGGCCTGCGCCAGTTGCTCACGCGCCTGCGCGAGCGTCAGGCCCACGTCGTCTTCGGTGCTGGTGGGGATGCGGTTCATCGGTGGCACAAATAGCAGTCGAGCATTTTATAGTGCTCGGTATCGATCTTGTATTCCTTCACGAGTTCCAGCCCCACCTCGCGCTGGTTCGGCGGCGCTTCCCACGCCATGTCGAACACACGATCCTTCGGGCGTACGAATTGCTCCGGAGCGCGGTGGCACTCGAGGCACCAGGCCATATACAGGGTGTTCTGCTTGTGGACCAGCGGCATCTCATCCACGCGGCCGTGGCAGGTGGAGCAGCCGATGCCCTTCGCCACATGGATGCTGTGGTCGAAATACACGAACTGAGGCAGGTCATGAACCCGATTCCACTGGAGCGACTCGCCCGTGCGCCAGCTCTCCCGAACCGGCTCCAGCATCGGCGCGTCGGCGAAAATCATCGAGTGGCAGTTCATGCAGGTCTTTGTCGGCGGAATCCCCGCGAACGCGCCGTCCTCCACCGAGGTGTGGCAATAACGGCAATCAATGCCCATGTTCGCATGGTGCTTGTGGCTGAACGGGACGGGTTGCGCCCGAGCCACGTTAACCTCGGTTGTGTAGGGCGAACGCGTTACCTGGTCCAATGTGACCAGTCCGCCGGCCACGAGCAACCCGCCCAAAATAATACTCAACCGCGCGATCGCATTTGCGACCGGATGAAAAATTTGCGCCATGCTGCGTTACAAATCCTATTCGCGCGCCCCACCCTACAGCACAACATGTGCTACTTCCGGAATATGGACACGCTAAGCCACGAGGCCCCAAGCGAATGCGAGATAGATAAAGGACACACCGCGCGCCGTCAAGCAGACCACGCGAAGAAAGTAAAAAAAGTTCATCAATGCCGACAGATTTGGTCGGGGATGATTGATGCAACGCGCTATCGATTCTTCATCGCGCGCGCGGCCGCGAACCATAACGCACGCGTCGCTCGCGCAACTCGAAACCGTAACGCGGCCGCTGCGCCTCGGGCTCAGGCGCCATTAACAATCGGATCGCTTCAAACAATTGCTCAATCCCCTCGTCGTGTCGGCTGACACGCGATTCCAGTTCGGACAACTTCTCCGCCAACTCCCGATGCGCCGCCAACGCGCCGCGCAATTGCACGAACGCCCGCATGATGGCGATGTTGATCTGCACCGCCTGCTCACTGCGCAAGACCGACGACAACATCGCCACCCCCTGCTCGGTAAAGGCCATGGGCAAATAGCGCGATCCGCCCCCTTCTTGAAGTCACAAATTGTGACCTCAAGATTGCAACTTCTTTTCTATCAAGGAGAAAAGAGAAGTCGTCTGGGAACCTTTCCGCGTTTCGCTTCACGGCTTGACGCAAGGATTTCGTCGAAATCCCATATAAACGAGACAGGTCGAAGTCCATCATCACCCGCTGCCCGCGGATGACGTGGATCAGCGACGCCACGGAAATGACGGATTCGCTCATTCCCCCTCCACCGCCACCAGCGCGCTGATCGGGGCCACGTCGATGACGCCGCCCGCGACGCGACGCAGCGGACGCGTGCCCGCGCGATCGCCCTCCACCAGCACCGACCACTTCGCGTCAGGCAGGTGGAACGGCACCGCGGCGCGATTCGCGTTGTACACCACGACGAGGTTCCGACGCGGCCCCGCGATCAGGAACGCCACCACCCCCGCCGGCGCACCGGGCAGGAAGGTCAACCGCGTGCGGATCTCCGCCGCGCTCGCCAGCCGGAACTCCGGCGTCGCCTTCCGCAACGCGACCAGCCCGCGATAATGCGCATACAGCCCGGCGAACTTCTTCTTCCGCCGCCAGTCAATCGCGTTCACGGAGTCGGGCTTGTTGTAGCTGTTCTCCACGCCCTTCTTGCCGCGCGCAAATTCCTCGCCCGCGTGCAGGAAACTGATGCCCTGCGACGTCAGCACGATCGCCGCCGCGAGCTGGTTCATCCGCACGCGCGCCGACTCCGGCGCGTCCTTGGCGGTCAGCGCGAGCTTGTCCCACAGCGCATGATTGTCGTGGCACGAGTTGTATGTCACGCAGCGCCACGGCTCGCCCGCCCACGGCCCGCGCCAGGCGTCGCCCTTCGGATAGGCCACCTGCGGATGCCGCACCTGCGCCACCACGCCCGCCTTGATCGTCTCCTCGAACCCCGGCTCACCCTGCACGAACCCGCCCTTCGCGTGATCCATCACGGTGCCCTTGATTCCGTCGCGAATCGCGTCACTGAACGCCGCGACGCGGTCGAGCGCGCGTACGTTCGTCTTCATTGCTCGTTTCTTGAATGGCAGAGGCGAGTCGCCGCCGGTCCACCCCTCGCCGTAGAGCAGAATCGATTTGTCCACCCGGTCCAGCGCGCGCCGGATCGCTTTCATCGTCTCCAGGTCGTGCAGCCCCATCAGGTCGAAGCGGAATCCGTCGATGTGATATTCGCGCGCCCAATACACCAGCGAATCCACCATCATTTTGCGGACCATCGACCGGTCCGAGGCGACCTCGTTGCCGCATCCGGACCCGTTCGAGAACGCGCCCTTCGCATCCTGCCGGTGATAATAGCCCGGCACGATCCGATGGAAATGCGAGTCGCCGCCACGGTACGTGTGGTTGTAAACGACATCCATCACCACGCGGATGCCCGCGCGGTGCAGCGCCTGCACCAGTTGCTTGAATTCGCGGATGCGGACCGCGCCGTCGGCCGCGTCGGTCGCATACGATCCCTCGGGCACGTTGTAATTCTGCGGGTCGTAGCCCCAGTTGTATTGCGGTTTCCCCGGCTTCGTCTCGTCCACACTCGCATAGTCGAACACCGGCAGCAGGTGCAGGTGCGTGATGCCGAGTTCCTTTAAATGATCGAGCCCCGCGCCGTGCGGAAGCCCGCGCTCGGCAAGCCCGAGGAAGCGGCCCTGGTGCTTCGCGCCCGCCGACGGGTGGATCGTCGCGTCGCGCACGTGCAGTTCGTAGATCACCGCATCGGTTGGCCGTTTGAACGGCGGCTTGCGGTCCCGCGCCCAGCCCGGCGGATTCGTCTTCGCCAAATTCACCACCATCGCGCGCTGCCCATTCGCCCCCACCGCCTTCGCATACGGGTCCACCGCCTCATGCACCTCCGCGCCATGCCGGACGCGATAGGTGAAATACACGCCGGACCAATCGCCCTCCACTGCGCGCACCCACGTGCCCTGCGCGCTGCGTTTCAGCGACCACAGCCCCGCCGGCGAGCCGCCGAGCCCCGCCTTGTACAGCACCACCTGAACTTCGTCCGCCAACGGCGCCCACACGCGGAACTTCGTCCGACTCGGTGACCACACCGCCCCGAGGTCCGAACCCGCATAATGAAATTTCCGCCGAAATGCCGCCGACTCGAACGAATGAACACGCATCATAATTCTCCCCATGTGCGACGCATCATACCAACGCCCGCCCCACCCGCAACGGCGCTTTCACGCCCGCCGAAGAGGAGAAATTCACCACGGAGTGCACGGAGACACGGAGCGGCGTTTGGAGGATCGGACGCAGCAGCTCCCGGCCGGAGGGACGCCCTCCGTGGCGTCCGCAACGTTTCCGGCGCACGGCGAACATGCGCGGCGTTACACCAACTCCGCGAACACGGCGTCGCTGACGAAAAGGCCACGGTCGGTCAGGCGGATGCGGTTGTCCTCTTCGGCGAGCAACCCTTCGCGCAGCAGCATGCGGAGCGGTTCCGCGCCGAGCGCGTGGAGGTCTAAGCCGGTCTCCACGCGGAATTCGTCAACCGACACGCCGTCCAATCGGCGCAGCGCCATGACCAGCGTCTCGCGCGCCTTTGCCTCGGGCTCCAGGCGCTCGCCGAACACGCGCGGGGAACGGCCCGCCTGCATGCGCTTGATGTACGCGTCGAGGTCACGCACGTTGCCGTACCGCTCGCCGCCCCAGTGCGAATGCGCGGACGGCCCCACGCCGATATATTCCCCCCCACCCCAATACAGCAGGTTGTGCCGGCATTCCCGGCCCGGTTTCGCAAAATTTGAAATCTCATAGTGATGGTAACCGCCCGCGGCCAAGGCGGTCCGGACCACCTCGTACTGCGCCAGCTCCGTGTCGTCGTCCACTTCCTTCACAAATCCCTTGCTGCGCAACTCGGCCAGCGGCGTGCCGTCCTCGAATATCAGGCAATAGCAAGCCGCGTGGTCGGGCCCGAGTTCGAGCAGCGCGTCGAGATCCCGGCGGACAACGTCGATCGACGCGCCGGGCACACCGTAGATGAGATCGAGGTTGATGTTGTCCACACCGAGCCCGCGCAGCAGGCGAAATCCGTCACGCGCCTCGTCCGCTGAGTGGATGCGCCCCAGAAATTCCAGCGTGGGCGGATCGAAGGACTGCACGCCGAGCGAGAAGCGATTCACCCCCGCGCGCAGCAGCAACTCAACCTTCTCCCCGGTCAGCGTCCCCGGATTCGACTCGCAGGTCCACTCCGCCACGCCCGACAGGTCCACATCGCGACGCAGCAGTTCCAGCATCGCCGCCAGGTCCGCGCGCGAAAGCTCGGTCGGCGTGCCGCCGCCGATAAAAATCGTTTGCGGCCGGAAGTCGCGCGGCAGTCCCTTCAGTTCCGCCTCCAGCGCGGCCAGGAAGGCCGGCTGATCCGGCTGGTCCCCATTGTTCACGCGCCGCGCCACCGGCCCATCCGCCGTCGGCAGCGAATAGAAATCGCAATACAGGCACTTGCGCACGCAGAACGGGATATGTACATACAGGCCGGGCATGCGCGGGACTATAACCCAGCTCCCCGCGCGGTGAAAGGCGCGGGGCGATTCACTGTCCCAGCGCCCCGGCATTCCGCACGAGGTTGAGGAATTCGCGCCGGTTTCCACCGGGATCGGCGCCAAGATCGGATTCCGCCAGTCGCATCACGTCCGCGTATCCGAATTCGCCGAGGCTCGGCGACTCCCGCAGCAACAACCCGAACCCGGCGACCGCAGCGCCGAAGCGAAAGTCACGCGAGGACTCCGCCGAACGCACGCTCGCCGCCGACAACGGGAACTCGAGCTTCGTCGATGTCTCCCCATCCGGCGCCTTGTAGCGCAGCTTCGCCGTCAGCAGGTCATCCGTTGCATCCGACGGATCAGCGTGATCCGTCTGATATTTCAAAGCATCCACCTCGCCCGCGCCCGGCACGGGGCGGCCCGCGGGGATCACCTCATAAAACGCCGTCACCGTGTGGCCCGCGCCCACATCGCCCGCGTCCACCTTGTCGTTGTTGAAATCCTCCTTCTTCAACATCCGGTTCTCATAGCCGATGAGGCGGTAGCCCGCGACGCGCGCCGGGTTGAATTCGACCTGGATCTTCACATCCTTCGCCACGGTCACGAGCGTGCCAAGCATCTGGTCCACCAGCAGGCGCCGCGCCTCGGAGAAATCATCAATGTAGCCGTAGTTTCCGTTTCCCTTGTTCGACAGCAACTCCAGCGTCGAATCCTTGTAGTTGCCCATGCCGAACCCCAGCACCGTGAGGTAGACGCCGCTCTTCGCCTGTTCCTCGATCAGCCGCTCGAGGTCGCCGCGCTGCGTAAGGCCGACGTTGAAATCGCCGTCGGTGCAGAGAATCACGCGGTTCACGCCACCCGCAACGAATTGCGCCCGCGCCGTATCGTAGGCAAGCTGAATCCCCGCGCCACCCGCCGTGCTTCCGCCGGCGTTCAGGCGATCCAATGCCTCGATGATCGTCTGGCGCTGCGCGCCGGATGTGCTGGGCAACGCGAGTCCCGCGGCCCCGGCATACACCACGATGGCGATCCGGTCGCGCTCATCAAGTTGCTTCGCCAGCGCCTGCAGCGAACGCTTCACCAGCGGGAGCCGGTTCGGCGGCGACATGGACCCCGACACGTCCACGAGGAACACCAGATTCACCGGTGGTCTTTCCGCGCGATCAATATTCCGCGCCTTCAGCGCAACGCGCACGAGATGATGCGCCGGATTCCACGGCGCGGGCGCGGCGGCCAGGTGCACCGCGAACGGATGCCCGTCCACCGGCTGCGGATAGTCGTAGGTGAAGTAGTTCACCAGTTCCTCAATCCGCACCGCATCCTTCGGCGGCAGACGCCCCTCGTTGAGAAACTTCCGCACCACCGCATACGACGCGCTGTCCACATCAATCGAGAACGTCGACAGCGGATGATCCGCGACCCGCTGGAACGGGTTTTCGCGTACCGCGTCGAAGTCATCGAGGCTCGGGCTGAGAAAGTTGGAATCGATACGGTCACTCGACTCCTCATTCACGCGAACGGAGCCCACTACGCTTCGGTACAGCACCTGAGGGCGCGCAGGCGCGGCTGCGGACTCTGGCGGCGGAATGTCCGGCATGTTCCCCATCAGCCGCGATGCGCGACCTCCTGCACTGCGCCCCGCGAACAGCCCTTTCATCACCAGCGGGCTGCTGTCGTTCATCACGTTGAGCTGCGCAACGTCCATCCCGCGCTTGTCCACAGGCGGCGCCGACGGCGCGGCGCCCTCCATGTGGAGGGCGGCAGGCTCTTGCCGCCCGTCTCGAAACGCGGGAGCGTCGAGCACGACCGGCGCTTCCATCGCCGACAGTTCGGCCGGCATGCTCATATCCACCATTTCGCCCAGGTCCGGAAGCATCTCGAATTCCTTTTCGAACTCCTCGAGTTCCACAACCTCCGGTTCGACGACCATGACTTCGATCTTCGCTTCATTTTTCGCGACGAGCAGTTCCTCGGGCTTCATCCGGAACAGGCCGACGCCGATCAACGCGACGAGACCGGCGGCAAGGCCGATGGCGAAGAGCGGGCGGAGCGGGAACACGATCACCGGCTTCTCGGCGGCGCGTTGCGCAAGCGCGCGGCGCTGTTCCGGACGCAGGGTGAGCGCGGGTTCCTGCGCCAGCACGGTGCGCAACTCGGACGCGGTGGCGCGGATCGATTCCACGAAGGCGCGCGCCTCGGGGTTCGACTCCACTTCACGGTCGAATTCCGCGCGTGACGCGGGTGCGACTTCACCCAGCGCGTAAGCGGTCCAAAGAGGATTTTCAGGATCAAATTTCATGACACGGCTCCCTGCAGCGACTGCATTTGCCGGCGCAGTTCCTTCAGCCCGGTATGGATCAGATAGCCCACGTTGCCTTCGGAGAGGCGCGTGATGCGGGCGATTTCGCGATAGCTCAAGTCCTGCTGGAACTTGAGGCGGATGACCTCCTGTTGCGGCTGGGGCATCCGGTCGAGCAGACGGGCGGCGAGCACTTCGGACTCGCCGCGCACCGCGTGTTGCGCCGGGTCGGGGTCGGCCGCGGCCACGCGATCCACTTGTTCGGGCATGAGGGGTTGCACCGGTTTCTCCTTTCTCAGGAGGTCCAGCACCCGGGAGCGGCAGACGCGGAACAGCCAGGCGGCTTCGTGGCCGCCCAGCCTCGCTGGTTTTTCGCGGCACAGGCGCAGGAACGTTTCCTGCACCGCGTCCTGCGCCGCGCTTGAGGAACGCAGCATGCTGAACGCATAGCGGCAAAGCGGCTGCTCGTATTCCGCGACGAGCCGGTCGATCCACCGCGCGGTTTCCTGATCCATCGTCATCCAGCGTCTCCTTGTACACGCTCCCATCGGGCGGGGCCTCTCACCGGGGACAACGATTGGGAGAAGGATTTCTTTGAAATTATTCGCGGCGCGAAAAATCAGCCCATCGGGAGCAGGGCCAGGATTTCATCGGCGACCTGGTCCGCACTCTTGCCGTCCGTCTCCACCTGGAGCGGGATCGCATCGTACAACGCCTGCCGTTTGGCGAGCAGTTCGCGGATGCGCCCCAGCTTGTCGTCGGTCTGCAACAGCGGCCGGTTGGTGTCGTGGCCGACGCGGCTCAGGATCATCTCCGGCGAGGCGCGCAGGCAGACGACATGCCCTGTCGCGGCGAAATCGCGGATGTTGTCAGGATTCAGGACAATGCCGCCGCCGGGCGCGACGACGAGGTTTTGCTTCGCGGCCAGTTCGCGGACCAACGCGCGTTCGAGCGAACGGAAATGCGGCTCGCCGGAGGCCGCGAATATTTCGGGGATGGTGCGCCCCTCCCGGTTCTCGATCAGCGTATCCATGTCCAGGAATTCGCGCCCCAATCGCACCGCCAGCGCGCGGCCCGTCACGCTCTTCCCCGTGCCCATGAATCCGACAAGAATGATGTTCGCGGCCGGGTTGTTGATGGTTGTGCTCATGAATTTGTTCGTTGGACGAAGGGGGTGACCGGTGACCAGTGACCGGTTATCAGTAAGCGCCCGTCCTCGTCGTCGTCCTCCTCCTCGTCCTCGTATTCCGTTCGGCCAACCCGTCCCCCGCCCTTTCCCCTCCTACCTCCGGCGCACCGGCGCATTTACATTGGTGCGTGGCAGGGCGGCACTTTCCGGCGGCGCGGGCATGGTTTCCTTCAGCAAGGTTTTGGGCATCGCGTCCTCGTCCTGCAGGACGCCTTTGTACCAAATCTGAACCCGGCAGCCTTCGTAGGTTCGCTTCTGGCCGGTTTCGGCCTCCTCGTTCTTGCGGAAATCGCGCGGGACGATGTACGTGGCGGTCAAACTCTTCGCTTCGCCGGCGCCCCAAACCGTTTCCACGCGAAGCGGCTCCGTCGGCACCGTGGCCCGCGTGGGGACCACCTGCGTACCGCCGACGATCCGGTCATAGAACACGACCCACACGCGCACGTCATCCACGTCGATACGCCCCTCGCTCGTGCGCGGTTTCATGTGCACGCGAGCCAGCCGCATTTCATCAAAATCCTTGTTCCCGGGAAGACGCTCGCGATCGATGGACTCGATGCGGATGCGGCGCTCCAACCGACTCGCGGGCGGCTCCGGCGCCTGTTCAGGCGCACGCCGCGTTGTCGGACGCGCCAGTTCCTCGCGGGCAATGCGCTGCCGCTCGGCGATGGCGGTGCTGTAGAGCGGCGTACCCGTCGTCAATCCCATCACGCGGGTCCAGACCTCGCCGGCCTCCTTCAACATGCCGCGCTGCTCGTACACACGCGCGCGCTCGATCAATCCGGGCACGAAATCGGGCGACAGGATCAGCAGACGCTCCAGCGCCTGATCCGCCGCGATCCAATTCTCTTTCCGTGCCTCGCTCTGCGCCATCGCCAGCAATTCGCGAACTTTGTCGGCCAGCGGGTCCGTGCTCGCCGGCCGTACGGCTACGGGCGCCTCCAGCGCCGCGCGGGCGGAGGTGGGAGCAGGCGGCGTCACGGGCGCAGGCTCGGGTACAGGCGCCGGTTCAGGAGGCGGCGCTACGTCCGTGGAACTCGGGGCAGCGACTTCCTCCGGCGCCGGATCAGCCGCGGGCGTCACGACGTCGACGGCCGCCGCCACGACAACAGGCTGGGTCGCCAGCGACTGCACCTGCTCGCGTAATTCAGTAATCACCGCGCGAAGTTCCTCCACCTCGGCGGCGTCGGCCCCGTCCGAAGCCGCGATCCCCTCCGCGGCGCCGGCATCTGGCGGAACAGCGTTCGACAACACGGCCGACTCCTCCTGCCGTGCGACCGCGCGAATGGCGTCCTGTTGCCAAATCGGGAACAGAAAGATGAAGATGGCCTGCAACGCGAGAATCCCCGCCACGGCGGCGATCGTCAGCATCTGGATCCGGCTGCGTCGACGTTTCGGCGAGGCGGTCACCGCTTCGATCGGCTGGTATTCGATTTGCGTGCCGCCAACCTCAATGCGGTCGCCGGGCCTCAATTTGACCTCGCCCTCCACCACCGCGCCGTTAACCGTCGCCGGATTCATCGCGCCCAGATCGCGCACCCAAACCCCGTCCTTGCGCTGTTCGATGTCCGCGTGATGGCGTGACACCGCGTCGTCGTCCGCCAGGTCGATCTGGCAGCCGGGATCACGTCCGATTCGCAGGGTGCCCTGCTGGACCGCTATGCGACGGCCTTTGAACCGGCCGCTATGGAAAACGAGGCGATACATCGAATTACATCAAACAAGCGCGCCAGTATACCCACGAACCCGTGCGGCACAACGGACAAGTGCGGCAGGTCCATGCTTGCCTGACAAAAGGGCATCCTGTATAAAGCGGGGCTTTGATTCCAGAGGAGCACACCATGGCCACTACCCCAGCGACGCCGACGACTCCCCGCCCGACCACCTATCGCCCGCCGGCACCGGCGGCGAAGCCGAAAAAAAGCTCCGGACCGATGATCCTGACCATCGCGCTGGGCGTGCTCGCACTCGCCGGATTGGGCGGCGCCGGATTCCTCTTCTCGCAACAGGGCGGCTTGAAGGCGGAACTCGCCACTCACCGCGACGCCGGGCTCGCCGCCGCGACGACGCTCAATGTCGCCATCGACACGAATGCGCCGGTCGACTGGGCCGTCCTCTGGCCGCGCATCAACACGACCATCACCACGATCCGCAATGAAAGCGAACGCCAGACGCTGCGCCTCAATGAAATGGAGCAGGAACTGGAAGTCGCGCAGGGCCTGCAGGCCAACCTCCAGCGCGCGCAGGCGGACGGACAACGCGCCTCGCAGCAGGTCACCGAACTCACGGCCCAACTGGAAGCGCTGAAATCCTCCTCCGCCGCGCAGATCGCGAAGCTCGAATCCACGCTGACCGCCGAACGGAAGGCCGCCGAAGAACGGCTGGCCGCCGCCCCCGTCGCGGTTGATGCAGCGGCGGATACCGCGGTGGAAGGCGCCGACGCCGTCGTCGCCGACGCTGCGGCCGGGGGAGAAACCGATATGGCAGAGGGCAACGCGGACGAAACCGAGGAACCGGTGATTTCCAACCACACCTTCCCCGCCCGCTCCGAACTGCTCGACCAGGCGGTCTACAACTCCGCCAACCAATCGTTGATGATCCGCCTGCGCGACGGAACCGAGTTAAACTACACCGGCATACCCCGCGAGCTGTTTGATCAGTTGATAGCCGTCGCCAGCCCGGAACCCTATTACCGCATCAAGATCATGGGCAACTTCCCCGTGACGCCGGACGACAAGGCCGCGGTGCGCGCCCACAACAAGCGCCGCTAAGCCGCGTCACGCCATGCCCGCCCGCATCATCGCCCTCGCCAACCAGAAAGGCGGCGTGGGCAAGACCACGACCACGATCAACCTCGCCGCCGCGCTCGCGGAACGCGGCAAGCGCGTGCTCATCCTCGACTTCGACCCCCAGGCCAATGCCACCAGCGGCCTGGGCCTGGAGAAAAAAGAGGGACGCAGCCTCTACCCCGTCCTGCTCGGGGAAACCGCGCTCGACAGCCTGATCACGGAAACCGGCGTGACCCGCCTCTCCATCGTCCCCGCCGAAGTCAACCTCGCCGGGGCCGAGGTCGATGTGCCGCGCATGGACCGCTATCTGCAAAAACTGCGCGACGCCGTGAAGCCGCTCGCGGATGACGAGCGCTTCGACCTGATCTTCGTCGACTGCCCGCCCTCGCTCGGCATCCTCACGATGAACGCGCTCACCGCGGCCGACGCGATCCTGCTGCCCATCCAGTGCGAATACTACGCCCTGGAAGGCCTCAGCGTCATGATCCGCCTCATCGAGCAGATCCGCGACAGCGGCGCGAATCCCGCGCTCCAGATCGAAGGCATCCTCATGACGATGTACGACCAGCGCACGAACCTCTCCAACCAGGTCGTGCAGCAGGTCGTGGAACACTTCCCGGATAAAGTCTACGAGACGCTCATCCCGCGCAGCGTCCGCGTCAGCGAGGCCCCGAGCTACGGCCAGCCCGTGCTCGTCTACGACAAACAATGCACCGGCGCCCTCGCCTATCGCCAGCTCGCCCGCGAGTTCATCAACCGCGAAAAAGCGCGCAGCCAGCCCGCGCCAGCTCCTGTGCCGGTGGAAACGCCGCCCACCACCGAACTGTCCGCACCGGAGTCCACCGTGGCTACGATGACGGAAGATGCCGCTCCCGAACAGACGTCGCAAATCTGAAGTTTTCCCGGTCAAGCATCCGGGTAGATCATCGACGGGATTTCAGGACTCACGGGATCACAGGACGAATTTGTCCTCCCCATCAGTCCATCCCGTTATCCCGTCTTCGCCGGTCCTGTTACAGCTCGCCGGACAACCCGAGCACCACGAGGATGCGGTCCAGGTCGTCGGCGGAATAGAAATCGATCTCCAGCGTGCCCTTGGCCTTGCGTCCGTTGGGCAGCGTGCGACAGGGCTGGAGGCGCACCGCCGAGCCGAGTTTCTGGTGCAATTGATCGGTCACGTATTTGACGTGCTCCTCCGGGATATCCGCCGCCCTCGGGCGCGCGCGCTTCACGCCGTGTTTCAGACGATTGACGGTCTTCTCCAACTGGCGCACGGACCAATCCTCCTGCACCGCGCGCTGCGCAAGCGACTCCTGGTCGCGTACCGTCTCCAAGCCAAGCAACGCCTTCGCATGGCCGGGCGACAGCCGCCGCTCCGCGACGAGCTGGCGCACGACCGCCGGTAATTCGAGCAGGCGCAACGCATTCGCCACCGTTGACCGCGCCTTGCCAACGCGCGTGGCGATCTCCTCCTGCGTCAGGCTGAATTTTTCGGCCAGGGCCCGGTAGCCCTCCGCTTCTTCCACGAGGTTCAGGTCGGCGCGCTGTAAATTTTCGATCAGCGCGAGCTCCAGCGCACCGCGGTCGGAAACGTCCATCACGATCGCGGGCACATCCGCCAGCCCCGCCGCCTGCGCGGCGCGGAACCGGCGCTCGCCGGCGATCAACTCATAGCCCGGCCCGTTGCGCCGAAGCAACAGCGGCTGCAACACGCCGTGCTCGCGGACCGACGCGACCAGCTCGCCCAGCGCCGCCTCGTCGAACACCTGGCGCGGCTGCCACGACCCCGCCCGGATGGCGGATACAGCGATACGCACCGGCCCCGGTCGCGCGGGAGCGGCCGCTGCGGCGGAAGCAGAAGAACCGGCGGCCGGCGCGATCGTCTCCGGCGCCGCTGGCGGCGGCGTGTCCTTGATCAACGCGCCCAGTCCCCTGCCTAATCCACCCGGTTTTGCAGCCATCTCAAAGTCTCCTTGGCCCGCCTTTATCGGCCAGCGCGGCACGGGCGTCAATAAGGTTTCGGGCTCTGGCACAAGCGCCATCGGGTATCGCCATCCCGAAACCCGAAACCGGACACCCAATCTCCCCCCCCCCATTGCCTTTTGCCTGCTTCCTGCTAGATTCCCAGTTCCATGAGCACTTCGTTCCCCTTCTGGAAGATGCACGGCGCATCAAACGACTTCATCGTCGTCGACGACCGGGCGCTGACCTTTCCCGCGCAGGACGGCGCGTGGCTGCAACACGTCATGGCCCGCCGGACCGGCGTCGGCTCGGAAGGCGTGCTGTTGATCCAGCCCGGCGACGGCGTCGATTTCCGGATGCGCTTCTTCAACCCGGACGGCGGCGAAGTGGACATGTGCGGCAACGGCGCGCGCTGCATCGCCCGCCTCGCCTACGAACTCGGCGTCGCCCCCTCCCGCATGCGCTTCACCACCGGCGCGGGCGTCGTACACGCTGAAATCCTCGGCGATCTCGTGAAGCTGACCATGACCACCCCGCGCGACTGGCGGCTCGGCGGCGAGTTGGAAATTGACGGGCGCACCTACGCCTACGACTTCGTGAACAGCGGCGTGCCCCATGTCGTCGTCGCCGTGGACGACCTCGCCGGAACCGACGTCGCGCGCCTTGGCCGCGCCATCCGCTATCACGCCGATTTCGCGCCGAAGGGCGCCAACGCGAATTTCATCCAAATCACCGGGCCGCATGCGCTCTCCGTCCGCACCTACGAGCGCGGCGTCGAGGCGGAAACGCTCGCCTGCGGAACCGGCATCGTCGCGGCGGGCCTCATCGCCGGCAAGACCGGCGCCGTACAAACCCCGGTGCACATCACGCCCGCAAGCGGCGACATCCTGATCGTGGACTACCGCCTCACCGGCGAAGGCGCGGAAGCCGTGACCCTGACCGGCCCCGCCGTGCACGTGTTCCGGGGGGAGCTCAGTTACCGGTAACCAGTGACCAGTAACCGGTTACTGAACACTGGTCACTGATTACTGATTACTGGTCACCGGTCACTGGTCACCGTTCACTCTTCTCCGCCGCCTTCACTTCCTCCCACACCTTGTCGAGATCGACGAGGGGCAGGTCGGACACGCTCTGGCCGCGCGCGTGCACGCGCTTTTCGAGTTCGTCGAAACGGCGCACGAATTTACGGATCGTCTGCTCCAGCAGTTCCTCGGCATTGTGGCCGGAGAACCGGCTGACATTCACCGTCGCAAACAACAGGTCGCCGATTTCCTCGCGAATCTCATCCGCGTTTCCACCGGCGAGGGCCGCGCGCACTTCCGCCACCTCTTCCTCAATCTTGGCCAGCGCGCCTTCGACGTTGTCCCAGTCAAAGCCCACGCGCGCGACGCGTTTTTGGACGAGGTGCGCGCGGTGCAGCGCGGGCAGGCTGCGCGGGATGCCGTCAAGCGTCGAGCGCGGTTTTTCGCCGCGCTCGGTTTTCTTGATGGCCTCCCAGTTCTTCAACACCGCCTCGGCGTTGTCCGCCTTTACGTCGCCGAAGACGTGCGGATGGCGGCGGACCAGTTTGTCGCCGATGGTGCGCGCGACGTCGTCGAACGTGAACGCGCCTTCCTCCGAGCAAATCTGCGCCTGGAAAACCACCTGGAGCAGCAGATCGCCAAGCTCGTCGCACAGCTCCGCGCGATTGCCCCCGTCAATCGCGTCCAGCACCTCGTGACTTTCCTCGACGAGGTGATCCTTCAGCGATTGCAGCGTTTGCTCGTGGTCCCACGGACAGCCGCCCGGCCCGCGCAGGATGCGCATGATTTCGAGCAGACGCGGAAGCGGCGCGCCTTCCGGCGGACGATGCGAAGGCGCGGCGGGCGGGTTGGAATCGGACATCGGAGACTGCCCCGGTCTAGTGGAGCATCGGAATCAGGTCATCCAGCAGGCCGGAGGCGCTGACGTCATCCCAACTGTCGACGATCAAATCGGCGCCGCCGAAATCCTGGTGTCCCGTGAAGGCGTCCGGCGCCGCGACCGTGCGCATCCCCGCCGAAAGGGCGGTTTTGCACGCGGACTGGCTGCTGCCGAGCGCGACGCAGAAGCGGGGTGTCTTGCCGAGGTGCTTGGCTGCCTTGAGCCACGCATCGGCGCGCGGGAACGATTTATCTTCGTCGCTAAACACGAACAACTGGATATCGCGCCCCTCGAGGCCGCATGCGGCGAACGCCGCCTGCGCGAGCGACTCCGGCAAGCCCGACAGCGCCGCCGCGGGAATGCCGCGCTGGGCCGCCGCCTTGAGCAACTTGTCCAGGCCGTTGCTCAACGAAAGTTTCTTCGCCGCGAGGCGATCGGATACCGCGCCGTTTAAAGCCGCCGCGAGATCCCCGTCCGCGCCCTGGAGCCGGAGCGCCTGGTGCAACTGGGCGGAGAGCGTCGAGATCGGACCATTGCAGCGGGCGAACTGCGCCTGGGTCAAACCCGGGATGCGCGCGCGCGCGGCATCGAAGAGCACCGGTCGCACCGGGAGCGCCACGCCCTCCAATTCGAACAGCAGGGCGGCGGGCGGCGGGGTACCGGCGCGGGACGAGGGGGATTTGGCTTCAGCGGCTGTGGTCATAGGCGCAACACTCCTTGGTCAAAAAGTTGGCAACAAGTCGGCGAGAATAGGAGAGCGGGGCGCAATCGGTCAAGAACGCCCTTTAAGAGCCCGGGACGAATCCGCGCGGATGCTCAGCAGCAATCCTTGGCGCGGCGGCGCGCGGCGAACTCCGTCGCGTCGCGCGCGCGCAGGAACGGATTCGTCTCGATTTCCAGCGCCAGCGTCGACGGCAACACGGCCGCCCCCTCGCGATGTCGCGCGCGCACCTCCGCGAGGCGACGCACCAGCGCGACGTTGCCCGGCTCCACGGACAGCGCGAACGCCAGGTTGGGCTCGAGGTAATCGTGCCCGCAGTACAGATGCGTTTCCGGCGGCAGTGCGGCCAGCTTCCGCAGCGACGCGAACATCAGTTCCGCCGGCAGCCCGTTCAGCCGGCCGCACCCGCCCGCGAACAGCGAATCCCCTGCAAACAACAAGCCCGGCGCCGGTTCCGGAAAATGATAAGCTGTATGCACGCGGCGATGCCCCGGCGTATCCAGCGCCCGGATCGCGAGGCCGCGCCACGCAAATTCGCGGTCCTCCCCCGTTGGCGCCTCGACTCGAATCCCCGCGCGCGCCAACTCCGGCACGCCGCCCACGTGGTCGGGATCGTGGTGCGTGACGAGGATGCCGGTCAACCGCGCGCCGCGCTCGCGCAACAACTGTTGGACCGCCTCCGCCACCGGCGGGTCCACCACCAGCGCCTCGCCATCCCGGAACAACACGTAGTAAACGTTGTCGCCCCACGGCAACAGCGCCACCTCAAGCCCCGGATACGATTGCCACCACATCGTTTTTCCAATGCCTGTAATTTACAGACGTTGAAAGTTTAAAAAAAGGAATTACAGACGTTGCAAATCCTGCGCGGTTGACCTGTCCGGCAAACCCGCTATGGTCCCAGCGTTCACGGGCGGTTAGCTCAGCGGTAGAGCATCTCGTTTACACCGAGGGGGCCGGGGGTTCGAATCCCTCACCGCCCAGGCTTCGTCCCGAGCGGCGCGAGGGACGTCCGCCTCCGTCCCGCTGCGCGGAACTACGGCGAGACAAGAAGCCTGCCCCGGCATAGTTGGCTCGCTTCGAGCCGACGACGCCGGGCACACCGCGCCGCCCGGAACTTCGCCCGGGCAAGCCATGAAAAACTTCACGTATGTGTATGTTCTCCAAAGCAAAGCCGATCCGGACCGGCACTACACTGGAATGACCGACGATCTCCACGATCGCATACGTCGCCACAACGCTGGCGAAGTCAGCCACACCGCAAAATTCGCCCCTTGGAACATTCGCGTCGCGGTCGCCTTCGCAGATCGAGAACGAGCAGCCGCTTTCGAGGCCTATCTCAAATCCCATTCGGGTCGCGTCTTTTCCTCCCGACACTTCTGAAAGGACGCCGGGCCTGCCGCACCGCTCGAAACTACGGCGGGGCGAGCAGCCAGCGGCGCACGTTGGCCATTTCGTCCGCGGGGAAGTCGTGGCCGATGCCGGGCATGACGTGTTCGGTGACGGCGATGCCGGCCTGTTGCAGCGCGGCGACGGTTTGGCGGGCGGCGCGTATCCAGGGGACGCGGTCGGCGGGCGTCGCTTGTTCCCCGTAGGCGACGAGCACGCGCTTGCCGGCGAGTCCGGCGAAAGATGAACGCGCGAATTGCGCACCGCTCTCCGCGTCGCGGTCGCTGCCGAGCCAGAATCCGCCCTCGATCAAGAGGAACGATCCAAATCGCCCGATCAAATCTTCATCGCCCGCCCACAGGATCAGCGCGGCGGTGGCGGCGCCATTCGAGAAACCGGCGAGTACACTGCGCGATTCGTCGATCTTGGGCACGTGCCGGCGCAACTCATCCAACAACATGCGCAGCGCGGGCAACGCATAGGGACCATCGAGCGGCGTGATGGACCACTTCTTCTCGTCGGGGTCGCTGTCCACCACCCGCTTGAACAACGGCATGTTGCAGACGATGTAGCCGTGGTCGCCGAGGAAGGGATCGGCCAGGTGCATCTCGCCGCCCATGCCGCCGTCACCGCCGCTGAGGAACACGAGCACCGGATAGGCCCGGCTCGCGTCGTAATCCTTGGGCAGCTTGATCGACATGCGGAGCGGTTCCGTATTCCGGCGCAACTGCTGCGCCATGGATGACGGAACACCGGATACGTTGAACTCCACCGGCACGCCGGGAATCAACCGCACGTCGGACGCTTCCGCGTCCGCCAGGGCCGCGCCGCCGAGCAACAGGCCGGTAACCACCATCCATCCCGATATGCGCATGATCAACTCCTCCCCGATTGGATTGGGCGAGCATACCGGCCACGGCGGCGGGAGGCAATTCCCGGTTGAGCTTTCAGCTGGCTCGTGTACAAAACAGCGCGCATGCCACTCACAACGTCAGCACATCTGGTGGAGGCCCGCTCCTCGCCGATCCACGGCATGGGTGTGTTCGCCGTGGCGCCCATTCGCCGGGGCTGCCGGATCATCGAATACACCGGCCGGCGCGAGCCCTGGGCGGATCATGCCTTCACGAAGAAATCGCACACCGAACTCTTCCACGTGAGTCCCACGCACATCATCAATCCGATCAGCGGCGGCAGCATCGCCCGCTACATCAACCACGCTTGCGCGCCGAACTGCCAGGCCCTGCTGGAGGAGGAGCGCGTGTTCATCTATGCGCTGCGCCCGATCAAGCCAGGCGAGGAACTCTTTTACGACTACGGGCTCGTCCTGGGCCGACGCCCGACGCGCGAGGATATCCTGCTGCACCGCTGCCGCTGCGGCGCGCCGCGCTGCCGGGGCACGCTGCTTCATGTGCCCCCCTCGCGCCGCGCCAAGGTTCGCCGCTGGGTATTGGACGCAACATGAACAGGCGAATCCTTCTCTCCGCGCTTGCCGCGCTGCTCCTGCTCGCCGCGCCGGCGGCATGGGCCAACAACATCGGATTCCCCGTCGGCGAGGTCCTGCTGGGCCGTCTAAAATGGGGCGTGATCCCCGTGGGCACCGCGCGCATATCGTCGGAATGGACGGAGGACGAGCCGCCGCTGATCCGCCTGCGCGTGCAGGTGCGGTCCAACTCATTTCTCGACCGCTTCTACAAAATCAACGACACGGTGGAGAGCATCGTCGACCCCGGCCCCTTCCTGCCGGTCCGCTTTGAAAAGGACATGGATGAGGGCGGAGAACACCGCCGTGACGTCACGTTTTTCGATCGCGAAAAGGGCGCGGTCATCTGGCACAACCTGCTGAAGCCCGAACAGCGCTCCTACGAGGCGCCGCGCGAGGTGCGCGACATCCTCTCACTGATGTATGGCCTCCGCGCGGTGCATTTCGCGCCGGGCCAGACCAACGCCTACGTCGTGGCGGGCGACGACGGCCCGGTTGACGTGAAGATTTCGATCCACGCGCGCAAGCCGTACAAACACGACCGCTACGGTGCGATCCCGGCCCTGCACATCAAACCCAATGTCGGCAAGGACGGGCTGTTCCTCGGCCGAATCCCGGAGGACCTGTGGATTTCCGCCGACCCGCCCTACGTCCTGCTCAAACTCTCCGTCAGCGCCCCCATCGGTCAGATTCACCTGATCCTGGATGAGATCGAAGGGAAGCCCGCCGGGCCGTGGACGGGCAGCAAGTGAAGGAAGGGTTTTCCTGGTTTCGCTCCCGTAGCGCCTGAACTTTTTCACCAGCGGGGCAAGCCCGCTGGGGTCTTTATATGAACGGTCTCGAAATAGTGTGAACTACGGGGTGGGTGGACGCCGCGCTCCGCGCGGCGTTTTCCGTGCGCGGAGCGCCCGGACCAC
>DAOLDD010000010.1:0-103783 GCA_035327585.1 Kiritimatiellia bacterium | reverse complement strand
GTCGGCGCCGAGGAATAGCGACCAAGACAGAATTTTCGAGAACCGCTCTAGTCGTTTGGCGCTGGCCCCGGAACGGACCGCCGCCTATAATGCCACGCGCAAACGCGATCCTTCATGAACGAAGCCACCACCCGGAAGAAGCTGATTGATGTCCAACTGTCCCGGGCCGGTTGGACCGCCGATTCACGCACCCTGCTGGAAGAATTTCCGCTTCGTCGCAGAGTCCGCGAAGCTGCCGACAGCAGGGCGTCCCACGAGATTTCCTCCGAATTTGCTGATTGCCAGGTAGTACGCCGTTGCAACAAGGAGATTTCGCTCCCACCCCGCCGGATGAAACGATGTATATCAAGACTCGTTCACACGAGATCGTTCGGCTGGCTTTCCGACGCTTGATAGCGTCGGATGCCAATGAATTCAGCGCGCTGCTCCAACTCCACGAGGGGTAATATGGCTCATTGGCCGAGTGAATGGATTGATCTGACCACGCTAAAGGATTTCACCCCGAACATCGCGATTCAGAGCATCAAGCCTCTTTATCGAGGCATCCACATTCGCGCGGACTGGAGCCACATCCACCTTCATAAGCTGCGAGGAGAGCTGCTCTATGCTTCTGGCCATATTTTCAATATTAACCACTTCGGCAGTTTGGTTATTGGGCTGCGATCGTAATGACTCCAATTCCGCAGAGAGATTTTCGATGGCATCAAGCGCAACTCGCTTTTCATTTTGCACTTCGACAAGTTGCTGATCCAGTTCGGTGATTCGGTCTTTTTCCTCCTCCAACACGGCAGATAGCTTCATCGTCTTTTCCTTAAAATCGATATAGAAGCCGCCACCTTCCACAATTCGCCACGACACCGCCAACGCAATCACCAGCACGGCCAATCCGGTAAAAGTCCAGAAGGTATTTCCTGGATTCATCATTAACTCCTTAATTTGTGCGTATTGGACAAAATAGATATATATTGAGGCGGTTTACTGGCTGGATCACGTCGCCACCAACATCTTGACCAGATTCGGCAGACCGGCGCCTTGGAAGGTGCGGTCGCGTTTCAGGTCTGTGCAGTTGGTCAAAAGGATGTCTTTCACCCGGTCCGGCTGGCCTTTGAACTCGGATCGTTTGGAGAGAAAGGCGGCGAGGATGCCCGATACGTGCGGCGCGGCCATGCTGGTACCGCTCATCTCGACGTAAAGGTCGTCGACGCGGTTCTCGCTGGGGGTGAAGTCGTGGCGGCAGGAGAGAATTTTCTCGCCCGGGGCAACGACATCCGGCTTGCAGCGGCCATCCGCAGTCGGGCCGCGCGAAGAAAAGTACGACACGCCGTAAGAGTGGGGATTTACTTTGTTCACCGAGCCGACAGCGATACAATTCTCCATATTCGCGGGGTCGCTGATACTCAGGTCCATGTTCGCGGTGAAAGTTTCACGCGGTCCATAAACAGCGCGCATACCCTCGTTGCCTGCGGCGACAACGATGAGCACCCCTTGGCGCCAGAGCCGGGCCAGTTCGCGGCACAAAGGACTGAACCCACAACCGTAGGATGTCGCGTCAAAAGGTCCGCCAAGACTCAGGTTTACACCGTGGACAACGAGGCGCGCGTGGCGCTCGTTGATTTCCGCGATGTGGTCCAGCGCACGGATGATCCACGAATCGAGCCCCTCGCCATTGTCGTCCAGCACCTTGTATATGCGAAGGTTGCATTTCGGAGCCATGCCCACCAAGGGGAATGCCCGTCCGGAGGGGTCGACCATTAAGCGGTCCATTCCGCCGGCAACGATACCCGCGACGTGCGTGCCGTGCCCGACGCGATCCCTGGCCTGGCCGGGTCCCGTCACAATACCGCCGGGCCGCGTGCAATCGTGTTCCGCGACGATAAGGGATTTCTTCCCCCTTCCAAAGTGCGGATGAGAGGACTCTAATCCAGTGTCGAGAACAGCCCACTCCACGCCGTCGCCATACGCATGGTACGCCTCGTGCGCGGGCAAAGCCTGCACCGTATGCACGGAGTAGTTGTCCAACGCGCGCTTTACCGAGTTGCGCCAGACGCGCCGCACAACACCCGCCTTCCCGGCCAACTCGCCGACGCGCGTCGCCAGGATTTCCGCCTCCTGGCGCGTCAATCGGGCTGCCACAAACCGTTTGAGATGCTCAATCTGTGCGGCTTCAGCATCCCCGACAAGATTCCCCAGTTCCTCGCCCAAACGTTTGTGCGCCTCATCGAGATTTCCATCCACTAGCTCAATGAGAACCTCATGGCGCTCCACCGGCGAACCCGCCTCGAAGCTGCGCGCCACTTCGCGCGCAATCGTGAAGCTCGTGACCGGCTGGAAGAGTTCGGTCCGCACGGCGTCTCGAACCGTGTCACGAACCTCGGCGAGCCGCAGATAGCCCGATCCCGAATGTGGATGCGCAGGGCTGTCAGGGTTGGTGCGAATCTTGTCCTCGACCTTTACGCCGCCGGCCGGCTTGTAGTCGTTCGCCAAGCGGTGATCGAGCGCCACGGGATCAAGGATGTCCGAGACATTCAGCCATTGTCGGACACATTTCGGCACGCGGAGTTCCTTCTGACCCGTCATTTTCTTCAGTTGGTCTTGAACCTCCTTGATGCCAAGAGGGGATCCAATCGTCACGAAAAGGCGAACATCAGGCGCTTGCGCGGCTCCACTGAGACGCGACAATACATCATAGGCGATCATGGAGCCCTGGCTGTGCCCAATAATCACATACGGCCCGCCGCCTGGAATCAGGCGCTCCTCAAGACTCGCCCGCATCGCGCGGCGGCGCTCGGCATCAAAAAAGAGATCGTGGACATCCTTCAGAAACGCCTTCGTGATGCGCCGCACCACCCACTCGCGGGCACCGGCCGGGAGCGGGAGAATCTTGGCTTCTGGCGTATTCTTGGCGGCCGGGGGGCGCAGCATGGCACGCTCGATTTGATCCAGTATCTCCTGCTCATCCGCCGAAGGGCCCGTACCGCTTTGTGGGGACGACGTGAGACCCGTGGCGCCCAGCTTCTCAAAAGCGGAGGAGGTATCATCTGCGTAGTCAGCGTCAAGGCATCCACCTGGTGACGGCTCCGGGTAGTACGACCGATTGACCCAGTACGCCAACCGGCTTCGCTCCCCGAGATCAAATCCGAAAAGCGCGTGATCCCACTGACACTTCAGGACATCCGCAGGAGGCTTGTTTCCTATCCCGTGGACATAAATCACGGTAACTGCGCGCTGAAGAGGAGCATCGACTTTTAGGATTCTGGGGTTCATTGCATGACCTCACAGGATTTGTTTGAGTTGCTCATCCGGAGGCCATACATGTATCCAATTCGCATGCTGGAGACCGGACAAGCTATTAGAATCATCCGCTAAAGCGACATCTTCAACGCCGCGGTGAAATACTCATCTTTGTTGAAATTTGGCGCTCCCGACCCCCAGTTATAAGCAAGGTTGATCTTTTTATTCTTGAACCACTTGACAGCGGTCTCCAGCTTGGGAGAGGCAAGATCAAGCGTGACAGACATTGCCTCATAGAATTCAGCTTCGACGAAGCTGTACCAGACGGACGCCTTAGCGGATATGCTCATGTGCAATACATCCCCGGGCTGCGGGTCCGGCCCGAGGAACGCATCAAAATACGTCCCTTCCACCAAGCGAGCAAAGACCGCGGATTCCGTCTTTAGAGATGCGGAAAATCGAGCCCGAAATATGGCATCGTCCTCTTTCTCTCCACTTTCATCCAGCCCAGACGTCACGCCTTCCTCTTCATTAGTTGACGCCGCGAACTTGTATCCCGCCTGCAAAACAAAGGGGGCTTCATCAGCAAAGAAAGCGCGCTGAACAAATCCCGCCAGCGTGTCTTTCGGACGCAAACCGGGCATCCACCCTATTTCCGCGAGGCCAGCATATGAATCCAGATTGCGTGATCCCTCAATTCCGACTGAATAGGGCAAAATATCGCCAATGATCGTAAAGCCCTCCACGCCGAGATAAACGTGCTCGAATCGCGATTCCGATTCGGTAAGGTCGAATTTGGGGAGGAGATTGTGGTACATCCCATGCCCAACGGCTTCAATGGAATCCGTCGGCATGCTGTTTTCCAACTTCGAACCAAGCGCAAGGGCTGCACTCTCTCCCTTGGCTTTGATCTGTCCGATCTGCACGTCCAACAACTGCTTCACGGTGCCATCTTCCGCCGAAGCCCTGCCGGCCCAACCCATCATGATCGTTACGACGAGCATTCTCGAAACCAAAGAACGATAGTTTCTCATCTTTACTCCTCCACCACGGTAATTGCTTTGGCGTGCTCTGCACAGGTGCGCTTGAGCCATTCAGCTTGTTCGCCCCATTGTATTTTCACATTTGATATCCTTTTTCGGCTCACTTCGCGGAGAACATAACCCCGAAACAAAAGGGGCTCGGGCTTACCAGCGACGCTTTCACCTGGATCTACACTCGCGCTTAAGACTTCGCTACGCTTTGCACTTTTTTTGAATCGTTTGATCACGACATCGAATAGCAGGATTTCGATTTCGTCAACGGTTGCTACTTTTTTAGCCATATAATCAGACCTCCTTTTATCGATTGTTATTTATTTCTTCACGTCATCAAATACGCCACGACTTCGACATTGCGGGCGATCTGGCCAACGTTGCTGGCGATGGCTCGCATGTAGGGGCCGAGGATGGGGATCCGCAGAATGTGAGTGAGGTCGCGACCGCCGTAGCGCGGGAGCTGGTTAGTCACGCCCTGGTCGCTGGTCTTGATCCGCATGATTTTCGCTTCATATCCTGAGGCGTATCCCAAGGCGTCAAAATTGAACATGTGGTTTGTTTCACCTCGAACGCCTTCGCCATAAACGAAGGGAAAACAGGCAAAACTCACTTCCAGCGTGAATCCCCTGTCGTTTGACGAATTCACAGGATCCGATATCACGTAGAGATTCGCGAAGCGGTAGCCATCCACCTTAACGGGTGCCTGACCAAAGCCAGAACCCGGATTGAGCAGTGTTTTCGGCAGCATCTGAACAATTGCCGTGCAGGGCCGATCACAACTCGGCTTCGGAATGGGTGGAAAGGGCGTTGGAAGCGGCAACGTGGGGGTGGGCGGATTGGGGAGTTCCGGCCACTGGACTTCCAAATAGGGTGTTTTCTCTCCAAGAGGGTGCGGTTTCTCGACCAACTTGAACGGGGTTGTCTTCACCGCGGATTTGCGCTGCCTGGCCATGTGATGCTCCTCGTAGGTCGCGAAGTGTGCATCACGGAGCGTTGAGGCGATATGGGACGCGGGGTCCTATCCGTGGCGCTAGGCGTGCGTATTCATCGCGGACTGCCAGGCGGCGGAGGCTTCGCGGAGGGCGGTGGTGGTGGGAGCGCCGAGTTTTTCTTTTAAATGCTCGTTGTGCGCGTTGAGGGTTTTGATGCTGATGCCGAGGGTTTGGGCGATTTTGGGGTTGTCCCAGCCGGAGCCGAGGAGTTGGAAGATTTGGAATTCGCGAGGGCTGAGTTTGGCGAGGTCGGGGTGCTTGGTTTTATGTTTGTCGGCGCCGTAAATCGCTTTGTGCAGGAGGGGGCTGGCGATGCAGCGGCAGAGGTGGAGCTGGCCGGCAAGGGCGTCGCGGATGGCGGCTGCGAGGCTGGCGGGGCCGACGCCTTTGTAGATGAACGCCATGGCGCCTGCCTTCACCGCGCGCTCGGCCAACTCGTGGTCGCGGGTCTGGCTGATGACGATGTGGGCGACCCGGGGAAACGCGGTGTGACAGCGGGAGATCGCATCCAACACATCGCCGCCGCCGGGACCCAGCTCAACAACCACGGCGTCGGGCGGAGCCTTCATCACGGCGGACATGGCGGCCCGGCAACAGTCGTACTGGCCCGCGAGCTCGAAATCGGGCTGCTCAACAACAGCGGACGCAATGCCCGCGCGCGCAAGCGCGTGCTCGCTCACAACCACGATGCGATAACGCCGATCCGCCGGCCCGGAATGCAATTCCTGCGCAGACACGCCCCGCCCTCCTTGCGTGCATCATAGGCGACAACGAGAGGAAGGCCAGTTAGTTTTGCGTTCAACGTAGGAAGCGCGAGGCGCGGAGGTAGGAAGATAGTGCCTATTGGGGGAAGCATTGGGAGCGGTCTTCCGTCGCTACGCGATAGCGCGAGGAACTTCGGCTCCGGCGGGACAAGCCCGCCGGGGGCCAAGAGGGTTTTGGAATAGCCTCTACGCGTCGCGCCAGGCGTGCCAGAGCCAGAGGCCGGCGAAGAGGCCGCCGAGGTAGGAGGCGGAGGAGCTGTCGGCCCAGCCGGAGAGTCCAGCGTTTCCGGCGAGCGCCTGCACGAGTCCCCAAAGCAGGAATACGCACCAGGCGGGGAGCGTAAGCCAGTTCCGGCGGAACCAGCCGCGCAGAAACAACGCGATCCGCGCGTGCGGGAAACGCAGCGAATAGAACATCATCACGCCAGCCAGCGCGCCTTGCGCCCCCGCGAGCGGCTCGATGGCGGAGGGGCGCGCCAACGCATGGGCGGCGGCTGACGCGAGGGCACACAAGACCACCAGCAATACGAACCGGCCATGGCCCAACTCGTCCTCCACGTTGTCGCCAAATACGGCGAGGAACCACGCGTTGATGAGCCCGTGGCCCAGACTCGCGGGCAGGACGGCATACAGCAGCAACGTCGCGCCGCCATGCCGCCACGGCGCGCCGGATAGAAATCCAAACCGCGCGACCACGGCGTCGTACGCCCCCGAAAGTCCGAAGGCGAGCAGCGCAAGAAACGCCGCGCCGCCCCACGCGACGAGCGGCAGGCGGGAGAGCGGATGGGCCTCCTGCTCCACCGGCAGACCAAACAGCGCGGGCACCCATTTCCACCAGGCGTCCGGCGCCTCGACCCCGAACGGTCCCTCGGCTCGCGTGCTCTCACGAATACGTTCCACCTCAACCAGCGCAATCGAGGCGCGCGCCTTGTCGGACAGCGCGGGCGCGGCGGACGCATCGGGGCGCGCCGGCATCTGTTCGCGCTCCCCCGCGTCGAACCACAGCAGGTGACAGCGTCGGCACACGTCGAGTTCCAAGGCGTCGTGCCTCACCACGCGCAACGGCTGGCGGCATGCCGGACACGGGCGGCTCGGATTCTCCCACCCCAGCCCCGCCGCCTGCCAGACCGCGTCGAGCGCAGGCTTCACGACGGACTTCCGCAATACGCTCATGCCCACGGCGCGCCCCCCGCAGGCGGTGCAACCGTAGTACACGCCCGCGGGCTTGCGCTGGGCGTGCAGCGGCTCGTGGCACTGTGGACACAGGAACATGCCGCGTAGTGTAGCGAACCCGGTGCTCGTGTGCTATGGTCTCGCGCCTGTCGATTTGCGGCGAAGGATGAACGAGCCAACGTTCTCGTTCGCAGCGAAGCGGTACACGTTCATGTGCGCGCATCCGTCGGTTCGCGGCGTGTGCCGAATTCGTGTACGAGGACGTGAACGTGTACGAGAACGAGGGAGTAGAGGGAGACACACTATGAGCCAACACGGATTTGAATTGGTGCGGAGCGAGGAATTGACGGAATACGGCGCGAAGGCGCACCTGTATCGCCACGTCAAAACGGGCGCGGAACTGCTTTCCGTCGAAGCGCCGGACGAGAACAAGGTGTTCGGCATCACGTTCCGCACGCCGCCGTCCGACCACACCGGCGTGGCGCATATCCTCGAACACTCGGTGTTGTGCGGCTCGAAGAAATACCCGACGAAGGAACCGTTCGTCGAATTGCTCAAGGGTTCCCTGCAAACCTTCCTCAACGCGTTCACGTATCCCGACAAGACGTGCTACCCGGTGGCGAGCCAGAACCTGCAGGACTTCTACAACCTGATCGATGTCTATCTCGACGCGGTGTTTTATCCGCTGCTCACGCGCGCGACGTACGAACAGGAGGGCTGGCACTACGAACTCGAGGCGCCGGACAAACCGCTCGTCTTCAAGGGCGTCGTCTTCAACGAAATGAAGGGCGTCTATTCCTCGCCCGACAGCGTGCTCATCGAACAGGCGCAGCACTCGCTGTTCCCCGATACGGTGTACGGCCTCGACTCGGGCGGCGACCCGGCGCACATCCCGGACCTGACCTACGAACAGCTCACCGGATTCCACCAGCGCTTCTATCACCCGTCGAACAGCCGCATTTTCTTCTACGGCGACGACGATCCCGCGCGCCGGCTCGAATTGCTCGACGCGTGGCTTTCCGCGTACGAGCCGCAGGCGCCGGATTCCGCCGTCGCGGTGCAGGCCGCGTTCCCCGCATCGCGCGAGTCGACGCACGCCTACAGCGTGGACGCCGAGGGCGGCGGCAAGTCGTTCGTCGCGTCGAACTGGGTCTGGCCCGCGCCGACCGATGCCGCCGCCGCGTTGCACGCGCAGGTGCTCGGCCACATCCTGATCGGCACACCGGCCTCGCCGCTGCGCAAGGCGCTGCTGGAGTCCGGGCTCGGCGAGGACCTGACCGGCTGCGGCCTGGAGACACATGCGCGCCAGATGTTTTTCTCCACCGGCCTGCGCGGCGTCGACGACGTGAACGTTGGAAAAGTCGCGCCGCTGATCCGCTCCACCCTCGCGGGCCTCGCGGAGAACGGGATCGACCCGAAGACGCTGGACGCCGCGCTGAACACGGTCGAATTCGCGCTGCGCGAAAACAATACCGGCAGCTACCCGCGCGGCCTTGTGCTGATGCTGCGCGCGCTGTCGAGTTGGAACTACGACGGCGATCCGCTCGCGCCGTTGCGCTTCGCCGAACCGTTCGCCGCGCTGCGCGCGCGGATCGCCGCCGGGGAGCGCGTCTTCGAGGACCTCATCCGCCAATGGATGCTCGACAACCCGCACCACACCGTCGTCACGCTGCGGCCGGACGCGGAACTCGCGGCGCGCCGCGACGCCGCCGAACGGGCCCGGCTCGACGCCGCGCGCGCCGCGATGAGCGAGGCGGACGTGCAGGCGGTCGCCGCGCACACCGCGGAACTGATCGCTATGCAGGGCGCGCCGGACGATCCCGCGGCGCTCGCCAAAATTCCGCGCCTCTCGGTCGCCGACCTGCCGCGCGAGAACAAACTCATCCCGACGCAGAAGCATTACCTCGCGCAAACACGCGTCCTCTTCCACGACCTCTTCACCAACGGCATCCTGTATCTCGACGTCGGGTTCAGCCTGCGCGCGCTGACGCCGGAGCTGCTGCCGTACGTGCCGCTGCTGGGTCGCGCGCTGCTGGAAACCGGGACCCGCGCGGAGGATTATGTCGCGTTGAACCAGCGCATCGGCAGCCGTACGGGCGGCATCGCGGCGCGCACTTTTACGTCGGTCGTGCGGGAAACCGACAGCGGCACCTGCTGGCTGTTCCTGCGCGGCAAGGCGCTCGAGCACCAGACGGCGGACCTGCTCGCGATCCTGCACGACGTGCTGACCGGCGCGCGCCTCGATTTGCGTAATCGCATCAAACAGATCGCGCTGGAGGAGAAGGCCGGGCTGGAGGCCGGGTTGGTGCCGTCGGGCCACCAGTACGTCGGCCTGCGCCTGCGCGCCGGTTTCGATGAGGCGAACCGCGCGGCGGAGTCGATGGGCGGGGTGAGCTACCTGCAATTTCTGCGCAAGCTGGTGAAGGACATCGACGGCGACTGGGACGCCGTCGCCGCCGCGCTGGAACGCACGCTGGAGGCGCTGGTCAACCGCCGCACGATGGTCGTCAACGCGACGATCGACGCGGAGGCATGGTCGCGCATTGAGCCGCAGCTCACCGCGTTCCTCGCCGACCTGCCGCAGAAGGCCGTGCGGCAACCGGAGTGGCCCGCCGCCGGGCAGACCGCGTCCGAAGGCCTCGCGATTCCCGCCGCGGTAAATTATGTCGGCAAGGCCTTCCGCTGGCGCGACACGGGGCACGCGTTTTCCGGGTCGGACCTCGTGGTGAACCGGTTCCTGCGCACGGCCTATCTCTGGGAGAAGGTGCGCGTGCAGGGCGGCGCGTACGGCGGGTTCTGCACGCTCGACCATCGCGCGGGGCTGATCAGCTTCGTGTCGTACCGCGACCCCAACTTGAAGGCGACGCTCGACGTGTACGACGCGGCGGCGGACTACCTCGCGAACCTCGAACTCGACCGCGAGGAGTTGGAGAAGGCGATCATCGGCGCGATCGGCGACCTCGACCAGTACATGCTGCCCGACGCGCGCGGGTACGCGGCGCTGTGCCGCTACCTGGCCAACGACTCCGACGCGTTCCGCCAGCAGATGCGCGCGCAGGTGCTGGGAACGACGCTCAAGGATTTCCGCCGCTTCGGCGAAACCCTGCGCGGCCTGCGCGACCAGGGCCGCGTCGTGGTGCTCGGCGGCGCGGAGGCGCTCCAGGCGTACGGACCCGCGACAACCACGCGCATCCTGTAACCGCCATGCGATTCTGGCGCGTCATCGTCCTGCTGCTCGCCCTCGCCTCGTCCGCCGGCGCGGCGGTGCTTGAGTCGTTCCGCTATGCGGACGACAAGGCGCTCGGCTCGGCGTGGCGCGCGATCGGCGGCAGCCCGGCGGCGCAGCGCACGGCGGACGGCGTCGCGTTCCGAATGCCGTTCGACGGGGACCGCGACCGCGTCTATTGGGATCGCACAGTGAACCTCGACCTGTCGCCCTACACGACGATTGAGTTCGACCTGTCGGTCGACCGCCCGGACGCCCTGCGCTCGCTGATGATTTATTTCAAGAGCGGCGACGGCTGGTACGTCTGGGGCCGTGCGCTCAAAACGGGCGGGCGCCAGCGGCTGGTGCTCGCGAAATCCGATTTTTCGGTCGAGGGCAAACCGGCCGGCTGGAACCGCATCGAGATGATCCGCATTTCGCCGTGGCGCGGCACGCCCGCCGCCGCCCGCCTCGTCGCGCACCGGCTCGAAGGCCGCGCGGACCGGATATTTGTCGTGCGCTCCTCGGTCTCCTCCCCCAACGCGACCGAGCGCGTGGTCGCGGAACGCGCGGCGGATCGCGTCAGCCGGTGGCTCGGCGGCGCGGGCATACGCCACGCCGTTTTGCCGGAGGCGCAACTCACGGCGGCCGCCATCGCGGACAGCCGACTCCTGATCCTGCCGTATAACGCGCGGCCGACCGCGGCGCATCTCGCGCTGTACCGCAAACACGTCGCAGCCGGCGGCAAACTGATTGTGTGCTTCAGCGAGAGCGAGGCGCTGGCGGAGCTGATGGGCGTTTCGCTCGGCGACGCGATTTCGCACCGCGAACCGGGCCGCTGGGCGGGTTTCCAGTTCAGCAATGCGCCGGAGCTGTTCGTGCCGGAGCGCGTGTACCAGCAGTCCTGGGGCATTCGCATCGCCACGCCGCTCAAGGGCCGGGGCCGCGTGGTCGCGCACTGGATCAACGCGGCGGGCGAGCGGCAACCGGAGCCCGCGTGGATTTCGACGGATCGCGGATTCTGGATGACGCACATCCTGCTGGACGACGACCGCGCGGGCAAGGAGCAGCTCCTCGCCGGATTCGTCGGCGCGCTGGAACCCGGCGCGTGGGCCGACGCCGCGCGCGAGGCCGTGGCGCAGGCGGGCAAAATCGACGGCTACAGCAGCTTCGCGCACAGCGCGGAGGATATCCGCAAACTCGCCGTCGGCCACCCCGCGCGCACCGGCATCCACGCGCTGCTCGACCAGGCCCACGCGGAATACCAGGCGCTCCTCAAGCTCAACGCGGAGAGGCGCCATCCCGAGGCCGTGCGGCAGGCTGCGACGGTGCGGCGGCTGCTCGGCACCGCGTACAGCCGCGCGCAAACGGCGCCCGCTCGCGAGATGCGCGCCGTCTGGGACCACGACGCGGTCGGCTGGTATCCCGGCGACTGGGACCGCACGGCGCGCGAGTTAAAGGCCGCGGGCATCAACACGCTTTTCGTCAACACGCTCTGGGCCGGACTCGCGCACTATCCCAGCAAGGTCGTGCCGGGCTCGCACACCAGCCGCCGGTTCGGCGACCAGATGAAAGCCGCGCTGGAGGCGGGCCGCCGCCACGGGCTCGCCGTGCATGCGTGGGTCGTGCTCTGGCACGTCGGCAACGCACCGCCTGACTTCCTCGCGGAACTGCGCAAGGCCGGCCGGCTGCAGCAGGACGCGGCGGGCGCGGAGGTCGCCTGGCTGAACCCCGCGGTGCCCGCGAATCGACAGCACATGCTGGCCGCCATCGAGGAACTCGCGCGGAATTATGACGTGGACGGCATCCATCTCGACTACGTGCGGTACCCCTCCGCGCAGGCGTGCTTCGCCCCGGCCACGCGGCGGGCGTTCGAGGGCTGGCTCAAGCGCACCGTCACGCCGTGGCCCGCGGGCGCGCGGACGGGTGCGACGCAGGACGAACTGCGGCGCTGGCGCGCGGCGCAGATCACGGATTTCGTCCGCGAGACGCGCGGGCGGCTGCGCGCCGTCAAACCGGAACTGCAGCTTTCCGCCGCCGTCTGGGGCGGCTACCCCGACACCATCGCCTCCATCGGCCAGGATTGGGGGTTGTGGCTGCGCGAAGGCTATTTCGATTTCGTCTGCCCGATGAACTATGAGGACGACACGTTTCGTTTCTCGTCGTTAACCCAGCGCCAGCTCGCGTTGCCCGGCGCGCGCGGGCGCATCATCCCCGGCATCGGCGTCACCGCCTCCGAGAGCCAGTTGCGCGCCGACCAGGTCGTCGAACAAATCGCCATCGCCCGCCGCCTCGGCGCCCCCGGCTTCGCCCTCTACAAATTGAGCCAGACCCTCCGCCAGGAAACGCTCCCCCTCCTGCGCGAAGGCACGACGCGTTAGTGCTTCCCATACCGCCCGGCGGAATCTATTCTCGGAACCGCATTTACGACCCATTGGCGGCAATCCAGGAGGTTCCCGTGGCGGCGAAGAAATCGGAGAAACCGGCGTACCGCCGGGTGATGCTCAAGTTGAGCGGCGAGGCGTTCCAGGACGTCAAGGCGGGCGAGAGCCTGAATCCCGTCATCCTGCGCGCGGTGGCCCTGCAAATCAAAAAAGTGCGGGCGCTCGGCGTGCAAGTCGCCGTCGTCGTCGGCGGCGGCAACATCTTTCGCGGGCTGACCGGCCACCGCTGCGGCATCGACCGCACCACCGGCGACTACATGGGCATGCTCGCGACGGTCATCAACTCCCTCGCGCTGCAATCCACCCTCGAGGCGCACGGCGTACACACGCGCGTCCTCACCGCGATCAACATGCCCGCCGTCGCCGAGCCGATGATCCGCCGCCGCGCGATGCGCCACCTCGAAAAGGGCCGCGTCGTCATCTTCGCCGCCGGCACCGGCAACCCCTACTTCTCCACCGACAGCGCCGCCGCCCTGCGCGCCAGTGAAATTGGCGCCGACGTGCTGCTGAAGGCGACGAAGGTCGACGGCATCTACACCGCGGACCCGATGAAGGATCCCGCCGCGAAACGCTACAAGCAGTTGAAATACATCGACGCCCTCACCAAGCAGCTCAAGGTGATGGACGCCGCCGCGTTCTCGCTCTGCCAGGAAAACAAGATCCCCATCCTGGTCTTCAACTTCTTCAAGGAAAACGAAATCGTGCGCGCCGTAAAGGGCAAGCCCGTCGGCACGCTGGTCACGGAGTAACACGCCATGGAATCCCTCGACGAAGTCCTGCTCGACGCCGAAGAAAAGATGGAGAAATCCGTCACGCACCTGCACCAGGAATTGCAGGGCCTGCGCACCGGCAAGGCCTCCCCCGCCCTCGTGGAAAACGTCGGCGTGGAGTATTACGGCGCCGTCACGCGCCTGCGCGAAATCGCGGGCATCGCGACGCCGGAGCCGCGCCTCATCGTCATCAACCCCTACGACCCCTCCGCGCGCGACGCGATCTGCCGCGCGATCCTCGCCGCCAACATCGGCATCACCCCGATGGATGACGGCCGTGTGATCCGCATCCCGATCCCCGAGCTCAGCGAAGAGCGGCGCAAGGATCTCGTCAAGGTCGGCAAACGCCTCGCCGAGGAAGCCCGCGTCGCCATCCGCAACGTACGCCGCGACGGCAACGAATTCGTCAAGGCGCTGCAAAAATCCAGCACCATCACCGAGGACGAACGCGACAACGGCATCGAGGACATCCAGAAGCTCACCGACACCTACATCAAGAAGGTCGATGACCTCTTCGCCGCGAAGGAAAAGGACATCCTCGCCGTATAAATCCGAATGACGAATTTCCGAATGCCGAACCATTGGTCATTTCGTCATTCGGGTTTCGTCATTATTTTCAACGTCTGTAATTCCTTTTTTCCGGGCTTACAACGTCTGTAATTTACAGACCCTGCAAACCGCGAAAAGCTCCGTGTCCATTCGTGTTCATCCGTGGTTGATTTCGGCATGAAACGCACCACCGGCATTTCCCTGTTGCTCTTCCTCGCGGTGCTGGCGGGGGCGGAGTGGGCGGCGCGGCGGGAGCTGCCGGTGGTTCCGACGTCGGAGGCGGTTTCGCGGAATCCGCATCGCTATCGCGGGTGGCCGGAATTCACGACCCTCGGACCGGCGTCGGCCGGCGTGGCACGCGTGGTGTTGCTGTCGAATTCGCAGGCGTACGCGGGGGAGATCCCGGCGAATCGCATCTACGCGGACAAACTGGAACGCGCGCTGACGGCGCAGCGGGCGGGCGGCTTTGAGCGGGTCGAGGTGTTAAACTGGTCGTTCGACGGCGTGACCTCCATCGAGCTGACGTTGCTCGCGACGCGCTTGCGCGAGGCGGCGCCGGAACTGGTGATCGCGGCGCTGGGCGTGGCGGATTTCAGCGGGTTCAACCTCGACCGCCCGATGTCGCAGTGCCGCACCGACCTGCCCCGCCTCGCGACGCGTCCCGAAATCTGGTCCGCGCTGCCGGAGGCGTACACGACGCGCCACGTGAAGCTGGAGGACTGGCTGACGTACGCGGCGTGGGACCGCGCGGCGCTGCTGCGATTCCGCGACTTCGGTTGGTCGTGGCTCGACCAGCAATGGGGCGGCCTGCTGATCGGCCTCTACGCACCCGCGCTGAATTATCACCCGTGGCGGCTGGAGCACCTGAAGAAGCGCGGTTCGTTCGGTGGACCGCCGTGGCGGAAACCCACTGGACGCCTGGAGGTCATCTATCCACCGGAGGCGCGCGTGCTGTTGGACGAATTCCTCGATGCGTTCCGCGCGATCCCGGCAAAACGGCATCTCGTGATCGCGACCCCGCACCACGTTGAACCGGACGATTCGCTCTTCGCTCCGAATCGCGCGTTCCTCGCTGATTTCGCGGCGGCGGCGGCGGAACGCGGACTCGATTTCCGCGACGACAGCGCGTTGTATCCGGCCGCGGCGTTCTTCGACGGCCTGCACTTCCGCGGCGACTATCACCAGTACTATTGCGAGCACCTCATCGACGTCGTCACCCCGTTGCTCGCGCACTGACCATGTGGTTCAACACCTACACCTACGCACTGTTCCTGCCGGTCGTGCTGGCGCTGTATGCATTGCTGCCGAAACGCGGGCGGCAGATCATGCTGCTCGGGGCCAGCTATGTGTTCTACTGCTGGGAGCTGCCGTACTACGGCCTCCTGCTGGTGGTCTCCACGGTGCTCGACTACAACATGGGCCTGCTGTTGGAGCGCACGCAACGCGTGGGCTTGCGGCGGCTTTGGCTCGGGTTGAGTCTGCTGGGCAATCTCGGCCTGCTCGGCTTTTATAAATACGCCGACTTCCTCGGCGGAAACGTCGTGGGACTCGGGCGGCTGTTGGGCTTCGAAGGCCACTGGGAGCCGCTCGGCTTCATCCTGCCGGCGGGCATCTCGTTCTACACGTTCCAGACGATCAGCTACACGTTCCAGGTGTATCGCCGGCAATATCCGGCGGAGCGCGATTTGCTTTCGTTCTCCCTCTTCGTCTCGTTCTTCCCGCAGCTTGTCGCGGGACCGATTGAGCGCGCGACGCACCTGTTGCCGCAGCTCAACAACCTGGCGGCGTTGCGCATGGAGAACATCCGCGCGGGGCTTTGCCGCATCCTGATCGGTTTGTTCCGCAAGATGGTGATCGCGGATCGTCTGGCCATCGTGGTGAACGGCGCGTTCTCGAATCCGGACGCCTGCTCGCCCGGCGTGGCCTGGCTCGCGCTGGCGTGTTTCTATGGCCAGATCTATTTCGATTTCGCGGGCTACGCGGACATGGCGATCGGCTCGGCCCGCCTGTTCGGCGTGAACCTGCTGGAGAATTTCCGCCGCCCGATCATGGGCGTAAACATCACCGACTGGTGGAATCGCTGGCACATGACGCTGACGGGCTGGTTCCGCGACTACCTCTTCAATTCGCTCGGCGGTTTCCGCAAGGGCAACGGGCGCGCGATGCTGAACGCGGTGATCGTGCTGTTCCTCTGCGGGCTCTGGCACGGCGCGCGCTGGAACTTCGCGCTGTGGGGCCTGTGGAACGCTTCAATGCTGATCGCGTACTACCTCATCCGCGCGGGCATGAAGAAATACGGTTTGCGGTCGAGGAGCACGGGCCGCATCACATTCGGCATGATCGGCAGCCACGCGCTGATCTTCTTCATCAGCATGGTGGCGGCGCTCTTCTTCCGCTCGCCGGACCTGCCCGCGATCTGGACGATGACGCGCGCATTGCTCGGCCTGAACGGCGCGACGGGCTTTCCGCCCTACCTCTGGTTCTACGTCGCGCTGCTGGTCGGCTGGTATGTCGTGGAATTCGCGCAGGAGCACGGGCGGTTGAATGAACGTTGCGCAAAGCTGCCGGCGTGGGCGCGCGCGATCGGCTGGGGCCTGCTCGTCGTATTCGTCGCCCTCGGCTCGGTCAACCTGCAGACGCCGTATCTGTATTTTCAGTTCTAGCCCGAATATTTGACCGCGGAGACGCTGAGCACGCAGAGAGGCATGGATGGAACATATTTCGCAGCTCCGCGTGATCAGCGCCTCCGCGGTGCATCCTTTTGCTGGCGGCGCAAGAACGCGATGATGTGCTGGTCGGCGCGGCCGAAGGGGAATTGATCGAATTCGGCCATCGTCACCCAGCGCCAGGCGGCGCAGTGGATGGCGCGGGGGCGACCGGCGCGCAGGCGGCAGCGGTGCGCGTGCAGGTCCATCGTGAAGTGGCTGAACGCGTGCGGAACGGTGATGAGGCGCGCGCCGACTTCAACGTCGATGTCCAGCTCCTCCTTCAACTCGCGGGCGATGCATTCTTCATTCGTCTCGCCGGGTTCACGCGTGCCGCCGGGAAATTCCCACATGCCGCCGAGCATCGACGTCTCCTTGCGCTGCGCGATGAGGAAGCGCCCGCGCGCGTCGATCACGACGCCCGCGCCGACGTGTTTGTGGGGTACCGGCGCCTTTTTCGCCTTGCGCGGGTACGCGGTCGGCGTGCCGGCGGCGAACGCCGCGCAGTGGGCGCGCACGGGACACGCGTCGCAGCGCGGCGCGCGCGGCGTACAGACGGTGGCGCCGAGTTCCATCAGTGCTTCGTTGAACGCGCCGGCGCGGCCGCGGGGCAGCAGGTCGTCGGCGAGCGCCTGCACCGCGCGCCGGGCCGACGGTTTGCCGACATCGTCGGCGATGGCAAACAGGCGCGTCAGCACGCGGATGACATTGCCGTCGACGACCGCGGCGTGATGCCCGAAGGCGAGGCTGCCGATTGCCGCCGCGGTGTAGGGACCGATGCCGGGCAGCGCGCGAATCGCGTCCAGTTCGCGCGGGAAGCGACCGCCGTGTTCCGCGGCGATTTTCTTCGCGGCGGCGTGGAGCTGGCGCGCGCGGGTGTAGTAGCCGAGGCCCTCCCAGACTTTGAGCACATCGCCGGACGGCGCGGCGGCCAGCGCGCGGATCGATGGGAATCGGCGCAGGAACCGTCGGTAATAGCCGATAACCTGGTCAACGCGCGTTTGCTGGAGCATGATTTCGGAGAGCCACACGCGGTACGGCGTACGGCGGCGGCGCCAGGGCAGGTCACGCGCCGAGGCGGCGTACCAAGCCAGCAGGGCTTCCTGGAGGGCGGCGCGGCGGGTATTGGGGATCGGGGAGGCCACGCGTCAGTACAGGTTGTATTCGGGATTTTCGGCGCGCCGCTGCTGCTGGTCCGACATCGATCGCGCGCGGGCGCTTTCCCCGACTTCAAGTTCCTCGGGCCCCTTGACCGTGCGCAAGGCGCCATCGACCTGCCAGCGGAAGCCGCGATTTTCGATCTGGTTGGCCCGGTCGATCCATGTGTAGGTGAACCGGACCTCGAAGCGGCTCGCGCCGCGGCGCTGGACGGTCCAACGGGGGAAGAGCGCCTGCGCGCGCGGCGATACGAGGGTGCGTTGCAGCCACTCCACCACGGTGCCGTCGCCTTCCGGAGCGGGCTGCTCCTTCACCAGCTCAAGCACGTCCTCCTCGCGGATTTGGACCACGGGCCCGGCGGGCAACGGCTCGCCCTCCAACGCCGCGAGCCTCTCGCGCGCACCGTCGTCGGGGGGCGAACACGCTGACAGCCCGGCCGACGCGGCGAGCAGCAGGACGCCGAATAGGTTTCGTCGCAATCTGTTCACGCGGCCAACATATCCACCCGCGGCACGGGAAGCAAACCAGCGGGAACGGGATTGACCGGTACGACGGTGATGGCCTACCCTTGCCTCAAGTAGGGAGCAGTCATGGCTGACGAACAAACCAATTCCCCGGGCGACGCCGCCCCACCGAAAATCAAACTCAACCTGGCCAGCGCCGGCATTCCACCGCGTGAATCCAAACCCGCCGTGCCGATCCGGCCCGCGGACAAGAAAACGGAAACCACGCGCATCGACCTCTCGATGGCGATGCCCCCGCCCGCCGCCGCCTCCGTCGGCGACACGCAGCCGGTGGCCCCGGAGCAGCCGCCGGTCGCCAAGCGCAGCACGGTGCGCATTGATGTACCCATCGCCGCAAAAGTTGAAACGCAGAAGGTCAAGACGGAGACGCAATCGGTCGGTCGCCGCGCGCTGAACGACACCATGCGCGTCGAAGTCGCGGAGACGAAGAAGACCGAAACCACCCGGATCAGCATTCCGGAGGAAGCATTCAAAAAGACGCCGGGCGCGCCCCCGGGACCCCGGATGCCGATGCCTGCGGGCTCCGAGGATGTGTTCAAGCGCACCACGATTCCCGTGGGGATTCCGACGCCCCCACCACCGACGCCCACCGCGCCGAAGACGATTGCCTTGAAGCGTCCCGCGGCTGTCGCGGAACCCACGCCGACCGAGCGCGCCGTTTCCGAGGCGAAGAAGAGCGAGACCGCGCGCATCGACCTGCCCGCCGATGGCGGATCCGAGCGGCCCACCACCCGGCCCAAGACGATCCGGATCAAACGCCCGGACGGCACCACGGCGCGCAAGGCACTCACGATCGCGCGCCCGGACCCGTCCGTGTCGCAGGGACCCTCCACGATTTCGGTCGAAGGAGACGAGGAGGAAAGCGCTGGAACAGCCTTCTCCGTGCTGGCCCTTGTTGCAACGCTGATCGCCTGCGTCCTGATTTACGTACTGGCCGCGCAGACCATTGCGCCGGAACTGCCGTTTCCCGGGCGTATCTGATCGAATTCGAGTAAGGATCACGCCGCTAACGCGACGCAGATAAAAGGAGTTCATTTCATGGCTGGAAACATCACCAACGTAAACGGCGCCTCTTGGGCGTCCGAAGTCACTTCTTCCGCGACCCCTGTTCTTGTCGATTTCTGGGCTGAGTGGTGCGGGCCCTGCCGCGCCATCGCGCCGGTGCTGGAGGAACTGGGCGGCGAGATGGCGGGCCAGCTCAAGATCGTCAAGGTGAACGTGGACGAAGCGCCCGAACTCGCCCAGCAATACGGCGTGCGCTCCATTCCGACCCTGCTCGTCATCAAGGGCGGCACCGTGGCCGGCCAGATGGTCGGCGCGATGCCCAAGGCCGCGCTGAAGGCCAAAGTCGAATCGCTGATCGGCTGACCCCTCGTCCTCCTCGTCCTCGTCGATCCGGATTTACCACGGCTTGTCCGCCGTAGCGTTAGCGAAGGCGGGAGGACACGGAGGGGGAACCGCGAATTGCGCGAATTACGCGAATTTCCGGAGGGACCTCCCCATCTGTGAACTCTGCGCCATCGGCGGTTGATTGGCGCCAGCCCACGACCCTGCCGCGACCCCAAATGAATCCGCGTAAATCCGCTAAATCCGCGGTTAAAAAAAGGGGCAACCGCTGATATCGCAGAGGTCACAGACGCATTCGTGGCGATTCGCGTCCATTGGTGGTTGAGGATCAGGAACGAGGACGACGACGAGGACGAGTCGCCGGTCGCCTGATAATTCGGACCCCTCGCGGTGTGTTCAACCCAGTGCGGCGCGTTGGGCGGTGATCAACTTCTTGATGCCGCGCTCCGCGAGTTTCAGCATCGCGTCGAGTTCGGCGCGCGAAAAGGGGTTCTCCTCCGCGGTGCCCTGCACTTCGACGAACGCGCCTGTGCCGGTCATCACCACATTCATATCCACGCCGGCGGCGGCGTCTTCCTCATAGTTGAGGTCCAGCAGCGGACGCCCGCCGACCACACCGACGCTGATCGCGGCAACGGAGGCGGGGAGCGGATCGTTCGTGAGGCGTCCTTCGGCGCGCAGCCGGTCGAACGCGCGGCGCACCGCGACCCAGGCCCCGGTGATCGCGGCGGTGCGCGTGCCGCCATCCGCCTGCAGCACGTCGCAATCAATCCACACGGTGCGCGGGCCCAGCGCCTCAAGGTCGATCACCGCGCGCATGGCGCGGCCGATGAGACGCTGGATTTCCTGCGTGCGGCCGCTGATTTTTCCCGTCGACGCCTCGCGACGCGAACGCTCCGTGGTGGAATACGGCAGCAGGCTGTACTCCGCCGTCACCCAGCCGCCGCTGACTTTCTGGCGCTTCATCCAAACCGGAACATCCTCGTCCACCGAAGCGGCGCAGATGACCTGCGTGCGGCCCATCGAAACGAGCACGGATCCGGTCGCGCTCGGCGCGACATCCGGCTTGAAGGAGACCGGTCTCAACTCGTCAAAACGCCGTCCGTCGGCCCGCTTGGTGGTGGTAATTTTTCGTGTCATGCGGCGAGGATGCGGACGACGGCCCCGCGCTGGCGAGCCCAAAAATCGCGTCGTTCGCGTTCACCAGAACAGACGCGGCGACAGTTCAGTGGGCAGCGGCCCTGGCGGCGGCGCGTGTCCCTGCTGCATCCGCGCGCGAGCCGCGCTGGGGGACAATCCATACACGCGGGTGAAGCAGCGGCTGAAATAGAGCGGGTTGTCGAAGCCGCAGCGGGCGGAAACCTCCTTGATTGCGAGATCCGATCGCACCAGCACCGACATCGCGAGCTGCAGTTTCAGCAACCGGTACGTCGCGAGCGGCGGATGGCCGACCGTCGAGCTGAACAGGCGGCACAGGTGTTTCTCCCCCACCCCCGCGGCGCGCGCGAGCGCGGAGAGATTTACCGGTCGCAGCGGATCCTGCTCCAGGGTCTGCCGCAGGAGATTGAGCGCGTGGTGAACCGCCTTCGGCAACCGGATCGAAATGGCGCCCTCGCCCTGCGTCACCGGGCGAAGGAATGCCTCGATCAACGCCTCGACAACCCGGCAGTCGGCGCGGGCCGGCGTGCCCGCGGGCCAGTCCGGATGCGCACTGATGCGCGCGAGGACATGGCGGAACAAGTCACCCACCACCGGGTCGGGCGCGGGCCGCACCACGGGCCATCGTTCTGGCGCGGGCCAATCCGCCGGGATGCGCCGCACGCCAAAATGAAAGTAGGCGTGCCGTGTCACGCCATGCCGGTCCCAAACGTAAGCCTCGCGCGCGCCGGGCCGGGCCAGGATCGCCGTGCCGGGCGCCAGCGCATGTCGTTTTCCGTCCAGTTCGTAGACCGCGTTGCCCTCCAGCATCAACACCAGTTCGTGATCCCATAAAACGCGCGGGGCGAGTCGGTCACCGGGCCGGTAATGCACGATTCCACCGTGCAGGTACGCGAGTTCAAGGCAGGGACCGGACTTCAGAGCGGGGTGAACCTTGTTCATGGCCTGATGGATGTATCCAGCCGAATTATGACGCATTCCTGAAGTACACGCGAATATTGTACATATATCCACCACTCCCGTCCATTCCCAGAAAACGCGCGCCCGGTTAGGTTTTTGTTCAGTGCAGAGGCAATTTCAGAACACTCAAACCCCGACGGCCTGTCCGCCATAGCGCGGAGCGCGACGGCGGAAGCCCAAGTTTGCTTCGCTACCACGTAGCGCGAAACTTTCGCTCCCGCGCCACGAGGTCGCGGGGGGCGGCGGGTGATCGTGAATGCCACTTCACCGGGGGAGGATTGGACATGGCTACTGCGCTCGAAGAAAATCGGTACGTCCTGACGAAGGAGAACTCGGAGAAGGCCATCGCGAAGGGATTGGCGGAGGCGACCTGGTACACCTCGCCGGTGCCGAAGGCCGAGATGCGCAAACTGCTGGAGCGGCGCGACGGCCCCGCGGTGCGCGACACGATTCTCTGGTTCGCGCTGCTGATCGGGACGGCCGCTTGGGCCAGCGCAACATGGGGCACCTGGTGGTGCGTCATCCCATTTATCCTTTACGGAGTCTTTTATGCCACCGCCGCCGACTCGCGATGGCACGAAGCCGGACACGGCACGGCGTTCAAGACGGACTGGATGAACAACGTGGTGTACGAAATCGCGTCGTTCATGATGCTGCGGGAATCGACCGTGTGGCGCTGGAGCCACACGCGGCACCACAGCGACACGATCATCGTGGGCCGCGACCCGGAAATCGCCGTGCCGCGCCCGCCGGACATCCAGACGCTGGTTTTGAACTTGTTCGCACTGAAGATATATCCAAAATATTTCGCCGGCATCATCCGCCACTCATTCGGTCGCATGTCGGAAGCGGAGCGGCAATACGTTCCCGAATCCGAATTCTCCACCATCTTTTTCAAGGCGCGCATCCACCTGCTCATCTATCTCGGCACCATTGCGCTGGCCATCCACCAGCGCAGCGTATTGCCATTGATGTTCATCGGCATGCCGAATCTCTACGGTTCCTGGCTGACGAACATCTATGGCCTGACCCAGCACGCGGGCCTCGCGGAGAACGTGCTGGATCACCGGCTGAACTGCCGCACGGTCTACATGAACCGCATCCATCGCTACCTCTACTGGAACATGAATTATCACGTTGAACACCACATGTTCCCGCTGGTGCCGTACCACAACCTGCCGCGCCTGCACGAAATCGTGAAGCCCGACATGCCCGAGCCGTACCGGGACCTGATCGAGGCCTGGCGCGAAATCATTCCCGCCGTACTGCGCCAGGTGAAGGACCCCGCGTATCACGTGAAGCGCAAGTTGCCGACGCCGACGAACCCGCGCGAAGCCGCCGCGACCGCGCCTATCTTTACCGCGGAGGGCCGCCCCGTTCGCGACGGCTGGCTGGACGTGTGCGACGCCGGCCTAATTGAAAAAGAGGACGTGATCCGCTTCGACCACGACCACCGCACCTTCGCGATCTACCGCACGCTCGACAACGAATATTACGCGACGGACGGCATCTGCACGCACGGCAACACGCATCTCGCCGACGGCTTCGTGAAGGGCCGGCTCATCGAATGCCCGAAACACAACGGTCGTTTCGACATCACCGATGGCGCGCCCAAGCGCCCGCCGGTCTGCGTCGCGCTGCGCACCTATCCCGTGAAGCTCGAAAACGGACGCGTCCACATCAACGTGCAGGCGGCGGGCGGCGAGCGTACGCCGGCCTACACCTTCCGCGTGAAGCGCAACGACAACGTCGCGACGTTCATCAAGGAACTCGTGCTCGAACCCATTGCCGACGGCGGACTGCCGGTGTACAAACCCGGTCAATACATGCAGCTCGATATCCCCGCCTACGGCGAGCGCGCGTTCACGCAGATCGACGTGAAAGAGCCGTTTGCCGCCGTCTGGCGCACGCAGCATGTGTACGACTTCAAGGCGCGCAACGAGACCGCGATGCGCCGCAACTACTCGCTCGCCACGAATCCCGCGACAGACCGCGAGCTGCGCTTCAACGTGCGCATCGCAACGCCGCCGCGCGGGCAGGATTGCGACGCGGGCGCCGGGTCGACATACGTGCACGCGTTGAAACCCGGCGACACCGTCACCGCGATTGGTCCCTTCGGCGAATTCCTGATCAAGGATACCCAAAGGGAAATGATCTACCTCGGCGGCGGCGCCGGCATGGCCCCGCTGCGCTCGCACCTCGCGCACCTCTTTGAGACGCAACAGACGAAGCGCACCGTCAGTTTCTGGTACGGCGCCCGCTCGCTCCAGGAACTGTATTACCGCGACTACTTTGAGCAGCTCGCCGCGCGCGCGCCGAACTTCACCTTCCACGCCGCGCTCTCCGAACCCCTGCCCGAAGATGGATGGACCGGTCCCACCGGCAACATCCACGACATCCTGCGCGAGCACTATCTCGCCAATCACCCGAACCTGGCGGAAGTGGAGTTTTACTTGTGCGGTCCGCCCGCTATGATGCAGGCAGCGCGGCGCATGCTGATGGAAGACTTCAGCATCGCGCCATCGCAGATCGCGTATGACGAGTTTTAGCCGGGCCGCGTGGCCCGGCGTGGGTTCGCTTCATGCCGCCACGCAACGACAAACGAAAAGGGGACGTCGGGGAAAATGATTTTCCGGCGGTGAACACCGGTGATCGTCCGTTGTTCGACTGCATTCGCGCCCTGTACCGCTACCGCGAAAACGACCTGGTGCAGGCCGTCCTGGCGGGCAACCGGCGCGAGGCGCGCCGCATCGTCAACCACCTGCTCGTCCACATCTACAGCGCGGGCCAGCAGCGGAACGAACTGCTCAAAGGGCTGCTGCTCGAACTGATCGTCTTCACCTCACGCGCGCTCATGGAACGCGGGGCGAGCCCATCCGCCCTGCTGGGCCTCGGGTACCAACACCTCACGGAACTGGGCCGGATCGAGGACGACGAACAGCTGTCGGCATGGCTGCGAAAGGCATTCGACCGGATCTTTGATGAAGCGGACCGGCTCCGTCCGCCGGCAACGGATGCGGCGGTTGAAAAAGCCGTGGCCTACATGCGCTCGCATCTCCAGGAGGATCTCTCGCGCGAAGCCGTGGCCCGGCGCGCAGGCGCATCAGCGGGCCGGCTTTCCAAACGACTGCGCGAGCGCACCGGGCGTTCCTTCGTCGAACTGCTGCGCGACTTTCGGGTCGAGGAGGCGGCGCGCCAATTGGTCGATTCGGATGCCTCCGTCGCCGAAATCGCGCAGGCGTGCGGGTTCTGCGACCAGAGCTATTTCACCCGGGTCTTCCGGGAGGCACGCGGACTCACTCCCCTCGCCTACCGCGCGGTGGCGCACGCCGAACGGATCGCGAGGTCCGCATGACCCCCCCTCCGCCGCGCATCGGCCTGATCGCGTGTTCCGTGTTTGAGTCCGAGCTGGCCGCGCACGGCGCTCCGCCGCCCGCCGAAATCCGCTGGCACGAGATCGCGCTGCATGACCGGCCGGATGTGCTGCGTGCGCGCCTGCAGGAATCGATAAACGAACTCGACGCGAGAGAGGACCTCGACGCCGTCGCCCTGCTCTACGGCCTTTGTGGACGCGGGACGGCCGGCCTGCGCGCGGGACGGCTGCCGCTCGTGATCCCGCGCGCACACGACTGCATCACCGTTTTCCTCGGCAGCCGGGCGGCCTTCGCGCGGGAGAACGACGGCACCACCTATTTCTACACGCCCGGCTGGAACCGCGCGCGCCGCGTGCCCGGACCGGACCGCGAGGCATGGCTGCGCGAAGACCTAGCGAAACGATTCGAACCTGATGACGTGGAGTTTCTCCTCGAATCCGAGCGCACCACATGGACGCACTACCAACGCGCGGCGTTCATCGACCTCGGCACGCCCGACGCGGACGCGGAGGCGGATTACGCGAAGCGCTGCGCGGACGCGCTGGGCTGGCGCTATGACCGTTTCGCGGGCGATCCCGCGCTGCTGCAGGACCTGCTCGCGGGAAATTGGGACGATGAGCGATTCCTTGTGACACCGCCGCATGGCGAATTGCGTCACACGCCCACGGATCGCATCTTCGCCGTGAAAGAATCGCCATGAATCGGCAGCGCGGCCTGCATATCCGGCGCGGCGACAGCGCGGAGGATGTGCCGCTCAATCACGAACCGGATGGGGCAAAACCCACCCTCGCCGATCTCCTGCTCGCGAACGACCTCCCCCTCGAAACCCGCTGCCACCAGCGCGGCTGGTGCCGGGGCTGCCGGGCGCATCTGGAGGTCGGGCAATTGGAGGCGCTCGACGGAATGACCATCGCCGCGCCCGCTGAAATCCTCACCTGCATGGTACGCGCGGACCAGCGCGCCGACGCGGTGGTGCGGTTTCCCGAACGCTCGCTGGTCAGCGCGAGACCGCGCGTTGGCGTCTCGTTCTCCATAGATACGCCCTATCGAGTGAACCCACTCTTCCCGGCTGACGGCATGCGCAACATCACCGCCGCCATCGATCTCGGCACAACGACGGTCGTGGTGTTGCTGGTCAACGTGGCGACGGGCGAGCTGCTCGCCCGGGCGGGCGGATTAAATGCGCAGGTCCAGTTTGGGGACAATGTACTCACGCGAATCGCCCACGGTTCCACCGCGGCAGGGCTCGCCCAGTTGCGGGAGATCGTGATCGCCAAAACGCTCGCTCCATTGCTGTCGGAGGCGCTGCGGCAGGCGGATGTCGGGCTGGACCGGCTCAATGGCTTCACCGTGGCGGGCAATACCACGATGCTGCACCTGCTGGCGGGCGAAAACCCGGCCTCCATCGGCGTCGCGCCGTTTACGCCGGTTTTCCTGGATACGACGCGATCGAGTTGCGAACAGCTCGGTCTGGCGGCCAAAATCCGCGGATTGCCGGGCGGGCTGCCCGTGCTGCTGCTGCCCGGACTTTCGGGTTACGTTGGCGCTGACATCGCGGCGGGCATTATCGCGACCGGAATGGCATTTGACGGCAATCCATCGCTGCTGCTCGACCTCGGCACCAATGGGGAAATCGCGCTGCAACGTGATCGCGAATTTTTCGTTAGCGCCACTGCGGCCGGCCCTGCGTTCGAAGGATCGGGCCTGACGTCCGGTACACGCGCGGAAGACGGCGCGATTGCCGACCTCGCGTGGACGGGATCGGACTGGCGGATTGGCCGGCTCGGTGGTGCGGCTGCGTCGCGCGGCATCTGCGGGTCCGCCTATCTGGACCTTCTCGCGGAAGGCAAAAGGCACGGGCTGTTGGAGGAAAATGGCCGCTTCCGCGACGCATGGTGGAATGCGCTTCCTGAATTGATGCGCGATAAAACCGGCCACGGACGTGAAATCCGCATTGGCCCGGAACCGGACGCGCCACGGGTCAGCGAGGCGGACATCGCGCGTCTGCTCCAGGCCAAGGCGGCCATCGGCGCGGGCGTCGAAACGCTGCTGGCCCGCGTGGGCATGTCCGCACGCGAGATCGGGACCTTATACCTCGCGGGCGGATTCGGCCTGCATCTCAACGTCGCGAATGCCATCGCGATAGGCCTGCTGCCGGGCTTTCAGCCGGATCAGGTCCGCGTCGTCGGCAACTCCGCGCTCGCCGGCGCCGTGCTCGCCGCCATCGACCGCGACGCGCTGGCGGAGATGGAGGCCTTGCGCACACGCACCACCATCGTCGAACTCAACCAAGACCCCGCCTTCGAAGATCGCTACATCGACCACCTGTCCCTGTAGCCGCACCAGCGGGTGCGGTTACATCACGCGGGACGGATTTCAACAAAGGTCGGGCGAAATCCACAAGCGCGATGGCAACAAAGCGTGTCACCTTCGCATCCATCAGCAGGAGAAATTCATGAGCACGATGCAAGACCTCTCAATCGCGGTTGAAAAAGGGAAACGCAACGACGCCAAACTGCTCACGCAGCAATTGCTCGACGCGGGCCACAAGCCCCTCGACATCGTCGAGCAGGGCCTCGTGCCCGGCATGAGCGCGATTGGCGAGAAGTTCAAAAACAACGAAGTGTTTGTGCCCGAAATGCTCATTGCGGCGCGCGCGATGAAGGAGTGCATGACGCTGCTGGAACCGTTGCTGGCCAAGGCCGGCATCAAGCCGAAATATACCGCCGTCATCGGTACGGTGCAGGGCGATTTGCACGACATCGGCAAGAACCTCGTCGCGATGATGTGGAAGGGGGCGAACATCGGCGTGATTGACCTCGGCACCAATGTACCCCCGGAGAAATTCGTCGAGGCGATCAAGACGCACAACGCACAGGCCGTCGGCCTCTCCGCGCTGCTGACCACCACGATGCCCGCGATGAAAACCACGGTGGACGCGATCCGCGCGGCAGGTCTCACCGGGACGAAGATTCTCATCGGCGGCGCGCCGGTCACGGCGGAGTACGCGAAGGAAATCGGCGCCGACGCCTACGGTCCCGACGCCGCCAGCGCGGTGGACATCCTGCTCGGCATGCTGGCCGCCTGAGCAAGGGGTCCCGGGATGCACTACACCTCACTCGCGATTCCCGATCCGGCGGAACTGTGTTTTGGCAAAGCCATTCACCCGCTGCGCACCCGCCACGGCATGCACATCGGTGGCGGCACGGTCTACCCCGAGCTCAACTTCACGCTGCCGCCGATGCTCGTGAACGCCAACACGATGCCGGAGGTGCGTCGCCAGTACCAACAAATCATCACAGGCGCGCTTCAGCGAACGGTCGAACTCGAAGCTCCGGGCATCGTCATTGAGTTCGAAACGCTTCCGCCCATGACGGAAAACCCGGCCTGGGGCATTGAACTGTGCCGCATCCTGTTGGACGCGATGGAAACGGCGCACGACAAACACGGCCTGAAGAGCGCGCTGCGCATGACGCCGAACGACACCCGCGAGATGGAGCGACCACCGCGGATGCGCCGCGGCCCGCTGTGGGACTGTATGCTGGAAACGTTTGACGGCAGCGCGGCGGCGGGCGCCGAACTGCTGAGCATCGAGTCGGTGGGCGGCAAGGAAATCCACGACACGGCGCTGACGATGGGTGACCTGGCCGCGTCGATCTTCGGGTTGTGCGTCATGGGCGTGCGCGACATGCGCTTCCTGTGGACCGAATTGAACGCAATCGCGAAACGGCACGGCGTGAACGCGGCCGGCGACACCGCCTGCGGCTTCGGCAACACGGCAATGGTGCTGGCGGAGCAAAAAATGATTCCGCGTGTATTCGCGGCCGTCGTCCGCGCGGTCTCCGCCGTCCGCACACTGGTCTGCTACGAATGCGGCTGCGTGGGACCCGGCAAGGATTGCGGTTACGAGAACCCGATCCTGAAGGCCATCACGGGCTTTCCGATGGCGATGGAGGGCAAAACCTCCGCATGCGCCCATTTCAGCCCGCTGGGCAACATCGCCGCGGCCACCTGCGACACCTGGAGCAACGAATCCGTCCAGAACATCAAACTGTTGGGCGGCATGGCGCCGACCTGCTTCGCGGAACAGCTCATATACGATTGCCGCCTGATGAATGAAGCGACAGCGGACGGTCCCCATGCGGCGCGCCAATATCGATCGTGGATGGTGCGGTCCGACGCCCGGCTCGACCCGCAGGCCTTCATCCTCACACCCGAAAACGCCATCGCGATCGCGCAGGCTATCGTGAGCGCACCAAATCACTACGCGGCCGGACGCGCCGCCGCGCTGACCGCCATCCGCCTCCTGCGCGAAGGTGAACAAGCAGGCGCGGTCCGCATCGCCGAACGCGAAGCGCCCTGGCTCGACACGATGGAGGATACAGTGTCGGAACTGCCGGATGCTGAAGCGACGTTCATCGAACAAATGATGCCGTTGCTGGACACCAGCACATTCATTCCATCGGAATATGACCTGCCCGGATGAGGAGGCACGCGGATGAATGCAGCGGATAAATTGAAGGCGGCGTTTGCTTCGGGCCGCACCCTGCTGGCGGACGGTGCGACGGGGACGGAGCTCCAGAAGCAGGGCCTGCCCGTGGGCGAGGCGCCGGAGCGCTGGATGCTCGAAAACCCGGACGCGATCACGGGCCTCGCGCGCAGCTACATCGACGCGGGGTCCGATCTCGTGCTGACCAACACGTTCGGCGCGAATGCCATCCGGATGAAGCTGTGCGGCCTGGCGGGCCGGATCGCGGAACTAAACACCACCGCCGTCCAACTGGCGCGCCGCGCGCTCGACGCATGCGAACGCCCGGTCTTTCTGCTCGGCTCCATCGGGCCGACAGGCGAGATGGTGGAACCGTACGGCGATTTGTCCGCGGATGATGCCCGCGCGGCTTTCCTTGCGCAGGCGCGCGCGCTGGTCGCCGCAGGCGTTGACGGACTTGTCTGCGAAACGTTCACCGCGCTGGAGGAAATCACGCTGGCGCTTGATGCGGCGCGCGAGGCGTCCGCCGATTTACCCATCGTGGGCAGCATGGCCTTCGACAGCGGTGGCTGCACGATGATGGGCGTTACGCCCGAAGCCGCCGTGGCCGCGTTGACGGCGGCGGGCGCGCAGGTGGTGGGCGCGAATTGCAGCGTCGGCCCGGACGCGCTGGAAGCTGTGATACGGCGAATGCAGGCCGCGAAGCCCGACGCCCGGCTCTGGTCGAAACCCAATGCAGGCCTGCCAGAACTCATCAACGGGCGCACCGTCTATCGCGTGGCGCCGGACGCGCTGGCCGCGTTCACGCACAACCTGCGCTCGCTCGGCGTCGCGGTCGTGGGCGGCTGCTGCGGCACCACCCCGGAACACATCCGCGCCATGAGAAACGTCCTGGACCATCAAAAATGAGCGCCACACGACAACAACTGCTCGACCTCGCAGCGCAGGGTCATCGTGCCCCCATCGGCACCCATCTTGTCTTACACCGGCATCAGCACCCGCACGAAATCCAGCTCGACGGCGACCGTCTCGGCGGCGTCATCGCGGAGGCCGCCACGCATTACAACACCCCGCTGGCGATGCCCCTGATGGACCTCTCCATCGAGAAGGAATGCCTGCTTCAGCATCTCGATATTCCGGCGGAACAGATTGAGTCCTATCACTTCAGTGCACCGCCACCGTGTATCGAATCATTCCCCGCGACGGCGAAGATGAATTCCGCCTGCGACGCGATACGCTTCGTCGCGGGGCAACCCGGCCTGATGCCGATGGGGATGAGTATCGGCCCGTTTTCGCTGATGACCAAGCTGGTCGCCGATCCCATCACGCCGGTCTTCCTTGCGGGCACGGGTCTCGGGCCGGACGACGAAATGGAAATTGCCGTCGCGGAACGCGCCATTCAGGTGGGTACCGCGTTAGTCCTCCAGTACGTGGAGGCGCAGTCGCGGGCCGGCGCGCGCGCGATCATCGTCTGCGAGCCTGCGGCGAATCTAGTTTTTTTTTCACCAAACCAGCTCGCGGAAAGCCACGAAATCTTTGAGCGTTACGTCATGGAGCCGATGCGCCGGATCAAGGCCCGCATCGAAGCCGCAGGCGCGGAACTCGTGTTTCATGACTGCGGAGAGTTGACGCCCGGCATGGTCTCGCGCATCGCCGGACTCGACGCGGCAATGGTCAGTCTCGGCAGCTCGCGGAATTTGTGGGCGGACGCCGCGCAATTCCCGGCGTCCACCGTGCTCTACGGAAATCTACCGACGAAAAGTTTTTACTCTCCGCAACTCACCCCGGAACTCGTCGCCGAACGCGCGTCCGAACTCGCCCGCCGCATGCGGGAGAGCGGTCATCCATTCATACTCGGAAGCGAGTGCGATGTATTGAGCGTGCCGGGCCAGGAGGGCCCCTTGATGAACAAAGTGATGACATTCCTCCGGGCCCCGTAAAGGAAAAGACCCATGAACATGACTCCGCGCCAGCGCGTGCAAGCGTCCCTGAACCACCGGCAGCCCGACCGGATACCCATCGACTTCGGCAGCTCGTTCATCACCGGCATTCACTGCTCCGTCGTCGCGGAGTTGCGCCGCCATTACGGTTTGGATGAGCGCCCCGTAAAAATCGTCGAGCCGTACCAGATGCTCGGCCTCGTGGAGGATGATCTCAAGGATGCAATGGGGATCGACGTCACCAGCATCTTCCCGCGCAAGACGATCTTCGGGTTCCCGAACGAGAACTGGAAGGAATTCCGCACGCCGTGGAACCAGGTCGTGCTGGTTTCCGACCATTTCCGCTACAAGGTCGAAGCCAACGGCGATGTGTACATCCACCCCGCGGGCGACACAACCGCGCCGTTCAGCGGCCACATGCCCGCTTCGAGCTTCTTCTTCGACACCATTGTCCGGCAGGAGCCGTATGACGAGGACCACCTCAACGTCGAGGACAACCTGGAGGAATTCGGGTTGATGACGGAGGACGACAAGGCCTACTGGCGGCGTGAGGCGGAGGCGCTGCGCGGAACGGATCGCGCCGTGCTGACGCACCTCGGCGGCACCTGCCTCGGCGACATCGCCCTCGTTCCCGCGCCCTTCCTGCCCCATCCCAGGGGCATCCGGGGTATCGAGGACTGGTACATGATCCTCGTGTCGCGGCCTGACTACGTGAAGGAAATCTATGACCGGCAATCCGCCATCGCGCTGAAGAACCTGGAGACGCTGCACGGCATCGTCGGCGACCTGCTGGACGTGGTGGTCGTGTGCGGCACCGATTTCGGCACCCAGAATTCACAGTTCTGTTCCGTCGAAACCTACCGCGAGCTCTGGCTTCCGTATTACAAGCGGATGAACGACTGGATTCACGCACACACGACCTGGAAGACGTTCAAGCACTCGTGCGGCGCGGTGGACCCTTTCATTTCCCCCTTCATCGAGTCGGGTTTCGACATCCTGAATCCCGTGCAATGCTCCGCCGAAGGCATGGAGCCGGAGCACTTGAAACGCAGCTACGGCGACCGCATCACCTTCTGGGGCGGCGGCGTGAACACCCAGAAGACCCTGCCCTTCGGCACGCCCGACGAGGTGCGGGCGGAAGTGCGCCAGCGCTGCGATATTTTCGGGCCGGGCGGTGGTTTTGTCTTCAACTCCATCCACAACATCCAGGCGCTCACACCGGTTGAAAACGTCGTGGCGATGATCGAGGAAGCACGACGGCACTGACGGAATGCCCGGCGCCGACGGCGCGGCGCCCTCCATCCCGCCATGTCGGAGGCTGTGGAGAGCGGCAGGCCCTTGCCGCCCATGGTGGCTCGCTGTAAAACCTGACTCGTTCTTCGTATTGACCGGTCGGGGACTCGACGCCACATTCTGCTTTTAGTGCATTGCGCCGAATCCCATGAAACTACCACCCTTCTGGCAGCTCCCCGAACTCACCGAAATCAACCGGCTTCCGATGCGGGCCTCACTGCATCCGTGCGCCACGGCCGCGCAGGCGCTGCGACTCGACGCCGCGCGCTCGCCGTGGGTGCTGTCGATGGACGGCGCATGGGATTTCAAACTATTCGAATCACCCGAGGCCGTTCCGTCCGCCGCGATATCCGCGGACGGCGCCGTCCGCGGCTGGAACCCGATTCACGTCCCCTCCAACTGGACGATGCACGGCTACGATCGTCCGCACTACACGAACGTGCAGATGCCGTTTGAGAACTGCCCGCCGCTCGTCCCGGCCGCAAATCCCACGGGCGTGTACCGCCGCGCCCTCACCCTGCCCGCCGGTTGGCGCGAACGCCGGATCATTTTGCACGTCGGCGGCGCGGAGAGCGTCCTGCTCGTGTATGCAAACGGCGCCTTCGTTGGCATGGGCAAGGACTGCCGCCTGCCGTCGGAGTTCGACCTCACTCCGCACCTGAAATCCGGGAGGAACCTGCTCGCTCTGGTCTGCATCCGCTGGAGCGACGCATCCTACGTAGAGGATCAGGATCAGTGGTGGATGGCGGGAATCCATCGCAGTGTCCACCTGTATTCCACGGACAACGCCCGCTTGGAGGATGTGTGCGCGACCGGTGGACTTTCGCCGGACGGCGCGACCGGAACGTTGCGGGTGGATACTGCGCTTCATTTTTCCGTCGAACCGCCGCGCGAATCGCAATGGATCGTCGAATCCCAACTATACGACGCGACCGGGCGGCAGCCCGTCGGCAAATCTCACCGGTCGTCCATCCACGCTTCCTACCCGCAGCAGTATTATCGCTGCTCACAAACGATAAACGTTCCGCGTGTGCGCGCGTGGTCGCCGGAACAGCCGAATCTCTACCGCCTGCGCGTCACGTTGATCGATCCGAAGGGGCGCGCGATTGAGCACGCCGCCTGCCGCGTGGGCTTCCGCACGGTCGAGGTGCGCGATCGCAACCTGCTGATCAACGGAAAACGGATCTGGATAAAGGGCGTCAACCGGCACGAACACAATCCGGACACCGGCAAAACGCTTTCGCTGGAACAGATGCGGGCGGAAGTGAAGCTGCTGAAGCAGTTCAACTTCAACGCGGTCCGCACCTCGCACTATCCGAACGATCCGCGCTGGTACGACCTGTGCGACGAATACGGGATTCTCGTGCTCGACGAGGCCAACATCGAGAGCCATGCGAATTACAAAACCATCTGTCGCGATCCGCGCTGGGCGGCGGCGTTTCTCGCGCGGGTCCAGCGCATGGTCCTGCGCGACCGGAATCATCCCTGCATTTTCGGCTGGTCGCTTGGCAACGAATCCGGCTACGGACCGAACCACGACCTGGCCGCCGACTGGGTGCGCGCCACCGACCCGAGCCGCCTCGTCCACAACGAGGGCGCGATCAAGCGGGAATGGTTCCAGGGAAAGAATCACTATGGCCCCGGCGGCGAGCGCAGCAACGATCTTATCGATCCGATGTATCCGCAACTCCACGAGCTGGAGCAGTTCTCCGCCGCACGGGACGGGAACCGACGCCCCTTCATCATGTGCGAATACGCGCATGCGATGGGCAATTCCTGCGGCGCGCTGAAGGACTATTGGGACCTCATCTACACACGCCCCGGCCTGCAAGGCGGCTTCATCTGGGATTGGATTGAGCAGGGCATCCGTCTGCCCGCGCGCCGCGACAAACGGATCATCCAGCATCCCTCCCTGCCGCGTCCGCTCGCGAAAGGGGAATGCTGGGGCTACGGCGGTGATTTCGACGACGAGCCGAACGATGTCAATTTTTGTTGCAACGGAATGATCAATCCCGACCTCTCGCCGAAGCCGCACCTCTGGGAATGGAAGAAAATCGCGCAGCCGATCCGGTTCGCATTGCGCGATCCCGCGCGCGGACTCGTTGAAATCCGGAACGACCAATTTTTCACCGATACCGGATGGCTCGCCGGAGCATGGAAACTTTCGGTGGATGGGCGCACCGTCCGCAAGGGCCGGTTCACCCTGCCGAAGCTCGGGCCACAGCAGAACGGACAGGTCGCGCTTCCGATTGGCGATATCGCCGCCCGGCCCGGCAAACAGTGGTGCCTGAATGTACAGGTGGCTGCCGCCAGGACGCAGCCGTGGTGTCCGCGCGGCCACGTCGTTGCGGTGGAACAATTCGTCCTTGCGGATTCCCCGCATCTCCCAGCGTCCCCGCCACACCGGGCGCATGTGCGACGCAGCGGTTCACGCATCGTTTGGGACGGGCTGGGACTGAGCGCCGAAATCGATACGCGCGCGGGCCGGATCAAGGAGATCCGGCTCGGCGGCCGTCGCATCATCGCGGCCGGACCCGCGTTCAACATCTGGCGCGCCCCGCTCGACAACGATGGCGTTAAGTTGAAGGACGAACAATGGCGCGCGAAGTGGAAACCGTTGGGCCGTTGGATGCTGGCGGGGTACAACCGGCTCACCCGCACCGGGGCGTCGTCCTCCCTGCGGGATACCGGCGATGGCTTGCTGCTGGAATCCACCGCGTTTTATCGCTGTCGGGGAAATCGCACGGGGTTCAGCGTCACGGATGCGTATGCGTTTTGCGTCGACGGCAGCATCCGGTGCGAACATCGCTTTTCCTTCGAGCAAGGCATGACCGACCCGCCGCGACTCGGTGTGCGGCTCGCCATCACGCCCGGCTTTGAGGCCTTGGAATGGTGGGGCCGGGGTCCGTTCGAGTCGTACGCCGACCGCAAGTACGCCGCCCACTTCGGCCACTGGAAATCGACGGTGTCGGAGCAGCTTTATCCCTACATCGTGCCGCAGGAGACCGGACATCACGAGGACACCCGGCGCCTTCGCCTGCACGCTGGGGATGGAACAGCACTCGAGATCGAAGCGGAAGCGCCTTTCGGCTTCAGTGCGCTGCACGTGACGCCGGAAGACCTGACCGCCGCCCGCCACACGACGGATGTAAAGCCACGCGCGGAAACAACCCTCTGCATCGACGCCGCTCACCGCGGCCTCGGCACGGCCTCCTGCGGGCCCGACACCCCGGAGCGCTACCGCATCGCACCGGGCCCATACCGCCTCGCCTACACGCTGCGTATTATCAAACCGGCCTGAAATTTACGCATTCGCCGCGAAACGGCGAAGGCTGGAGGCGCGGGTGGGAATCGAACCCACGAATAGAGGTTTTGCAGACCTCCGCCTTACCACTTGGCTACCGCGCCACGTTGAGGGGCGAAAGTGATATGATACCACACAGCGGAGGGCAATCCAGATTTTTGCCGCACAAGATCAAAGCGTGACAGTTCGACGCCCTGGCTCGAAGGTAACTGCTGGTGACATCGCAAACAGAACCGGCGGTGGACGGGCCGACGTATGCCCACTTCCGGCCCATTCGCCGAGGACGATGCTAATTTACATCCCGGTCGCGAATGCGTAAGGTTGTCCTCGAGTAAAACGCATGACCAAACCCGTTTCCAGCACGCAGACACCCGTTCCCGGTGAGCATGAAAGCGCCGAATTGATGTATATCAAATGCGCCGTTTGCGGCGTGTGGATGGACGTCAAACCCGGGCATATCAACCAGATTTCACACAGTTTTTGCCCCGTATGCTACGAGAAGGAAATGCGAAAGCTGAACCGCGAGGTTTGAGCCCGGCGCTCAGCCAACGCGTTTGACCACCAGCAGGGTGATATCGTCCAGCGCCGGCGCCCCGCCCGCGAAGGCATGCACCTCGGCCACCAGCGCCCGAACCATGTCGTGCGCCGAATCCGCGACGTGGCGACTGACCCACGACTCAAAACGCTCGTACCCAAGCTCATCTTGCGCAGGGTTACGCGCTTCGGTGATGCCGTCGGTGAACATGACAACGGCGTCGCCGACCTCGAAGCGGACATCGATTGGTGCAAGCAATTCATCGAACACCGGAACATCGGTCAGGCCCATCGCCGTGCCGGGTGGCTGCACGCGTTCCACCGTCCCGTTGGCACGCACCAGCAGCAGCGGTTCATGGCCGGCGCGCACCACCCGCGCACGGTGCGATTCCGGATCGAAAGCGAAGGCGGCGAGGGTCACGAACATCTCGCTTTCAATATCGGGCGTGAGTTTGCGGTTTACGCGGGCAACAATCTCCTCCGGCGGGCCGGACACCTCCGCATACGTGTGGATCAGGGAGCGCACGATGCTCATGATCAGCGCGGCCGGCACGCCCTTGCCGGAAACGTCGCCAATGATGCAGTTCCAGTTCTGGCCGCTGGGCACCACATCGAAATAATCGCCGCCCACCTCGCTCGCGGGCAGGCTGACCCCGTGGATCTGATAGCCCGGAATTTCCGGCATGATGCGCGGCAACAGCGTCTGCTGGATGTCGCGGGCCCACTTCATTTCCTGCTGCACCCGCTCGCGTTCGGCAACCGCCGTGTAGAGATTCGCGTTTTCAATCGCCATCGCAGCCTGCTGCGCAAGGGTTTCGACGATCGTCAGGGTTTCGTCCTCATACAGCGCGGCATCGGCGCGCGGCCCGAGGTGGATGGCGCCGAGCCGCTTGCTGCCAATGGCGAGCGGCAGCGCGAGTTCAACGGCCTCATCCGGCGACTCGCACTGCTCGCCCGCCTTGTTGCGGTAAAGCGTACGACCGGCTTCGTGGGCGCGAGCGGCCATGTCCGGAAGCGCCGCGGCATCCGCCGCGCCGGATGCACGTTGGAGGCGCAGAGGCCCGGCGGGGGCATCGGCTGAATACAACCGGATGAAGGAGGCCTGCGTCATCCGCTCAAACATCTCCACCAGATTCCCGAACAACTGGTCCGGCTCGAATTGCTTGCTGATGCGCACGGTCCATTCCTGCATGCGGTGCATGAGGGCGAGCCGGCGCACGAGAGAGGAGACCATCTGGTTGAACGTCTCACCCAGGAGTCCGATTTCATCGCCCGTACTGACAGCCACCCGTTGCTCGAGATCGCCTTCATGAACTCGTCGCGCCGCGCGCGTCAGGTTTTCAATCGGTTGCAGCACACGACGCGCGAAGAGAAACGAAAGCAGGATCGCGCCCAGGCAGATCATCGCCATCACGCCCAGGGATTGCACATAAAGCGCCCATACCTCCGTCTGGATCGCGCTGGGAAACAGCATCACCACATAGCCCGGCACACTGCCGTCGCCCGTGAGCGGCCCTTCGATGCGGATCTGGCGGGACGCGGGCAGGTAGGCCTGCCGGTAGGCCGCCGCGCCGGGGGGCGGCGTGATCTCCGCGGGCGCGCGCGAGTCGCCCGACGCGACGTATTCATAGACCAGTTGCCCGCGCTCGTCGTACAGCCGCAGGTCATCCGGCAGGTGCTTGATGCGCTGCGGCGCCTCGCCGTCGACCCGCATGAATTTCGAGCCGAACACGTAATCGAGGCTGCCATGGACAAAACGTTCGCGATTCGATTTGAAGTGCGCCGAGAGATAATTCAGCGCCGCGAGGTACACCGTGAAGGCGCTGCTGAATTCGCGCGCGTACAACTGGGCCCGGAACTGCATCGCATTCGCGCCGGTGATGCCGATGCCCGTGATGGCGATGAGCGAAATGCCCAGGATCAGGATCTTGTGCGCAAATTTGAGGCGAACCGGCATAAAATCCCCAAGGTAACCGCGGGCCAGCATACGCGCCGGATCTCTCCGCCGAAAGGCGAAAGATTCGCTTCGGCGACATCAACCGCGTCGTCAATTCATGCCGCACGCGCCGCCGCAGCAGCCGCCCGCGCCCGGCGGCATGCCGCACGGCATCGCGGGTGCGGCCGCGCCGCTGGAGGACGCGGTCGACGCGGCGAATACCGACAGCTTCTTCACCAGCCGCGTGGACCCGCAAGCGGGACACGGCGTGCCCTTCCAATCCGAGGTACGCACCAGCACTTCACTGTCCTTCCCGCACGCGTTGCAATGGAATTCAAACAAGGGCATGGCAACATCTCCTGTTCAAATCAAGTTTGTTGAGACGGCAGCCTGATGCAAGTCCTCAACCACATCCAGACCGCGAAATTTTCCGCGCGACACGTGCAGCCTGATCGAGCATGTGCTAGAATTCACCTGTTCATGAATCTCACCAGCACAGCGTTTCGTGACGGCGAGCCGATACCGGCGCGGTTTACGTGCAAGGGGGAGAATCTTTCACCGCCGCTGGCATGGTCCGGGGCCCCGGCGGGAACGGCGTGCTTCGCGCTCCTGCTCACCGATCCCGATGCGCCGGGCGGTGAGTTCCTGCACTGGATGTTGTTCAACCTGCCGGCGTCCTGCGCCAGCCTGGAGGCGGGCATCTCGAACAATTTCAAATTGAGCAACGGGGGCGTGCAGGGACTAAACGATTTCGGGCGTCCGGGCTACGGCGGGCCGTGTCCGCCGCCGGGCCGCTCCCATCGCTACACGTTTCACCTCTTCGCCCTGGATCGCGCGGTGGAGCCCCGGACCATTGCGCGGGCGGCGGATTTGCTGCGCGTGATGGAACGTCACATCCTCGCGCGCGCGGCGCTGACGGGAACCTTCCGCCGCTAGACGTTTAGCGCGTTTCCACGAGGGCGCGGATCGCCGCGCGGATTTCGTCCGGTGAAACGGAGCCCGGCCAACTCTGCCGAACCGCGCCTGTCGCATCCAGCAGCACATGCGAAGGCAACGCCCGTATGCCGCCGAGCGCACCCAGCACATCCGGGGAGGCCAGGACCAGCGGATAAATGGCGCCCACGGCGTTGGCAATCGACTCGGGATGTTCACCCTCCGCGAACGCGGCCAGCAACCCCACCACGGCAAGGCGCTGGGCGCCCCACTCTTCCTGAATGGCATTCAACGACTTCAGGTTCTCCGCAAACGCGGGCGTGCCGACCCCCTGCACGGAAACCAACACGGGGCGGCCTTTGTAGTCCGCCAGGCCGAAGTCGCCTTCCGCACCCGACAGGTATCGGGCGTTTACGACCACTGGGGGGGATGGAGTCGGCGATGGCGGCGCGACCGGGGCCACGGGGCGGGCGGGCGGGGCCTCCTCCGATGCCGGCGGCTGCACCTGGCAACCGAGGGTAAAACAGGCGATCAGCCCCCATGCCGGAACGACCCGGGCCAGCCAACTTAATCCGCTATCCTGCTTGTTATTCATCATATGCCCAGTCTAGCATCCAGCCAGTTGGTTGGATGGTGGATCGACGGACACGACATGAGCAAGAATAAAACATGGGCGGCCCCGGGATGGCCATGGGAATTGGATTTGCTTTCCCTGATCTTTGTCATCATCGCCCTCGCGGTGCCCTACTACATCTTCGGCTCCGGGACGGGCGACGACGTGCATCGCACCCTGCAGGAGCAGCGTCACGTGCTGTGGGCCATCGGCATCGGCGTGCTCTTTGTCATGCATCTTGCGCTGACTGGCGCGACGCTGGAGACCATTTCCACGCCGTTCCTGCATTTGTTTTCCCCCGTGGGCTTCGCCGTGCTGGCCTATTACCGGACGCACGCGGTGCTCAAGGACCTCGGCCAGACCGATCTGATCACCGGCTCCGCCGGTCAATATGCGCTGCTCATCGCCAGCGTCTTCGTCATCACCCTCGTCGTGGCGCGCATCCGGATGGCGCGCTATCTGTTCCGCTTCCGCAACATCCAGTGGGACATCGTCAGCAAGTCCCGCTATGACAGCAGCTACCTTCAGCTCATCACGGAATTCCAGCCGCTCGTCTACCCACCCCGCGTGCTGCGCGCCTGCAACGAGGGAATCCTGATCGAGGGCTGGTTCTACCTGATGGCGCTTCCCTTCGAGATGTTCCAGGGACTTGCGCCCGCCTCGGGCATCCGCCACGCCTCGAACGGCCGCTATCTCGCGTCCTCCACGCGCAGCCTCATCCGGGTGGAACTGCTGGACAACGCCGAGCCGCTCTACATCTCCCCCGCAAATCGAAACGAATTCCTGAACTACTGCGCGCAGCACGTCGCGCACTTGCGTCCGCATGCCACAAATCATCGGACGCATCCCGGCGAGACCGGACACGGCACGGGCCACGGAACGGCTTCCGGCACCGCGCATGGAACCGCCCGCGGCACGGCCCACGGCACGTTCTACAACCACGGCGCCAAGCCGGGTGACCAAGGTTCGTGAGTTTCGGCGCTCATCCATCCCGTTCCGTTTTCGATCCCCTCGCCGTGCAAGCCGCGGCCACGCTTCACACGGCGGGTCACCAGGCCGTTTTCGCGGGCGGCTGCGTTCGCGACGCCCTGCTGGGGCGACCACCCCAGGACGTCGATATTGCAACGGATGCGCGCCCGGACGATGTCGCCCGGCTGTTCCCGGGATCCAAATTCATCGGTAAATCATTCGGCGTCACGCTCGTCCCCGTCGGGGACCGCCATTTCGAAGTGGCCACCTTTCGCCGCGACCTGGGCGGTACGGATGGCCGCCATCCCGATGCGATCGAATTCGCTCGCGCGGAGGACGATGCGGGGCGGCGCGATTTCACGATCAACGGTTTGTTTTACGACCCCGCCACCGAACGGGTGATCGACCACGTCGGCGGCCTGGCCGATTTGCAGCGGCGCGTCGTGCGCGCGATTGGCGATCCGCGGGCGCGGTTTCTCGAAGATCACCTGCGCATGCTGCGGGCCGTCCGCTTCGCCGCCGTGCTGGAATTCGAGCTGGACCCGGATACCGCCGAAGCCATCCGCCGGGACGCCGCAGCCATCGGGCGCATCAGCGCGGAGCGCATCCTGCAGGAGGTCACCCGCCTGTTGACCGAAGCCCCCGCGCCGGGCCGGGGCCTGCGTCTGCTGCGCGAAGTCGGCCTGCTGGCCCAAATCCTGCCCGAGGTGGACGCGATGGCGGGCGTGCAGCAGCCGCCGGAATTCCACCCGGAGGGGGATGTCTTTGTCCACACCGCCCTCGCGCTGGACCAGTTGCGCGCACCGGACGCGGCGCTGGCGTGGTCCGTACTCCTGCATGATGTCGGCAAGCCGCCCACATTCCGACAGGACCCGGCGGAAAAGAACGGACGCATCCGCTTCGAGGGCCACGCCGGGGTCGGCGCGCGCATGGCGGACGAGATCATGCGGCGCTTGCGGGCATCGAACGAATTGCGTGAGGCCGTCGAAACCGCCGTGCGACAGCACATGCGTTTCGTCGACTGGCCGCGCATGAAAACCTCCACTCGGCGCCGCATGGTCGCGCATCCCCTCTTCCCGCTCGAACTGGAACTGCATCGCGCGGACTGCATGGCGAGCCACGGCCTGCTCGACACCTACGCGGCGGCACGAGCGGAATACGAACAGTTCCGTGCCGAGCCGCGCCTGCCGGCACCGTTGCTGAATGGCCGCGACCTCATGGCGTTGGGCGTACCGGAAGGACCCGAGGTCGGGCGCTGGCGGCGCGTGGCGTTCGACGCGCAACTGGAAGGCCGCTTCGCCACGCGCGAAGCGGGCCTGGCATGGATCGCCAACGCAATCAAGCAGCGGACGGAGGCTTCGGACGAAGCATCACCCAACCCGCCGCCCCCAGGCCCAGCAACAGATTCATCAGCATAAAAATTTCGCCGTCGCCGAAGTTGTATTCCACGAGCCCGTTGAGGTGCAGGGCGAGGAATCCGGTGAACACCCCCAGCGCGGGCCCCTGCCACTCCAGGTTTTCACGACGGGCACGGCGATAAGCGGCGCCCATCAGGGCAAACCCCGAGCCCATCAGGAACAACCAGGCCGCGAGACCCGGCCAGCCCGTTTCGAGGCGGATATGCATCGGATTGTTGTGCAGATGATTCAACTTCTTCTGCACCGGCACGCCGTGGCCCACCAGATCTTCATGCCGCACGGAGCGCCACCCCATGCCCAACGGGTAATCGCGGTACAGCGACGGCGCCACGTGCGTCCACAGCGCGTACCGGCCGCCGGTATTGAGTTCGAATTCCTCGTGCACCAGCGCGATGCGGGCGCGTACCGCGGGTAGCTGTGAGGCCGCGAGGGCCGCAAGCAGAACGGCGAGCACCAGGCGCCTGCGGCGGCTCATCAACCCCATCACGAGCAAGCTCAGCGCCAGGGCGAGCCAGGCTCCGCGCTTGAAATGAAGCAGGATGGCGGCCCCGTTGATCGCGAGGGCAAACGCAAGCGCGCGACGCGAGAAACCCGGCGAGCGCATGATCCACAACGCCGCGGCGAGGCAGATCGCGACAGCGTAGAATTGCGGGTCACGCATGTTCCCGAGATCGAACAGGCTCGGCGCGTCCACCGCGCCATCTGCGCCTGACGCCATCGCCCGCTCAAACGCACGCGACGCGCGGACATGCTGGATCGGTATCCGCAGCACGTCGTAGAGTCCCTTGCCCGTGCAACCGATGAGAAACGCCCGCACGATGCGGCGCGCCAGATCCGGCTTTGCACAAACAAGCAGCGGCAGGACCAGCGGCACCGCCATCAACAGGAGCCGGTCGACCTTGTGCAGCGCCAGTTCCGCGCGGACACCGACAAACACGCTGGCCGCCGCCACGAGGCCAAACAACAGCACGGCCCAAAGGAGCGGCGTTTGCGAATCGCCGGCAAAGCCGCCGCGCAGCCAGCCCGCCAGTGCAACCACGGCGACCAGGTAGGCCCAGACCTGCCCGGTCGAGATCGAAATCGGAAGCAGCAAGGCATGGATCAACACCAAGCCCGCCAACCCGCGATGGAGCCGCGCGTTCGATTTCGCCTCCCCCATCATGGCTCCTCCATGAGGCGCAGCGCATCCAGCGGCGAATGCTTCTTCACGTACTCAAGCACCGCCGTCCGCGTATCAATCGGCAGGATGCGCATACGGGTTTCCGGCCGTTCCGCAATTTCGCGCAGGCGTTTGTAGCGGCCTCCGCCCGACGCGACCGCGTACGAATTTACCGCCAGCGCGAGCCGCTTGCGCGGATGCGGCGGCCGGCCATCGGCCACCACGAGATTAATCGGCCGCCGTCCTTCCCCGCCGGCGGCCCATTCGTAGCGCGCCCCGTACAATCCCATGAAGGAATGCGCGCTGCGCACGCCCGCGTTTTCCAGCACTATTTCGAGTAGTTCCGCCGGCGTTACCTGCAACACCGCGACCCGATTCTCGTACGGCACGATCCGCCAGATGTCGGCCATGCGCAGCTCGCCTTCAAACAAATCCTGTTCGTCCAACACGCCGTGCAGCACAATTTCCGCGCCGCTCGCGGCGGCGATGGCGCGGGCGAGCAACCGCTGGATGGGCGAATTGCCGAATTCGTCCGGTTTCCATGGAATCAGCGAGGCGGCGCGGCCCACCGGTCGCGCCAGGTAGGCCTCGGCCCGTTTCAGGTCCGCGGCCAGCAGCGCCTCCAGTTCCGCGTCGCGCGGGACGGACGCGTCCACGTCGTGCAGGCGCGCGGATTTCCGCGTCACGCGGCGCGCGACGGTGTCATACGTCAGGTCCAACTGACCGAGCCAGGCGCCGAAGTAGCCCGCCTGCGTATAGAGCACGCGGCCATCCACCCACGCTTCCGGGATCGGTTGGTGCGAGTGTCCGCCGATGATGGCGTCGAACTCGGGGAAGGCCTTCACAATCGCGTTGATTTCGTTGGCATGGTCGTCGCCCTGCCGCTTGTAGCCCTGGTGCGTCGCGAGCAGCAGGACATCCGGCTCCTCCGCCCGCACGGCGGGCATGATGCGTTTGAGCGCGATCACCGAGCGCTCGAACAGGGAATCGCCCAGCAAATCCGGCGTGGACCACGTCGGCACGCCCGGTGTGATCAAGCCGACGATGACCACCTTCACGCCGTCCACCTCGCGCACGACGTACGGGCGCACGCGCGGGAACGGATGCGGCCGGCCCGCGCGCGCGGTGATGTTGGCCGCGATCATCGGCGTGCCGGACACGTCGTGGAGACGCCCCATCTTTTCGAGGCCCCAGTCGAACTCATGGTTGCCCAGCGCCCACGCGTCGTACTTCAGCCAGTCGAGCGCGCGGATCATGATGCGGCCATCCGTCAGGTAGCTTTCCGGCGCGCCCTGGTAGAGGTCGCCGCAATCCACGAGCAGCGCGTTGGGTTGGCGCGCGCGAATCTGCCGGATCAACGTCGCGCACTTCAGGATGCCGCCGACATCCCTGCGGCCGGTGTAATCGGTCGTCGGCAGCACATGGCCGTGCAGGTCCGTGGTGTGCAGGACGGTGATTTCAACCGGACGACCGGAGGCCGAGAGGACCGAGAGGCCAAACGCCACGGCGCACGCCAGCAGCGGACGCAGGCGCGGCTCAGGCGATCTTGAGCTGTTCGTCGGCGAGACCGAGGGCATGGCGCTGGCCGGCCACGACGTTCTTCGTGACGCGGAACTCCTTCAGGTTTCCCTTCATGGGCGCCTCGTACATCACGTCGAGCATGATGTGTTCGAGGATGGCCCGCAGCCCGCGGGCCCCGGTGCCCTTCGTCAAGGCGATCCGCGCCAGTTCCCGCAGCGCGGTGTCGGTGAAACTCAGGTCCACGCCTTCCATCGCCAGCAGCTTGGCGTACTGCTTTGTCATCGCGTTCCGCGGCTCGGTCAGGATGCGGACCAGTTCGTCCTCCGTCAGTTCGTGCAGCATCGCGACCACGGGCAGGCGGCCGATAAACTCCGGGATCAGCCCGAATTCGACAAGATCCTCCGGCTCGACGCGTGCCCGCGTGCGGAACTCATCGCTCCCGGCGTTTTCCGTGCCGAACCCCAGCGCCCCGCGACCCATCCGCTTTTTCAATATCTGCTCCAGCCCGATGAACGCGCCGCCGCAGATGAAGAGAATGTTCTGGGTGTTGATCTTGATGTATTCCTGCTGCGGATGCTTGCGCCCGCCCTGCGGCGGCACGTTGGCCGTCGTTCCCTCAAGAATCTTCAGCAACGCCTGTTGGACGCCCTCGCCGGACACGTCGCGCGTGATCGACGGGTTGGCGCCTTTCTTCGAAATTTTGTCGATTTCGTCGATGTAGATGATGCCCATCTCGGCGCGCGCGACGTTGTAATCCGCGGCCTGGACCAGGCGCAGCAGGATGTTCTCCACGTCCTCGCCAACATAGCCGGCCTCGGTCAGGGTCGTCGCATCGGACATGCTGAACGGCACATCGAGCACGCGCGCAAGCGTACGCGCGAGCAGCGTCTTGCCGCAGCCCGTGGGGCCGATCAGCATGATGTTGCTCTTCTCGATTTCCACGCCCGCATGCTTGTCCTGCAACGGATCGCCGACGCGCGCATGCACGCGCTTGTAGTGGTTGTGCACCGCGACGGAGAGCACCTTCTTCGCCGTCTCCTGCCCGATCACATGCTCATCCAGCGCCGCTTTGAGTTCATGCGGCTTGGGCACCGCGGGCGAGGCGGTGACGGGGCGCGACTTTTCCGCGCGACCGCCCTCCCGCGTGATCAATGAATTGCAGAGCGTGACGCACTGGTTGCAGATGTGCACGCCGGGACCGGCGATCAGCCGTTCCACATCGCCCTGCGGCTTGCCGCAGAACGAACACTTCGGAACCTCGGGGCGCGACGCCATACTTATCGGCCCTTCCCGGCCACCTTGCGGCTGGCCGTCACGTTGTCGACCAGCCCGTAGGCGCGGGCCTCTTCGGCCGACATGAAGAAATCGCGATCCGTATCGCGCGTGATGTCCTCCACCGGCTTGCCCGTGTGCGCCGACAGGATTTCATTCAGCCGGTCGCGCAGGCGCAGGATTTCCTTCGCCTGGATGCTGATATCCGTCGCCTGGCCCTGGGCGCCGCCCCACGGCTGGTGAATCATGATGCGCGCATTTGGCAGGGCGTGTCGCTTGCCCGCGGCGCCCGCCGCCAGCAGGACCGCGCCCATGCTGGCCGCCTGGCCGACGCAATACGTCACCACGTCGCACTTCAGGTATTGGATCGTGTCGTAGATCGCGAGACCCGCCGTGACCGAGCCGCCCGGCGAATTAATGTAGAGATTGATATCCTTCTCCGCATCCTCGCCCTGCAGGAACAGCATCTGCGCGATGATCAGGTTGGAGACATCGTCGTTGATCCCCGTGCCGAGGAAAATAATGCGCTCCTTGAGCAGCCGCGAATAGATGTCGAACGCGCGCTCGCCGCGGCCCGTCTGTTCGATGACCATCGGGACGAGCATTTGTGCATTTTCGTTGCTCATGCGGCGGCTCCCTCTTCCGTGATGCTCGCGAGCTCCATGACGCGCGCCAGCACCTTGCTCATCAAGACGTCGTCGCGCACCTGCCCCAGGGCATTGCGCTTCTGCATATCGGCCTTCAAGCGATCGAACGGCACGCCCCAACTCGCGGCCAGCCCGCGGATGCGCGTCTCCACCTCGTTCTCCTCGACCGAAATCTGCTCCTCGGCGGCGATTTTTTTGAGCAGGTAGCGGAGCTTGACCTTGTCGGTCGCCGACTTCGTCGCGCTGTCGAACAACTGCTCCTTGTGGCCTTCGATGTCCTCGGCGGTGATCCCGCGCTGCTGGTTCTGGCGCACGAGTTCGTACACTTCCTGCCGCGTCTCCTCCTGGAGCGTGGACTCGGGCACGTCGAGTTGCGTCTTCTCCAGCAACTGCTTCACGATTTCGCCCTGCAACCGGCGGGTTTCGTTGCGCTCGCGCAGGTTCGCGAGATCCTCGCGCACGCGCGTGCGCAGTTCGTCGAGCGAGGCCACGCCGACGCCCTTGAGGAATTCCGCGTCCAGTTCCGGCAGCTTCTTCTCGCGCAGCGCCTTCACCAGCACGGTGTAGACGGCCTTCTGGCCGGCCAGCGCCGCCTCGGGAAAATTCGCGGGGAAATCGACCGTCACGTTGCGCTGATCGCCGACGGACGCGCCCGCCAGCCCTTGCGCGAAGCCCGGCAGGAATTGATTCTGTTCATCCGCCATCAGCCAGAAATCCTTGCCCTCGCCCATGCCCTTCGCGTTCGGCGCGAGCTGCTCGACCGGCTGGCCGTCGACGGCGCCCGTGTAGTCAATCTGCACGAGGTCCCCCAGTTGGACCGGTCGCCCGGCGATATCCTCATATCGCCCGTTCTGGTCGCGGATATTCTTGAGGACCTCGTCGATGTCCTCCTCTTTCACCGCTTCCTTCTTGCGGGTCAGCGCAATGCCCTTGTAGGCGGGCATTTCAAAATCCGGCGCCACATCGAGCACCACGGAAAAGGCGAACGGTTGCGCCTCGTCGAGCGCCTGTTCCTTCACGTCGAGCACCGCCACGGTGGACAGCTTCTCCTGCTTCACCGCCGCCTGGTAGCCTTCCGGAATGAGCCGTTCCTTCACGTCGCCGGCGATGTCCTTCTGGTAGCGGCGGCGGATCAGGTCGCGCGGGGCGCGGCCCGGGCGGAAACCCGGCACGCGGGCCACCTTCGCGTACGACGCGGTGACTTCCTCAAACACGGCCTGCACCTGTTCGACCGGAACTTCGACATGGATTTCACGGCGGCAGGGACCAACCGTCTCAACACGAATATTCATCAGATTCCTCTCTCAAAAATGAAGCGGGTAACCATAGACGCCCCACCCCGCCCCGTCAACCAACCCTTCCTGTACAGTTTCAACAACATCAATGAGGAGCTAGGGGCTTGACCACAGGAGCATTTCGGTCTTTCAGCCACACACAAGGTACACAACGCCGCGCGGTTCCTATACAGCGAAGATCCCAAAAACCTTCCAAGACGGCACGAAAGTTCGCGGTGAAGAAGACAAGCGGAGTCAAGGATGGTTTTCAGGGGCACAGATTGATGTCTGCAAATCGTATTCCAGCCGATATATCGCCCAGCGATCAGACCACACCGGGATCCAAACGGCATCAGGCTTTACAGTTAGCGGTCGAGATGCAAATACCGGGCGCCCTTCTTTACTCGCCTGATCAGCAAGCCTCTGCACCGCTGCGTCATCCATGAAGACGACGTTGGCCAGCTGTATATCTAGACGCAATCCATACACCAACTGGCCATATTCCAGAATGGGAATCTGCTCCCAGAATCCGAAGAATACAGCCCGCGGAGGCAGAATGTGGAATATCCGCTCATAGTACTGGCGAGCCGAGACATCTCGTCTCAAATCGAGAACACGAAATCCATTCAGTACCATGAGAGTCAATATACCGGCCACGGCTATTGGGATCCAAATTCGACCCATCCGTACGTTTACTGGCCATCGGTCCCAGAGCCAGGTTAACCCCAGAGCCACCCACCATCCCACCACCAAGTAACTGACGGAGTACATCCACCGCCGGTCCAAGGCCCCATAGGAAGCGAAGAAGCCCGTATGGCATATCCACATGAGGATGATTGCAATTGAAAGACGATCCCGAGACTGAAGAGATAATCTGATGCCCAGCAGCGCAACCAAAAACCCAATGGGCGTAAAACTACTTGCCAACTGGCCTAAATGTTGCAGCCACGCAACAATCCAATTTCCAGGCGAGTCACTAAAATAAAGAGCGTCAAACATTCCGCCGCGAAACATCCACCACAAGCCTGCGGGTGTGGCCAGATTGATATCGGGAAAGTAATCGCGAACATAATTTAGTGCCGGTGATGCAGCCTGCCGCAAAGGGAAATAGAGATAAACCATCAGCCCAGCGATCGCGCCGATCCCGGCCAGTAGGAGCACCTTGAACTTCACAACCGCTGAGCGGGGTGTACCTAATACCAGCCATAAATACGCAGGCAACATCAAAACCAGCGATGTATGATTGCCCATGCCCAGCCCCCATGCCAATCCGGCCAAACCGTACCAAACTAGACGACCGTTTTCATCACCTTTCAAAAGCAGCCAAGTCACCAGGAGGACGAAGAGCACGTGTAGGGAATAGAGCTCGGCCACGATAGCCCAAGCCCATATATAGTAATTGAAAGCAACCGCCAGGGCGGCGGCGGCGGCTAAGCCGACACGCCGGGTGAAGCGCAGACCAATTAGGAAATGCAGACCAGCACCAGCAGCGCCGAACAGTGCGGATAGCGCATTCAGTCCACAGCCAATATCTCCCAAAGGTAACTTGCACACCAAATGGCCAAGTAACATGTACAGCGGGGCACCCGGCGAATGTACGATTCCAAGTGTGTAAGCCCCTGTTGCCAACTCGGCACTGTCCAAACCGAACACAGTGCGCGGAAGAGTGGCGGCATAGGCAATGCCAGCAAATATGACCACAAGCATGCCGGGCCATATTGCTCGGCATGTGGGTCCCATATTCGATTTCAAGGCACCCCCCGAGCATGTAGAGACCACAACTGCATCCCGTGAATCACATCAACCAGATGGCCGTCTACATGACGTAGCCGCAGAAGATCGTGTACCAGCACAGACGTGTAACTCATGTAGGTAAATACCGGGATGTTTTGTCCGCAGTCATCATACCAGCGCAAAAGGTGACTCGTATCGGTTACAACAGAAAAGTGAAGACTGCTGAACGTATCAGGCATAGCGGCAGGCAACCACCACAAGTCTGTTACTACCGGTATACCAGCGGACTTGATCGCGATCTGGAAGAGGTTCAGATCTGACTTTGTCCTGCGGATTTCGCGTAGTCCCCGGTTTGTGATCATCCCTGCGGTTGCTGTGGAAAACACAATAAGTATGGCCAGTAGACACCGCGCCAACTGGTGAGTATAACGGCGCCACGCGCAATCAAATCCGAACGCCGCGCCCACTGCGGCCAATGGATAGAAGATCAACAGGTAACGTGTGCCCCACTCGGGTCCTCCGTGCGTCGTGTCAGTCAGAAGAGCTGCAAGAAAGAACAATACGATCAGCGTAACCAGCAGTCGGGGTAACCCCCGCACCCAATAATCGACATTGTCATCACGAAACAGCCAAAGAAAAAAAGACCACCAGGGCACCGGAATAAAAAGTGCATGTAGCGCCCGGTAGCGCTCCGGTCGCAGAGCCGCCCATAGCGTTACGGCCGCCAAGAGTGCAACACCGATGGAAAATGCGGCCAATCGAACCATGGGTGCCCCCAATACGGAGAGCAGAACAAGAAGCAGACCGACTGACATACATACCTCCATATAAGGCGGCATATACAACCCATATTCAGATGGATTATTCACCATTATGTTTTCTGCAATTTTCAGATACGTGCTCGGGCGCAATGCAAGCCATTGCCGGTGAATCATGATACGCAGATCATGAATCTTGGACGCCAAGATTTTGCCACCCGTCCAACTATCCAATGTCCATAGAATCAGCAGGAGAGCAATCAATATTAGCGCAAAGTGTTTCCACTCCAACTTCAGCCAATCACGCGCGCTAGATACCGCATAGGCCAGAGGGATACATAGCACTATAAGCGCGACCTCCGGTCGCATTATCACGCCGAGTGTAGTCATAACCAGACAGGCCATGCAGCCTGCAAATGAGAAATGGAAGCGATACAACACCATACTAGACATGACTAGGCCGACGGCGAGGTTATGTTCCCAGAACAAGACTCCATAAAATTGAACTGGGCTGGCCATGAACACCAAGATCAGAGCTAAGAGCCATACCGGCACGGTGCCCGACGCGAGCCGAATGGTGCTCCAACTAATCAACAAAGTGCCTAATACGGGGAGGAAGTATAGCCCCCCCACGCCAAAAAGGCGATAACACCAACCGGATAACCACGGAAAAACGGGGGGCCATCCTGCAATATAGCGCCCATTCTTCGCGTACTTAGGGTAAACTGTTCCCAGAGGATAGTATAGATAGTGTGGATCGGTCTCATACCCGCCATAAGGCAACTTCGGGGGCGACCGGTGAAAAGTCGGCTCCATGGCGCGCATTTGCAGAAACTTTCCACCCTCATCAGGAGACCAAAATACGGAGCCGTCCTGTGAGCGCAGAAAGGCAATCAAGAAGAATGCTACAGCCGCCAGCAGGGCGATCTGCATAAAAATGGGAATACCGTGAGTAGGATCAGCGCGCAACACGTACCCGATAGGCAGCGACGGGATTAGTTTCGCCGATAGAAAGCAAGTTGGAAATCGTCGTCGGCGGTGAGTTCGTGTAGACCGGAACCCATTGGGGGTCCATTAGCGATAGAGTTCGCTCGATTATCTGGGTGACATTTTGCCCCCCCTGCCAGTGCATTAGTACATTGTTCATCCCGAGTTGGAAAGCCGTCACGGCGAAATAGGATGATGGATCGGTGGGGTCAGTATCGGCCAAGACTTCCAACCCATCCGGAATCCCGTCGCAGTCATAGTCTATATCCATGTGAATAATCCAGAAATCATACATCCCTCGCAATGATTCGCTCTTGTCGCCATCGGCGGAGGAGGAAGAAACCCCGCCCAACACGTACCCACCCTCATCTGTAACGGCAATTGCACGAAGAGCTTCGTTGTCTGATCCACCGAAGCGCTTATCCCAAACCTTGTTACCATTAACGTCGATCTTCACTACCCAGAAATCAGACCCTCCCCGCGAAGCCTCACTTTTGTCACCATTGACTTCAGAATCCGAAAATCCGCCGAGGATGCACCCGCCGTCGGACGTAGAGGCAAGGGCGTAGAGGTCGTCGGAGGATATTCCGCCAAAACGTTTGTCCCAGACTTTGTTCCCACTCCCGTCTATCTTCACGATCCAGTAGTCAGAGCTACCTCGCGAGGCCTCACTCTTGTCGCCGTCGGCTCCCGAGTATGACGTTCCACCCAACAAGTGCCCACCGTCTGACGTTGCAACGAGAGCCGTGAAATAATCTTCGCCTGATCCTCCGAACCGCCTATCCCAGACTTTGTTCCCGCTCCCGTCTATCTTCACTACCCAGTAATCCGCCCCTCCTCGCGAGGTTTCACTCTTGTCGCCATCGGCTTCCGAGTATGAAATTCCACCCAACAAGTACCCATTGCTTGCCGTTGTAGCGACGGCAGAGATAAAATCGTAGTCCGATCCACCAAACCCCTTATCCCAGACCTTGTTACCGCTCCCATCAATCTTCACCACCCAGTAATCCGACAACCCTCGATTTTCCTCAGTTTTATCTCCAGTTACACCCGAATATGAGTTTCCACAAAGTAAGAACCCACCATCAGATACAACATGACAATCAACCAGAATATCAGATGATGATCCGCCGAAACGTTTATCCCAGACCTTGCTCCCGCTTCCATCAGTCTTTAATATCCAATAGTCTGATGTACCACGCGATGCTTCGCTAACATCACCGCCGACTCCAGAAGCGGAATACCCACCCACTAATATCCCACCGTCGGGTGTAGCGGTTAGCGCATATAATTCTTCATGGGATGACCCCCCAAACCGCTTATCCCAAACCTTGGTGCCGACTCCATCAATTTTTACTATCCAGAAATCTGACCCACCCCGCGAGTCTTCGCTCTTATCGCCGCCGATGCCGGAGTATGAACTTCCACCAAGCAGGTATCCATCGTCGGACGTAATAGCGAGGGCAGAGAGAGAGTCACCGTTTACCCCACCAAATCGCTTATCCCAAAACTTGATTGCGCGTTCGTACACCTGACCACCGCATTCGGCGGCTAAAGCTTCCCATCCAAACATGCGATTCGGAAGAGTCAACATCGAGGCACTGAGCGTCAGACTAAAGACGCATAAAGGAACAAAATGCCGCAGCCAGCGCTTTGCGTGGCATATCACACTGGACGTTGAAAAATACATACCAAAGAGTGAGCGCAAGTCTTGTTATAATGAACTGATATTCGGCTCTGTGTCAACAAAGGAAGGTGCATACTTTCCCCGGTTTTCGCTTGCCCCCTGCGGCACGAAGCCAAAATTTGCAACGTCTGTAAAAACTTTTTGTTGGACTTACAACGTCTGTAAAAACGATTTGCGGCAGGCAAGCCTACCAGCGCGGAACGGCGTCGCCGTAGCCGTAGGGGACGACGAGGCCGTAGCGGGCGGCGGTGGCGCGGATGGTCTGGACGATGCTTTCGTCGCCGGTCCGGGTGTGTTCGCCGATGAGGTGATAGATGCGGTGCCAGGCCCAGCGCTGGCGCAGGTCCTGGTCCGCGGCGCGGGCGGCGGACAGATCAAGCGGGAATACGAGGTCGCGTTCCTCGGCGCCGCTGCGGCCGACAATCTGGAACGCGGCGCCGGCGTCCGGCGTTTCGGTCCGCCCGTAGATCAGCAGCGGACGGTCCAGGAAAAGCGGCGTCAACGCGCGCGGATATACGTCGTCCTGCGCGATGCCGGTGAAGCGATAGCGCAGGTCGGTGAGGACGGGACGCCGCGTCTCACGGGCCCAGCGTTCCATCGCGCCGGCGAGCATTGTATCGTCGGGCACGACGAGGGAGTCGCCGCGATTGCGGTAGCTCAACAGGTCGAGCAGGAATCGATTCACGCGGCGGCCCGCACCGACGGAGAACATCGAGAGACGCCCGTTGTTTTCCGACGAGAATCGCTCGATGATGTCGGAACTGCCGGTGACGCCGGTGGTGGGCCGGCCATCGGTGACGAGCACGACGAGATAGGGCCGGTTGCTTTCGCGCGGCAGCGCGGCGGCGGCGGCGAGGGAGGCATAGACGTCCGTATTGCCCGTGGCGCGCAGGGAGTCGATGAAAGACATCGCCTGCTGCCGGTTGAGTGGATTCATGGTCTGCCACGGTTCCGCGAAGCACCGGTCGATCCTGTCGCTGAATCCGATGAGCTGGAACCGGTCTTCCGGGCCGATCCAGTCCAGCCAGCGGCGCAGCCCGCGTTTGCACTCGGCGAGCTTCGCGGGCGTCATGCTTTCCGAGCAGTCCTGCAGGAGCAACACGTCCTTCGGCAGTTCCGGCAGGCTTTTATCGCCGAAGCGCTGGATTTCGATGCGGAAGTAGATGGCGCCCGGGTTTTCGGGCGGCTGGAATTTCTGCACGTCGATCGCGAGGTATTCCTCGATGGACGGCAGGACGACGAGGTCCGGATCAGCGCGGCGTGCGAAGGAGACCGCCTCGGGCATGAGATCGGAACCGGGCTCCAGGGCGCCGAGCAGGGAGACGCCCCAGCCTTCGGGCCACTCGACGGGACGGCTGATTGATTCGATGCCGACCTCACCGGCGCCGCCGAGCGCGGTTGCGAAGTCGACCGGCTTCTCGACGGGGAGCGTGACGTCCGGCACGCGGACAGTGCGCTCGATCGCCTCGGTGTACCGGCGCGGCAGCGCGCTGATCTGCTCGTCAATGGTGGCGCGGTCGATCTGGAGGATTTCCTCGCGCGGGTCCCACAGCGGCCGCGGTTCGGGCGGCGGCGGCTCCATCAGGGCCTCGTCGGCGCCTTTAACCGGGCCGGAACTGATCTCCGGCGCGGCGGGCGCGGGCAGGTTGAACCCGCCGGCCAGTCCACCGGCGGAGGCCAGTTGATCCAACACCTCGCCCGGGTCCTCGGGGCGAAACCGCGCGGGTGGCCGCTCCGGTTCGGGCGGCTGCAGTTGCACGTCGCGCAGCGCGATGGACGGATAGTCGACCCAGCGCTTCGTGTCCATGACGCGGCCCAGCGGCAGGGGCGGCAGCCGCTCCAGCAAAACGCCGTGCAGCGCGAGGGACAATACGGCGGCCGTCACCGCCCACGCGATGCGCCCACCCCGCTTCATGGTGCGTACGGACATGTGCCGCGCCGTCTCCTCCCCGTCAGGTTAACCCTGGAGGGCCATGAGGAACTCGGCGTTGCTCTTGGTCTTCTTCAGCCGGTTCACGATCAATTCCATGGCCTCCACCGCGGGCACGCCGTTGAGCGCTTTCCGCAGAAGCCATATCTTGGCCAGCTCGTCCGGGTGGAGCAAGAGTTCTTCCTTGCGGGTGCCGGATTTCTCGACGTTGATCGCGGGGAAGATGCGCTTGTCGACGAGATGCCGGTCGAGGGCGAGTTCCATGTTGCCGGTGCCCTTGAATTCCTCGAAGATGACCTCGTCCATGCGGCTGCCGGTGTCCACGAGCGCCGTGGCGACGATGGTGAGGCTGCCGCCGCCCTCGATGTTGCGGGCGGACCCGAAGAAGCGCTTCGGCTTGTGCAGCGCATTCGCATCCACGCCGCCGGACAGGATCTTGCCGCTGTGCGGCTGGACCGTGTTATAGGCGCGCGCGAGACGCGTGATGCTGTCGAGCAGGATGACGACGTCGCGGCCGCTCTCGACCATACGCTTCGCCATTTCGCTGACGATCTCGGCGACCTGGACGTGCCGTTCGGGCGGTTCGTCGAAGGTGGAGCTGAGGACCTGCGCCTTTGTGTTCCGCTCCATGTCGGTGACCTCCTCGGGACGCTCGTCGATGAGCAGCACGATGAGGTGCGCCTTGGGGTGGTTGGCGGAGATGCTGTTGGCGATCTTTTGCAGCAGCACGGTTTTGCCCGTGCGCGGCGGCGCGACGATCAGGCCGCGCTGGCCGAACCCGATGGGCGTGAGGAGATCCATCACGCGCATCGAAATTTCGTCGGGCTTGGTCTCGAGGTTGATGCGCCGGTCCGGGAAAAGCGGCGTCAGGTTCTCGAACGGCACCTTGCTGCGCTGCTTCTCGGGGCTGTCGTTGTTGATCTGGTCGACCTTGAACAGCGCGAAGAAGCGTTCCTTGTCCTTCGGCGGGCGGATTTCGCCCTCGACGTAGTCGCCGGTACGCAGCGCGAAGCGGCGGATCTGGGAGGGCGAGACGTAGAGGTCCTCGGGGCACGGCAGGTAATTGTTCAGCGGCGAGCGCAGGAAACCGAACCCGTCGGGCAGGATTTCGAGCACACCGCGGCCGAACATCTGGCCGCCGAGCCGCGCGTTGGCGCGAAGGATTTCGAAAATCAGCTCGTGCTTGCGCAGCGCGCCGAGTTCGACCAGGCCATAGCTGTCCGCGACGGCCTTGATATCCGGCACGGAAAGCGTCTGGAGTTCAAACAATTTGAGCAGGCGCGCTTCGCCCTGCGGACGGGGCGCGGGCGGCAGTTCGCCGACATTGCCGTTCGCGTTCGGGTCGGTCTCGGGCAGCGCGCCAGGCGCACCCGCGACGTTCCCCGACTCGGTCGACTCATCGAAGTCCGCGCCCGCCGGCGGCGCCCAAGAGTCGTGGTGTCCGCCGCCGCCTCCTCCAACGCCGCCGCCGCTGTTGCGGTGGCCGCCGTGGTGGCGGTGATGACGGCCGGGGCGACGCCCCCGCCGGTGCCTCATATTGTTTGGTTGATCGTCTGGCATATCATGCGCTCCTTTCCAAAAACGTTTCCCACTCTCGTTTAACCGTCGTTTCCAACTCGTCCAACGTTCCGTCGTTGCGGATCACCGCATCGGCCCGTTCCATTTTCTCCGCGAGCGGCCACTGCGCCGCCCTGCGCGCCGCGAGGTGCGCCGGATCCCAGCCGCGCGCCCGCACCCGCGCATCCACCACCGCGTCTTCCGCGGCGATGCACCAAATCGCGTCCCAGCCCGCGGTGAGGCCGGCCTCGTAGAGCAGCGGGATCAGCGCCGCGCAGGGCTGCACCGCCCGCTGCGCCGTACGCCATTCCTGGATCGCCGCCCACACGCGCGGGTGCAGGAGCCGTTCCAGCGCCGCCCGCTTTTCCGCATCCGCGAACACCACCGCCGCAATCGCCTTCCGGTCGAGCGCGCCGTCCGCGGCCCGTGCCGCCGGGCCGATCAGGCGAACCACGCCGTCCTTCACATCCGCATCGTCCCGCAACAACGCATGCACCAGCGCATCCGCGTCCAGCAGCGCGACGCCGAGGCGTTGGAGGACGCGGCCGACTTCCGACTTGCCGCAGCCGACTCCGCCGGTGACGCCGAGCGCCGGGAATCGACTCACGTTCCGTCCGCCTCCGCGCCGGCCCGGAAGCCGGATGCTTTCAACGCCGACGCCATGCGCAGCAATTCCAGCGCCCGCGGCTGGCGCGGGAAATGGTCCATCGCCGCGAGGCAGGCCTGCTCCGTCGCCGCCAGGTCGCCCGTCGCGAACGCGGCCTCGGCGCGGGCCACCTCCCGGGCGGCGAGCGCCTCGTCGGCCCGTGTAATCACGCGAAACACCGCGTACTTCACATTGCTCCACTCGTGCACGAACCACGTGCGGTCCCGCGGCGCGAATTCAAAGCCGCGCGCGGCGGATTCCGGGGCCGGGTCGAGGGTGTTTACGAAATAGCGCATCTGCAATTCAGGGGATTCACGGGAAAACTCGCCGAACGCGTGCACATAGTACCGGGCCCCATGCGCATCCGCCCAATCGCGGAAGTCCTTTTCCGTGCCTTGGAACAGCGTCTCGCCATAGGCCTGCACCCGCTGGCGCAAACCGGCGTTCTCGAATTTGGGATGAAGAATGATCGCGCATTTTCCGTACGCAGCGATGGAACCGCTGACCCCGAAATTGGCCAGCACCGGATCAGGAGCCGCCTGGCTATTCAGCCAGGCCGTCAGTTCGTTTACTTCCTTGAAATATACATTCACCCGGCCCCACCGGCCTGGATGCCGCAACGTGTGCAGGGTCTCCATCGCCAGTCCCGCCACCACCGCCAACCCGGCCACCGCCCGCACCGTGAAGCGGGTGGTCGCCAGTTGCGACCAAGCCACGCCCAGCAGGGCACAGGAGAACAGGGACAGATAAACGTGGAATCGGGCAAAGAGCCAGAACGCGGCGATCGTGACCACCGTGGCGAACACCAGTTCGCCCGCTCTGGAATCGGGTGATTTCCTTGAGTGGCACCAGACTAGGAAAGCGGCGGGAATTGTCAACCCCAATAGCGCGGGAAAAAGGAGGCGGGCCAGCGCCCAGTCGGTTGAATTCAGCGCGGGCACCCAGAGGATGCGCTGGTTGAAGGTGAGCAGCGCCGGGTCCGCGGGTTTAACATTCAGGAAGCGCAGCTTGGCCCAGAGCAGCTCTCCGAAATGTCCGTAGGCTTCGGGCGGCGCGAGCCAGCGGTGCAGGACAGCGGTGGCCAGACAGCCGGCCGCGACCGTCGCGATGCGGAACGCGATGCGCTTGGCGCCGGGGCCCGCGAAGCGGGCGTGGAACGCGACGAGCAGCGCGACGCCGTGCGCAAGGCCCATCACGGCGGAAAGCAGGAAGCCCTGTGCCTGGTGATATGGGTTCAACACGCTCACGGCCCACAGCGCCGCGTATTCAAACCACCAGCCGCGCGAGGCCGCGGGTTCCCCTGCTCCGGGCGCGGGTCGGCTGATTCGCCACGCGCGATGCAGCAGACGCAGGCCGATGTAGTATTGCACCATGTCCCAACTACACAACGCGAGCGCCAGCAGGACGGCGGCGGCCACTTCCGCGATGCGGCGGCGCAGGGGGGTGGCCAAGCCGGGCGCGGAAACGGAAATTGCCCAGTGCGCGATCAGCAGGGGCAGCGCGAAATTTTCATGCGAGAGCTCATGGCCGGTCGAGCGGATCACGCTCGAAATCGCGATGGCGTGGAACAGGCCGCCCAACGCGGCCGCCCCCACCCGACGCCGCCAGCCATACAGGCCGAGCGCGAGCAGCGGGGCGCCCAGGGAGAACCAGGCCGCCTCCAGGAACCGCACGCGTTCGGGAACGGGGATGTGCGTCGGAAAAAGACGCGCCAACGCGGCGTAGACATATTCCGCCCCCGCGGTATAGGTCGTCCACGGGTTGATGCCCTCGGGATACTGCACCATCGGATCGTGAGCCGGCAGGACCCCGGTGTCGTACACGATTTTTACGCGGCGGTAGTACAACGCACTTTCCAGCGTGAAGGGGATTTCCGGGCCGTACCGTTCGTGCTGCGCCTCCATGATGGCGCGACGCGAGCCCAGCGCGAGCGTGTAGAGAAACAAGAGTCCCAGCGCGGCGGCGATGCAACGGATGACGGTGCGATTCATGGCTGTAGCCGCGCATTACGGGCGCGGTTTGCGCGACGTCTGGTCAAAGCAGCTCCATCTGGGTGGGCACGGGAACGGGCGGCGCGAGGGACGGCATGTCGAGGCGCAGGAAGAAAGCACGAAGGGCGGCGAAGTCCGGTACGGCCGGCCGCAGGTCATCCAGCGCGGGCACGCCGGCCGCGGCGCAGTCGAGCGTCACCAGCGCGAGGTTGCGTTCCACATCGCTTTTCGCCGCCCGCAGGGACTCCCGCAGCTTGTCACCAGACACCGTATCGATCCCCGCCCATAGCGCATCGATCGAGGGGAATTGCTCCAGAAGTCGGCTGGCGGTCTTCGGCCCGACGCCGGGCACGCCGGGAATATTGTCCACGGAATCACCGGTCAGCGCCAGCCATTCGGGAATGCGCGCGGGCGGCACCCCGGTCTTCGCCGCCACTTCCGCGGGCCCCATCACGGGCGCATCCCTGGCCGGGGTTGCGATCACGACGCGCTCGCTCACGAGCTGGAACAGGTCCTTGTCATTCGTCGAGATCACAACGGAGCCGCCGGCACGCTCGGCTTCGCACGCGAGCGTGGCGATGACATCGTCGGCCTCCTGGCCATCCAGGCGAACGCGCGCCAGTCGGGCGGCGTCCAGGAATTCATCAAGGAGCGGCAATTGCCGGAACAGGTCGTCCGGCATCGGCGCGCGTTGCGCCTTGTACTCAGGCAGGCGCTCCATGCGGAACGCCGGGAGGCCGCCATCGAAAATCACCGCCTGGTGGGTCGGCTGGAAGCGCTCTTGAAGCAATCTCACCCCCTTGACGAATCCGAGCACCGCATTCGTGGGCGTGCCGTCCTTCGCCGTCAACAGCGGGATCGCGTGGAAACTGCGATAGGCCAGCGCCATCGCATCTATCAGAAGTAAGTTGGGCGCGCTCACGGGGGAGGTTTAAGGGAACGTGGAAAAAGCGAACCGAATGAAGTCCCCACTCCATCCTCTCCCCCGGGGAGAGGGAGACACACCTCACACATCGGCAAGGGCCATTCGGCTCTCGATTCGACGAGTCCGGGCGGCTGGACGCAGACTTAATTCGTGCTGGCAACCGGTTCCGCGACGTCCGGCAGGGCATCGCCACGATTGATGGGCTTGCCGGCCGGATCAACGAGACGGGCTGTCACGAAGATCAACAGGTTCTTTTTCTGGCTGAACTGGCCTTCATTGCGGAACAGGCGGCCGATGAGCGGAATATCGCCGAGAAATGGAATCTTGTCCTTCACGCGAACGAGATCCTCGCGGATCAAACCGCCCATGACCACCGTCTGGCCGTCCCAAATGACGATGCTCGTCGTCACGTTGCGGCTGGCGAAAATGGGCTGCGGAATGTTGTACGCGGGAAATCCGGTGGTCGGGTCAACCGCGCCGTATTGGATCCAGTCCACGAGTTCCGAGACTTCAGGCGCAAGCACGAGGTCGATCGTGTAGCCATCGGGGCCGACCGTCGGCGTCACGTTCAGGATGACGCCCGTCTCACGCTTCTCGAAGTTCTGCGGCACCACGAGGAAGGTGTCGCCCACGTTGATCTGGCTGTCGCCCGAATTGTTGATCTGGGCGGTCTCCGCCTGGAATTCCGTCGGATAGAGAATTTCGCGGATGACCTGGATCTGGGCATTGACGCCGCTGCGGGTGGTGACCTTCGGGGCCGACAACAGATCGGTTCCGCCGTGCTGCGAAAGCGCATTCACGACGAGCGACAACTCGGGGTTCGTCAGGATGGACGAAAAGGTCGCGATGCTTCCGAGCGATCCGGCGCCGGAGACCGGCGCAATTCCCGCGGCGGAGGAGCCGAAGAACCGCATGCCGCGGGTGAAGCCGCCGATGGCCGAATTGGCGTCGACCTGGATGCGCTCGGCGGTCGCGGCGCCAAACGGTCCGCCACCGTTGCGCTGGGCCAGTTCCCAGTTGTCGCGCAGCAACCATTGGAACCCGAGTTCCTCCAGGTCGTCCTGGGAAATCTCGACAAAGCGGGCCTCGATCTCCACCTGATTCGGAACCACGTTCAACCGGGAGAGAATTCGCTCGAACACCTCGAGATTTTCCGGGGTATTCGCCACGATCAACTGGCTGATGGCCTGGTTGTAGGTGATCGAAGTGCCAACGGGGAACGGCACGCCGGTCTTTTCGAAGAATTCTTTCACATCGCTCTTGCGGAATGTGGTGGTCTTGGCGCCGATTTCAACGAAGCCGGTCTGCTGCTGGTCGGTGGCCTCCCGCTCAATGATGACGTCCAGGATCGAAGGCTGCACCGGATACATGCGGGTGACGACGCGACCGCTCGGCATATTTTCCGGCGTGATCATCACCACGTTTTCCTCAATGCGGAATTTCAGGCGCGCGACCTCCGTGATGAACTTGATCGCGTCCAGCAGCGAGATGCGGCGGAGCGTCAGCGTGATGGAGGGCACGCCGGAAGCCGCGGGCGCGGAGAAGTCCTGCGCAGGCGCGGCTTCAGCCGCGCCAAACCCGCCGCCGAAATCATCGCCGAACCCACCGAACCCAAAATCATCCTGCGCGGGCGGGGCGGCCACCGGGGCCGGGGCCGGCGCGGCGGCAACTCCGCTCACGACGTTGGGATTCAGAATGATATTCACGCCAACGCCATCCTTGTCCGCCTTGACGCTCTCATCGCGCAGGTAGTTGATGACGTCGTTGATGTTGGCCTGACGGAAATCGATGATGGGAATGATGATGTTCGCCATCTTTTCCTGGAGTTTCTGGGCGGCGGTCTGCGTTTCGACCGCGCCGCGATTGACGATCGCATCAGGCGCCACCGTATCGGTGCGGGTGGGCGGATTCCAGCGATCGCGCACCTGCTGCATCAGGTCAGCCGCCGTTGACTCACGCTCCTGGGAACGGATCTTGAATCGGACCTCGTCGATGCGGCGCAGGAATCGCATGGCATCGACGTTGTATTCATCCTTGGTCAGCACCTGCTCGAAAAGCTTCTCGGCGGTGTTGTAGTCCCGCACATTGAAATATTGGCGGCCTTCAACGATGAGTTCCTGCACGGACTTGTCGCGATTTACGATTTCGGGGCGATCCTTCACGGGCACGGGACGCGCCTTCAATTCAGCGTCGCGTTTCTCCGCGCTGACCAGCCGGCGATCCATGGTGGAAACCTGGCGGGCGTCGGCCCCGACGGACTTGGCGGCCTCCAGCGCTTCGCGGGAGGTGCGCAAATCGCCGCGACCCAAAGCGGCTTCGGACTTGCGCAGATAGGCTTGAGGCAGGGCGGCGTTGACCTCCTTGAGCAGGTCCCGCGTGGCGGCGCGTTCCGGAATTTTTTCGCGTGCATCAGAGAGAGCTGCAATGGCCTCCTCCGTGCGTCCCTCTTTGAACGCAGCGAGCCCCTTGGCGGCGCTTTGACGGCCCTCCATCTCGCGCGCCTGGCGACGCACTTCTTCCTGCTGGGCGATCAGGGCGGGATCAATTCCAGCCATCTCGGGATTCAACGCGGCCGGGGCGTCTCCCCCTGCGACCATATCCTCCTCGACCTCCATCGCACCCTCGACGGGTTCTGGATCCGGCGCGACAACTGTCGCCACGGCTTCCGCAGCAGGGGCGTCCTCGCCGAAGAATTCGTCCATGCTGAACGCAGGCTCGGCGGCAGGTTCCGGCGCGGGCGCTGGCTCGACCACGGGAGCAGGCGCGGGCTCCGCGAAGAAATCATCAAACGCGGGATCAAGCGGCGCGGGCTCGGTCGCATCGACAACCGGCTCCGGTGCCGGCGCTTCAACCGCCTCTTCCATGAGTTGCGGTTCGGCCAGCTCTTCCGAGAATTCCGGCTCGGTCATGCCAGGTTCTTCAACCGCAGCTGGCTGTTCCACCGGCACGGTCTCCGCCGCCTCCATGAAAAACGCGTCATCCGCGAGATTCATTTCCGGCTCAACGGAAGGGGCTTCTTCAGCGGCGGGCTCGGGTGCGACTTCCGCTTCCGCCGCGAACAGGTCGCCGTCCATCGGCGCATCCGCCGGTTGCGCGTCGCCAAAAAAATCATCCATCGCCGGCGCGGCTTCGGCGGCGGGCTCAACTTCATCGAAGGGCGCGGTGGCCGCGGGCGACGTTGACTGGGCCTGCGCGGCCAGCGCGGTCGGCGAAGGAAGCGTCAAGTCCTGAAGCAACGATTCAAAGTCCTGGGCACGCGCAACCAGCAACGTACAGAGAACGATTGCGACCATCCAAATCCCGGGACGCTTATTGCCGCTCATGAAGAATCTCCTTCGTGCTATTCAAACGCATACCAAACCCGCGAGACGACGGCTCCACCCCCCCGCTGCCTACGGTGGGAATGGGAACGCCGACGCATCCGTTTCAACTGGCGCGGCCGCGCCGCCCACCAATCGATTTCGCTCCTCGGGTGTCAACAGTCCGATGGTCGAAAGTTTGCCGTCCTGCGCATCGCGTATTACGATACGGTCTTCCCGTATGTCAACGACATTGTACTGCACGTCGCGCAGCCGGATGGGATCTCGCGCGCGGACGCGGAACCGGCTGCCGTCGACGAGAAACACGAGGAATGCGGTGCGAGCCTCATCGTTGATCTGGCGACCTTGCACGAGTCGATAGGTTTCCGTGCCGCGCTTGAGCACGAGCGTGGGGCCACCCGGCGCATCCGCCCGGAAGGCCTCCAGCTTGAAACCTTCAACCTCTTCGCCGAGTTCCTTGAAGTAGGTGCGGTCGCCGCGCAGCGTGTTCAACTGGTAGCGCTCGCCGCTTACGCCCGCGAAGACGAATCGGAACGGATTGGTGATGGTGCGTACGAGGCGAAGTTTGGCGTGCGGCGGCGGGAAGCTGTTCGCGTCGCGGGGATCGGTTCCCGCAAGAAATTCCTCGAGGTTGCTGTAGCCGTCGCCGTCCAAATCCGCCAGCGCATCGCTGGGATCGAAGGGATTCATGCCCCACTTGACCTCAATGCTGTCGGGGATGCCATCTCCATCACTGTCCGGGTCAAAATCAACGGACGGCTGTTCCGCGCGGGTGAATGGATCGATCGCGGCATCGAAGGGAATCGGCGCACCGGCCGGTATGCTCGCCACGCGCAGGTCACCCACCATCATCCGCTTGCTGGCCTGCGGCACCTGGATGGGTTCCGCAATGCGGGCGAATAAATTGCTGACGGGCGCCAGGTTGATGCCTTCCGCCGTCTGGCCCTCCTGCCCCACCTCGCGCCCGATCCTCGCATTGAATTCCTTGCGGTGATCGCCGATGCGCAAGACGAGCAACACGGCGGACCCCAGCAGCAGCACAAGGGCCACGACCAGCGCCAGCTTGTCGTAATTCTGTTGAAGCCAGGACCCGCCCGGCCGCTGAGCGCCACCCTTCATGGCGCGTCCTCCTTGATGTCCTGTACGAACCGGTAGACGTCGACGAGAATCGTGGCGCGCACCAGTTCGCGACCGGCCACGATGCGCTCCTCGTGCGTGGGATAGCGCAGCGGCACACCCGCCGGCGCCTTGTCCGCTTCAATGGCCGCGACGGGCTGGGCCTTGCCCAGTTGATCCGCCAGCGTGTTCACGAGTTGTACATCCACGACGGACGCGACCAGCGGGGATGAGGCCATCAGATTCAGCACGTCCCACACGGCGGCATCGCGCGCCAAAACGGTGATCGTTACGCGCTCGACTTCATACAGCGGATTTTCCGCCGACTTGGGAACAATCGCGGCGCGCTGACTGACGGTGGGTTCCTGAACCGTCGCGCGCCGCCGCATGCCGGTGAACTCTTCCTGTTCGGGTTGGGCTGCGAGCTCAAACGGCTCACGCTCGATGCCCATCAGTGTGTGGATGCGCGCCTGGAACAGAATGCCGCAGAGGGCCTCCATGGTCTTGAGCTGGGTGACGAGGCGGGGAATCGCCTGGCGGGAGGGCAATTCGCCGGCCGCATACCGGTCGAGGCCCAGGCTGAAGCGGTCCGGCATGGTGATGCCGAGTTCGCCGGCGCGCGCCACCAGCCGTTTGCTGGACTGTTCCAGCAGCGGCGCGAATTGGGCGGCCTCAATGGGGTCCGGCGACACCTGTCCCTTGGCCAGCGTCTCCTGCAGATCACCCGCCGCGTCACGAATCGCGGCCAGGTTCGCCTCAAGGACCTGGATGTTCGCCGGCGAGGGGAAGGGATTGCGTCGGGTCAGCGATTCAAGCTTCCGCAACGACTGGGCCAGTTCGTCGTTCTTTCGCTCGAAGTTTCCACGGGCCCGGAAGAGGAACACCAGCGCCACAATCAGCAGGATCAGCGCGATGCCGCCACCCACCAGGAGGACCATATGCTTGCGCCAGTTCATGGCAGGCCCGGCTCCTTCAGCTTCACGACGATTTTGAATTGCCGCACATACTGATCGGAAGCGGGCGTCGGCAACCAGGTGATTTCCGTGGCGGGGTCGAACAGCTCGGCGGCGCGCAGCCGGTCGCGGAAGTCGCGAATCGGCGTGGCGGACGTGATTTTATCCAGATACCCCACGCCCTCGATCTCCAGCCCAACCAGCGTCCCGGGCGGCGCCGCATCCGGTGCGACCGGCTGGTTGGGATCCTGGGCGGGCACTCGCACCGGCTGGACGTTCACCAGGAAAAGGTCGGGCGGCAACGCGGCCTGCAGCGCGGCGAGCAGGTTCAACCACACCGTACGCTGCGCCACCACGGCATCGACGCCGGCGATGCGTTCCTGCAGCGCCGTGATCCGCGCCTCGGCGGCACGCAACGGTCCGGCCACCTGCTCCAACTGCTGGACGCGGGTATTCACGTCGGACAGCTGGTCCTGGACCAGCCCGGTCATGCGCTTGTAATAGAGCGCCCAGACCACAAGCACCAGCACGAGCGCGAAGGCGGCGCCAATCAGCAGCGGCTGTTTGCGACGGAAGGTCTTTTCCTGGACGACCTTCGGCGGCAGGAGGTTGATCTCGATCGGGCACGCATGCGCCTTGCGAAGCGCAAGCCCGACGAGCTGCGGGAGCTGGTGCGCGTGGCGGCCAATCTCCTCGGCGTCGATCGTCGAGCTGACCGGCACATTAATGAAGGGGTTGAGGTAGTCGACGTCCACCTTCAACTTGTCCTTGAGAAAACTGTCGGTGTACGGGATGACGGATGTCCCGCCGGTCAGCAATACGAGGGACGGCGCCTGACCGTTCTGCTGGCTGCGGTAAAACTTGATGGAGCGGTCAATCTCCGCATGCATGCGGGTCATGACGTTGCGCACGATTTTCGACACCTTGTCGGCGACCTCGCTCTTCGGTTCCTCGTAGGCGCCGCCGAAAGCCACGAACGCATGGGCGCGCTTCATCTCCTCGGCGTCCTCAAACCCGAGATCGAATTCACGCATGATCTGCTGGGTGATCGCGTTGCCCGCAACGGGCACGCTGCGGATGAACACCCGGCCCTCTTCGAGGAAGATCAGGTCGGTCGACCGCGCGCCGATATCGATGACCAGCGTGCATCCCGCGGCGTCGCTGTAGTTGAAGCGAACCGCGTTGTAGAGGGCCATCGGCGCCACGTCGACGAGGTCGGCCTGGAGGCCGGCCTGGTCCACGGCGTCGGTCAACTGGACGATGATGTCCGCCTTGATGGCCGCGAGCATCACGTCGAGCTCCCCTTCCCCGCGTCCGATCAACTGGTAATCCCAGACGACCTCCTGGATCGGGAAAGGCACGTTCTGCTGCGCCTCGTACAGGATGATCTGGTAGACCTTCTCCTTGTCCACCGGCGGCAGCTTCACGAAGCGGGAGAAAACCGACTGGCCGGAAACACTCAGCAGGACCGGGCCCGGCTTGATGCCGCGCTCCTGCATGATTTCCTTGATCGTCGAGATGACGTGCGGGATGCGATCCTGGTCGGTCTGCGGGTCGACGAGCAGGGGCGCGACGCCAAACTTCAACAACTCCAGTGAACCATCCTTCAGCGTGGTGAATTCGCCCAGCTTGATGCTGCTGGCGCCGATATCAAGAGCGAGGATGCGCTGCATGGGTGTAACGAAGGGACCGGGCTAGTTGCGTCCGGGTTTGATGGCCTCGAAATCGTCGGAATTCACCATCGCGAACGGCGTCTGCATGCGGTTCAGCAGATAGCCGTCCTGCGGCGCCAGTTGCTCCCACCACCGCTGCGCGGCCGTCCCGGTCGGCTGCCCGTCGAGGGCCACCATGCGCCCGCCCACGTTCACGACGACCGCAAGCCGCTCAATATCGCCAAAGCGGGCGAGCGTGCTGGGATGCATGTAAATATCCGCCTTGCGCCGCCCGCGGGCGATGTTCACGTAGGTGATGTCCCCCTTGAAGAGGGTAAAGGGCGACCGCCCGGGTTCGGCGCGCTTCGCCTTGAGCAACACATAATAGGTGAACGTGGCCTCGTCGACCCACTCCGGCGCAACCTCGTAGTCGACGACGACCTGCAACCACCGCAAACCGCGCGGGGTGATCGGAATGTTTCGAATTTGATACTCCGGCGAATTGACCGGCTTGGCGTCGACCTTGCGGATGACGAGCGGCGTCGCGGGCGCGCCGGGGGCCTGCGCCCGCGCGGTGTCCGCAGTCAACGCGATCGCGGCAACGAAGGGAACCAGGAGCAGCGTACGGGCAAGAGTATGCATGGCAATCCTCCGTCTCCACGTATGTTGAACCGTCGCAATCATAAGACGAAACTCGGGACAATATACGATGGGCGCGGAAAGCAGGTCAACCTTGTGGTGGAAAATTCACCGCATTTAAAGCGCGTGCCCGCGCGATTCGCGATTGACACCGCCCGCGGAGCCCCGCACCCTGCCGCGGGCAAAAGGACATGACATGAGCCTCAATGCCCATCTCGACCAGTTTATGCGGGCCTTCCCGCACGAAGCCCTCACCTTCGACGACGTCTCCCTCATCGCGGATTACGCGGACTTCCTCCCGGCCGATGCGGACCTCTCGACGCGCCTGACCCGCCGCATCAACCTCAACATGCCCATGTTGAGCTCCGCCATGGACACCGTGACCGAGTCGCGCATGGCCATCGCGATGGCGATGCTCGGCGGCATCGGCATCATACACAAGAACCTGTCCGCCGAGCGCCAGGCCGCGCTGGTTCGCGACGTGAAGCACCACCTCAACGGCCTCATCGCCGCGCCGGTCACCTTCCAGGACACCCAGACCATCGAGGAAGTCCAGCGCACCCGCCAGCAGAAGGGCTACACGTTCAGCGGCTTCCCCATCCTCGACGACGCCGGGCGCCTCGTCGGCATCCTCACCGCGTCCGACATCAAGTTCGCGCGCGACCGCTCGATTCGCGTGCGCGACGTGATGACAACCGACCTCATCACCGCCGCGCGCGGCACCACCCTGCAGCAGGCGTACGACGTCATGGTGAAAAACAAGATCGGCAAACTCCCGCTCGTGGAGAACGGGAAGCTGATCGGGCTCTACAGCTTCGCCGACGTCAACACGCTCATCCAAAACATCCAACCCCTCTATAACCGCGACGCGCAATACCGCCTGCGCGTGGGCGCCGCGGTCGGCCCCGCCGACCAGGAACGCGTCGCCGCGCTGGCCGCGCAACATGTCGACGTGCTCGTCATCGACACCGCGCACGGCCATACCAAGGGCGTGCTCGAAATGACGCGGTGGATCAAACAGCACTATGAACACATCGATGTCGTCGCCGGGAATATCGTCACCGCGGAGGCGGCGCTCGCCCTGCGCGATGCCGGCGCGGACGCGGTGAAGGTGGGCATCGGACCCGGCTCCATCTGCACCACGCGCGTCGTCACCGGCGTCGGCGTGCCGCAGATCACCGCCATCTATAACGTGGTCAGCGCGCTGGAGGAATCGATCCCCGTCATCGCCGACGGCGGCATCCGCTATTCCGGCGACGTCACGAAGGCGCTTGTCGCGGGCGCGAATACGGTGATGATGGGCTCGCGTCTCGCGGGAACCGAGGAGAGCCCCGGCGAGAAGATCCTCTACCAGGGCCGCCAGTTCGTCGTGTACCGCGGCATGGGCAGCCTCGGCGCCATGCAGGCCAACAAAGGCAGCCGCGAGCGTTACGGGCTGGCTGACGCGCCGGCGGATGAACTCGTGCCGCAGGGCATTGAAGGCATGGTGCCGTTCGCCGGCACGGTCAAACAGGTGCTCACGCAATTCTGCGGCGGCGTACGTTCCGCGATGGGCTTCTGCGGGTGCCGCACCATCGATGAGCTGCGCGCGCGGGCGCGCTTCGTGCGCATCACCGGCGCCGGTGCCAGCGAAGGTCACGCCCACAACGTGACCATCACGAAGGAAGCGCCGAACTACCGGACCTAAAACCGCCGCCCGATCGCGAGACCGGCGGTATATTCCACGCGGGCATCCTCGCTCGTGACGGGATCGAACACGAAGCCGAACGCCGCGTCCTCGGAGGGGAGATGCAAAGGAAGGATCGCGCGCGCCTGAAAATGGTCCGCCTCATCCTCCTTCTCCATCCGCCACGCGACCCAGCCCAGCACGCCGACCACGACGACGAGGACGGCGATGGAGATGTTCGGGTCCAACACGCCCGACTCCGCCCGCGCGGGCGCAGGGGCGGACGCCAACAGCAGGCCGACCACGAGAAGCCCCGTCACCAAACGCATGGATATCATGGTTCGCGCCTCCATCTGAATCAGAACGCACCGAAGAAAATACTGGAGAAGGAGACGACCGGCGTCGTCTCGCGCAGATCGTCCACCGCCGCGCGGATTTCGCCCATCAGCCCGTCGACCTGCGTATAAATGCCGTCGTCCTTGATGAGCTTGCCCAGCGTGCCTTCGCCCTTGTTGATCGTTTCCGCGGTCTCCTTGAGCGCGGCGACCGTGTCCGAGAGGTCGCGGTAAAGCGTGTCATCGGAAGACAACAATTTACCGAGCGTGCCCTCCCCCTTGGCGAGCCGGTCGCTCACCGCGAGCAGATTGGTGTAGATCGCGTCCTCGGTGAGCAGCTTGCCGATGGTGCCCTCGCCCTCGCGCAGGCGGCGGGTCAACTCCTTGAGGTTGTCCATCGTCTCTTCCAGGTTGCCGAGCACGCCGCCGCCCTCCAGCGACTCCCGCACCGCCTTCACGCCGTCCGTCAACTCCGCGATGAAATCCGTCGGCCCGCGGCCCTTGACCACCGCGTCGTCCGGCAGCAGCGGCTTGTCCGCGGTTCCCTCCTGGATGTCCACGAATTTACCGCCCAAAACCGACGACGGAACGACCGAGACGCGATAGTCCTCGTGCAATTCAACCGGGTAGGACAGCGTCAGCGTCGCGTGAACCCCATCCCGTTTCACGACCAGGCTCTTCACGCGGCCCACGTCCACGCCCTTCACGAAAACCTTGTCCCCCTTGATCAACCCCGAGACCTGGTCGAACACGACGGTCTTGTCGTGGCTGGTCGAAAAGATGTTGTCCTGGCTCAGGATGATCGTGAAGAACCCCAGCGCGAGCAGGACCATCATCAGGAAGAACCCGACGACGACCTCCAGCGACATCTGTTGCATACGGCTGCGCTTCATGCTTCGAGATCCTCCTCCCACTCCCCGCGGCGCGTAATATACTGCGCCTCGAGGAATCCGCGAACCACTTCGTTTTTCGATTTCACGAAATCCTCCGGCGTGGACACCTCCACCGCCTTGCCGTTGTGCAGCATCGCGATGCGCGTGCCGATGGCGAGCGCGCTGTGCAGGTCATGCGTGACCACCACGCTGGTGACGCCGAGCTTCTTGCGCAGGCTGTCGATGAGGTCGTCGATGGTGCGCGACGTCACCGGGTCCAGGCCCGACGTCGGCTCGTCGTAGAGAATGATTTCCGGCTGCGTGATGATCGCCCGGGCGAGCGCGACGCGTTTGCGCATGCCGCCGGAGAGATCGGCGGGATATTTGTCGTACGCGTCCTCAAGGTCCACCAGCCGCAGTTTTTCGCGGACCAGGGCCTCAATTTCGTCGTTGCCCTTCCGCGTATGCTCGCGCAGCGGCAGCGCGACGTTCTCGCCCGCCGAGAGCCACGCCAGCAAGGCGCCGCCCTGGAACAGCACGCCGAAACGCGAGCGGATTTTTTCCAGTTCACGCCCGCGCGCCTCGCTCACGCACGCGTCGCCCACGAAGACCCGGCCCCGGTCCGGCGTCAGCAGGCGGACCATGTGCTTGAGCGTGACGCTCTTGCCCATGCCGGAGGGCCCGCAAATGACGAACGTCTCGCCGGGCTTGATTTCGAGGTCGAAATCATCCAGCACATTCCGGCTGCCCAGCCGTTTGGTCACCTGTTCGAATCGGATCATCAGCGGTAAAAGAGGCGCGTCAGCATGTAGCCCAATACGAGTATCACGAGAAACGAAATGATGACGGTGCGGCGCGTGGCCTGGCCCACCCCCACGGCGCCCTCCGAGGTCGCAAAGCCCTGGTGGCACGCCGTGCCCGCGATCACGATGCCGAAGACGAACGCCTTGAGCAGCCCCACGTACAAGTCCTTGTTCTGCGCATACAACTGCGCGTTGTCGAAATAGGCCTGGAACGACACCTGCAACTGGGTCGCGCCGATCACCGCGCCGCCGACGATGCCGAGGATGTTGGTGTAGATCGTCAGCATCGGCATCATGATCGCCAGCGCCAGCAAACGCGGGAGCACGAGGAAACGCACCGGGTTGATCGACATGATTTCCAGCGCGGAGACTTCCTCCGACACCACCATCGTGCCGATCTGCGCCGCGATGGCCGACCCGACGCTCGCCGCGATGATCAGCGCCGTCATGAACGGCCCCATCTCGCGCAGCATCACCACCGTCACCGCCGTGCCGATGTTTTGCTGAAGCCCGAACCGGCGCAGTTCCAAGCCCGTTTGCAGCGCGAGGATCATGCCGGTAAACGCCGCGACCACGGTGATCACGCCGAGGCTTTTGATGCCCGTCAGATAGAGCTGGTACATCAGCTCGTGGCGGCTTCGCTTGTTGAACGCCCACGGGATGAACAGCGCCGCCTCGAACAGCATCAAGAGCGCCTGGCCGACCTGCCTCAGGCTCAACAGGACGCTGCGCCCGACGCTGGCGAAGAAATTGATCGGCGGATCAAAAAACTCTGGTTCACGCGTGATTATGGCCCGGTCTCCTCTTCGGGTAGTTCGCCGAAGTTGAAAAAGAATAACACACGCCACGCGGTATTGGAATCCACGCGTGTGCGGCCCACGAGTCCTTTAAGAAGGGACCACGATTTGCGGTCCGGCTCCCGCCGCCAGTCCCACAACGGGAACAGCGACCAATACCGGGCCTCGTCCCCGCGCTTCTGGTCGCGGTGCAGCCCCCACAGCAATTCGCGATCCCGCGCGTCGTCCTTGCGCTCGCTGGAATAGATCGTCCACAGCGGCGCCCAATTCCGCTCCACCGCGCCATGGTCCGCGAGCGGCCAGAGTTCGAGCGTGCGAAAGCGCGATTCATCCCCCACCCGCTTGTAGGAGAACAGCGGCCAGACCTTCAGGCTGCGCGCGCGCGGCGGCTGGTCCGGCACGCCGAGGGTCGAGTGCAGGTAGAAGGGGATGATCATGAATCGCTCCTGCTTCTCGGCGCCCCGCACCGTCGATTCATCCCAGATCAACGGCCAGAGATAGAACGTGCGCTCGTGGTTGCCCACCTTCTTGTGTCCCCACAAGGGCCAGACATAAAGCTTTTCCACCGGTCCCGTTTCCCGCTGGATGAACGGCCACGGGGCGAACGTGCGCGACCCCTGCTCCCCGCGCGTATGCCGGAAAAACGGCGGCAGCACCCACCACGTCTCCTGGTTCTCCAATTCCATGTGACCGAACACGGGAAAGAGAATGAAACCACTGCCCTTGCTGCCCTCGTAGTCGTAGCGGACGTCGTTCCAAATCGGCCACAGGACGAACCGTTTGTCGTACGCCCCCTCGCGGATCGAGCGTCCGTAGAAGGGAAACACGCGGTGTCGTTCGACGCCGTCGCCGGTCGTACTGGAAATGAACGGCCAGAGCCAGTTGCTGGTTTCCAGGTCGTTTAACTTGCTCGTCGAGCGCAACGGGAACAGCACGAAGGAAATCTCGTCGCGCCCGAGAAATTCACGAATCGTGCCGCCGAACGGGAATATGGCGCGATAGGTGTCGCCCTCCGCATCGCGGCCCTGGAAATAAAACGGCAGGAGCCAGAATCGATAGCGGCGGTCGGGCTTTTCCTGGCCGTGCTTGAAGGAAAAGAAAATCGCGTAACGGGACTGCTCCTCGTTGCCGATTTTTCGCCAGGAACCCGCGGGCCAGAGGTAATCCTTTCGCGCATTGCCGTTTTCCGGGTCTTCGACCTGGCTGTAGAACGGGCGCACCGCGACGAGCCGCCAGCCCTGCGTCGATTGCGCCATTTCGAAAAACGGCCCCACCGCCTTCACGCGCTCGTCGCCGCGCACGTCCGTGTGGCGGGACGCCAGAAAACCCGCGTCGAACGGATCCGGCCGCTTCGCCCCGGCCACGCCGGCAGAGAGGCCGCACGCGAGCAGGACCAGGACCTGGCAGCCGCGCTTTACACGCCAATGCATTGCTGCACGACCTGGGCGATGGCGTGGGTCAGGCGGTCGGTCATTTCCTTCGTCGGTCCCTCCACCATCACGCGGCACATCTTCTGGGTGCCGGAATAGCGGACCAGCACGCGGCCCTCGTCCTTCAATTCCGCCTCCGCCGTCGCGATGGCCTTCATGACGCCGGGTAGCGTCTCCAACTCGGGTTTCTCCCGCACATCGACGTTGATCATCTTCTGCGGCGTCACGCTCATCAGCCCGGCGAGTTCCGACAACGGACGCCCACTCGCCCGCATGACCGCCAGCAATTGCAGCGCGGAGATCAAGCCGTCCCCGGTGGAATGATGGTCGAGGAAAATCATGTGGCCGGACGACTCACCGCCGATGACCGCGCCCTTTTCCTTCATCATTTCCAACACGTAGCGATCGCCGACGGCGGCGATGCCCGCCTCAATGCCCAACTTGCGGGCGGCGACGAAGAACCCGAAGTTCGCCATCACCGTCGTCACCACGAGGTTGTTTTTCAGCCGGCCCTGCTCCTTCAACGCCTTCGCGCAAATCAACAGGATATGGTCGCCGCTCAGCTCGTTGCCCTTTTCATCCACCGCGATCATGCGGTCGCCGTCGCCGTCGAACGCGAGCCCCACGTCGGCCCTCAATTCGCGGACCTTCGCGCGCAGGTCGGACGTGTGCTGTGACCCGCAGTTGTCGTTGATGTTCACGCCGTTCGGCGAACAGTGGATCGCGGTCACCTCGGCGCCGAGCTCGCTGAAGATGATCGGCGCGGCCTTGTAGGTCGCCCCATTCCCGCAATCGAGCACGATCTTGAGCCCTTCGAGGCTCACAGTTTCCGGGAAGGAATTCTTGCAAAAGACGATGTAGCGGCCGAGCGCGTCGTCGATACGGCGCGCCTTGCCGATCTCCTCCGCCGTCGGGCGGATGTCCTTGATCCGGCCGGAGCTGATCAGCTCCTCAATTTCGCTCTCCTCCGCGTCGGGCAGCTTGTAGCCGGTGCGCGAGAAAATCTTGATGCCGTTGTCCTGGTAGGGATTGTGCGACGCGGAAATCACGAGGCCCGCATCCGCGCGCATGCTGCGCGTGATGAACGCGATGCCCGGCGTCGGCATCGGCCCGACCAGCAGCACGTCGACGCCCATCGAGCAAATGCCCGCGGTGAGCGCGCTCTCCAGCATGTAGCCGCTGACGCGCGTATCCTTGCCGATCACGATCGTGTGGCGCCGCTCCGCCTGGTGCTTGCAGACGTGCGCCGTCGCGCGGCCAATTTCCAGCACCAGCTCCGCCGTCATCGGCGGCTGGTTCGCCACGCCGCGCACGCCATCGGTTCCAAACAACTTGCCCATTTCAATCTCCCGGCTCTTCGCCCAACCGCGTCACCGCGTCCACAAGGCCCTGCAACCACGCCGCGCCCAGCACCTTCACCGGCGCGGGCAGCGCGGGAATGGCCGCGAGATACTCACGACCGCCGCGCGCCTTCCCGACTTCGTTCAAAAACATCTCGCGTCCGCCGGCGCCATCGTCCAGCCCGGCCAGCGCCTCGCGCACCACGGGCCAGCGCTGCACCAGGCGCGCCTGCAACTCCGCTTCCGCCGCGTCACCCGCCGCGTTGCGCGCGCGCAACAAGTCGATGGAGCGCGGCAATTTGTTGATCCACTCCTCCAGCCGTTTCATCCGTTCGGCTTCCACCACGTGGAGCTGGCGCAGGGCGCCCTCCAGGCAGAAGCGGTGATGGATGCCCGTCATGAACAGCGCGCGCACGTGGCGCGTCCACGCCAGCAGCGCGCGCACCTGGCCGAGATAGTTCAGGTTGTTTTTCCAGATGCGCGACGCACCGCGATACGCCCCGAGTTGGTAGGCCCGCGTGCCGCCCGGCAACTCCGATGCGCGCAGCAAGAGACTGTCGCCCGGCGCGTCGCCACGATAGATCGTGCCCGCCGGCGTGACGCAACCGAAGCCGATCCGCGCCGGGCCGACCAGTCCGCCTTGTCCGCCGAGGAACACGGGGGGCTGGTCCAGGAATACCCCGCGCGGCACGTCGCCGATCAGCGACGCCGTCGCCTTGTCCTGGTGCGGCGTGAAGTTGAAGTGGATGTAGGACGAGCCCACCTCGCCGTGGTTTTTGCGGCTGGTGCCGCCCGCCATCAACACGTCGCAGAAATTGATGAGCGAGCCCAGTGTGACGTACGGCAGCAGGATCGTCTGCTTGAGGCCGACCGTGTGCGCGCCGTTCGCCTCCTCTTCGAGGATGGTGCCCGGCCGCACATGCGCGCCGCTGCCCAGGCTTGCGCCGTCGAAAAAAACCGCGCCCGACACGAAGCCGCCCTTGAGTTCCACGTTCGCGCCCAGTTGCGAATCCTCCAGCGTGAGCGGCGCCTCCGCGCCCAGTTCGCAGCCGGGTCCAACGCTCGTTTCCGCGCCGCGCAGCCGGCAGCCGGCATGAATCACCGCGTCCGCCGCGATGCGCTCCGGCACGATCGAAGCATCGACCTCGACCGAGGCCGGGTTCGGCATGCGGACCCCGCGCGCCAGCAGGTCGCGAACGCGCGGCGATGGAGTGGCGTCGGACATCGCGGCTATTTGATCAGCACGCCAATCGCGACGCCCACCGCGGCACAGCCAAGGATGAGCACGGACTCGGCCATCCGCACGGATGTCACCAGCAGGTGAACGCTGGTCGAACCGTGGTTCAACACCGCCACCAGCGCCACCAAGCCGATCAGGACCAGCGCGATAATTTTGGATTTACTCATGGTTCACCTTCCATTGCGAGTTCGGAGGAGCCGCGCCCAGCGTGCGCGGCTACAGGCCGAACGGTTCGGTTCAAATCATTTCGCGGATGTACTTTGCCTTCAGCAACCGCCAGAACACAACGAGAAAGGCGGTGAGCGGGATGCCGAGAATCATGCCCAGCAGACCGCTCAACGCCGTACCCCAGAAGAACAGGGCGAAGATGATGGCCATCGGGTGCAGCCCCGTGCGCTGGCCCATGATGCGCGGCGTCAGGAAATAGGCCTCGATGCACTGGACCGCGACGAATACGCCCACGACCCCCACCAGCAGGCCCACGCCGCCGCCCACCTGGAAGAACGCCAGCGGCAGCGCCACCGCCAGACCGATGATGTTGCCGAGGTACGGGATGATGTTGAGGAAGCCCAGCGTCAACCCGATCGCCGCGCCATATTGGAGACCGGCGAAGGCGAACCCGATCGCGAAGAGCACCCCCATCGCCGCCGCGATGACGAATTGCCCGCGGAAGAACGCGACCATGATGTTCAGGAACTCGCGCGCGAGATAAATCACATCGTCCCGCGTCTCCTCCTTAAGGAAGGGCAGCGACTGGCGCAGGCTGTTCAGCGAGATCGGGCGCGCCGTCAGCATGAAATACAGGTAGACCGGCAGCACCACCCAGCTCAACAGCCCGCCGAGCACCTGGAAGACATTCACACCCGCGGTAAGGACGCGGCGGAGGACCGCGAGCAACTGCTGCGCGAGCCAGCCGCCGCGCTCGCGAAGCTGATCCTTCATCGCATCGCCCTGCTCCATCCACAGCGCGTTGAGTTGCGGCATCCACGCCTCCACGCGCGCCGAGACCGCCTCGATCCAGACCGGCAGTTGCTCCAGCAGGCCGCGCACCTGCGCCGCCACCATCGCGCCGAAAAACCAGGACGCCGCGACGAGCGGCGCCAGCACGGAGGCGAACACGAGCACCGCCGCAAGCCACGGCCAGTTCACGCGCTGGACGAGCCATACGTAATACGGGCGCAGGATCAACGCGAGGATGCCGGCCACCGCCAGCGGCGTCAGGACCGGCGAGAAGGCAGCGACGAAACGCGCGAGCAGGACGAAGAGATAATAGACCAGCCCGCTGATGACCGCCGCACCGAGCAGCGTGAGCGCCGTCGCGACGACTTTCCGCTGGCGCGGTCCCAGTTCCAGGATTTGCATGCGTGGACTATAGCGGAGCGGCGGACGGGCGGCATCAGGAAAGCGCGCGCGTCAACGATCGCACTTCCAGGCGTTCACCGCGTGGCGGATCGTGATGTCGCCGCCGGGTTTCAGGACAAAGTTGCCCGGTGTGATGCCGGTCTCATCGAGCGCCTCGCTTTGCCAGTCGCCCAGGGTGATTTTGTATTCCACCGTATCGCCCACCGAGAGAATGGCGTAGCCGGACCAGGCGTTTTCGCCCATGCGGGTGAGCGGCAGCCCATCGGGGCGCCAGTTGCCGAGCACTTTCGCGCCGCCCGCGATGAATACCTGCTGGCCCACGGGCAGCGGGCGCGCGGTTTTGACTTCGAAGGTGACCGTTCGCTGGGTTTTTCGTTGTTTGGGGGCAGCCATGGCAAAACTCCGTCGAATCATGATTTGATTCGTCACTCTAGCCCGCGCAGCGGACACGGCCAACCGAAATCTACGGGCGCGGAGCGAATTTAGGCGCGGCCCTCGCCGGCGCGATGGCGGGCGTAATGGCGGCGATGCACCCGCACGCGGCGGGTTTCGACCCGTCCCCCGGCGGCGCCGCGCACCAGCAGGATGCCGCCGGCGACATGGTGGCCGGTGCCGAATGTCGACGGGCATACGACGGGGTGGAACAGGTTCCATTGCCGCGCGCCGGAGAGTCCATGCGCCACGATGCGGGCCACGGGATACTTCGGCTTGAACTGACTGAAGCGCGCGGCATAGCGGGCCAGTTTCAGCAGGGTCGGACTGTGCAGGTGCCCGATCACGGTCAGCGCGATCTGCGGCAGCCGGCGGCGGATCACCGGCAACTGGCTGAGTGCGGTGAGCGCGCTGGGATCATGGCAGAACAGGACCACCCGCGCGCGCGAGGACAACCCCTGGAAGGCCTCGTTGACCTGCTCGATGTGTGCGGCGCGGCGGCGCTGCCATTCCGGCACCTCGTCCGCCAGCGCCTCGGGCAGGAACAGGTCCAGCGTGAAGAGCGAGGAGTTCACCCCGATGAGATGGAAGTCCCCGTCCGTCTCGTGCCAGAAGGAGGGAATCTGCAACCGCTGTTCACCGACCTCAAGGCTGTTCAGGCGGATGCCGCCCTGTCGGAGCACCGTCGAATATTTGCCGAGGTCGTGGTCGCCGAAAACGAACCGGCTGCGCCCGGGAAAGCGGTCCCGGATCATGTCGACCACGACGCTGGCGCTGTCCAGCGTGGCCTGGTGGCTGAGGCCGACGCCGCCGAGGTCGCCGCCATAGTCGCCGTTCGCAATGACCCAATCCGGCCGCTGCTCCGACACCTCGTCGAGCGCCCGGAGAAAGGCCGTGTGCCGCCATTGCAAATGTCCGTTCCAGAAGCGGCGGCGCACGCGGTAGAGGCCCTTGCGCCACGCGCGGAACAGCGGGTGCGGATGCGCCCGCAACTGGCCGTAGGAATCATTCGCCAGCGCGAGTTCCGCCGGCCCGACCATGTGGATGTCTGAAATGACCGCCAGGCGCACCGCGTCCGCTCCCGAATGCGTCAGAGCGCGCCGCCGATGCCCAGCCGAACCTGCCAGGCTTCCTCGAGGTCGCGCCCGGGCGCGTTCTTGTCGAAATCCACTTCGCGATTGAAGGCATATCCGAGTTCGACCGACATCCGCAGGACGTCGTTGAGCAGCCAGGCCACCCCGGTAAACGCGCGTGTCTCGCGCAGCGCCATCCGGCGGCGGGAATCGTCCTCCTCCAGCCGGAATTCGTTCACCGCGTCGTGGCGCAGACCGGCGTAGAGTTCGACGGCAGCCGGGCGGAAAATGACGCGCGATTCGGGATACATCAGGTCCACGCGCAAGGTTTCATCCGGCGCATAGCGAATGCCGAACCGCGGGTCGAAGGCGCGGATAAAGCCCGGATAGAGCGCCACGCCGATCAGGCCGGATACCTGCGGGTTAAAGGCCTGGATGCCCGCCACCTCGACGGGCAACCCCAAATCCTCAAACGAAATATCCTCCAGATCCGAATAGATGCCGGGCATCGCCGTGATGCGCAGCGCGCTGCCGTCCCAATTGCGCATCACGAAGGCGGCATTCAGCCGCAGCGCTGCGGCGTAGTCGGGGAGCGCGATGCCGCCGCTGCCGTCGAACGCCCGGAGATCGTAGGCGCCGGTCAAATCGAGTTCACCCGAACCGGTGCGCCAATAATAGAGCCCGCCGCCGCCGCCCACGGACCAGATCGCCACATCGCGTCCCTCCGGCGCCTCCACACGGGCGTCCGTCGTGTGGCTGACATGCGCCTCCCAGGACGGCGCTTCCGCGCCATCGAGAAATTGGCAAAACGGCAACGACCGTTGGGCCTGCGCAATCGTGGCCGCGGTCAACGTCATCAACATCAACACGGAAATTCTCATAAACGGAAAGCTCCCTTGTTTTGCGAATGAGAACAGTATGCGCCACGGCGCGCGAAGTTTCCAGCGCAGAGCGCGAAATGCCCAGGAGCGGGCCGCGGCGTGATACGCGGCCATCCCGGGCTAGCGACCCGACCCGCTCACCGACCGATCCGCGGCAACCAGCGGCGCGGATTCCAATGCGGATGAGGTCGCCCGTTCAGAAATCCGACGCTCCAGCGGCGGCGGTGGCGCACCGTCCGCCCACGCCGCGCAAAGTCGCTCCAGGTAGCGCAACTGGGCGTGCCGCACCGGCTGCCAATTCATCGGGTTGTGCGCGCGGTCAGACATACGCACACACCAAAGCAACTATCATGCCACCAGATTTCCCACCCGGATCTACTGGCCCCGCTGCCTGTAAACGAGAGAACGCAACACCTCGATCGCGTTCACTTTTGAACACCGCTGTTAGCAGAAAGCAAACACCCCACCCAAGCGGAAGCAAACATACATACATCAACAAATACCAACAACACTACTGGCTGTAGGTGACCGCGATCAGGCTACATGTAAATGCGATGCGGTTTAGCGTTTCAGATAAATCGCGATCATACCCCACGCCTCATCTTGAAAACAGGGGTCTCGCACGGGGATGGCACCGAATCTGCTCTTTAACAGATTCGTCCGTACCAGGGGGCCTTATGAAAGACTCAATCATCCGTTTCGCGGCGCGCGTAGTGGTTGGATTTGCGCTGTTTTGGGGGGGCGTGACGGCCACGCAGGCCGTTCAGCCGATTACGTCGATCCAGGCCTATTTCGACAGCCTCAACGACCCGTCGAATGACTTCTTTTCGCCGGGCGCCGGCACCGGCGGTTTCCCGGCCGGCACGACATACAGCACGCGTTTCACGGAAGGCCAGTTCGACAACCTGATCATCACGTCGTTCGACGTCGGAACGAACAACTTCATCTTCCGCCAGCTCGCGGAAAAAATATCGATCGTGCGCGTGGACAACCCGACGATCACCGGGGCGCACCACATCCTGCTCTACGACCAGAACGGCCCGATCGTCAGCGGCACGAACATCTCGCTCTCCTCCCAGTTCGCCGGGACCATGGAGGAAATCCTGCTCGCGAACATCATCAATCGCGGCGTCGACAACGTGTTCTGCAACACGGGCAACGGCGACGGCAACAACAACAACATCGAGCGCATCGACTACATTTTCGACGACGGCTACCCGGCGTACGGCAACCTGAACCGCAAGGGCTTCATGGTGATGGACCGCGGCGGCAACGACGCGCTGTGGATTTCGGCGATTCTCGGGCTCGACACGAACGGCAATCCCTCCGCGTTTTCCCAGCCGGTCTTTCTGGCCACCACCAACTGGGGCAACTCGGGCATCACGCTCGACACGATCGTCTATCGCGGTTACGACGGGAACTTCCGTCCGTCCGCCGATGTCGGCGTGCAGCCACTCACCGGCCAGTACATCGAGTGGACGGAGTTCGGCATTTCCACGAACACGCTGGTGTACGGCTATTCGCTGGCCGCCGCCGACGTGCCGGCCACGCAGAACTGGCTGAACGTTCACCAGTTCCCGCTCAACACCACGGAGAGCAGCAACTCGGGCGGCCTCGACTTGATGAGCGGCGGCGCGCTGGTGCTCGACGAGCGGGACAATGCGTCCGTCGGCGATTTCGTCTGGAACGACCTGAACCAAAACGGCATCCAGGACCCGGGCGAGCCGGGCGTGCCGGATGTACTTGTCCGCGTCTGGGACTCCACGGGCACCAACCTCGTCGGCCAGCAGCGCACGGACGCGAACGGCTTCTACGCGATCTACGCGATCGAATCCGGCGTCTACCAGTTCGACATCGTGGTCCCCACGAACTGGATCATTTCGCCGCAGAACGTGGGCCCGAATGACTTCATCGACAGCGACATCGACACGAACACCGCGCGCTCGTCGTTCTTTTTCCTCCCGCCCCGCACGACGAATTTCCAATACGACGCGGGCATTTTCCTCCCGCCCACGGACCTCGGCGTGACCAAGACCGTGACGGACGCGAACCCGCGCGTCGGCACGAACATCATCTTCACGCTGAGCGTGACGAACTTCGGCCCCTACGCGACGGACAATGTCACGCTGACGGACATCCTGCCCGCCGGCCTGAACTACACCGGCCACTTCGCGACGGTCGGAACCTACACGCCGAGCAACGGCCTCTGGACGGTCGGCTCCCTCGCGGTCGGCGCGGGCGCGCGGCTCACCATCACGGCGCGGGTCGATCTCGCCAGCGGCGGTTTCGTCATGACGAACACCATCTCCATCACCTCGCAATACCGGCCCGACACGAACACAGCCAACAACACCGCCAGCGTGGTCGTCGCGGTTCGCGCGCTCGATATCGGCGTGACCAAGGCCGTCAGCGATCCCCTGCCCGACATCAACGAGGTCATCACCTACATCGTTTCCGTGACCAACAACGGCCCGGACAACGCGAGCGCGCTTACCGTCGTTGACCTGCTGCCCGCGGGCATCACATTCAGCAACGCCTCCGCGAGCGTCGGCGCCTACACCGCGACCAACGGCACCTGGAACCTCGGCGCCTTCCCGAGCGGCGCATCCGCCACGCTCGTCATCACGGCACGCGTGAACAACACCAGCGCGGGCCTCGTGATCACCAATACGGCCACGGCCCTGACGCTGGGTCTCGGCGACACGAATACGCTGAACGACAGCGCCGACGCGATCATCACCGTCATTGGCGCCGACCTCGGCATCACCAAGACGCCGAATACGCAGGGCCCCTTCGCCGGCGAGAACGTGGTGTATACGCTTGTGCTGACGAACAGCGGTCCCTCTGACGCGAACGGCGTTGCGGTTTCCGAACGGCTCACCAACGGCCTGACCTACGTCAGCCATGTCGCCAGCAGCGGCATCTACAACAACGTCAGCGGCGTCTGGACCGTCGGCTTCATGGCCGCCGGCGCCTCGGCGACACTGCAAATCACCGCGCAAACAACGACCAATTCGATCAACACGCTGATCACCAACCGCGCCCCGATCATTTCCACCACCGTGGCCGACGGCAACCTGCTCAACAACACCGGCGTGGCCGTCATCGCGGTCAGCTCGCTGCGCATGAGCAAGACGTCGAGCGTCGTTTCCAATGCCCTGCCCGGCAGCAACATCACCTACACCATCATCGTCACGAACGCGGGCAGCCTGACGCATACGAACGTGGTGGTGACCGACCCCCTGCCCGCGGGCACGACGTATGTGCCGGGCAGCACCACGGTCAGCGGGCCGTTCACGGCGACGAATTTCGTCCTGGATCTGTTCAGCACGGTGTCCTACTCGCGGAACGACGGCAACGTGAACTGGAACGGAAGCTGGAGCGAACTGGGTGAATCGACCAGCCCCAGCGCGGGCAGCGTCCGAATCTATACAAATGCAGTCCGCGTCTCCGCCGCCAGCCGGGGACTCGAGCGCGGCGTGAACCTGGATGGCGCATTGGACGCGACGCTGAGCTTCACCTACCGCCGCGCCGCGCTGGACACGTCATCCGACTTCGTCGCGATCTACGCCTCCAGCAACAACGGCTCGTCTTACACGGAAATCGGCCGCATCGCCGGTCCCAACAACGACAGTTCCTTCCTTTCAACGAACTACAACATCGCCGACTTCATCTCGACGAATACGATTGTCCGCTTCCTCAGCTCCAGCACGCTGGGCTCCTCGGATTACGTTCACTTCGACAACATCCGTGTTGAATGGCCGGTGACCGCCACCAACACCGTGCCCGGCGGTGCGCCGCCGAATCTCTATTCCGGCCTCGACCTCGCTCCCGGCCAGACGCTGACGATCACCTTCCAGGCGACGGTCAACAATCCGGCCAGCGTGACGCAGGTCATCAACACCGCCTACGCCATCAGCGATTACCAGGTGCTGCCGATCCAGGCCTCGGTCACGAACTCCATCGCCGCGACGGACCTCGGCATCACCAAGACCGTCAACAATCCCAACCCGAACCTGGGCAGCAACGTCGTGTTCACCATCGTCGTGACGAACAACGGCCCTCGCACGGCCGGGAACGTCACGGTCGCCGATCCCCTGCTCACGGGCTTCACTTACGTGACCAGCACGGTGACGCGCGGCAGCTACAGCACCAACACGGGCATCTGGACCGTGGGAACGCTGACAAACAATACCGCCGTCACGATGACGCTGACCGCGCGGGTCAGCACGAATCCCGCTTTCGCCGGCTCGACGCTAACCAATATCGCGAGCATCACGGGCTCGAATCTCGCGGACCTCGATCCCAACAACAACAGCGCCACGGTGACGGTCCTGGTCGGCGCGGCGGACCTCGTGGTCACCAAGACCACCGATACGGTCGCGCCGCAGCTCGGTTCCAACTTCATCTTTACCGTCGCCGTGTCCAACGCGGGCCCGGGCCCCGCCACGAGCGTGCAGATCACGGATGCCTGGCCCGCGGGCATCGGCCTCACCGGCTACAGCCTCAGCCAGGGCAGCTTCTCGACGAACACCCGAATCTGGACCGTTGGTTCGCTCGGCGTCGGCTCGAATGCCACGTTGACGCTGAACGCCCTCGTCACGACCAACGTGGTCGGCATCTTCATCACCAACCGCGCGTATGTGTCGGCGGCGGGCCAGACGGACCCCGATCCGAACAACAACACCGGCACTGCGGTCATCATCACCAGCAGCACCGAACCGCTGCTCATCACCAAGACGTCCAGCGCCGGCGGCGACGCGACGACGGCCGGCCTCGCGCCGCCCGGCTTCACGAACATCTATACGATCGTTGTCACGAACCCGAACAACTTCGCGCACACGGGCATCGCCATTTATGACGAGGTGCCGACGGGCATGACCTACGTCGCCAGCAGCACGGAAATCTCGGCGCCGGAATATTTCACCTACGAGTGGCTGGACGATTTCCGCAGCCGTTTCTACAACAACAATTTCGGCAACACGAATTTCGTCGACACGTGGGACGAAAGCGAGTCGGGCGACGATCCCCTCGCCGGCAACATCCAGATCATCTACGACCCGGTCCGCGGCTCCACCTATGGCCTGCGCTTCCAGGGCGGCAGCGCCATCCAATGGATCCGCCGACGCGCGGACCTCAGCGCCTTCACGAACGCCACCCTGAGCTTCGCTTACCGCCGCGAGAGCATGGAAGCTGGCGATGTCGCGCTCCTGCAGATCGCCTCGAACGGCTACAACGGCACGTGGACGACGCTACAGCGCTTCGACGGCCCGGCGGACGATGCCGACTATATCCAGGCCAGCTTCGACATCCGCCCGTGGATTTCCACCGGCACCGCCTTCCGGATCGCGACCACCAACACCGCGATGGGGTCCGGCGACATCGTGTGGATCGACGACTTCCGCATCACCGCCAGCAAGGACACCTACACCACCCGGCTCGGCGGCCTGCCGCCCTGGCTCGCCACCAACCTGTTCCTGCGCCCCGGCGATTCCGCGATCATCACCTACCGCGCCGTCGTGGATAACCCGGCCGCGGTGACGCAGGTCGTCAACACCGCCTCCGTCACCACCGACCAGCAGGTCGCCTGGTTCTCGGCCTCCGTCACCGACCGCGTCGAAATCGCCGACACCGGCATCGGCAAGGCCGTCAGCGATCCGATCCCCGATGAAGGCGACACGATCTTCTTCACCATCACCTTCACCAATCACGGTCCCTACATCGCCTCGGACATCGTGGTTGAGGACGTTCTGCCGTTCGGCCTCACCTACGTCTCGAACTCCGCCTCGCTCGGCTCGTTCAATCCCGGCAACAACCGCTGGACACTCAGCAGCGTCACCACCAGCGACGCCCCCACGCTGCTCCTCTACGCGTCCATCAACGCAGGCACCGCCGGCCTCACCCTGACCAACACGGCGCGCATCGTCCAGCAGCGCCAGGGCGACTTCAACATCACGAACAACACCGCCGAGGCGTCGTTCACCGTGGTGCCGCCGTTCATCATCACCGGCTGCAAATACGACGTCACCAACCACGCGGTGGAAATCCAGCACGAGATCGTGAATGGCGAGCAGCTCTACGATCTGCTCTTCGCCGACGCCATCAGCTTCAGCGCATCTGTCACCAACTGGGCGCTCGCCGATCGCCGGGCCGGCGGCCAACTCGTGGACAACGGCGCGATCAGCGGCAGCCACCCGACCAACCTCGCCGAAGGCGTGCTGCGCTTCTACCGCATCTCCGCACCCGGGTTCTGGACACAGACACCGCGGCGCGCCGGCGTGCAGATCAAGGCGTTCGGCAATGCCTACATCCGCCCCGGCCAGAACTGGGTCCGCCCGTGGGGCATCCCCTGCGAAAACAGCATCCGCTCCATCATGGAGGACATCCTGCCCGGCGGCGACTCCGCGGCCCAGGCCTCGCGTGTCATGTGGTTCAACCGCGCGATCCACACCAATGTCGTCGCCACCCAGGAAGTCTGGCTCGCCAACGGCGACATCAACCAGTGGATATGCTCCTACCCCAGCCAACGCGAAGGACTGGTCGCCGATTCATGGCCGCTGCCGCTGGCGGACGGCTTCTGCGTCGAACTGCCGACCAACCAGCTGGTGCGCAAGCTGCCCATGATCTTCGGCGTCCCGACCGTCCCGCAGGTGCAGGTCGTGCCCGGCGGCACGAACCACAGCCTCGTCAGCGTCAACCTGCCCGTCACCCTGCACCCTTCGCAGATGGGACTTCGGGAATCGGGATTCTATACGCATCCCGTCAACATCCCCGCCCTAAGCGACACCATCTGGAAATTCAACCGCTCCTCCCAGCAGGTGCCCGACGGCAAGATCTGGTTCCGCACCAGCGACCAGACATGGCGCTTCGACAACGGCCCCACATTCACGCTGGTCCCCACGAATTACTTCAAGCCGGACGACGCGATCGTCATCCGCCGCGTCGCCACCACCCCCATGGCGTGGACGAACGCCCCGATCTACCCCTCGCCCACGCGGGACATGAAGCCCTGATTTTTCGCCGATGACCAACACCCTACAGCGGATTCGCGGACTCGGATGGATCGCCGGACTGGCGATCTTCCTGGGCGCGTCGTCCCTGCAGGCGGCCATCATCAACCTCTCGGCCTACATCATCAACCCGCTCTACCAGCAGGACGGCTTCACCCCGCTCGCCGATGGCTCCCTCGTTCAAATCATCGGCAGCTATGACAACGTGATCGACCCGATGTCGGAAGTCGGTGGAGGCCTGACCGGCAGCCCCACCGGCGATGACGTCATCCTCGCCACCATCGTCATCGACAGCACGACCCTGGGCATCGACGGCACGTTCTACGTCAGCAACATCTACTACAACAACGACGACATTAAGCACATGTACATCCGATTCTACGACACCACCGGGCCGCTGACCGGGCTGGTCTACTGGGGCGAGTCGCCGATCCAGAACGTCGAATACGACGCGTTCGGCGCCATCTTCGTGGATTTCGTCGGCGGCTATTCGACCACGAACCAGGACAACTTCGTCGTCATCCCCGAACCGAACACCATGAACTACTTCCTGATGTGGGCCAGCATGCTGGGTGCCCTGCGCTCCAGCATGCGGCGTGAAGCACGAAAGAAAACGAAGGAGCGGATGAAGGGTATCCTGGAACCCCAGGAACACTTCCCGATGAACACCTATGATCGCTTCTAACCCAACGCAGATGCGCGGGTTGTTCCTCGCGCTGCTGGCCATCGGGCTGGCCGCCCCCGCGCGCGCCACGCTCGACACGCCGCTCCATATCGGGGCAACGGCCTCGATCGCCAATGAATTCGGCGTCACCCTGCCCGGCCACGCCGCCGCGCCCGGCGCGCTCGTCATGGTTCTTTGGGCCCCCAGCAACACGGTCTATGCCCCATCGATCGACGGCCAGCCTCACCCGCTGAATCCGCCCGTCTCCAACGGCCTCACCGCCATCGGCCGTTCGATGGCGCCCGCGCTCGCCAACTCCGGGCGCTTCAGCATCAGCCTCGCGAATCCGCGCCCCAAGAGCGGACGCGTCTTCGTCCGCGTCTTCAATAAGCCCACGCTGGAGGAGTCGTCCTTCTATGCCGACTCCCAAATCTTCACCATTTCCGGCAATCTCGAATTCATGGCGACAGTTGGCCCCACCACCAACGCCCTCGACACCGCTGACGACGATGAGGACGGCCTCCACAACTCGTGGGAAAAATCCTATGGCTCCAACCCGGACAACCCCGACACCGACGGCGACGGCATCCCCGACGGCGAGGAACATGCCCTCGGCCTGAGCCCCGTCCTGGCCGACACCGATGGCGACGGCATGCCCGACGGCCACGAACTCCGCGCCGGCACCGCCGCCGAGGATGCGTCCTCCTATCTCGGCGTCGCCACCCTGCAACCCGGAAACGGCCACGTGCAGCTCCAATGGTCGTCCGTCGCCGGCAAGTTTTACCAGGTGGAAGGCGCCGCCGATCTCGTCGCCCCGGTCTTCACCAATTTGACCGGTGTAATTCCCGCCGACCCCGGCGACACCACCGGCACCACCATCACCAACGCCCTCGAAGGCGCGGCGCCCCTGATTCTGCGCGTGCGATTGGTTGAAGATTAAGGCGGAACCCGCTAGGATGCCCACATGAAACGCTTCCTGCCGCTCTGTGCCGTCGTCGCCCTGTTCGCGGTTGGGTGCTCAACGCCCGACGCACGGATCAAACGCAATCCGGAACTTTTTCAGTCGCTGCCGCCGGAAATCCAGGAAAACGTCCGCCAGGGCCGCATCGACATCGGTTATCCCCAAGCCGCGGTGCGCATCGCGCTCGGCGCTCCGAATCGCGAATACACCCGCCGCACCGCCGAAACCACCGTCAGCGTCTGGGCCTACACCGCCGAACGCGTCAGCTACGAACGCCAGCGCGCCGATGCCCGCGTGCGCGTCTACGACGCGCAGGGCCGACGCCGCACCGTCACCGACTGGGTCTGGGTCGACGTCGAACGCCGCCACGAATACGACCGCATGCGCGTCGAATTCACCGGCGACACCGTCACCGCCATCGAAATGACCGAACGGTGACGAGGTGAAAGCGACTATTCAGGGACTGGTTACTGATCACTGATCACTGATTACTGGTCACTTCTCCCTCCCAACCTACTCCCGGAATGCGATAACGTCGTCCAGCGTTGGCGCGTCCGCGAACAGCATGACGAGGCGGTCGAAGCCGAGGGCGATGCCACCGCTCGGGGGCATGCGCGGGAGCGCGGCGAGAAATTCCTCATCCAGCGGGTACACCGCTTTGCCCAGCGCGCGCCGCTGCCGCGCCGCCTCCTCGAAGCGCGCCCGCTGTTCCACCGGGTCGGTGAGTTCGGAATAGGCGTTTGCCAGCTCCAGGCCCCCGACATAGAGCTCCCAGCGTTCGGCGACCTCCGGCTGGTCCGGCTTGCGGCGTGCCAGCGCGGCGGCGGGCGCAGGGTAGTCCGTCAGCACCACCGGCACATCGCGCGGCAACGCGGGCTCGACCTTTTCGACGAGATCGAGATTAAAGCGCTCCTCGTCCCACGCCGCGACGGGGTCCCAACCGGCCCATTGGAGGAACGCGGCGCGCACAGTGATGCGCGGCCAACGGGGGAGGAGGGCGATCCTGCGACCCTGATAGGTCACTGACGGATCGCTCTGATCCGACAGCGAGGCCACCAGACAACCCATCAGTGCCTCCGCGTCGGCGAGAATGTCGGTGTAGTCCGCGTGGGCGCGATACCACTCCAGCATGGTGTATTCGGGATGATGCCTGTCGCCACGCTCGCCGCGGCGGAAGCAGGGTCCGAGTTGGAACAGCCGTTCGTGGCCCGCCGCGAGCAGGCGCTTCATGTGGAGTTCGGGCGAGGTGCGCAGCCAGTGGTCGCCCGACGGTTCCGCGTCGATGTGCGTTTCCAGTGCCGGTGTTTTCAGGCGCACCGGCGTTTCGACTTCGAGAAAACCGCGCTCGTGAAAGAAGCAGCGCGTCGCATGCAGGAGGCGGGAGCGGAGAGCGAGGGAAGGAATCGGAGTATTGGAGTACTGGAGTGTTGGGTTACCCATCTCTCCATCACTCCATTACCCCACCCCCCCGCGTTCCTACTTCTTCGCCACGCGATCCGCGTATTCGCCGGTACGCGTGTCGATGCGGACGTTGTCGCCCTGGTTGATGAAGAGCGGCACCTGGATTTCGTAGCCGCCTTCGACCTTCGCGGGCTTGTAGGTGTTGGTGGCGGTGTTGCCTTTGAAGCCGGGCTCCGTTTCGACGATCTGTTTTTCGACAAAGATCGGGAGCGTCACCTCGACGGCCTTGCCGTTGTAGAAGAGCACGTCGCAGTGCATGTTGTCGGCCAGCAGCAGGCGGTTGCGGCCCAGAACCTCGCCATCGACGAGGAACTCCTCGTACGACTCGGGGTCGCTGAAAACGAACTGGTCGCCGTTGGCGTAGGAGAAGGTCAGTTCCTTGCTCTCGAGGTCCGGCTTGCCGAAGCTATCGACTTCGCGGAAGGTTTTTTCAATCGTGTTGCCCTGCAGCATGTGGCGGATGCGGCATTTGTACATCGCCATGCCCTTGCCGGGCTTCACGAACTGGAACTCGGTAATTTCGTAGGGCTGGCCTTCCCACAGGATTTTCAGGCCCTTCCGCAAATCAGATGCATTGTACATGACGACCTCGCTGGCGCTCTCCCCCGCGGCTTACCCGAGGGGTGTGCTGAAATACCCGAGCCCCGCGGCATTGCCAAGTATAAAGATTCGCGCATCGCGGCGACCGGCGTCGCCCGCACGCGGGGCCGATCCGCAAAAGATGCACTTATGCGCATATGCGCATAAGTGCATTTTTTGGATTTGCGGACGCGGCCGGAGATTGCCGGCATTGCGCGCGGGGACGTGCGGCTGCGCGCCGAATAAACCTGGATTTCCCCCGTTCTTGTCGTTGCGTTTTGGCTTCATTTTTTGCTATTCTCTTTTCCCTTGGAGCGCCTGAAAAAACATGTCTAGCAGCCATTCTGAAACCGATCCGGACCTCGCTCAAACCGCGCCCGAATCCCCCCCGCAAACAGCCCCCGAACCGGAGACTCCACCGGCCTCCTCTGATTACGGCGCCGACAAGATTTCCGTGCTGGCCGGCCTCGAGGCGGTGCGCAAACGGCCCGCGATGTACATCGGGGACACGGGCGTGCGCGGGCTGCATCACTGCGTGTACGAGGTGGTGGACAATTCGATCGACGAAGCGCTCGCGGGATTCTGCCGCCACATCCAGGTGACGATGAACGCGGACGGGTCGGTCTCCGTGAACGACGACGGACGCGGCATCCCGGTCGATATCCACAAGACGGAGAAGCGGTCCGCGCTCGAAGTGGTCATGACGGTGCTGCACGCGGGCGGCAAGTTCGACCACAACGCGTACAAAGTGTCCGGCGGGTTGCACGGCGTCGGTGTGTCGTGCGTCAACGCGCTCAGCGAGTGGCTGGAAGTCGAGGTCCGGCGCGACGGCAAGGTGTATCACCAACGCTACCAGCGCGGCAAACCGGTGACCCAGGTGGAGCCGATCGGGAAGACCAAGGGCACGGGCACCAAGGTGACGTTCTTCCCGGACAAGGAAATCTTCAATACGACGGAGTACAACTGGGACACGCTGTCCAACCGGCTGCGCGAACTCGCCTTCCTCAACAAAGGACTGGAGATCAAACTGATCCAGGAGGAGCCCGCGCGCGAAGATATATATTTCTACAAAGGCGGCATTTCGGAATTCATCGCGCACTTGAATCGCACGAAGCAGCCGCTGCACGCCAAGGTCATCACGCTGGAAGGCGAGAAGGAAAACGTGGTGGTCGATATCGCGCTGCAATACGCGGACACCTATTCCGACACGATTTTCTCCTACGTGAACAACATCAACACGGTGGAGGGCGGCACGCACCTGACCGGGTTCCGCACGGCGCTGACGCGCACGGTGAACCAGTACGGCAAGGCGAACAAGATCATCAAGGACGACGGCGAATCGATGTCGGGCGACGACATCCGCGAAGGGCTCACCGCGGTCGTCAGCGTCAAGGTGCCGGACCCGCAGTTCGAAGGCCAGACGAAGACCAAGCTTGGCAACGGCGAGGTCGAGGGCATCGTCGCCTCCATCGTCAACGAGCAGCTTGCCCAGTTCTTCGAGGAAAACCCCTCGGTCGCGCGCAAGGTGGTCGAGAAAGGCCTGTTGGCGGCCCGCGCCCGCGAGGCGGCGCGAAAGGCGCGAGACCTCACCCGCCGGAAAGGCGCATTGGAGGGCAGCGGACTGCCCGGCAAGCTCGCGGATTGCTCGGAACGCGACCCGGCGCTCTGCGAGCTGTTCATCGTTGAGGGCGACTCGGCCGGCGGCTCGGCAAAGCAGGGCCGCGACCGGCGCACGCAGGCGATCCTGCCGCTGCGCGGCAAAATCCTGAACGTGGAAAAGGCGCGCGACGACAAGATGCTCGCGAACGAGCAGATCCGGAACATGATCCAGGCGCTCGGCACGGGCATCGGCAACGAGGATTTCGACGTCGCGAAACTGCGCTACCACAAGGTGGTCCTGATGACCGACGCCGACGTGGATGGCTCGCACATCCGCACGCTGCTGCTCACGTTCCTGTATCGCAAGATGCCGCAGTTGATCGACCGCGGCCATGTGTTCATCGCGCAGCCGCCGCTGTTCAAGATCAAGCGCAAGAACCGCGAGGAGTATGTCGACAACGCCGAGCAGCTCACCAAAATCCTGCTCTCCCTCGGGCTGGATGACACGACGATCGCAGGCGACGACGACCAGCCGCGCTTCGACGCGAAACAGGCCGCCGCGCTGCTCGACCTGATCGTCGAAGTGGAACACATCGCGGACCGGCTCACCAGACGCAACCTGTCGTTGGAGGAACTGATCGGCGCCCGGAACGAACAGGGACAGCTTCCGGCCTACCGGGTGACGGTGAAAAACGGCGGCGAGGAACATTTCTGGGCCTACAGCGATGCGGACTTGCGCCGCCTTCGGGAGGAGACGGAAGCCCGCCTCGGACACCCGGTCGAAGTCGGCACGGATGCGCCCGGCGCGGCCGCGAGCCCGTTCACGTGGAAGGAAATCCATGCGACCCACCAGCTCGCGAAGATTCTCGCGTCACTCGAGAAAAAGGGGCTCGGCGCGGCCGCGTTCCTGAAGCAGGAACAGCCGATCCTCCAATTGATCGACGGGGATAAGAAGAGGACGCCGGTGTACTCCCTGCTGGAACTGCTGGATCTCGTCCGGGAACAGGGTCGCAAAGGCCTGGGCATCCAGCGTTACAAAGGCTTGGGCGAAATGAATCCCGAACAACTCTGGGAAACCACGCTCAATCCGGCGAATCGCAAGCTGCTGCGCGTCCAGATGGAAAGCGCGGCGAAGGCCGAGGAAATCTTCTCAACCCTCATGGGTGACGAGGTCGAGCCCCGCCGCCAGTTCATTGAAGACAATGCCCTAAATGTTCGGAATCTGGATATTTGAGTTCACCGCAGAGGCGCAGAGGACGCGGAGTGAAGATTAACGAAATCACAGAGCAGATCATCGGAGCCGCCATTGAGGTGCACCGCGCCCTCGGGCCGGGCCTGCTGGAATCCGCCTACGAAGCGAGCCTTGTTCACGAACTCGAATTGCGGAATGCAAGGGTGGCCCGCCAGGTTCAGCTGCCCCTGCACTACAAATCCGTGCAATTAGACTGTGGGTATCGGATGGATCTTGTCGTGGAGGATCTTGTGATCGTGGAGGTAAAGGCGGTTGAAGACTTGCTTCCGATTCACGAAGCGCAGCTTCTGACATACTTGCGCCTGACGGATCTCCGTGCGGGATTGCTAATCAATTTCAATGTCCCGACGCTGAAGCAGGGCGTGCGGCGACTGGTAAACAACTTCATGGAGGACTCTGCGCCCTCCGCGCCTCCGCGGTAAATCTTATGGACACCCCACCCAACGCAGCGGACCGAATCGACCCGATCAACATCGAAGACGAGATGCAGAAGGCGTACATCGACTATTCGATGTCCGTCATCATTGGCCGTGCGCTGCCGGATGCGCGCGACGGGCTAAAGCCGGTGCACCGGCGCATCCTGTACGCGATGTACGACGAGGGCCTGCTGCACAACAAGCGTTACTCGAAGTGCGCGGGCGTGGTCGGCGAAGTGCTGAAGAAATACCACCCGCACGGCGACGCCTCGGTGTACGACGCGCTGGTGCGTCTCGCGCAGCCGTGGAACATGCGCTACACGCTGGTCGAGGGCCAGGGCAACTTCGGTTCCATCGACGGCGACCCGCCCGCGGCGTACCGGTACACCGAGTGCCGCCTTGAGGCGCTGGCCGAGGAGATGCTGCGCGACATCGACAAGAACACGGTCGATATGCAGCCGAATTTTGACGAGCAGACGGAGGAGCCCAAGGTCCTGCCTTGCCGCGCGCCAAACCTGCTGGTCAACGGCAGCACCGGCATCGCGGTCGGCATGGCCTCCAACATCCCGCCGCACAACTTGGGCGAGGTGGTGGATGCCTGCGTACACCTGATCGATCAGCCCGAAGCGACCATCGACGCACTGATGGGGTTCGTCAAGGGGCCGGACTTCCCGACCGGCGGCGTCATTCACGGCGTCAAGGCGATCCGCCAGATGTACGAGACGGGCCGCGGCCTGCTCAAGGTGCGCGGGCGCGCCACGATCGAGGAATCCGCGAGCCGCGAAGCGATTATCATCACCGAGATCCCGTATGCGGTGAACAAGGCCACCCTCATCGAAAAAATGGCCGACCTGGTGCGCGAAAAGCAGATTGATGGCATTTCGGATATTCGCGACGAGTCGGACGAGAACATCCGAATCGTGGTCGAACTCAAGCGGGGCGTCGTCGGGCAGGTCGTGCTGAACAACCTGTTCCGCCAGACGCAGATGGAGACGACGTTCGGCGCCATCATGCTGGCGATCGACAAGGGGCGGCCGCGCGTCCTGAATCTCAAGCAAATCCTGACATGCTACCTGGACCATCGGTTTGAGGTCACCAAGCGGCGGCTGGAGTTTGACCTCGCGAAGGCGGAGGCGCGCGCACACATCCTCGAGGGCCTCAAGATCGCCCTCGACAACCTGGATGCGGTGGTAAAAATCATCCGCGAGTCGAAAAACCGCGATGAGGCGCGCGGCCAGCTCATTTCGCGCTTCGGTCTTTCCGAAATTCAGGCGAACGCGATCCTCGACATGCGCCTCTACCAGCTCACCGGGCTGGAGCGCGACAAGATCGAGGCGGAATATCTCGAACTGATCAAGCTGATCAACTACCTGCGCGACCTGCTGGCCAGCGAACGCAAGATTTACAACGTTATCAAGGAAGACCTGCTGGAAATCCGGAAACTGTACGCCGATGAACGCCGCACGGCCGTGGTGCCCGACGAGGGCGAAATCGCGATTGAGGACCTGATCGCGGACCGCGGATGCATCATCACGCTGACGCACGGCGGCTACATCAAGCGCATGCCGATCTCCACGTTCCGCCAGCAGAAACGCGGCGGCAAGGGCGTCGTCGGCATGGATACGAAGGAGGAGGATTACGTCGAACACGTCTTCACCGCCTCCACGCATGATCACCTTCTGTTTTTCACGCAGCACGGGCGCGTACATTGGAAGAAGGTGCACGAGGTGCCGGAAGCCGGGCGCGCCGCGCGCGGGAAAGCCCTGGTCAACTTCCTCGAAATCAGCAACGAGGAGAAAATCGCGGCGCTGATCCGGGTGCGCGAGTTTCCCGAAACGCAATTCCTGGTGTTCGCCACCGAAAAAGGATTGGTGAAGAAGACGAACCTCGCGGCCTTCGGCAATCCTCGCGCCGGCGGCATCATCGCGATTTCGGTTGAGGAGGGCGACCGCCTGATTGGCGTGCGGCTCACCGGCGGGAACGACGAATTGATGCTGGTCACGCGCCACGGCATGAGCATCCGGTTCGCCGAGACGCAACTGCGCGACCAGGGCCGCGACACCGTGGGCGTCTGGGGCATCCAGCTCGACAAGGAGAACGACGCGGTCGTCTCGATCGAAACCGTGGACCCCGCCACCACCCTGCTCTGCATATCGGAAAATGGATACGGGAAGCGCACGGCATTTGACGAATACCCCTCGCAGAAGCGCGCGGGCAAGGGCGTCATCGCAATGAAAACCTCCGACCGCAACGGCGCGCTGGTCGGTGCGCACGCGGTGGGCGACAAGGATGCGCTGATGCTGATCACGGAACAGGGCCAGATGATTCGGATCGGCGTGCACGATGTCCGGCTGATCAGCCGGAATACGCAGGGCGTCCGCATCATCAATCTCGACAAGGATGACCGCGTAGTGTCGGCCACCCCGGTTGAGCCGGACGATGAGGATGCACCCTCAACCGAGGGGGAGATCGTCCCGCAGGGCGGGAACAGCGACTACCCGATCCTGAACCCGGAAACGTAAGGGAATTTATTCCTTACGCTTGATCTTGATCGTGATCGGCCGGCGGCGCGGCATGCCGGCAGCCTGTGGCGCGGGTTCCGGTTCGGGGTCTTCCAGCGGAATGCGCGGCGGTTCACTCACGACAACCGGCGCGACGGCAACCGGGCGGCGAGGCGAGGACGAGTCGTCGACGATTTCGCGGAGAATGGTCGTGTAGCCCTTGCCCAGATCCATTTTTCCTTCGATCTCGTGAATAGCCGTGTCGGTTCCGACGGACGGGTCCTGCTCGAAGCTGAAGGTGGTGGACCCCACGCGGATCGCGTCGCCCGCCTTGAGTTTGGCCACATCCACCTTTTCGCTGTTGACCCAGGTGCCGTTCCGGGATTTGAGATCCTTGATGTAGAAATCACCATCCCACAGGCGCACGCCGCAGTGAATGCGGGAGACGCGCTCGTCGAGCAGAACGATGTCCGCGTCGGCGCTGCGACCGATGGTGATCGGCTGTTCCGCCAGTTGGAATTCCATCTGGGTGCCGTCATTTCTGTTATAGCGAAGTCGCATCTCGATAACCTGTGAGGAGTTTAGAGTCGCCCGTCCGTTCGCGCAACCGTGTTATGCAGCCTACAACTTGCGTCGCTCAATCAGTTCCCGGAAATATGCGATGGTCTGCTGCAAGCCGTCGGCCAGCACCACCTTCGGCTCCCATTTCAACAAATCGCGGGCGCGGGTGATGTTTGGCTGACGGATCTTCGGATCGTCCACGGGGAGTGGTTTATGCACGATTGGGGACTCGCTCTGGCAGAGCCGCTTGATCTCGTGCGCGAATTGCAGGACGGTCATTTCGCTGGGATTGCCGATGTTCACCGGCTCCGCAAAATCGCTCATCATCAGGCGATAGATGCCCTCAATGAGATCGGACACAAAACAAAAGCTGCGCGTCTGGTTTCCGTCGCCGAACACCGTTATGGGTTCACCCTTGAGCGCCTCGGTGATAAAGGCCGGGACGACGCGACCGTCCTTCGGACGCATGCGCGGACCGTAGGTGTTGAAAATGCGGACGATGCGGGTGGTCACACCGTGGTAGCGATGGTAGGCCATCGTCATCGCCTCGGCGAATCGCTTGGCCTCGTCATACACACCGCGGGGGCCGATGGGATTTACGTTTCCCCAATAGGTCTCCGGCTGCGGGTGCACCAACGGATCACCGTAGCATTCCGACGTGGAGGCGAGAATGAAGCGGGACTGCTTGGCCCGCGCGAGCCCCAGCGCCTTGTGGGTGCCCAAGGCGCCGACCTTCAGCGTCTGGATGGGCAATTCGAGATAATCGATCGGACTCGCGGGCGACGCGAAGTGCCAGATAAAATCCACGCGCCCGGGCACATTGATGTACTCCGTGACATCGTGCTCAATGAACTCATAGTCCGGATTGCTCCGCAAATGAGCCACATTATCGAGATTCCCTGTGATCAGGTTATCAAGGCACAGCACCCGGTGGCCACGGGCCAGCAAAAGATCGGTGAGGTGCGATCCAAGAAAACCGGCGCCGCCAGTAATCACGGATGTGGGTTTGGGCGCGGGAGGTGAGCTAGACATGCGAAATGGTCTATGCGTTGAACCGTGCAAAGTCAAGGCGGTTGGAAGACACGGCATCACTATCCGCGCGGTGGCGCGGGAAAAGCGCCGTTACTGAAGCACCATTTCGGGATACAACTGGCGAACGAAGGAGGAAATTTCCTCCTTGTAGGCACCCGCCTGGTCCCGGTTCCCGGATACGGAAATGTACGCCCACCGGTGCGCGCGGTTGAACAGGATGCGGTCGGAGGCCATCCAGAACATCCGCATAAGATGGGACGGCGTCTCGCGCTCCTTGCCGACGAACCAATAGGCATAGTAGGACTCCAGCTCACCCTGCCGCCCATCCGGCGAACGCCAGCGGCGCAACATGTCCAGCACCATCACACCCAGCTCATCGCGCCCCTCCATCGGCACATCCATGACCGAACTCTTGACGATTTCGTTGCCCTGCCCCACGAGGCAGACCTGTGGACGGTGAATGCTGGCGCGTTCACGACCGCTCATCACGATGGACGCGTAAATGATTTCACCCTTCGGCGAGGTGTACTGCTTCTTCAAGACTTCGGTATCGGACGGGAGCAAATCCAGTTCGACCTTCGTCATCGTCGCCAATTTGCCGCCGCATTTGGGGCATAGCCCATCATCCCCGATCTGACTCTCAAAGACCGTGGCCTGACAGGCCGGGGCCTGGCAGAAGCGCAGTTCGTCACCTTTCCACTCGCCCACCCGGTCCGGCAGGTACACCTTGACGCCCGCCTGGTCGGAAAGCGCCACATCGACCGTGAAGGCCAACGCGAGGGACGTCAGCACCAGCAGGCCGATTACGATGAAGTAGGGCTTAAAAGCACGTGTTTCCATCGCTCGCGGATCTCCTGGAAGTTCATGTTAAGCAAGGCGCCGACGCCAAGCATCAAGCCGATCGCCACGGAGAACACGACATACCCGGAGTAGTCGTGAAACAGGCCGAGGGCTAATTGCTCTCCAAACGCCTCCGCCACGATGGCCACCACCACGATACGGGCGATGTTGCCGATGATGGCCAGCGGGATGGAGGACAGAAAGAGCAGCCACTTGCGGAGCAACGTATGCTGGGTGAAATACGCGTACACCGCCGTTAATGCGGTCAGGGCCAGCAGGGATCGTATGCCGCTGCACGGGTCCGCGACATCGAAACTGAATCCGCCCGCCGCCATGGAGTAAATGGCGGAACCGGATCGTTCGGCGGCAATACCCAGGCCGTTCAACATCGCCGTGGAAAGGATTGTCGCGAAGATGCGCAGCGGGAAGGTCAGGCTGTCGAGGAAGTTCAGGGGGATGCAAAAAATCAGATAGGAACAGGGGAAAATGATCAGCTTGGCAACCCGCCACCCGTAGAAATAAAAGGGGATCGCCCAGATGAGCAGGACGAGCCCGAACAAGGAAAGCCGGGTCTGCTGGGCTTTGGCGCCGAGCCAGTGAAAAAGCAGCGCTGTGACAACAATCGCGAGACCCACCTGGCTCACCGCCTTTGGCGCGGCGGCAATCTCGCGCCGCTTCATCCAGATGATGGCCCCGCTGACGAAGGGAACCAGCCATCCGTGGGAATAGTCCCCGGTCCCGTCATCGTCGTCCCAGCGTTCAATCATCCACGCCAGCGCGGAGCGTCCGAACGCGCGCACGTCGGTCGTGTTGCCCTGAAAATGAAAGAGGACAAATACCAACGCGACCATGACCGAGGCCAATCCAATGCGGATGAGATCCTCCCGGCCCAGCGCAGCAAGCCTCCAGCGTTCACTCCAAATACGTGCATCCATAAGTCACCGCGTACAAGGATACCCCCTTTTGCGGTCGGGTCAATCCGAGGCGGGCGGCAGATATTGCGCGAGGAGGCCCGGCAGGTCGGTCATTGCATCCACACGATAATCCGCCCGCGTATGCGTTGGTTGGGGCTTCACCTTGACCGTTTTGAACACCCCCGCACGCTGGCCGGCCTGCACATCCTTCTCGTTGTCACCAATCATCCACGAGCGGGATAAATCCAAATGGTGCTTCGCGGCCGCATCCAGCAACATGCCGGGGTTCGGCTTTCGGTTCGGATGCGCTTCATCGTAAACCGTGCACTCAAAAATGTCGTGCAGCGAAAGGCCCTCCGCGGCCAGCAGGCGATGTAATTTGGCGTGAATCCGGTCCAAATCCTCCTGGGTCATCCGACCGCGCGCCACCCCCGCCTGATTCGTTACAATGACCGCCTTATAGCCGCGTGCCAGGACGAGTCGAAGCGCATCGACGAAACCCGGCAGCAGATGGAACTGGTCCTCATGGAGAACATATCGTCGTTCATCATCCGGCGGATGATTGACGATTCCGTCCCGATCAAAAAATACACAAGGCGTGCGCGATACCGGGTTCATTCCGACCAGCATACGGCGGACGCGAGAGCAGGCAAGACGCCCGTTAAAAAAACAGCGCCGACCCGCGGGGGCCGGCGCTGTGAATTTACGCCAAACGTGACGAATCAGGTCGCCTCGGGCTCCTTCTTCTTCTGGCCGGGATGCCATTCCTCGGTCGTCGGGGCGCCGCTGAAGGCTTCGTCAAACGCGCCGGCGAGGTCGACCAGGTCTTCCCCTGGACGCAAGCCTTCCAGCATCGAATCGTCTACGACGAACTGGTCGTCCGGCAGCTTCGCCGCCTTGATGCTCAAGCCGATGCGGCGTTCGACGCCGTCGATCTTGATCACGCGGGCTTCCACTTCCTGGCCGGGCTGCAGCGCGTCCTTGACCTTCTGGACGCGGTCGTCGCTGATCTGGCTGATGTGGACCAAGCCGTCGATACCCTCGTCGATTTCGACGAACGCGCCGAACGACGCGAGCTTCGACACCTTGCCCTTGACCATCTGACCAACCTTGAACCGCTGGCTGATGCTGCTCCACGGGTCCGTCTGGGCCTGCTTGAGGCCAAGACTGATCCGCTGGTTCGCGGCGTCGACTTCGAGCACCACGGCCTCGACTTCGTCGCCCTTCTTGAGGACTTCCGACGGATGGTTGATCTTGCGCGTCCACGACATATCGGAGACGTGAATCATGCCGTCGATGCCGGGCTCCAGTTCCACGAAGGCGCCATAGGATGTGAAGTTCCGGACCGCGCCTTTGACGCGCGCTCCGATGGCGTAGGTTTCCTGCGCCTTGCTCCACGGGTTGGCTTCGGTCTGGCGGATGCCGAGCGAGATCTTCTGCTCGTCGCGATTGACGTTCAGTACGACCGCTTCGACTTCCTGGCCCGCCGCAAGGGCGTCCGAGGCTTTGGCCACGCGCTTGGTCCATGAAATCTCGGAAACGTGGACCATGCCTTCCACGCCCTCTTCGATCTCGATAAACGCGCCGTAGGGGACGAGGTTCACAACCTTGCCCTTGACGCGGGTTCCGACCGGGTACTTGCGTTCGATGTCGTCCCACGGATTGCGGGCGATCTGCTTCAAGCCGAGCGAAATACGGTCCTTTTCGCGATCGACGTCGAGGATCATCACGTCGAGCTCCTGGCCAACCTTGACGACCTCGGAGGGATGATTTACGCGACCCCAGCTCATGTCCGTGATATGCAGCAGGCCATCCATGCCGTTCAGATCCACGAATGCGCCGAAGTCCGTGATATTCTTCACGAAACCGTGGCGGATCTGGCCGATCTGAATTTCGACCATGAGGGTCTTCTTCTGTTCGCGGCGGCGATCCTCAAGCAATTCGCGACGCGAGACCACGATGTTCCGGCGGTCGCGATTGATTTTGATGATCTTGAATTCGAGTTCCCGATCGTAATAGTCCTCGGGATTGCGAACGGGAACCACGTCGAGCTGCGAGCCCGGTAGAAACGCATCCACGCCCACGTCGACAATGAGCCCGCCTTTGACTCGGCCCTTCACGGCGCCGGCAATGGTGCCGCCTTCGACATAATTCGCGAGCACACGATCCCAGTTGCGCTGCTGTTCCGCGCGGCGCTTGCTGACCATGACCATGCCCTGGTCATCTTCCAGCTTTTCGAGAAGAACTTCGATGGAGTCGCCCGGCTTCACTTCGTCGGGCGATTTAAATTCAGCGATGGGCAGAATGCCCTCGGATTTGTAGCCGATGTCCACGAGGACTTCGGAGGGGCGCACGTCCAGGACGCGGCCGGTTACGATCGCACCTTCAGTGAAGTTGCGCAATGTTTCATCATACAGCGCGGCCATGCCGGTCGGTGCGCTGACGGGTTGTTTGGTTTTCTTGGCCACTACGGATCTCCTGTTGACTGGCGTGCCACTCCACACGGAACGACACGTTTTCGCCGGACGCGCAACGGGCGCGGATCCCGGCGGAAAGGGTGGGAATATAGGGATCGGCTCGTCCATCGACAAGCTTGAACAATCAAAAAAAAGGCCGTCCCGATCCTGTCTCCAGAATCGGGACGGCATTCTAAATTAACCCGGCAACGTGCTACTCTCCCGAGGACTACACCTCAGTACCATCGCCGCTGAGGGTCTTAACTGCCGTGTTCGGAATGGGAACGGGTGTTTCCCCCTCGCTATGGTCACCGGGAAATGGTGTCCGCGATATCTCACGCGGAAAAAAACATTGCATAGGATGGAACCATACCAACACCGAGGAAGTAAATAAAATGATCAAGTCTCACGGCCGATTAGTACTGGTTAGCTAAACGTATCGCTACGCGTACACACCCAGCCTATCGAGGTCGTAGTCTTCAACCGGCCTTTAGCTCCTTGCGGAGGGGAGATCTTATCTTGGAGTAGGCTTGGCGCTTAGATGCTTTCAGCGCTTATCCGTTCCGCACATAGCTACCCGGCACTGCCCCTGGCGGGACAACCGGAACACCAGTGGTGCGTCATTCCCGGTCCTCTCGTACTAAGGAATGGACTCCTCAAATCTCCTGCGCCCACAGTGGATAAGGACCGAACTGTCTCACGACGTTCTGAACCCAGC
>DAOLDD010000009.1:0-118846 GCA_035327585.1 Kiritimatiellia bacterium | reverse complement strand
GAGGAACGGCCCGTCCGCTACAGCACCGCGTCCTTCACCAGCCATACCGGCAAGCAGCTCGGTGCGCTGCTGGTGTTGGAGGACCTGACCACGTTGAGAAAATTGGAGAACCAGGTCCGCCGCACCGATCGCCTCGCAAGCATCGGCACGCTCTCGGCCGGCATGGCGCACGAAATCAAGAACCCGCTGGTCACGTTGAAAACCTTCACCCAGCTTCTTCCCGAACGTTATCAGGACGCGGACTTCCGCGACACGTTCTCCTCGCTCGTCGGCCAGGAGGTGAAGCGCATCGACTCCATCGTCAACCAGCTCCTTCGCTTCGCGCGCCCCGCGAAACCGAGCCTCCACCCCACCCGCATCCACGAGGTGCTCGACAACACGCTGCGCCTCGTCCACCAGCAATTGAAACAGAAACAAATCTCGCTCCACCGCGAATACCAGGCCGAGAGCGACTTGATCCAGGGCGACAACGACCTGCTGGTCCAGGCCTTCCTGAATTTCTTCCTCAACGCCATCGACGCCATGGAAAACGGCGGCGTGTTGACCATCCGCACGGAACACATTGAAACGGAGACGAACCAGCTCACCCTCGCCGGCCGGCTCGCGACCGAAACGCGCCTGCGCATCGCCATCATGGATAATGGCGTCGGCATCAAAACGGCCGATATCGCTCATGTTTTCGACCCGTTCTTCACCACGAAGAGCTCCGGCACGGGCCTCGGGCTCTCCGTCTCACACGGCATCATCACCGAACATCGCGGGATCATCGACGTCGAAAGCGAACCGGGGAAAGGCTCCACCTTCTACCTCTTCTTCCCCCTTGCGGCGCAGGAGGTCGCCATATGAACCTTCGCCCGCCCATCCTCATTCACACGCGCGATGCCGCCGTGCGACGACGCCTGCAAGGGCTTCTCCACGACCGGGAGGAACCGCTGTGCACCGACACGCGGGCGGACCTGGAAAACGCCTGTAGTCGCCTCGCGCCCGCCGTGCTTCTGTTGGACCTGCGCCACGGCGAACCGCGCGATTTCCTGCCGGACTTCCTGCGGCGCCACACGGACCTCGCCGTAATCGCACTGGGCGATCCACGTTCCGACCCCGGCCTGGTCGCCGAGGCCTGCGGGGTTTACGCCATCGAGGAGTTGAACGCGGACCCGCGGCGGCTCGCCAACCTGCTCGTACGCGCGGAGGAACAGGTCATGATGCGCCAGGAGAACGCGCACCTGCGCGCCGAGTCCGCGCGACTACCCCGCGAGAGCGCCCCGCGCACAACTCGCTCGGATCGGATGGATTCCCCCCTTTCCCTCCGGCAGCTCGCACGCGCGATGCACCACATGGGCGATGTGCCCGCCATGCTGGACCGCGTCGTGGAAGGCCTGGCATCCACCGCGAAGGTCGCACGCGTGGGCGTCTTCGCGCAGCGCCAGCCGGGCGATGCCTATCGTCTGCTCGCCGCGCACCGCTGCTCCGAGGAGGCGAGCCGGCTCATCTACCGCGGCCAGGATCCATTCGTGCAGTGGCTGGACCGCCACGCGCACCTGGTCGCCCGCTCCACCCTCGACGCGATCCATGATCCGCGCGAGCGCACGCTGCTTACGCGCCATCTGGATGCCCAGGGCGCCGAGGTCATCGCGCCGCTGCAGGCGCGGGGCCGTCTGATTGGCTGGCTGCTGATTGGCCACCGCGTCACCGGGTTGCCGTTCGACTACGAGGACCTCGAAGACCTGTCGAGCGCGGTTGATCACATTTCCACCGCACTTGAAAACGCGCTCCTCTACGAGGAGGTTGCCCGGCAAAAATCGCTCGCGGAAACCCTGCTGCACTCGCTGCCGACCGGGATCGTCGCGGCGGACGAAAAAGGCGTCATCCGCTGGTTCAGCACCGCCGCGCGCGACATGCTCGCGGTCGCCCCCGAAAAAGCCGTCGACCAGCCGGTCGAGGCGCTCGGCAGCCGGCTCGCCGACATGATCCGGCGAACCATTGAGGGGGAACTCTTTGAATTTCCGCAGGCGTGGACCGATCCCCTCACCCGCCGCGCGATCTATGTCCAGACGCGCCGGCTCGGCGGACCGGCCAAATGTCTCGGCGCGGTCGCGATGATCCAGGACATCACCGCGCAGCGCGCGCTGCAGGACAAACAGGACCAGATCGAGCGCGCCGCATTCTGGAACGAACTCGCCGCGAGCATGTCGCACGAAATCCGCAATCCGCTCGTCGCCATCAAGACCTTCGCGCAACTGCTGCCGGAGCGCTACAACGACGCGGAGTTCCGCGCCGATTTCAGCAAACTCGTCTCCATGGAAGTTGACCGCCTCAACAGCATCATCGACCAGATCAACGATTTCGCCCACCCGCCGGAACTGCAGTTCGGCGCGCTCGACATCCGCCAGGCGCTCAAGCGCAGCATCGACGAGGTGTTGCCGGCGGGCAAACGCAATGGCATCCGCATCTCCGCGCGGCTCGACGACGACCTGCCGCCCGTCTGGGGCGATGAGCGGGCCCTGGCCGATTGTTTTGCGCACCTGCTGCGCAATTCCATGGAATCGCTGGCCCACCGGAAGGAAGGCCAGATCGACCTCACCGCCTCACGGCTGGCCAATGGCAGCAGCGGCAAGGGCGTTGCCATCACCGTGCGCGACAATGGACAGGGCATTCCGGCCGAAATCCGTGAGAAGGTGTTTTCCCCGTTCTGCACCACCAAAGCCCGCGGCATGGGCTTGGGACTGCCCATCGTGAAACGCACGGTGGTTGACCACAACGGGCGGGTGCAGATCGACAGCGGGGATGCGGGCACGTCCGTCACCGTAACGCTACCGGTGGCGGGCGCGGGAGAAAAAACATGAGAAAACTACTGATCATTGATGACGAACGCGGCAGCCGCGAATCGCTGAAAATGGTGTTTGGCCGCGAATTCGACATCACCACCGCGGAAAACGCCACCGAGGGGTTGAAGGCGCTCGGCGAAAACCGATACGACCTCGTCATGCTCGACGTCATGATGCCGGACAAGGACGGCGTCACGGTGCTCAAGGAGGCGCAGGAGCTTTATCCCGAACTCGCCTTCATCATGGTCAGCGCCTCGACCAACGTGCGCCCCATCGTCGAATCCATCAAATTCGGCGCGGTCGATTTCGTGACGAAGCCGTTCGACGTGCCGGAAATCCGCCGGGTCGTCGCGCGGGCGCTGGAAAACCGGGCGCTGCGCATGCAGGTGCAGGTGCTGCAAACCGAGGTCGCGCGCCAGTTCCCGGTGCACGGGGTGGTGGGCCGTTCGCCCGCCTTCGTCCAGGCCCTTGAGGACACGCGCAAGGCGGCGGAGAGCGACGCCACGGTCCTGATCCTCGGCGAGAGCGGCACGGGCAAGGAACTCATCGCACGCCAGCTCCACTCATTGAGTCCGCGCCACGAAGAGCCGTTCGTCGCCGTACACTGCGGCGCGCTGCCCGAGACGCTGATGGAAAGCGAGCTGTTCGGACACGAAAAGGGGGCTTTCACCGGCGCCGACAAACGCAAGTTTGGCCGCTTCGATCTCGCCGGCTCCGGCACGTTGTTCTTCGACGAAGTCAGCGAGATGCCGCTAACCACGCAGGTTAAGCTGCTGCGCGTACTGCAGGAGCGTGAATTCATGCGGCTCGGCGGCACGCAGGTCATCCGTACGAACGCCCGCGTCATCGCGGCGTCCAACAAGGACCTCAAGGCCGAAATGGCGGAAAAGCGCTTTCGGGAGGACCTTTACTACCGGCTGAACGTCGTGCCCATCGTCGTGCCGCCGCTGCGCGAACGCCCCGACGACATCCCGCTGCTCACCGAATATTTCCTGCAATACTTCAAGCAGACCATGAAGGTGCAGACCGCGGAATTCGCGCCCGGCTTGATCGATCGACTCCTGGGTTACGGATGGCCCGGCAACGTACGCGAACTGCGCAACCTCGTTGAGCGCATGCTCGTGCTGCACGGACGCGAAGCGATCCTCAAACCGGAACACCTGCCGCGCGATTTCCAGGGTGAAGCGACCGCAGCCACGCCGCCCGTCCGCCTGAACGGCTTCTCGCTGGAGGAAATGGTCAACGCCTACGAACGCGACCTCGTCATGCAGGCGATGCGCGAGGCAAACGGCGTACAGACGCGCGCGGCCGAATTGCTCGGCACGACGCGCCGGATCTTGAAATACCGGATGGACAAGCTGAACATCACGGAATACGCCGGCGCAACGGAATGAGATGATTTGGACTCGCGCCGGGACGCGCGTTTGTGTTTGGTAGCGTACGGAATCAAGGACGAAGCATGAAACGTTGCATGGTGACCGGCGCGGCCGGGTTTATTGGATCGCATCTGAGCGAAGCGCTGACCGCGCGGGGAATCGACGTCGTCGGCGTCGACACATTCATCCCCTACTACCCGCGCCCGCTCAAGGAGTCGAACCTCGAAACCCTGCGCGGCCGCAAGAATTTCCAATTCCATGAAGTGGACTTGCGCGCGGGCGAACTGGCGCCGCTCGTCGAAGGGTGCGACGTGGTGTTTCACCTCGCCGCGATGCCCGGCCTGATGAAGAGCTGGAGCGACTTTTCCCTCTATAACACCTGCAACTGCGACGCCACGCTGCGCCTGCTCGAAGCCGCGCGCACCGTGAAGCTGCCGCAATTCATCCACGTCTCCACCTCCAGCGTATATGGCAAGGAGGCCACGCAGGGTGAAGATGCGCCGTTGCAGCCCTTCTCGCCGTACGGCATTACGAAACTCGCCGCGGAAAATTTGTGCCGCGCGTTCGAGTCCAATTTCGGCCAGCCCATCACCATCCTCCGTTATTTCTCCGTATACGGCCCGCGCCAGCGCCCGGACATGGCCTACAACATCCTCATCCGCACACTGCTTTCCGGCGGCACGTTCACGATGTTCGGCGACGGCGAACAGACGCGCAGCAACACCTACGTGGCGGATTGCGTGAACGCGACAATCCTTGCGGCGGAAAAACGCGAGGCGGCGCTCGGTCAGGTCTTCAACGTCGGCGGCGGCGAAATCGTCTCCCTGAACAACGTCATCCGCCAGCTAGAGGAGCTCACCGGGAAAAAGGCCGTGATCGACCGCAAGCCGCCACGCCCCGGCGATCAGAAGCACACCGCGGCCAACATCGACAAAGCCCGCCGCCTGCTCGGCTACACCCCCACGACCCCCTACGCCACCGGTCTCAAGGCGCAAGTCGAGTGGCAGCGCGCGCAGGGCTAGTTCAGATAGCGCAGGACTGAACCTGAGTTGCGGACAGGGTTTCCTCACCCGGAGGAACCGGAATTTTCAACGTCTGTAGAATCGCTTTTAGCGACTTTCAACGTCTGTAATTTCCGGCACAACCTCGGCGGCGGGCGGCAAAACGGGTTCCGGTTCCAGCGCCGGCACCACCACAGGCGGCGGCTCGGACGCGGGGGGTTCACTGACCGGGACGGGAGTGGAAACTGCTTTCGGCGCGGGCGGCTCCGCGGGGGCGGACAGGGTGCCGTTGAAGAATTCGATGACGTGGCCCTTCTCGACCAGCCAGCGCAGGGGGGCGAGCAGTTCGTTGGCTTCTTCGCAATCCGGCGCGATGCCCGGTTTCAGATGCTCAACCAACTGGGCGCGGTTCCAACCCGGATGCTCGTGGATGAGATTCAGCATCGCGCGGATGTTTTCGACCGCGTGGCCCGCGTCGAGCGCCTTGGGCACGATCGCCGTGACGAAGGGTTCGCCCTTCCCGGCCTTGAACAAATGCAGGCGCATGTGCTTGAAGGCGGGACGCAACGCGAGATTCATCGTGAATGGATTCTTGTTCTCGCGCACCCACGCGTCTTCCAACTGGCGGCGCAACGGGCTGTCGGGCAGTTCGCGGATGACCGCGGCCGGCATGATGAAGCGGCGTCCGCTTTGCTGCATCCCGGCGAGATGCTTCTGGGCGAACTGCTGGACCGCCTCCTCGCGGCCAATCGGCGCGGCATCGGGCTGGCCCTTGGGGCGGTAGACGCGCCGCGAGCGCGCCTGTTCCTTCCACTGTTCGATGGCCGCCGGGTCGCGCACCATTTCGATGCGCGCGCGGTAGTCGTCGATCTTCATGTGGGGAAACCGGGTGCGGTGCAGGTCGAGCAGACGCTCCTGGTAACCGTGGTAATTGGGCGGACCCAGCCACTCGCCGCTCAACGTGCAGCGACCGACGCAGTTGAAATTCCCCGCGGGCGGATCGGTCTGCTCAATGGTCTCGTCGAACACCTGGCTGAGGTGCAGGCGAATGGCGTGAGAGCGCAGCGACTCCACATCGAGGAAGATCGCGCCGTCCGGCTTGAACTGCCAGAGCTGCAGCTCGCCGCGTGCTTCAATTTTCACGAGGTGGAATTCAGGTTTCGCGAGCAGGAGATGCGCGACGTAGGAAACGGGATAGGCCTTCTGCGAGGCGTTCAACTGGCGGACGACGGCGCTCAACTGCTGGCGATCGGGCAGGAACGAGATCGCGATGGGCAGGCGGGGCGGCGGTTGGCGGCCAGGCGCCGGACCACGATCACGGTCGGGCCGTCCACGGCCACCGCGTCCCCCGCGGTCCCGGTCGCGTGGGCCACCGCGGTTGCGATCGCCGCCCGGTTTCGGACCGCGCATGCGGTCGCGGTCGCGCCCGCCGGGGCGCCCGCGATCGCGTGGGCCATCAGATTGAAAATCCGCGCGCCCGGCATACGGGTTCTCCGCCGGCTTGCGCGCCCACGTGGGCACAAAATCGAGATTGAACACGAGGTCGCTCGCCTCGGGCGTGGGGCCGGATTCAACAGGGGCGGCATCCGGCGGAATGGAGGGGTCTGAAGACATGCGGCCAGAGCGTAGGCGACCCGCCGTCGTATTTCAATGCGCATTCTGAATTGGAAAGGATTCTGGAACTGCGCGCGACAAAGGGTAAAATGAACGCCATGCCCACCCTCCCCGCGCCAACCGCCCACCCCGCCATCGCCCCCGACGCCCGCGAGAAGTACTCCTCCGCGGCCACGCTGTCGGACATGGAGATCTTCGTCTTCCCGGAACTGCTCTACGGGCTCGTGCTCGCGAACATCATGTCGCCACGGCTCTGGCGCTGGCGCGACGACCCGTGGTTCGCGGGCATCCACAAGATGACGCCGTACCGCCGCGTGCTGCGCCTCAAGCAATTCATCATCGACCACTACGAGTTCAACCTCGACCTCGACACCTGGGGCCTGACGACGAAGGAACGCGAACTTGCACGCTTCGCCCCCTACATCGACGAGGAGACCGTCAGCCGCAGCAACGCCCTCTTCGGCTACGAGGGCGACAAGTACTACTTCGACCTCGATATCCGCCGCCACTTTGGCCTCGATAAATACGAGGGCAACGTCATCCCCTATTGGAAAACGGAAACCCTGGAGGCGATGGACGCCTTCCGTGAGAAACCCGGCTTCACGCGTGGCGCCGGCGAATGCGTCTCGCTCTCGACCCTCTACGCCGCGGCGCTGTTCGTGGTGTGCGGCGTGCCGCTCGACAACATCTACCTGCTGGCGACGCCACTCCACTCGCAGAACTTCATCGATCTCGGCGACGGCGTGTTGACGAACAACCGCCGCCTCGTCACGAAAAACATGTGGTTCAACGGCACGGAACAGACCGCGAAGGCGCAGCGCGCACTGCGGCACGAGCAGGTGACCATCGTCGCGCACCACACCGGCTACATCCACTGCGTCTATCCCGAGGCGACCATCGCCCCGGCGGTGTACGAGCAGTTCGGCGCATCCCTGCGGCGCTACCTGACGACGCATATCACGATGGAGATCATGGCGAACTTCCTCCGCGACCAGAGCGCACTGCAGAAGTGTTTCCAAATCCGCCACGACGCGCACGGAAAATCCCGCTACATCCCGGCGGAACGGGTTTATGCCTATGAGCACAATAGCTCGTACAAAGTAAGCGACGCGACGCGCGAAAAGCTGCTCAACGAGATAGATGAGGATGAGTTCTTCCCCGAACTCCTTCCCGACCGACTCCTGCTGAATAAATTCGATGAGTTTTTCAAGAAGGGCCAGGTGGATATCAGCAAACCGGCCGACATCGACCGCCTCGCGGCGGCGCTGGACTGCCAATGCAGCAAGTCGCGCGACGTGGTGACGCGGCTCGTGCAATTCGCGCGACTGGAACCGAAACTGCCCCACCGCGACGGGCATACGCGCTTCGTACCCGGGCCCACGCTGGACCTCAAGACGGAGATGAGCCGCGACGAAATCGTGGCGCACCTGGAATCGATCCGCGACCGGCATCCCTCCGCTGACCTCGCGTTTTACGCCGCGCGCGACTTCTCGCGAATCGACTGGACCCCGGTCGTACAGGCCGCCATCGAACGCAATCCGGTCACCGTCAAGGCGCTCGAGGCCCTCGGCGACCGCGAGGCGGTGGAGCGCGTGCTGGCGATTCAGGACGTGTCGATCTACGACGGCCCGCGCGTCGCGCAACCGGACGAAGTCTGGAACTACCAGCGGGGCGACGGCTTGGAACGGCTGCTCTGCGTGGCCAATATCTGGAAAGCGCGCCACCCGGACGCGCGCCTGACGCTGAACGTCGAGCCCGACCGCGCCACGCTAAGCGGCGCGGGCGGCGATCTTACACTGCCCCACGCCAAGGGTATCGCCGGCCGGATCGACGTGTAAGTCCCAGCCGCGCCCTTGTGCTTCATCCCCGAACGCTGTACGTTTCGCGTCATATGGACGCACAACTGGTGGAGTGGTTGGGGCTGATCGCGCGCTGGGTGCACGTCATTGCCGCGATCATGTGGGTCGGCAACTCGATGTTGTTCAACTGGCTGGATCGCAACCTGCGAACCGGCACGCACGGGGAGCCCGCGAAGTTTGGCGAAACGTGGCTGCTGCACAGCGGCGGGTTTTATCGCGTGGAAAAATTCCGCGCGCAGGCATCCACGCTCCCCTCCCTGCTCCACTGGTTCAAATGGCAGTCCTACACCACGTGGATCACCGGCGTCGCCCTGCTCATCCTGGTCTATTTTTCGGGACGCGGCGCCTTTCTCCTGGATCCGACGAAGGCGGACCTCACCTATGCCGACGGCGTGGCGCTCGCATGCGCGGTGATCGCCGGTGGGTGGCTGTTCTACGACCTGATGTGGCGCATTCCGGCCCGGAATCCAACGGCCAAGAACGTGATTTCCCTTCTGTTGCTCGTGCTCATCACCTGGTTCGTGCACGACCAGTTCAGCGGACGCGGCGCCTACATGCTCATGGGCGCGCTGCTCGGCACGCTGATGGCGGGCAACGTGTTCTTCCACATTATCCCGTCGCAGAAACAAATGGTGGCGGCCATCGAAGCGGGCCAGGACCAGGATTTGTCGCTCGCGGATCGCGCCAAGCAGCGCTCCATCCACAACAACTACCTGACCTTCCCGGTGATCTTCACGATGATCAGCAACCACTTCGGCGGGCTCTATGGTCATCCACTCAACTGGGTCATCCTGCTGATTCTCTTCTTCGCCAGTGCAAGTGTGCGCCACTTCATGAACATCCGGTTCACGTGGCAACCCTGGCGGCCCGCGATCGCGGCGACACTGGCCGCGGCGACGGTCGCGCTGGTCCTCGTATTCACCTTTGGCGGTCACAAGGAAGAGGATGACTATGCCGCGGACCCGGGCGCGGCAGCCGTGCCCGTCTCGTTCGACCAAATCTGGGAGGTGGTCCAGAACCGCTGCCTGTCGTGCCATTCCTCCAATCCTTCCGACCCGGTATTCGCGGCGGCGACCGGCGGGGTCCACTTTGATCATCCCTCCCAATTGAAGGCTTACGCTGACCGCGTGAAGCTCCGCACGGTGATCCAGCAAACGATGCCGCTGGCCAACAAGACCGGCATCACCCCGCAGGAACGCCGCCTGCTCGGCCGCTGGGTCGACGCCGGCGCACCAATCGAATAGCGCGGCGTCCATATTCCCGAACGCACCTTTCATCCAATCGGCCTCGGCCTCCGCCTCGGTCTCGGTCTCCGCATCGGTCTCGGTCTCCGCATCGGTCTCGGTCTCGGTCTCGGCCTCGGCCTCGACAAACGCCGCACGCGCCGCTTGCAGAAGCCCGGCCCGCAGGTATGGTATCCGTATGAAGATGCTGCACATCGCACCGCTGTTGGTACTTGGTCTCGCCGGCTGTGCCACCGTCAAACCGCCGCCCACCGTCGAGCGCGTCGACCTGCCCCGCTTCATGGGCGACTGGTACGTGATCGCCGGCCAATTCACTCCGTTCGAAAAAGGCGCGCACAACGCCATCGAGAATTACCGCCTCGACGAAAAAGGCCGCATCCCCACGACGTTCTCCTTCAACAAAGGCGCGCTCGACGGCCCGCGCAAGACGTTCACGTCGATGGCCTTCGTGCATGATCAAGAAACGAAAGCCGAGTGGCGCATCCAGTTCTTCTGGCCGTTCCGCTTCCCCTACCTGATCGTTTTCCTGGACGACGAATACCAAGCCACCGCCGTCGCCACCGACGACCGGAAATACGTCTGGGTCATGGCGCGCTCCCCGGAATTGTGCCCCGCCCTTCGCAAACGGCTGTTGGACCATCTGACTGGAATCGGATTCGACACGGGAAAATTCACATGGGTTCCGCACGGGTCCCCCGCTCCCTGAGCGTGCCAAACCGCGCATGAACAGCGTCCTTTTCCGACTCCTTCCCGCATGGCTGCTGCCCTCCGTGTTGTGGGCGGCCCCCGCGGGCAGCCTGCAGATTAATGCGAATCCGGGCACGACCTACGGCGACCGCGCGTTTACCAATGTGGTCTGGGGCGACGGGTACCCGCTCGTCTCGCTTCAATTCATCACCGACACAAGCGTGGTCTTTCAGGCGGTACACGGCGGCGGACCCGCACAGCGCATCGCCAACAACACCCTCGATCCGGGTACGTTGAACAACGACAATCCCGCGTTCACCGGTGTGTACACCAACAGGCTCCGCCTCAACGCGCTCATTGCGGACACGGGGACGGTTACCGCGACGTACACGTTTTCATCCCCCATGACCCTGATCGATTTCATCCTATGCGATTTCGATGATGATGATCGGGCGGTGATCTCCGCAACCGGGCCTGGCGGCGAGTTGCTGGCGCCCTCCAACTTCATCTTCCTCGCCGAGGGCGACCTCTCGCTGACCAACAATGCAGGAGTGCGGCCACCCCTGGAGCCCGCCGCACCGCCCGCATGGAATCCCACGACGGGCGTACTCGTCGCGCAGGTGCCATGGAATGAAAACCGGTCGTACACCATCCTGCGCGTTCCCGAAGGACTGGCCATCAAAACGTTTACCATCGCCTTCACCGGGGCGCGGGCCGACTCCGACGGGCCCACGAACAGCGGACTCGGGTCTCACATCTACGTGAACCTTTGGGCCAGCCCGCGCCTGGAGCGAATCGAGGCAACCGCAATACCGCGTGTCTGGCTACTGCCCACGCTGCCCGACCTCGCCCACGCCGTGGAAACCAGCACCGACCTCGCGACGTGGACCATTGTAAACACGCTGACCGGAGCCGCAGCTCCCGTGGCCCACGCCACCTGGACCAACGCGGGCACCGCCCCACATGAATTCCTGCGTTTCCAAAGGCTGCTGCCTTGAGCGGTTCGCCGGACCAATCGTTTGCCGCGTGGGTACCTGGCGCTACAGCGCGCACAGCGGATCGGGCGCGAGGTAGTTGCCGGTGAGGGCATAAGCGCGGGCGCGGGAGCCGCCGGAGCATTGGGCGCGGTCCGCGCAGAGGGCGCAGCGGCCGGACAGTTTTTCAAAATCGCGCAGTTCCCGGAACACGGGGTCGTCGCGATAGATCGTGGCGAGCGGCGCGGTCCGCACGTTGCCGCGTTCCAACGGCAGGAAGCCGCTCGGGCAGACGTTGCCGATGTGGTCCACGAAGCAAATGCCGCACCCGGCGTTGACCGGCTGGCCGGACATCATCAGGCGGGGCTTCGTACCCGGCGGCATCGCGCGGGTGCGTTTGGCGGCATAGCAGCGGAAATGCTGGGCTTCGGTGATTTTTACGACAAACGGCGCAATGAGGGAGAGGTCATAGAGCTTCTCGAACAACATCGCCATCTGCGCAGGCGTGCAGCCCTGCAACTCCGCCCCACGCCCGGTGGGCACGAGGAAAAAGACTTCCCAGAATACAATGTCGAGCTGCTGGACCAGCGTCGCGATGGCGTCAAAATTCTCGACGTTCCACGACCCCAGCACCGTGTTGACCTGGAGCGGAATCCCCGCCTCGTGCGCCCAGGCCGCGCCTTCCATCGCCTTCGCGAAGGTGCCCTCCACCTTGCGGAAGTCGTCATGCTTTTCCGCCGTCGATGCGTCGATGCTGATGGCAACCTGTTCAAGGCCCGCGGCCTTCAGCGAAAACATCCGCTCGCGGGAAAGACGCGGTGTGGCCGCCGGTATCGCCGCCGGGCGTAGTCCGATTTGTTTCGCGTGGCGGATCAGGTCTTCCAAATCGTCGCGCTGCAGCGGATCGCCGCCGGTAAAGATCATCAGCGGCGTGCCCATCGCCTTGACCTGGTTGAGCAGGTCCTTCCCCTCTTCCAACGAAAGCTCGCGAGGGTCGCGCCGGTCCTCCGCGGAGGCGCGGCAATGGCGGCAGGCCAGCGCGCAGGACCGCGTGACCTCCCAGATCACGAGCAGCGGCGCTCGCTCAAAATCGACGTCAAATCTCATTCCGCACCCACTTCAAACTTGATCCGCACCCGGCGGAACCGGCAGGCGGGCGACGGCACCCTCGCCACCGGTCGCTCCAGGATTCGCGCGAGTGTCCAGCGCGATAGTACCGCGCGGCAGTTTTCCTGCAATTCGTGCATCGCCTGGTGCCAACCGCACATCAGGGGAATGCGCTCCACCGGAACCTCCTCGCAATAATTGCCCTGAATGGGGCCCTGGCACGCTTCCACGACGTCCAGCAAGGTGATTTGCTTAGGCAGCCGCGCGAGTTCAAAACCGCCGGCCGCGCCGCGGTGCGAGCGGATGATTCCCGCCTGCGCGAGCTGACGCAACACCTTGGCCATATACGTGGCGGACTCGCCGAGTTTTTCGGCGATTTCCTGGGGATTCACCAGCCTGCCCCCCGGTTGCTGGGCCATGTAGAGCACGCTCTGGAGGCCCAACTCGGTTGTCTTGTTCATCAGCATCGCTCAAGTCTCCACCATTCAATTCGGATATTCAAGATATTATTTATGGTGTTTTGACTTGCGGCGCATCGCCAGGCCTGCTATTTCTCTGGGCACTCGGGCGCGGGATCGCAACCGGGTTTGCATGAGCGAACACGCCGTCATCGATCAGCCTGAGCCGGTCGCAGCCCGCCCGCGCCTCGCGTGCGCGCATTGCGGTGCGCCCTGCCCTGATGACCGGGTCGCGCACGAAGGACTCCATTTTTGCTGCACCGGCTGCCGCACGGTTTTCCAGATTCTCCAGCAGAGCGGCCTGGGTCAATTCTACGCCCTGGAAAAGCAGCCCGGCGTCCGCGTCACCGCCGCCCCGCCGCCGGATCGGTTCGCGTATCTGGATGCTGGCGACCTGCGCGAGAAGCTCGCCGATTTCGCCGATGCGCGCGCAACCCGCATCACCCTGCGGGTCCCGTCCATCCACTGTCTCGCCTGCGTCTGGTTGTTGGAGAATCTGTTCCGCCTCGAACCGGCGATTGGCCCCTCCCGCGTCAATTTCCCGCGCCGCGAACTGACCATCACCTTCGACCACCACCGCCTGCCCTTCAGCAAACTTGCGCACCTGCTCGCATCGCTCGGCTACGAACCCGCCCTGAACCTCGGCGCGCTCCGCGAACAGGAAAGCCGGGGGACGCCCGCGAACCGCGGTCTTTGGCTGCGCATCGGCGTCGCGGGCTTTGCGTTCGGCAACATCATGCTGCTGAGCATCCCCTCCTATCTCGGGCTCAAGGAGGGCGAATGGTTCCGTCCCTTCTTCGGCTGGCTGAGTCTCGGCCTCGCCGTGCCGGTCCTGCTCTACAGCGCGTCGGACTATTGGCGCGCTTCGATGCTGGGCCTGCGGCGGCGTATGCTCACCATTGAATTTCCCATCGCCATCGGACTCGCCGCGCTCTTCCTGCAAAGCGCATTCGACGTGGCGACCGGCGCGGGCGAAGGCTACTTCGACTCGTTCGCGGGCCTCGTCTTCTTCCTGCTCTGCGGGCGCTGGTTCCAACAGAAGAGTTTCGATTGGCTCTCGTTCGAGCGCGACTACCGTTCGTATTTCCCGCTTTCCGTCCAGCGCGTGGAAGGCGGTGCGGTGCACAACGTCCCACTCACCGACCTCCGCGTCGGGGACCGCATCCGGGTGCGCCACGGCGAACTGGTGCCCGCGGACGCACGGCTGTTGGCGGGCGCAGCGCACCTCGACTACAGCTTCGTCACCGGCGAGTCGGAGCCCGTTCCCCGCGCGGAGGGCGACTACATTTACGCCGGCGGGCGGCAGGTCGGGTCCGCCATCGAGTTGGAGACCGTCAAGGAAACCTCCCGCAGCTACATGGCCTCCCTCTGGGACCATGAGGCCTTCCGCAAGCCGCGCGATTTCAGCCTGAACAACATGACCAACCGCGCGGGTCGCGCATTCACCGTGGGCGTCCTACTCTTCGCGCTCGCCGCGACGGGATGGTGGGTGTTCAACGCGCCAGCGGACGCGCCCCGCATCTTCGCCTCGATCCTCATCGTCGCCTGCCCGTGCGCCCTCGCCCTGTCCGCGCCCTTCGCGCTGGGCGCGGCCGTCCGTCTCCTGGCCCGGCACCGGGTATTCCTGAAAAACACTGACACGGTGGAAGCCCTCGCGCGCGCGGACGCCATCGTGCTGGACAAGACCGGTACGCTGACCCATGCGCACCCCGTCGCGCATTACGTCGGAACGCCGCTCGCGCCCGCGGACGAGCGCGCCGTGCGCGCGCTGGCCTCCCACTCCACCCATCCGTTGAGCCGCGCCATCGCGGGCGCCGGAACGGACACCGCCGCGCCCGCAGTCACGCGCTTTGCCGAGGTGCAGGGCCGCGGCATCCGGGGCACGATCGACGGACGCGTCATCGTCATCGGCTCCGCCGCCTGGCTGGCGGAAAACGGATGCACACGCACCGCCGATCTCCCCTCCGGCGCCGCCGGGATCGGAATCGACGGCGGCTGCCGCGGCTGGTTCACCGCCGCACCCGCCATACGAACCGACGTCTCGAAACTTGCAGCCGAACTGGGCCGCGACCGCCGCATCGCCCTGCTTTCGGGCGACAGTGATGGGGAGCGGGACCGTTACGCGAACTGGCTCGGCCCCAACGCCGACCTGCGGTTCAACCAGACGCCTTCCGACAAACTCGAAGCCGTCCGCGCCCTGCAGCAGGAAGGCCATCGCGTCGCCATGATCGGCGATGGCCTGAACGACGCGGGCGCGCTGCGCCAGAGCGATGCCGGCATCGCCGTCACCGAACAGGCATCCTCCTTCTCGCCCGCCAGCGACGTCATCCTGGAGGCCGATCAGGTCGCGCGCCTCCCCGAACTCTTCAAATTTGCGCGCGAGGCGATCCGCGTGGTATACGCCAGTTTCGTGATTTCGATCTGCTACAACCTGACCGGCCTGAGCTTCGCCGCCACCGGCCACCTTTCCCCGCTCGTCTCCGCCATCCTGATGCCGATCAGCTCCTTCACCGTCATTTCGTTCGCCTTGCTGGCCACGCGATACGCCGCCGCCCGCAGCGGTTGGGGCGCCCCCCGGGAGGATGCCGCATGAGCGTGCTCTTTCTCCTGATGATGGCCAGCCTCCTGGTCGCCCTGCTGTTTCTTGGCGCATTCCTGTGGTCGGTCCGCAGCGGCCAATTCGACGACACCGGCACACCGCCGCTCCGCATGTTAAGCGAAGATGGACAGATAAAAAAAGCAGCCGGTGGCTTTGACCGGAACATCGTGCCGCCAAGTGGAGCCCTCACCCCACCCCTCTCCCCCGGGGAGAGGGAGAAACCAACACCCTCTCCCACAGGGAGAGGGCAGGGGTGAGGGGCAAAGTGAGACCGAATCTTCGCGTACGGCACATAACCTGAAAAGAAAGAGGAAGCATGAACACGGAAACCATCCGCTATGACAACCGGATCGTCCGCGCCTTTTCCTTCGTCACCGTCCTCTGGGGCGTGGTGGGGATGCTGGTGGGGCTGATCATCGCGTTGCAGATTTTTATCCCGGCCGCCAACCTCGGCCTGCCGTGGACGACGTTCGGACGCCTGCGCCCGCTGCACACGAACGCGGTCATCTTCGCCTTCGTGGGCAACGGCATCTTCGCCGGCGTCTACTACTCCCTGCAACGGCTGTGCAAAGCGCGGATGTTCAACGACCTGTTGAGCTGGATCCACTTCTGGGGCTGGCAACTCATCATCGTCGCCGCCGCGGTCACGCTGCCGCTCGGCATCACGACCAGCAAGGAATACGCCGAACTCGAATGGCCCATCGACATTGCGATCACCCTCGTCTGGGTCGTCTTCGCCATCAACCTCTTCGGCACGATCGCGAAGCGGCGCGAGCGGCACATGTACGTCGCCATCTGGTTCTACATATCCACCGTCGTCACCGTGGCCGTGCTGCACATCGTCAATTCCTTCGAACTGCCGCTGACCTGGCTCAAAAGCTATCCGATCTACGCCGGCGTGCAGGACGCGCTGGTGCAGTGGTGGTACGGCCACAACGCCGTCGCGTTCTTCCTCACCACGCCGTACCTCGGCCTGATGTACTACTTCATCCCGAAGGCGTCCGGCCGCCCGATTTTCTCGTACCGCCTTTCGATCATTCACTTCTGGGCGCTGATTTTCATCTATATCTGGGCTGGCCCCCACCACCTGCTCTATTCCGCCCTCCCCGATTGGGCGCAATCGCTCGGTATGGTCTTCTCGTTGATGCTCATCGCGCCCTCGTGGGGCGGCATGCTGAACGGCCTGCTCACGCTGCGCGGCGCGTGGGACAAGGTGAGGCAGGACCCCGTGCTGAAGTTCCTCGTCGTTGCGATCACGGCCTACGGCATGGCGACCCTCGAAGGCCCCACCCTCTCGATCAAGAGCGTCAACGCCCTCTCGCACTTCACCGACTGGACCATCGCGCATGTGCACACCGGCGCGCTCGGGTGGAACGGCTTCCTGACCTTCGGCATGCTCTACTGGCTGATCCCCAACATGTACAACACGAAGCTGTGGTCGACGAAGCTCGCGACCTGGCACTTCTGGATCGGCCTGCTCGGCATGATGATTTACATCGTGCCCATCTACTGGACCGGCGTCACGCAGGGCCTGATGTGGAAGCAATTCACGCCCGACGGGTTCCTGCAGTATCCGAATTTCCTCGAAACGCTGCTGCAGCTCATCCCGATGTACATCCTCCGCGCGATCGGCGGCGGCCTCTACCTCATCGGCGCGCTGCTGATGGCCTACAACCTCATCCGCACCGCGAAACAGGGCACGTTCGCGGCGGAGGTCGAGGTGCAGGTCGCCGCGATGCCCCCGCTCGAGAAGAAGCAGGATGAGCATCCGTACCGGCACCGTTGGCTGGAGCGCAAGCCGCTCATTTTCACCGTGCTCTCCCTGGTCGCCATCCTCATCGGCGGCATCGTCGAAGCCGTGCCGACCTTCCTCATCCGCACGAACATCCCCACCATCGCCGCCGTGCGCCCCTACTCGCCGCTCGAACTGCACGGGCGCGACATCTACATTCGCGAGGGCTGCGTCGGCTGCCATTCGCAACTGGTGCGCCCGTTCCGCTCCGAAACGGAGCGTTACGGCGAATACTCCAAGGCGGGCGAGTTCGTGTACGACCACCCGTTCCTCTGGGGCTCCAAGCGCACCGGCCCCGACCTGCACCGCATCGGGCTCAAATACCCCAATGCGTGGCACGCGCGGCACATGGAAGATCCGCGTTCCACCTCGCCGGATTCGGTGATGCCGCCCTACCCGTGGCTGCTGCGCGACAAACTCGACGCCCGCACCACCGCGGCCAAGATCAAGCTGATGCGCAAACTCGGCGTGCCCTATCCGCCGGGCTACGAAAAGATCGCCATGGAGGAATTGGAGAAACAGGCGAAGGCCATCTCCGATGACCTCAAGCAGAACCAGGTGCCCGTCGAGCCGGATCGCGAAATCATCGCGCTCATCGCCTACCTGCAACGCCTCGGCACGGACATCCGCACCGACCTCGCCACCGGGAGCGCGCCATGATCCGCAACATCCTGGAACATATCGGCGGCGTCGCCGCCTATCCGGTCATCGCCCTGGTCCTCTTCGTCGCCGTGTTCGCGGGCTATGCGATCTGGGCGATGACCATGAGCCGCCAGCAGGTGGACCACTACAGCAGGCTGCCCCTTGAAGACGATGCGCTTTCCCGCAAAGGAGAACCCCGCCATGAGTCATGAAGAAAACCCCATGGCCGGCCACGAGGTGGACGGCATCAGTGAACTCGACAACCGCCTGCCGCGCTGGTGGGTCTGGCTGTTCAACATCACCATCATCTTCTCGGTGATCTACATGCTCTATTTCCACGTCTTCAATGTGGGCGATCTACAGGCCGCCCAGTACGAGCGCGAAATGGCACGGGCGCGCGGCGCGGTGGAAAGCGCCGTCGTGGTCGCGGACGTATCCGAGAATGAGCCGTCAACGGACCCGAAGGTTCTGGCCCGGGGGAAGGCGCTTTTTAATGCAAATTGCGTCGTCTGCCACGCGGCTGACGGCGGTGGCGGCATCGGCCCCAACCTCACCGACGACTACTACATCCACGGCTCCACCTTCGCCGACGAGTTGCACGTCATCCGTGAAGGCGTGCCCGCCAAAGGCATGATCGCGTGGAAAACCCAGCTCCGACCGGCTGACATCCACGCCGTCGCCAGCTTTATCTATACGCTGCGCGGCACCACGCCTTTACAGGCGAAGGCCCCGGAGGGGGTCAAAAAGGAGGGATGAATGACCGAATGACGAAATCCGAATGACCAATTCGTCATTTCTCCGCATTCGTCATTCGTCCCGAGGACGATGAAGCCCACCCCCGAACCTGAAACTGACTTCCGCGACGCGATCCCAACGGCGGACAAAAAGGGCAACCGCATTTGGATCTATCCGCGCAAGCCCGAGGGACGCTTTTATCGATGGCGCACCTGGGTGACCTGGCTCCTGCTCGCGATCCTCGTCTCGGGCCCCTTCATCAAGATCAACGGCATCCCGCTCCTGATGATGAACATCCCGGCGCGCAAATTCGCGCTCTTCGGCCAGATGTTCTGGCCGCAGGATTTCTACATCTTCGCGCTGCTCCTGCTCGCGCTGTTCATCATGATCGTCCTGTTCACCGCCGTCTTCGGGCGCATCTGGTGCGGCTGGCTGTGCCCGCAGACCATCTTCATGGAGATGGTCTTCCGTAAAATCGAATATTGGATCGAGGGCGACGCCCACCAGCAGCGCGCGCTGGACACGGCCCCGTGGACCGCCTCCAAAATTCTCCGCAAGGGCGCCAAGCACGCGATCTTCTTTGGCCTTTTGTTTCTCGTCGGCAATCTGCTGCTCGCCTACATCATCGGCGTCGACGAACTCTGGCGGATCGTCAGCGACGACCCGCGCAACCATCTTGTGGGCCTCGGTGCGATGATCGGGTTTTCCCTGCTTTTTTACGGCATCTTCGCGCGTTTTCGCGAACAGGCGTGCACCTTTATCTGCCCCTACGGACGGTTCCAGTCGGTGCTGCTCGACGACCATTCGATCGTCGTCGCCTACGACCACCGGCGCGGCGAGCCCCAGCAGCGTTTCCAGAAAACCCAGCCCTACGACGCCCGCCGCGCGGCCGGCGTGGGCGACTGCATCAACTGCCGCATGTGCGTCGACGTTTGCCCCACCGGCATCGACATTCGGAACGGCACGCAGATGGAATGCGTCAACTGCACCGCCTGCATCGACGCCTGCGACAACGTGATGGACCGCCTGTCCTTCCCGCGCGGACTGATTCGATTCGCCTCGCAGCGCAACATTACCGAGGGGCTGCCCTTCCGCCTCACCCCGCGTATCATCGGCTATTCCGTGCTCCTGCTGGGGCTGACCGGCGTGCTGGCGGGCATCCTGATCACCCGCACCAACGTGGAGACCCAGATCCTGCGCGCGCCCGGTACGCTGTTCCAGGAGCTGCCCGGGGGCGAGATCGGCAATCTCTACCTCGTGAAAGTGGCGAACAAGACCCTGCGCGACATCCCCGTGGAATTGCGACTGGAGTCGCCGGACGGCGTGACGCTGCAAATCGCAGGCGGCTCGCTCCAGGCCCCGCGCGAGAGCCTCGCCCAGTCCGCCATCGTCGTCTCCGCGCCCCGCGCGCTGCTGCGCAACGGAAACCTCCCGCTCGAAATCGGCGTCTACGAAGACGGCAAACGCCTCCGCGTCCTCAAAACCAACCTGCTCGGCCCCACGACATGAATGGTCGGAAGGCGCCACCCATTGAACCCAACCCTCACCCCAACCCTCTCCCATCTTGGGAGAGGGAGAGAACCAACACCCTCTCCCATGGGGAGAGGGCGGGGGTGAGGGGCAAGACGGGACAGATTTTTTCGCACCACGCTAGTCAGGGAGAGTTACCATGAAAAGCACGCGCAATCCCTGGCCCTGGGCCATCGGCATCTTCATCGGCTGTTTCGCCATCGCCATGGCGAGTTTCGTCGTCTGGTCCTTGCGCCACCGGCAGGACCTGGTGATGCAGGACTACTACGAGCAGGACCTGAACTACCAGGCGCAGATGGAGCAGATTGCGCGCGCAACCGCCCAGGACGGGCACACGTTCGCCTATGACGCGAGCGCCCGCGCGTTCAACATCGCCCTGCCCGACGCGGCGAGCAACGCGGTGGTGAAGCTCTACCGCCCATCCCGCGCCGCGCTGGACAAGGATCTGCCGGTGATCACCGGTGAAGAGAACGCCATCAGACTGCCCGCGAACGATCTCGCCCCCGGCCTCTGGCGCGCGCACCTGCAATGGGACCAAGCCGGTGCGATCTACCGCGCCAACCTCGCGTTCGTCGTGGAATAGCCCCGGCAGGGGAGACTCTGGCTCAAGACCATTTGCCGAATTTCCGCTCCTCGGGAAAAGCGAATTCGAGATTTTCGCTAAATCTCGTCGTCGTCTTCCTTGACCTCAACTTGAACGAATCCTTTGACGCCGGTTCGACCGATCTGGTCGCGTACTTGGATCGATTGCACGCCAAGTCCGGTTGCTTCGTAGACCGCTGAAGCGCCCCCGGTGGAAATAATTCGCCCCAAGCCTGCCTTCGCGACACTCCATTCCAGCGGCAGCACAAGCGATTCTCCAATATTGGTAACTGAGGTATCAAGGGACGCCGTGAAGGTGAGTTGCCCAAGCTGCACTTCGTTCGATTCGTCGATATCGCTCGTGATGACAATCACAGCATCTTCCGTCTCCGTCGATTCACACCCCGTCGTGAACAACGAGGCGGCCAACAGGCAGGCGGCGATCATCCAAATTCCGTGGTAGTTCTTCTTCATCTTCAGTTCTCCTCGGTTACATGAGCCGCGCCCGGCGGGCGCGGCTCGACATCAATTCGCGGCTTGTTTCCAATCCCAATAGGTGTAGGCGCTATAGGGAAATATCGGTGGCGCGTCGAAGTTAAACCGCGCGTCGTATTTGTAGTTCTTGCGGAAGCCGTTGCCGTTGGATTGGCCCACCACGCCACGGCGATATTGAGCCATGCTTCCATACAAATTGATCGCGGGCGCTGGCGTGTTGATTTTCACGTTGTAATTCGTCGCGTTGAATCCACCGCCCTCGCCCGTCACCAGGATTGCGCCGTGGATCGTGACGGAGTTGGTCCCGACGATCTGCACCTGGTTGGAGGCCATCAGCCCCAGCGAGTCGGTTACGGCGTACGGATTAAAATTGGTATGCCACGGGTTGAGATTCGAGCCGCTGGCCGAGGCATAGACGACCTGGTTCGTGATATAGATGGACTGCTGCGCGGCGAGGGTGACCTGGCCGTTCACCGTGCCATTGACCCACACGTTGCCGTCCACGTAAATCGCGCCATTCAACGTCGAGAGGCTCGTCGTATTGGTCGGCCCGCCGGTCGTGCGCCGATAGCGGACCGTTCCATTCGGCAGGAAGTCGAACATGTAATCACCGGCTGAGGCGCCGGTCAGCGAGAGACCTCCCGTTTGCGCCTCGGTGCGGATCGATTGGAGGTGATCGGATGAATACTGGCCCGAAAAATCAAGCTCGGGCGCGTTCAACTGGTAGCCGGCTTCAAACGATGCATCGGTGGCGCCGCCGGCATACACGATCGAATTGGACGCCGACCGCACCATCTGCTTGAAAACGGGCGTACCCCACAGGTTGATTTCGTCATTCACGTACACCGGCCCGTCAATCACGTCGCCGGTCCCAAAATAGATTTTCCCCAGCGTTGGATGGCGTTCGATGTTCGAGGCGTGCATGTAGCTCGCGAAGGATTCGATCTGCGTCCGGACGGAAACCACCTGCGTTTGTCCGCCAGCGACGCCGCGCGAGCGGATGAGGTATTTCTTAACGCGTTGGGAAGCGTTCGTCCAGGCGGGGTCATCAATCACGTCGACGGAAAACGTGGCGTCGCCGATGGAGCCCGACAGCACGTTCGAGCCCAGGATGGTCACGCCGCCAACCTGGATCAGCGGAAACGGACGGCGCCGTTTCTGTGCGAGCGATTTTGCGCGCTCCAGTCCCGCCTCGGCGGCCCAGAACGCGCGCCGGTTGGCGATGCTCTTGCCCGCCTCCTCGCCATCCGCGGAGGCCACGCGCATGAGACTCACCCCGGCCAGGCTGATGATGACCACCATGACCAGCACGACGCCCAATACCGCGCCCTCGCGATGCTTGTCGCCTGATGCACGCCGCTGGAATCCGCCCCTCATTTCAATTTCGCCTCACCACCGTCACCCGGTTGCTCATCCGTTCCAACGGCGACTCCAGGACCAGTGTAATCACCGACTGGTTCGTCGCCACCGTCACATTAAACTGCTTCAACGTTCCGTTCGCCAGTCGCTCCTGAACAGTCGGCGCGTTGAGGTTGGGGATAAAAAATAGATTGCTGGTGGAGGCATAAATCCGGGCCGGGGGACGGCTCGTATAGGTCACGGTATACACCAAACCGGTCGTAAAGGTGAACCCGGTTCCCGCCCGCGTGATCCGCGTGAGGGCGTCCATGCCCGCCCGCATGTCGCGATGCACATCAACAACCTGCGTCAGGCGGCGCAACCCGGTCTGGGAATGCCAGAGCATGGCCCCGGCGACGAGCACAATGACCGCCCCGGCCAGGATCGCGGCGAGGAGTTCAACCAGCGTGAATCCCCGCGTTGTCGATTTTGCGTTCATGGCGCCTTGACCGAATCGAACTGGACCACGCTGTTCGCCGAGCCGTGGTACGCCACGCGCACCGACACCTGGAGCGCGTCGTAGGAGGAGCTGCCGCCGTCGGTGTCGATATAGCGCACGGTCGTCCGCATCGCGCGCGGGCGCCCGTTGACCTCGACGGTTTCCCCGGGATCGGCCGCGGTCACCACCCAGACCCCGGTCGTGCGACTGAGAAAGTAGGTCGTGTAATTGTTGAGCGCCGGCCGCACGGCGGTGTAAGGCGCGGCGCGGATTTCCTCCAGACGGCTGCTGGCGATTTCAACGGCCATGCGACGGCTCTTCTGAATGGCGACGGTGCTGCGCGACCAACTCAGGCTCGCGGCGCCGGCGAGGGCCAGGATGGAAAGCAGCAGGATGGCCACGACCACTTCCACCAGCGTTGTGCCGGCTTTCGCTGGAATCGCCTTTTTCATGCGCAATCAACGTTTTTCGTACAACCGCAGCGTCACCCGTTCCCCATCCGGGTTGGCCAGCACCACCTGTTCATCACCGATTTCGAGCACGCGGTGACCGGCAATGGACTCGCCGACCGCCAGCGTGGAGTCCTCGATGAAGGCCACCGCATCACTGCCGTGGCGGGCAATGCCCTTTAGCCGCAGCGTGCGCGTTTCGGCGGAGATCACAACCTCTTTCTGCACGGGCTCGGGCGGCGGCGCAACGCGGGTGGGCCACTGGCTCGTATCCAGCGGCGTGGCCGCGTCCTGCACATGCTGGCGGACGGAGGCGGCCAAATCGTCAAGGGCCACCGAAGCCGCCTCGTCCGCCACCGTGCTCGTATCCGTGCGCACGGTATGCGCGGGCGACGGATTGGAGGCGCGCCACGAATAAATCACCGCGCCGATGGCCAGTGCCAGCCCGACGGCGAGTAGCGGCGCCTGCCGGGCGGATTTCGATGCGCCTGCGGAGGGTACGGTTGTGCTCATGTGGACCTCAGGCAAAGCGCGAGGCGAAAATCGCCCGTCGCCGGACCGTCCGGCGTGATGCTGCTCGCGTTCAAACTCCCGGCCGAGAAATCGAGCAGCAGTCCGGGCCGCTGGAGTTCATCCATCCACTGGACGATCCCGCGCAGCGAACCCTGGACTTGCACCTGCAAGGTCACCACCTGCAAACCGCCCTCCTGTTGCAGACCTTCCGCAACCTTGAGCGTACGGATCGTCAGCCCCGCGCGCGCCGCGAATTCGTCGATACGACGGGTGGCCTCCTGCGCCGCCTCCGCGTGGCGGGCGGACACCGGGGTCGTTGCGGCGAGCAACTCGGAGGTCGTGCGCACGCGCCGGTTGTCCAGTGGAAGTTGATCCAGCAAGGCCTCCCGCTCGTTCATTCCACGCGTCGCGCGGTCAAGGTGAATGGCGGTGGGCACCGTCGCGAGGACCATCAACGCGATGGGCAGTGCGATCCACAGCCAAAAGCAAACCGGCGAGCGGAAGAATTTCCCGGCATCCATGTCAGCCCCCTTTCCCGATGATCCCGGCCTGGAACCGCCAGATGGTGTCATCGCGCGCCATGACGCCTTCGACCTGGCTGCCGAGGAAGGTGATGTTCTGTAGGCGGGCCGATATGTCCTGGTTCTTTTCCCATTGCGCCATAAGCTCCGTCGGGCCACCGAGCTTTCCAGCACGGCCACCGATCACCAGGATCTCAAACGTCGCGAGCCGGTCCTTGCCGTCGACGGAGAAGTAACGCAGCACCGCGCCGGGCGGCAGGGAGAAGGCCATCGCCTGCACCATGGGCGCCGGGCTTACCCGCGTCGCGTACCGGCGATCGAGCGCCTGCAAGGATGCCTGTTGCGCCGCCATTTGCCGTCGCAACAGGGCGGCGTATTCGCGGATGCCGTCGCCGTCCGGATACAGGGCGCGGAATTGCGCCTCGAGCGCTTCGCTGCGCACGCGGCATTCGCGGGCCTGCAACAAGCGGCTTGTGCCCCAGCCCAGCACAAGCACCAGCAGCGCGCCGGTCACGGCGAGATAGGCCAGCATGACCCAGTAGCGCTTCCGGCGAATCTCCGGCGAGGGAACCCGGCCGCGCAACAAATTGATGCGGTACTCAATCACTGGAGTACCTCCGGAGCGAGAGCCCCATGCAAATCGACAGCGGCGGCGGCGCGCCGGCGGCCAGGCGAGACCGCACTCGGACGCCCGCCGGTTTGATGTGCGCCAGCGGATCCCAGCGCTCGACGGGGACATCCGCTTTGGCCTGCAATACGTTCAGAAAATCGGATTGGCCGGGCAGATGCCCCGTCACCACCAGCCGCCGCACGGGCTGGCCGCGCAGCTTGAACACGTAATATTTCAACGCATCCTGCAGGCCTTCCACCAGCGTCGAAATCGATGCATCCCACGTCTCGCCGCGGGCATGCAGGGTTCGCGCATAGAGACCATCGCCGTTAAACAGCATGACGATATCCGCGCTTTGGCGGGTCAGGTGCAGGACGCACGCGTCCTCGCACGCCTTCGGCTCGCGGTGCATCGTGCGATACAGGTTCCCCACCGCCGTCGCACCCAGATCCATGACGACCGGATACAGGCCGGCCATCCGCAGGATGCTGAGATGGTGTTCCACCTCCTTGAGTGGCGCGGCGACCAGCAGGCCGCTGTAGGACTGGCCCTCGCCCGGCACGCCGGGCACCGGGGCGTGGTTCAGATGCCAGTCCACCGCGATTTCCTCCCGCGGAAGTTGCAGGCTCTCCTCCGCCTCCAGGCGCAACGCCGCCTGCAACTCCTCCGAACGCAAGGACGGATAGCTGAACGGACGCACCACCACGGATCGGTTGCGGATCGACACCGCGACCGTGTGCGATGGCATGCCCGCCGAGCGCCATACCTCCCGTATGGCGCCCGCCAACGCGGCGTCCGATGCGCCCACGCCGGTCCGCGCCCAACCCACGTTGAGAAGACTCACCGCGCCGAGTGGACTCACGTCCACCCGGGCAGCGGTGATCTCGCCGTCGGACCAGTCCAGCCCGACGATGTCCTCTACGTGACCCGGATTAACTGGCGATGCCATGACGCTCCGTCAACCTCACAGGCCCGTGCGCGTGAAGGCACCCGCCTGGTTCAGGTCGATCGTCACACCGGCAACCAAGCCCGTGCCGCCGGTCGCGCGAAGCACATAGCTGCTCGCCGTGATGGAGTTGATGCTGTAGTTGCCATCGGCCCAGTAGGTGCCGTTGAGGTCGCCGGCCATGATGCCCGGAACATTCCCGGCAATCGCGCCCGCGGCAATCGTGCCATTGGCCGTGTAGTTGCCGTGTTCCGCCAGCACCGCGCGCAAGGCGCTGCGAGCCGTACCCAACGCGGCTTCGGCCTCGGTGGCCGCCGCACGACGGCGGTTGCCGCTCATCAACGGGATCGCGACCGCGGCCAGGATGGCCACGATGATGGCGACCACCATCAATTCGACCAGCGTAAAGCCGGCCTTGTTCTTTTTCGTCAGTAGCGCTCTCATTTCCTCACTCTTCCCTTTCTTGTTATGCGCGCCCGGACCATCCGGAACGCACGTCAGATCATTGCACGCTGGATGCCGTCGAAAACACCGGCAGATAGATCGCAAGCACCAGGACCAGGATTAATCCGCCGAAAAACACGATGATCACGGGCTCGAGCAGCGACGTCGCGATCGCGATGGAGGCCTCCACGCGGCTCTCGTAGGTCTCGGCCACCTTGTCGAGCGTGTCGGGCAGCCGGCCGGAGGATTCGCCGATGCTGATCATGCGGACGAGCAGGCGCGGGAAAATCTCGCCCTGGCGCGCGAGCGCGGACCCGATGTCGGACCCGAGCAGGATCTCTTCGCGGGCGGCGAGCAGATTTTTTTCCAGGACCTGGTTGCCGGTGACCTCCGCGGCGATTTCCATCGCGGCCGCGATCGGCACGCCGCCGCGCACCATCATCGCGAAATATTTGCAGAACCGCGCCACGCCGATTTGCATGACGACCGGCCCGATGGCCGGCGCGTTCAGCTTGAACCGGTCCAGGTGCGCGCGCCCGACCGGCGTTCGCCGCCACACGAGGAAGGCGCCGATCAACAGGGAAAGGATCGCCAGCTCAATGACGGCGTGCTTGATGATGAACTTGTTGAGATCGAATACGACCACCGTCAGCGTGGGCAGCTTCGCGTTCCAGTTGTCGAAGACCTCCTGGAATTGCGGCAGGATGAAAATCGTCATGATGAGCAGGACAAGGCCGAAGAAGCCCGCGACGAACATCGGGTAGGCCATGATGCTCTTGATCTTGCGGGCCAGCGCGTCGCTCTTCTCCATCGTCGTCGCCATCTCGTCGAGCGTCTCCGCCATCGTGCCCGCCTCCTCCGCCGCGCGGACGAGGGCGATGCAGACGGGCGGGAAAATCGAACGATGTTCGGACAGCGCAAGGGAGAAGGAACTGCCCTCGTGCAATCGGTCGCAGATGGCCTGCACGACGACGCGCAGGCGCTGGTGTTCCAAATCCTCGAGGATCGCCTCCAGCGCTTCGCGCAAGGATACGCCGGCATTGACGGAAACGGAAATCTGGCGGAACAGCGTGGTCAAATCGGTCGTCTTGATCCGCCCCCCGCGCAGGCGCAACCGACGCGCGGGCGGAAGCGTGGTCGCATGACCGGCGCCGACCGAACGAAGTTCCTCCTCCATGCGGAGGATCACTCCGGGCACGCGCTTGCGCACGAGCGCAAGCGCCTCCTGGCGCGACTCGGCGGCGAGCACGGCGTCCACCATCTCGCCCTCCGGCGTCTTCACCCTGTATTGGAACATCGGCATGGCTATCCGGCGCTCCCGGCGGAAATTTCGTTCAATTCGGAATCCGGCGCGGCGACCAGTACCTCGTCAATCGTGGTGATGCCGCGGCGCACCTTGTCCAACCCGTTCGCGAGCAGGGTCTGCATCCCCATCGCAATCGCCCGGTTTCGCAACTCCACGGTGCCAGTGCCATCGAGCACCATTTCGCGGATGGGATCGTTCACTTCGAGGAATTCAAATATGGCGGTGCGCCCGCGGTAGCCGGTGTGCTGGCACTTCAAGCAGCCGGCGCCCCGCATGAAGGTCCACTGCTCCGGATGCGGATCGACCAGCCGCGCCACGCGCAGGTCCTCGAGCGACGGCGTGACGGGCGCCTTGCAGTGCTCGCAGATCACGCGCACGAGGCGCTGGGAAATCACGAGGGAGATCGTCGCGGCGATCAGGAAGGCCTCGACGCCGATGTCGCGCAGGCGCCAGAACGCGGAGGGCGAATCGTTGGTGTGCAGCGTGCTCAACACGAGGTGCCCCGTCAGCGCGGCGCGCATCGCGATCTGCGCGGTCTCCGCGTCGCGGATTTCGCCGATCATGATGATGTCGGGGTCCTGGCGCAGGATCGCGCGGAGGGCGTTGGCGAAATCGAGGCCGATGTTGGATTTTATCGCCATCTGGTTGATGCCCGGCACGAGGTATTCCACCGGGTCCTCCACCGTCTGGATGTTCACGTCCGGCGCGCGCAAATAACTCAGCGCGCTGTAGAGCGTGGAGGTTTTGCCGCTGCCGGTCGGGCCGGTGAGCAGCACGATGCCGTGCGGCTGCTTGAGCACACGCTGGAACCGCGCGAGCATGTCGGGCTCGAAGCCGACGTCCTTCATATCGACGAGCAGCGAGTCGCGGTCGAGGATGCGCAACACCATCTTCTCGCCGTGCACGCAGGGCAGCGACGACACGCGCACATCAATGATGCGCCCGTGCACGGAGAACTTGAACCGGCCGTCGAGCGGCAGGCGGCGCTCCGAGATGTCCATGTTCGACAGGATTTTGATGCGCGTGACGACGCCCGCATAGAGCGCCTTGGGCGGCGGCGTGACCTCGCGCAGCGAGCCATCGACGCGGATGCGCACGTGCACGTCCTTTTCCTGCGGCTCGAAGTGGATGTCGCTCGCGCGGTCGCGCACGGCCTGTAGGAGCAAGAGGTTGACGAAGCGCACCACGGGCGCGTCGTTCGCCAGCAAACGCAACTGGTCATCCCCGCCCGCCGCCGCCTCGTCGAATCCGGTGACGATGTCGTCCGCGCCGGCGTCCACGATTTCGCGGAGGTTGCGCTCGATGTGCGCCTCCTCAATGTAGGAGCGGTCGATCACGGCGAGGATGCGGCGCTCGGTGCTGACGGCCTTCGTGATGTCGAGCGACGTGAGGGAGCGGATCGTATCGAGCGCATGCAGGTCCAACGGATCCTTCATGACGAGCGTCACGACATCGGATTCGTCGCGCCGCAGGGCGATCACGCCGTACCGCCGCGCGACCGCTTCGGGGATCAGCTTGACCTCCTCCTTTTCCAGTTTCAACTCGTCGGGCAGTTCCTGGAACGGGATGTCGAGCTGCTTCGCGAGTGAGCGCGCGATGTCGTCGTCGTCGATGTAACCGAGCTCGCGCAGGACCTCGCCGAGCGGACGGCCCGCCGATTCGGGCCGCCGCATCGCGTCCTCGAGCTGGGCCGGCGTCAATTTGCCGGCCTCCACGAGGAGATCACCTAGGCGAAGGGCTTTCATGGTTTCGTGCTCGTCAGTCGTCCATTCAGCGCTTGTCCGCCGGGGCCGACGGCATCGGCGCATTCGCCGACACGCCGCTCAGGCCGGGCTCAATATAGGGCGAGAGGGAGGCATCCGCGGTGTTGGCGAGGATTGCGGGCGCGGAAAGCAGGTTCGCGGGCCGCTTCGCGAGGCTGTCCACCTCGGCGCGCGTGAGTTCGGAGCCTTCCGCCGGCACGATGCTGGCCGTCACGAAAATCAGCAGCTCAATTTTTTCGTTCTGCACGGTTTCGCGGCGGAAGAGCCAACCCAGGTACGGGATGCTGCCCAGAAACGGCACCTTGAGCGTCGTCTTGCTCTGGCGGTCCTTGAGCAGGCCGCCGATGACGATGGTCTGGCCGTCCGGCAGCACGACCTGCGTCTCCGCCTCGCGCGTGGAAATGACGGGATATTCCGTGAGCGCCGTGACTTCCCCCGACACCGTCTTGCCGGAGCGGGTGCCGATCAACTCGCGCACGGACGGGCGTACGATCATGCTGATCATGTTCCCGTCGCTGATCTGCGGCAGCACGTTCAACTGGATGCCGATGTCCTCGTAGCCGCGCAGTGAGGTGGTGATGGTCGCCGCGCCGCCGGAGGCCGCGGAGGAGGCGTCCGAATTGATGATCGGGAATTTCGTTCCGACAATGATCACGGCCTCCTGGTTGTTCAACGTCAGGATGCGCGGCGCGGACAGCACGTTGGCCGATGCGTCCTCCTGCAGCGCGTGGAACAACAACTCGTACTGCACCGAGGTCAGGCGCTGGAAGGCGAGGCTGATGCCGGCGTTGAACGGCTCGTTGGCGGAAAGTGTAGGCGTACTGAACGCGTTGAAGTTGCCGGGGGCGACCGCGCTGCCGGACTGATTGCCGCTGTAGCCGTAGGTGTGCGAGCCGCTCTTGAACCCGCCGCTGGTGCCGAATTCCACGCCGATATCGCGGAGGACACGCGGGTTCAGCTCGAGGAAGCGCGCCTCAATCAGGATTTGTGCGGGCGGCACGTCCACCTTGTCGAGGAACGCGGTAATCTGCTGAAGCACCTCGGGCGTGTCGGTGATGACCAGCGTTTTGGAGCGCGAGATTTTCGGGTCCTCCTGCATGCGGGCGCGCTTGCCCATCCCCTCGCCGCCCGCCACGGATTCGCTTTGCGATGCCGTGGAACCCCAGCTCTGGCCGAGGTTCGCGACGCGAACGATCTTGCCGCGCGGCGACAGGAATACACCGATCACGGGCTCCACGTCCGAGGCGTCGAGATATCGCAACGTGATGACGCGGGAACGGAGCGGATCCACGCCGGTGACGACCGTCGTGTCGCCGTCCTGGAAATAACCGTAGCCAAATGGCTTGAGCACGGAGTCGAGCGCCTGTTCCCACGGCACGTTCGTCAGGCGCACGGTGGTGCGGCCCGTGATTTCAGGGCCGATGACGATGCTGCGCCCGGTCTGGCGCGAGAACGCGTTGAGAATTTGCGAGACAAGGGTGTCCTCGACGTTCAGCGTCACCAGCGTTTGTGTGCCGTCCGCGGCCACGCCGGCGGGTGGCGGGGTGACAATCGGTTCGTTCGCCGAGACAACCGGCGGCGCGCCCTGTTGCTGGGCGGACGCGGCGGAGGGATCCTTCAGCGTGGCGCCGAGCAGGACCAGACCCAACAGCAGCAGCCAGGATATGCCATATTTGCTTTTCATCGACGAGGACCTCCTTGACGCGGAACGTGTTCCAGCATGCGGGCGAGTTCTTTCGGGCGGGGCGAGCGGGCCATCGCGACATCGGACGTGATGTGCCCGTCCTGTACCAATTGTTTTAACGTGTCATTCATCGTGATCATGTGGTCCGCGCGCCCGGTCTGGATCACCGCGTGGATCTGCTGCAGTTGCATCTCGCGGATCAGGTTCCGGATGGCGGGCGTCACGTTCATCACTTCGTACGCCAGCAATCTGCGCCGACCATCGGAGGATACCAGCAGCGCCTGTGTGATGACAGCCGAAAGCACCATCGAAAGCTGCGTATAAACCTGCTGCTGCTGGGCGGGCGGGAAGACGTCGACCATGCGGTTGATCGCATGCACGGTGTCCTGCGTGTGCAGCGTGGCGAGAATGAGGTGCCCCGTCTCCGCGAGGGTCAACGCGAGCTGCATCGTCTCCAGGTCGCGCATTTCACCGATCATGATGATGTCGGGGGACTGGCGGAACACGTCGCGCAGCGCCCCGGAAAACGAGTGCGCGTCCTGCCCCACCTCGCGCTGTTCGACGACGCTTCGTTTGTGGTGGTGCAGGAATTCGATCGGGTCCTCGATACAGACGATGTGCGAGCCGCGCCGTTCGTTGACGTAGTCGATCATCGCCGCGAGCGTGGTCGATTTGCCGCTGCCCGCGGGCCCGGTGACGAGGATCAGCCCGTGCGGGCGCAACGCCATGTCGCGGATGACCGGGGGCAGGCCGAGTTCATCGAACGACGGGATACGCGAGGCGATCAAGCGGGCGACGAGGCCCATCGCGTCCCGCTGGTGAAAGAGATTAAAGCGGAATCGCGGCAGATTCGGGAATGAGCGCGAGAGATCCAAACTCCGGTTTGTCCGCAGCTCAGTGGCTTGCTCAGGCGTCAGCATGGACAGGCAGATCCGCTCCGTATCGGCGGCCGTCAACGGCGCGTCGCCCATCGGCTGCAGCGAGCCCAGCACGCGCAATTGCGGCGGCGTACCGGCCGTCACAATCACATCCGACGCCCCCAACCGATCCATTTCCGCAAGAATGTTCTCAATCGTCAGCAACTTGGAATCCCCTCACCTCTGCAACAGCTTCACACCACGTGGCAAAGAAGAATGCAGGAGTTGTGCCAACCCGGTGGTTTTTGTGCCGAATGTGACGAATGCGGGCGACAATGGCCGGAAATGGGCGAAATCGCCAATTTCCTGCGCAAAAGCGCGAAGCGAAAACGCGCACCGCCGCACAAAAGTGAACACCCGGACGCCGCGTTTTCGCACAAACGTTTCGACGGAAACGATTAAGGCGGATTGCCGAAATGAAGCCTCTTCGCTCGCACCCCGGAGCCTTGTCCCCCACCGAACAGGTGAATGACATAACAGCTTCAACGCCGGAAGTTTGAGCAAAGAATCTCGTTTTGTCGATACGTTTTGATGCTAATCTGGGCGCATGTTCATTTGGGCAAGCGCGCTGACGCTGGGACTGGCGGGCAGTCTGCACTGCGTCGGCATGTGCGGGCCGATTGCGCTGGCGCTGCCGCGCGCGGCGGCGGGCGGGCGGCCCGCGTTTATCGCCGGGCGGCTGCTCTACAACCTCGGCCGCGCGGTCACCTATGCCGTGCTCGGCGCAATTTTCGGGATGCTCGGGCGCTCGCTGCAACTCGCGGGCTTCCAACAAGGCCTCTCCATTGCCTGCGGCGCGGCGATACTGCTTTATCTGGCGGCGCGCGGACTCGGCCGCGGACGCTGGAACGTCGACGCCCTGCTGATGAAAGCCGTGGCGCCGGTGCAGCGCGCGCTCGCGCGGCGGCTCGGGCTCGGCTCATCGCGCGGCCTGTTCACGATCGGCCTGCTCAACGGGCTGCTGCCCTGCGGCTTGGTCTATGTCGCGCTCGCGGGCGCGACGGCGACCGGCACGGCCGCTCATGGCGCGCTGTTTATGCTGATCTTCGGATTGGGCACCGCGCCGCTCCTGCTCGCCGTGGCCCTCGCGGGGCCCAGTCTGCAAACGCGCCTGCGCGGACATTTCCAGTGGCTGATCCCCGCCGGCCTGATCCTGCTCGCCGCCCTCTTCATCCTGCGCGGCCTCGACCTCGGCATTCCCTACCTCAGCCCGCACCTCCCCGCCGGCACGGACCCCGCCGCACCCCCCGCCTGCTGTGGCGGGGGCTGATCGCGCGAAATTCACGGGCTTTCGTCCGCCCCCTGCGGGCTGCGCAGCCAAGCCGTTTTCCTTCGCCCCCGTTTTCCTTCGCCCCCTGCGGGCCGCACGTCCGCAGCGCAGCTTTCCTTCGCCCCCTGCGGGCTTGTCCCGCAGGAGCGAAAGTTCCTTCGGCTACCGGGGCACACACGCCACCTCGCGCGACCCCGCTTGCACAATCCGCCCGCGGGGTGTACTCCTATAACTGAACATGTGTTCAGTTATCCAACCCCTCACCTTGCGGTCCTATCCGCGTGCGATTGTGCATGTGGATGGCGACGCGTTCTTCACGTCGGTCGAGCAGTCCGTGCATCCGGGCTGGAAGGGGCGGCCGATGGTCACGGGCCAGGAGCGCGGCATCATCGCCTGCGCGAGCTACGAGGCGAAGGCGCTTGGCATCAAGCGCGGCATCGCGCTGCATGAGGCGCGGCGGATGTGTCCGGACCTGCTGGTGCTGCCGAGCGACTACGAGACCTACAGCCTCTACTCCAAGCGCATGTTCAACATCATGCGCCGCTTCACGCCGATGGTGGAGGAGCATTCGATAGACGAGGGCTTCGCCGACCTCACCGGCCTGCGCCGCCTGCACCACACGTCCTACGCGGAGATCGCGCGCCGCATGAAGGCCGAAATCCAGCGCGAGCTCGACCTCACCGTTTCCATCGGCCTGAGTCTCTCCAAGGGCCTCGCCAAACTCTGCTCGAAATTTCGCAAGCCGGACGGATTCACCGCGGTGCCCGGCTTCCACCTGCACGTCCTGCTCCAGCGCACGCCGCTTGAGGAGGTCTGGGGCTTCGGACGAAACACGGTGAACCTGCTCCAGAAACACGGCCTGCAAACGGCGTACGACTTCGTCCAGCGGCCCGAACCCTGGGCCGGCCGCCTGCTCGGCAAACTGGGCCGCGAAATCTGGCACGAACTGCGCGGGGGCAGCGTCTACGCGGTCAACCCGGAGGAAAAGAACACCTATCTCACCATCAGCAAGTGCAAGACCTTCACCGCGCCCAGCGCGGACCGCGAATTCGTCTACGCCAAGCTCGTGCGGAACGTCGAATCGGCCTGCATCAAGCTGCGGCGACACCGCCTGCGCGCGCGCCTGCTCTGCATCGCGCTGCGCCGCCGCGACTTCGCGCAGGCCGCGTTGGAGGCGCGCCTGAGCCGCGCCACCGCCGCGCCGCAGGAGATGACGCCGCTGGCGCGCGAGCTGTTCGATCAGCTCTACCAGGCGGACGTCGAATACCGCACCACGATGGTCGCGCTCGGTGAAATCGAGGAGGACCGCGAGGAGCAATACGACCTCTTCGAGGACCGCGTCCGCATCGACCGCATCGAGCGCGCCGCCCGCGTCATCGACTCCGTGAACGAGTGGTACGGCAAGCACAAGCTCACCCTCGGCCCGGCCCTCTTCCTTGCCCACGCGCCGCAAAGCCCGCGCGACGTCGCCCCGGCCCGCAAAGGCGACCTGCTGCCCGGCGAAACGCCCCGCCGCCGCCTCAACCTGCCGCGGCTGAATCTTGCTTGACCGCAGGAGACGCCTGCCGGACGTTACGCGGCATTCGTTGGGAGACGCTCATGCGCTTCATTCCGTTCCTCGTGTCCGCCGTCCTCTGCATCGCTGGCCTGCACAATGCCGCGGCAAAAACCGAACAACTCGCCACCACGCCCTATCGCGGCGCCATCGTCGTCAACGCCGCGGATGGCGCGGTGATCTTCGAGGATAACGCCGATGCGGTCGGCTACCCCGCGAGCGTGCTGAAATTGATGACGCTCCTGCTCGTCATTGAGAAGGTGGACGCGGGCACGGTGCGACTCGGCGACCGCGTCACCGTCTCCGCCGAAGCGTCCAAAATGGGCGGCTCGCAGGTGTACCTCAAACAGGGCGAAATCTTCACGATCGACGAACTGCTCGACGCGTTGATGGTGCAATCCGCGAACGACGCCGCGGTCGCGCTGTCGCAACACGTCGCCGGCTCGCGCGACGCGTTCATCCAGATGATGAACCGCAAGGCGCAGGCGCTCGGTATGAAGAACACCCGGTTCATCAGCGAGCACGGGCTGCCGCCCGGCGCCGACAAGGACCCCGACGTCACCACCGCGCGCGACCTCGCCCTGCTCGGCCGTGAACTCGCCCGCCACCCGCTCGTCTTCCGCTACACGTCCATCAAGGAACGCGGCTTCCGCAACGACACGTTTATCATGCGGAACCACAACAACCTGCTCGGCGTCGTGGATGGCGTGGACGGCTTCAAGACCGGCTTTTTCCGCGCCGGCGGCTTTTCGATTCTCGCCACCGCGCAGCGCGACGGCGTACGCATCATCGCCGCCGTGCTCGGCAGTGAGAACCGCCTGCTGCGCGATGAAAAGACAAAGGAGCTGCTCGCCGCCGGCTTCCTCGCCGTGCCGCGCCCCCCGCCCCCGCCGCCCGTCGTTGAACCACCGCCCACCCCCGCGCCGGAACCCACCGCACCCGTCGGGGAAGAAGTGGCGACGAAATCCGGCGGCGGCTGGAAAATCGCGATCGGCCTCATCGCCGCCCTCGCCCTCGCCGGCATCATCGCCGCGCGCCTGCGCCCCCCCCGCGACCTGAAGAAGGATTTGATGCGGCGCTGATTCTGGATTTCGCGTGGGCTCGTTTTCTATTTCCGCCTGCTGAATGCCTCCCAGTATTGGCGGGGTGAGACAATTTTTGTCCCGAAAAATTCACCCAGAACCAGCAGGTCGTCGTCACCGGTGATGATAAAATCGGCCTCCGCCGCCCTGGCGGCGCCGAGCACATCGATATCGTCAACGTCCCGACACACCGTCGGATCCACTTCAGCGGGAGTTACCAGTTCAGCGTTGTTCTTGAGGAACGACTCGATCTTGCCGGCGGCTTCCGCAGGCAACTTGATTCGCTTGGTGAGCTTCTCCCTCACATCGGCAAGGATGTCCGCCGTGAGGATGATGTCATCGTTGGCGATGCACAATTCAACGATGGCCTCGCACAGCCCGCGCGCGGCATAGGCCGCAATCAGCACGTTCGCGTCAAGAACCACCCTCATTTGAGGGCCCGGAACACGTCCTCGTCCGTCAAGATGCCCTGCGCCTCCGCGAAGGGTAAAACACGGCTTCGCAGCGACCGGAATCGCTGAAGCGCCACATGGCGCCGGATCGATTCACGCACAATGTCGCTCATGGCCTTGTTCTCGCTTCGGCTCAGCGTTTTCAGTTCCTTGCGAAGCGTATCCGGAATCCTGATGGTGAGCGTCGTCATATGTGTTACAACGTAGCACAGCCGCCACCACTGTCAATGGCGCTCCCCCCGTTCCCCGCTACTCCTCCGCCGCCGGCTCCTGCAGCAGCCCCTTGAACGCGCGCTTGAGGTCTTTGCCAATCTTCTTCACTTCGGCACGGAGCTGTTCATCTTCCGCGACTTTTTGCAGCGAACGACCGACATCGCCGAAGAGTTGCGTGGCGGCGCTTTCCATCACGCCGGCGATGAGCAGGTTGCCGATGTCCGCGGTGGACCGCAGGTCCCGGTGCTCGCGGTCCACGTTCAAGTTGAGCTTCGTCACGGCAGGCGCGTCCGGTGCACGATAGTCGTGGTATTCCACCGTGCCGATTTTCAGGCGCATTCGGTCGATCAGGAAAGGCCGCTCGGGCTTGGATTCCTTCGGGGTTGGACCGGGGACTGGTTTCGCGTCGCCCTCCGGCTTCCGTGGCTGCGGCGCGGGTGCGGACGGCGTCCCACCGGAGGCCGGTCGCGAGGCGGCGGAAAGCCGCTTCAGATTCGTATCCCCCTTCTCATTGCGCACGACCACCACGCGCGGCACATCCAGCACCATCTCCGTCAGATGCGTCTCGCGCCGGAACAACGCCCACGGGTCGACATCCACCCACACGCGGCGAATTTCAAACGCCGTCGACTCCGGGAAATCCGGTGGATTGCGGACCACCACATTTTCCAACTCGACCCGGGTCGACCACAGGTGCGTCTTCAGCGAGCCGATCTCCAGGCCGAAGCCGGTCTGCTGCGCGATCAGGCGGCGCGCCTCCATCTTGATGAGCTGGTTCCGGGCCAGCAACCCGACCACCAGGACGACGAGCACGAACACCCCGATAAATTTCAGTAGTTTCATGGAAGTAAAGATACGGTCGAATTGCCAATTGCCAATTGCGAATTGCCGATTTTGACCTAATCTATGTCCTCGCCATGCAGCGCAGTTTTATATTCCAGTGGACCCAGTTGCAGCGAAAGCTCGCCGGGATGGATGATGCCCGCCAGCCGCCGCCCGGCGGCCCCGCGTGGTCGCCGAACACCGATGTATTCGAGGGCCCGAACGGCTTGCTCGTCCGCGTCGAGCTCGCCGGCGTGCCGCTGGACGCCATCGAAATCCAGCTCGACGACCAGGTCCTCGTCATCCGCGGCATACGGCGCGACCCGCAGAACAGCGCCACGGCGGCGGGCTATCGCTTCCGCCAGATGGAAATGGACTATGGCCCCTTTGAGCGCGTTCTCCCGCTGCCCTTCGCGATCGACGGCGACCACGCCGGCGCCGCCATGCAGCTCGGCGTCCTCACCATCAACCTCCCGCGCGCGACCACACCGCGCCCCACCCACGTCCACATCCAGGTAGGATCCTGACCATGGCCGACGAACCGACCACCAAGCCGTCGAAAGCCCGCGCGAAACCCGGGAGCGCCATCGTGGCCTCGATCGAGCACGACGAGGACGCGCTGCCCGACATCCTGCCCGTGCTGCCGCTCAGCGACCTCGTCGTATTCCCCGGCATGATCGCACCGCTGGTCGTCAATACACAGCGCTCCATCAAGCTGGTCGAAGACGCCGGCACCACCGGACGATTCCTGATCTGCACGCTGCAAAAGAACCGCTCCACGTCGGACGACAAGGTCGGGCTGGAAGACCTGATGCCGAACGGCTGCGTATGCCGCCTGCTCAAGATGCTGCGCTTTCCCGACGACACCGTCCGCGTCCTCGTCCAGGGCGTCACCCGCTGCCGCTTCACCGGCAATGGCGAGGACGGGTCCTATCTGCGCTCCCGCTACACGCTGCGCCCGGACGCCGTGGAGGAGTCGATTGAAATCGCCGCGCTCGCGCGCAACGCCTCAACGCTTTTCCAGGACGTCATCACGATGTCCCCCACGCTGCCCGACGAACTCAAAATCGCCGTCGTCAACATTGAGGAGCCCGGCCGCCTCTCCGACCTGATCGCCGCGAACCTCAACCTGACGCTGGAGGACCGGCAGGCCCTGCTCGACGAAAACCGCCCGCAGGAGCGCCTAAAGAAACTCGCGCCGCTCCTCAACCGCGAGCGCGAAGTCCTGCGCGTCGGCAACGAAATCCAATCGCAGGTCAGCCAGACGTTCTCCAAAACGCAGCGCGACTTTTTCCTTCGCGAGCAAATTAAAGCCATCAAGAAGGAACTCGGCGAGTCGGACCAGCAACAGCTCGACGCGAACGAGCTGGAGGAAAAGATCGCGAAGGCAAAGATGCCCGCCGAAGTCGAAAAGGTCGCACGCAAGGAGATGGCGCGCCTCGGAGCGATCCCGCCCGCCTCCCCGGAACACGGCGTGATCCGCACCTATCTCGACATCCTCTGCGAGTTGCCGTGGGCCGTCACCACCGAGGACCACCTCGACATCGCCCGCGCCGCGCGCATCCTCGACGAGGACCACTACAACCTCAAGAAGGTCAAGGACCGCATCCTCGAATACCTCTCCGTGCTCAAGCTGAAGCGCGACATGAAGGGGCCGATCCTCTGCTTCGTCGGCCCGCCCGGCGTCGGCAAGACCTCGCTCGGCCAGTCCATCGCGCGCGCGCTCGGCCGCGCCTTCATCCGCGTCTCGCTCGGCGGCATGCGCGACGAGGCGGAAATCCGCGGCCACCGCCGCACCTACATCGGCGCGCTGCCCGGCCGGATCATCCAGAGCCTGCGCAAGGCCGGCTCACGCAACCCGGTCTTCATGCTGGACGAGATCGACAAGCTCGGCGCGGATTTCCGCGGCGACCCCGCGTCCGCGATGCTGGAGGTGCTCGACCCGGCGCAGAACAACTCCTTCACGGACCACTACCTCGACGTGCCGTTCGACCTCTCGCAGGTTCTCTTCATCGCCACCGGCAACATCATCGACACCATGCCCGCGCCGCTGCGCGACCGCATGGAACTGATCGAACTGCCCGGCTACACGCAGCAGGAGAAGCTCTTCATCGCGACGAAGCACCTCGTGCCGCGCCAGGTCGACAACCACGGCCTGAAGAAGAAACAGATCACCCTGCCCCGCGCGACGGTTGAAAAAGTCATCGCCGACTACACCCGCGAGGCGGGCGTGCGCAATCTCGACCGCGAACTCGCGGGCCTCTGCCGCAAAGCCGCGCGCCGCATCGCCGAAGGCAAGGCGCGCGCCGTCACGGTAAAACCCGAAATGCTGCGCGACTGGCTCGGTCCGGTGCGGTTCGACTCGGAGACGGCCGAAAAACGCACCGTGCCCGGCGTCGTCACCGGCCTCGCGTGGACCTCCACCGGCGGCGACATTCTATTCATTGAGGCCACGCGCATGCCCGGCAAGGGCAACCTCATCCTCACCGGCTCACTCGGCGACGTGATGAAGGAATCCGCGCGCGCCGCCCTGAGCTACGTGCGCGCCCACGCGGCGGACTGGAAGCTCGATCCCAAATTCGCCGACGAGTCGGACTTCCACATCCACGTCCCCGCCGGCGCCATCCCGAAGGACGGCCCCTCCGCGGGCGTCGCCATGCTCGCCGCACTCGTCTCGCTCGTGACCGGCAAGCCGGTCCCGTCGCACATCGCGATGACCGGCGAGATCACGCTGCGCGGCCGCATCATGCCCGTCGGCGGCATCAAGGAGAAGGTGCTCGCGGCGAGCCGCGCGGGCATCACCACCATCGTCATGCCCGCCAGCAACCGGCGCCATCTCGACGATGTGCCCGCCGAGGTGCGCAAGAAAATTACCTTCCGTTACGTGCAAAACGCCGACAGCGCCCTGCGCGTCCTCCTCAACGGCGCGACCCCGGCGAAAAAGGCGCGGCGGAAATGAACACCCGCGCCCCACGTCCTGTAGCCGCGCGCATTGATCGCGGAGTGTGTCGCCTGCCGACACTCGTGCTCCTTTTCACCCTCGCATCGGTCATCCCCCCCGCATTCGCCCAGCGCATCCCGGAATTTCCGCCCGCGCGCGAAATGCTGAACGAGGTCATCCTCGCGCTGCCCGACATCCCGCTGCGCATCACCGGCGACCTGACCGCCCGCGCGCGCGACGATGCAAAGGATGTTCGCAAAGGCGTCGAAATGCTGCTCGATTGGCAGGCGCAGCCGCCCACCGCGCGCTACACGTTGCGCGACGCGTTTGGCGGCGCGCACAGCCATCTCGCCATCACGTGGGAACAGCCGCGACGTCCCGACTATCGCTACTTTGAGGGCAATCCGCTGCAAGCCGCACCCCTCCCCGACCTCGTCGCGTCCATCCCGGGAACCGACATCAGTTGGATGGACCTCAGCCTCTCCTTCCTCTGGTGGCCCGACGCAACGACCAAGGGGCGCGAGGACGTGCGCGGTCGCTCCTGCTGGGTCATCGACATTCCCGCGCCCGACGCCTTTTCCGGTTGCTCCGGCGTACGCCTCTGGATCGACCCGCGCATCCGGATCATGCTGAAAGCCGAAGCCTACGGTCACGACGACAAGCCGATGCGGCGCATGGACGTAAAGAGCTTCAAAAAAATCAACGACCGCTGGGTCATCAAGGACATCGAACTCACCAGCCTGCCCGCCCGCTCCAAAACCGTACTGCGCGTCCGCAATGTCGAGGACCGCACGCGGAAGAATTATTTGCGAGAGGACGGGGCGGCGACCGAGGACCAAATCGAGGCTGAGACCGAGGCGGAGGCCGAGACCGATTACGTCGAGCCGGTTACACCGGTGCCGGTGGCGACCGACCCATAACCCGTTTCCCGCTCCGCGTCTCCGTGTCTCCGTGGTGAAAATCCGCTCAGCGGAACGCCATGACGAGGATCGCCGCGACGGCGAGGCCGACGCCGATGTAGGCCGTCGGCGAAAGCATCTCGCGCAGGAAGAGAATTCCCAGCACGTTGCTCAGGATGATCGACGTTGCGCCGAACAGCGCCATCGTCTTTCCCAGCGGGATGTTCGCGAAGACGTAGAGCTGCCCAAAGAGCGCCACCTGACGAATCGCCTGGAAGATCCAGAACCACGGCGTCGCCAACATCGACACGTCGAAGCCGTATTTCTTCATGTAATAGCGGCCCATGAAGTCGGACGTCGTGAACAGCAACTGGGTGCCCAGCAGGATAATCAGCGGATGCGAAGCAAGTGTGCTCATGCGCGCGCTGGTGTAGCCGGGCCGCGCGCAGGTGGCAAGGGGGAAGAGGTTGCGAGGGGAAGGAAGGTGTCGGGTTTCAGGTGTCAGGGAGGAATTTACAACGTCTGTAATTCCTTTTTTGGGGACTTACAACGTCTGTAAAAGCGACTTGCCGCCCGGCGGGCTTGCCCGCTGGGGGCGAAATTTAAGGCTGCCGGCCTCCGCTGCTTTGGGGGGGCTTGGGGGGGGGGAAGGAGCCAACGGAGGCCGGCGAGCCTAATAGTCGTATCGCACCGGAACCGAGGACGGCCCCATCTGGAGCGACCGCATCGGTTGGCGGTTGGACGGATACTCAAACACGAAAACGGGTTTGCGATAGAGGTCGGTGGAGTCGTTGGTCGAGGCGAGCATGACGGGTTCCGCGGTGACCGGTTCGGGGGTCAGTTCAACCATCACCGGCGCGCTGGCGGGCGCGGCTTGCTCGGTGGTCGAATTCAGCGTCCACAAATTTACGGCCAGCACGGCGATCACACACACCGCGGCGACACGCAGCAGCGGGACCGGCGAGCCGGTGAATGCTTCCCACAGGCGCGACGCCCAGGACGCTCCGGGCGCGGTATCGCGCAACTCGTCGCGCAGACGGGCGAGCGAGCGGGTTTCAAAATACGGGTCGGGCTGCTCGTGGCGCTTTAGTGCGAGGAGGCGCTGCACGAAATCGTCCTTCCCGTTGCCCGGCGTTTGGTTGTTGCTCGTCGTCATGGCGCGTACTCGGCTAGTTCCCTCTGCAAATGCTGTCGCGCATAAAACAAGCGCGACCTGACGGTTCCCACGGAACTGTTGGTGATGCTGGCGATTTCCTCGTGCGGCAGGCCTTGGATATCGTGCAGCACCACAACCGTTCTGTGTTTCTCTGACAGGGTCTGCAGCGCGGCGTTCAACTTTTTTTGCAGTTCGTTGAGCGTCATGTCGCGCACGGGCGATTCGCGGGCGCGCAGCTCGACGTAATCCGGGTCGCGCTCGATGGCCTGGTCGACGTCGTCGAGGCTGACGTCGCCCGCCTTGCGCTTGCGTTTCTTGAGGAAGTTGATGGTGCGGTTGACGGCGATACGATAGATCCAGGTGTAGAACGAGGAGTCGCCCTTGAAGCCGTGCAGCGAGCGGTAGGCCTTCACGAAGACGTCCTGGACCATGTCCTCGGCGTCCTGCTTGTGGCTGGTCATGTTGTAGACCAGGGCGTAGACGCGGCGCTGGTAACGGCGGACGAGTTCCTCGTAGGCGGAATAATCCCCGTCCCGCGCGCGGGCCACGAGTTCGACATCCGGGGGGTCCAAAACCTCCCCTTCCTCCTTGTTCACATCATCCGCCATCTCAGTTGATACTCACCGGCGGGGCACCGCGCTCAACGAGCGCGGCTGCAACACGAATGCCGACACCGCGCGGATAGAACAGACCGCGTCAGCCCGCCACTGGCTCGGCGACGGCCGACGCCTCGTTGGCGCGGATCACCTCTTCAATCATGTCCCGGAACGCTTCCAGTCCCGTGGACGGGATAATAATCGTATCGCGCCGCCCCCCAACATCCTCGGTTATCCGCAAAAAACGGCCCCGTGGGTTCTCCTTGAGATCGAAGAAGAACTGTTTTCGTTCAATTTGAATTTTTTCGCTGAGCAGTGGGGTGTCCATGTTGACGCGAAATCCTGGGATTTGAATCGGTTAAGAGGCTGGAAAAACATAAATTTATCGCGAAGCCGTTTCTAAAAGCGTTACCGCGCGAGATCAAGCTATATCTAGGTGTAAATCCACGTGAGCCCCTACCGGCAGTGGTTCCGGGACAATTTCGTCATTTCAAGGGGCGCAGGTAGTCGTTCCGGCCCGGCGGCTCCAGATGGCCGACCTGCCCGTCGCACTGGGGGAGCAGGCGGTGCGGTTCGAGCAGGCGCACTCCGCCATCCGCCATGGCGACCTGCACCCGCCTGCCGTGGCGGAAGTGGTACGTCGGTTCGAAGTGCGAGAGATAGTACCACTCCTCCAGCATCGGGTTGCGCGGGGAAGCCGGGGCCTGCCAGGTGTTGATCTGCGCGGCGTCGCCCCACAGGATGGTCGAGGCGGGATGCGTGATGGAGTTAAACGCGACGATGCCGGCGGAACTATTGGCGGGCATGCCGCGCAGCAGGTAGTGATTCAACCCGTAGCCGTATGTCGCGGTCTCGAATTTCTGCTTGTAGAAGGTGGCGCGGTACGGGAATTCCCGGCAGGTCTCGACGGTCGCCACGCCGAGATAGGGGGCGAGACGCGCCTGCGTACGATCGATGACGCGCTGCCCCTCCGCGGCGTTGCCAATTTCGCGGCCCCAAAACCAAATGCGGTCTCCGCCCTCCTGCGTCATGTACGGGAACAACGCACCGTCGTGGTCGATCATGTAGCCCAGGTACGCCGTGGCCATCTGCCGCAAATTGCTCGCGCACGCCGCACGGCGCGACGCGGCCAATGCATCGCGCCATGCGGGGAAAGTGAGCGTGCCGGCGATGGCCAGCACGCCCATCACGGAAAGCAACTCGATCAGGTTGAAGCCGGATTTCTTCACGGGTCCATCGGTTTCACGAACCAAAATTCCGTCGTCGCCAGCGGCGCGTTGGTCCACGCGGCGAACCCGCCGTCCGCCGCCACGAGCGCCTGCGTGGTGAACGGCCCCGCCATCAGGTCCGGCGTGGACACCACGGCGTACGTCGCGCCGCTGACGGCGGTCCACGACAGCACAACGTCGCCGCCGTCGATCGGGTTGTGGAGCAACTGGCCGTCGAACAGGTCCACGGCAACGTCGTCCCACGCGCCTGATCCCTTTGCGCTCGGTCCGAACCAGACCGCCGCCGAGTAATTCAGAAGGGCCGCGTGCGTCAGTTCGAAGGACTCGCCCTCCGGCAGCGGCTGGGTCCAGTAGTACATCGGCACGCCATTCACCTCGACGACATTCGTGCGCGCGGCATCGGTGTACAGCGCGACGAACAGGCGGCGGCGCGCCAGGCCGACGTCGCCGAAATATGCGACGTCCAAATACAAGTCAGTTTCTGTCGGCAGATAGGTGCTCGCCCCCATATCGGTATTGTTGAACCATCCCACATCTCCACCATTTCCGGTTATGTAAACGAAGTCCGACTCATCAGTGACATGGCCGGCAATCAGGGCGGAAATGTTCGGGTAGAAATTTCCCCATTCAGGGTCTTCGTAGTTGTTGATGAAATAATTAAACTCCACCGCGTCGCTCGCATTTTTCAATAGCGAGTTATTGCCGGAAAAATCATCGGACAAGGTGCGGTCCGGCCCCATGTTGGTCAGGCCGTAGAGGCCGATCACCGCAATCTGGTGGAACTCCGTCGTGTCCGGGATGGACCCCGCGTCAATGCGCAGCGTGGCGCGGAGGCGGAAGCTGTGCCGGTGCGTAAGCGGCTGCGGCAGCGGGCGGCTGAACCAGGAGTTGGAAATGACGTAGGGATCATTGGGCCAGCCGGCAAAATAATTCGACTGGTCCCACTCCGCGGCGATGCGCTGGTTGTCGGCGTCGTAGCGGAAGAGTTCCGCGTTCGTCGCGTTGAGAACGCCGGTGTAGGTCCAGGCCGTAGGCGGTGACGAAAAATCGTCGGTCCACAGGTTTTGCCACTCGGCCCGTGCCGGCACATTGGCCAGGACGCCCATCAGTACCACTCCAACCACTGCGTGCTTCATCTTCGCCTTTCCACTCCTCGTGCGGGAGCTTTCGGTAGCTCGCAAGGTGGACGGCGAAAACGAAACGCCTCCGCTCTTCCCAAAGGGAGAAACGGAGGCGAAAGCCGACGCTTATCCCTTCCCTCGCGAAAGAGACTTGGACAGGCGAGGACACTCGTCTTCTGGCTCCCAGCGTCAGACCTCCTCCCCGCCTTCCCGGGGTGCGGCAACCGGTGTCCAGTATCTGGTAATCGGTGACCGGATTTCCCGGTCACTGGTTACTGATCACTGATTACTGATTACCTTCCCCCCAGTGGCTCAATTGGGGATTTGTAGCTGGTTACAGCGGCGCGACCGCGTCCGGTTTTCACGGACTTCCGTTTGCGCCCTCGCTGGGACTGCCAAAGAACTGGGATGCAGCCTGAGCACAATTCCGCGCGATGTCAACCGGGGCGCGCAACTTTTTTGAATCCGGTCAAAACGCGAATAATTCCGGCGTTTCCGGGGGCAGCGGCACGGGCTCGATGCAACGCGGATCATCGAGGGCGACGCGGTTCACCCAGGGCCCGACGGGATGCGCGGCCATGTCGGCGGGGTCGCACGGCACGAGCAGTTCGCGGAAGGCGTCCGCGCGTGTCGGCGCGGGGTCCAGCCAGCGCTCGCACGCGGCGTCCGTGAGCAGCACCGGCATGCGGTTGTGTACGGGGGCCATCAGGTCATTGGCCGAAGTGGTCACGAGCACGCAGGTCGGAACGTCCGCCCCGTCCGCCTCGCGCTCGCAGGTCCACAACGCGGCGAGGGCGAAGGGGGCGCGGTCGCGCCGATAAAACAGCCACGGCTGTTTCGAACGCCCGTCGGAGCGGACGCCCCATTCATAAAACGCATCCGCCAGCACGACGCAGCGGCGCTCCCGCACGAGGCGTGCAAAGGTGGGTTTGGCGTCGAGGGTTTCCGCGCGCGCATTGATCAACGGTGTTCCGCGCGGTCCCGGCACCCCCCAGCGCGCTTCCACGAGTTGCCGCGCCCCGTCGTTCAACACCACCGGCACGCGCTGGGTGGGCGTGAGATTGTAGCGCGTCGCACGCTCCCCCGCCCCCGCCTGCGCATGCACCACGGAGGCGAGTTTTTTCGACGACGACGTTACGACAAGGCGTCCGCACATGCCGCCAGTCTATTTCACGATGACGCAATTGGAAATTGGCAATTGGCAATCGACAATTCCGCGTTAAGATGTCGCCGCATGAAGCCGCATCACATCAAGGACGTCGTCATCAGCGCGGAAGCCATCGCGAAGCGGGTGGACACGCTGGTCAGCGAGATGCAGGCGGCGTGCCGCAGCGATAACTTCGTAATGATCGGCGTCCTGCGCGGCAGCTTCATTTTCCTCGCGGACCTCGCGCGCGACCTGTACGAGCACGGCGTGCGCCCGCGCATCGATTTCCTCACCCTGGAAAGCTACGGCAGCGAGACGGAATCCTCCGGCACGGTCCGCGTCGTAAAGGATATCCGAATGGACGTACAGGAGGCGGATGTGATGCTGGTGGACGATATTCTCGACTCCGGCCGAACGCTGTCCTTTGCGACGAAGCACCTGATGGACAAGGGCGCCCGCTCGGTCCAGACGGTGGCCTTGCTCGACAAGCCCGCGCGACGCGTGATTCCGTTCCAGGCCGATTTCGTCGGCTTCACCGTGCCGGATGAGTTCGTCGTCGGCTATGGCCTCGACTACGACAGTTTCTACCGCGAACTGCCGTATATCGCGAAGGTCACGTTCACGGAATAGCGCCACCGTACGCGCTCGTCCTCGTCCTCGTACTCGAATCGACAGATTTGAGGGGTCTTTTCGAGGACGAGGACGAGGATGACGACGAGGACGATTCCCAAGGCGAATCCCAAGTATTTTACCTATTAAACCAACCCGATCGATTTCGGGTCGATTTTGCTCGACTTGACCCAGCCGCATCTTTATCCCTGCCACTCTTTCGAGGAGTGCGGGCGCGGACTGAAACGCCGTCCCAACTGACATGCTGAAGCCGGATCAGGCGAAACCGACGGGACCGAATCCGGCGGCGGGTTTGGGCATGCAGTTGGCGGTGGGAATGCTCGTTTTCACGGGCGGCGGCTACTGGCTGGACCAGCGACGCGGCGGCGGGGTGGCGTTCACCCTGGTCGGCGCCGGGCTCGGGCTCTTCTACGTTGGCTATGAGATTTGGAAAGTGGTGCGGAGCCTCAACGGGGGCAACCGGACGGACACGGATAACAAGACGAATGACCGGCGAAACTAAAATCATCATCGGTGCGGCCCTTTGCGGCATGCTGCTGGCGGCCCTGATGCCGGGCGGTTTTTCACCGGAGGCCTGGCTGTTCGGCACGGGCCTCGGCCTGGCGCAAAGCTTGTTCGGCGTCCGTGCCTACCGGGTGGCGCTGGCCCGCTCAACATTTGCTTTCGGCCCGGCGCTGGCCAGCGGCTTCCTGCGGATTGCGGTCCTGCTGCTCGCGCTCGGCGTCGCCCTGGCGCTGGGAGTTCCGCCCGCGCCGTTCGCCTGGAGCCTATTGACGATGTATTCCACGATGATGGTCGCGGAAGTCCTCGTCGTCGCACGCCTGCTGAATCCCCCGCTCGCGGAGGCGTGCTGACCATGGCCGAGCCCACCGTCACCGTCGTGGACCAGGCCGCGCGCAATGAGGCGGTGATGGCCTATGTGATGGACAAGGCCCAGAACCACGACTACTGGAAGCTCCCCTTCGCGAAGCTCCCGGTGCCCGAGTGGCTGACCCTGCACGGGCTCATGCTGGTGATCGCGTCGGTTTTCCTGCTTTTGTCCTTCGCCCTGGCCTTCCGCCGTCGCAATCCCGTGCCGAGCGGATTCGCGAACCTGCTGGAGCTCCTCGTCCTGTTTGTCCGCGACAAAATCGCGATTGCAAACCTCGGCGAAGAGGATGGCCGCAAGATGGCCCCGCTGCTCTGCACGTTCTTCTTCTTCATCCTCACGCTCAACCTGATGGGCCTGATCCCGCTTTTTGCGACGGCGACCGCGAACGTGAACGTCACGGCGGCGCTCGCAACGACCACGCTCGGCGTGATGATTTTCGGGGCGATCCACAAGAATGGCGTCTCCGGCTTCGTCCACGCCTTCATCCCGCACGGCGTGCCGTGGCCGGTGTTGATCATCCTGACGCCCATTGAGGTGATGGGCATGTTCATCAAGACCTTTTCGCTGACGATCCGCTTGTTCGCGAACATGTTCGCGGGTCATGTCGTCATTTACACGCTCATCGGCCTCGTGGTGATGTTTGGCCCGCTGGCCTCCGCCTCGATCGGCCTCGCGATCGGCATCTATGTGCTCAAGATCGTGGTCGCCCTTTTGCAGGCTTATGTATTCACGCTGCTTTCCGCGATGTTCATTGCGCAGATTCATCATCCCGCGCATTGAGATCGGACGGCGGCCGGAATTTGGGAACGTGTACGAGAACGTGTACGAATAAGGAGAAGAGAAATGGAAGCAGCAGCATTGGCAGCAATTGGCGCGGGCTTGGTTACGATCGGCGCCGCATTCGGCATCGGCAAACTCGCAGCGTCCGCGATGGAGGGCATTGCCCGCCAGCCGGAAGCCGCCCCGAAAATCCAGGGCGCAATGATCATCGCCGCGGCCCTCATTGAGGGTGTGGCGCTGTTCGCCGCGGTCGTCTGCCTGCTCGGCGTGTTGAAGTAAACGGCCCGCCATGGCGGACACTACCCAAACCTACACCGAGCAGCCGGCCTCCGGCGGCAAGGGGAAGGACAGCCCGATCAAGGTCGACGGACATATGGTCGGCCTGACCTGGCTCACCTTCGGCATCCTGGCGCTGCTGCTCTATAAGGTGGCGTGGAAGCCGATCCTGGCGGCGCTGGACCAGCGGGAGAAGCAACTCCGGGATGCCCTGGAGGAGGCCCGCCTGACGCGCGAGGAATACGCGCAGTTGGACGAGCGGCGCAAACAGCTCATCGACGAGGCGGACGCGAAAGCCCGCCAGATCGTCGAGCAGGCGCGGCAGGCCGCCATCGAAACGTCGCGCACCATCGAGGCCAAGGCGCGCGACGAGGCGAACATCCTGCTGGCCAACGCGCAGCGCGAAATCAGCAGCGCGCACGAAAAGGCCGTCGCGGATTTGCGGCGCGAAAGCGCCGACCTCGCCGTCGGCCTCACGCGCAAAATCCTCGCCGACCAGCTCGACGAACCCCGCAGCCGCTCGCTCGTGGACCGGCTCCTGACCCAGGTCTGAACGCATGCCCCACTCACCCGCCGCCCGCCGATACGCCCGCGCGCTGTTCGAACTGAGCCAGGAACAGGGCCGGCTCGACGCCGTGCAGGCGGATCTCGCGGAAATACGCAAGCACACGGACGCCGGCGGCGCACTCGCGCCGCTGCTTGATCCGCGCGCCCTCGCGGCGGAGCGCCGGGTCTCCGCGTGGCGGGAACTGCTCCAAAACCGGGCCGATCCGCTCACGCTGCGTTTCGTCCTCTTCCTCGTGCACAAGGGGCGCGGCACCCTCCTTGCCAGCATCATCCGCGACTTCGAGGAGTATTGTCACGAGGCCCGGGGCATCCAGCCCGTGGAGATCATTTCGGCGCGCCCATTGCCCGAGGACCAGATTCGCCGCATCACCGAACGCATGGCGGCGCGCCTGAACAAAACGTTGCAGCCCACGGTTCGCGTGGATAACGCCCTGCTGGGCGGCTTCCAGGTCCGGGTCCGCGACACGATTTACGATTTCAGCTTAAACCACCAGCTCGACAACCTGCATCGCACGATGCTCAACGCCTAGAGGTATCCCATGGCGCTCCAGATCAAACCCGAAGAAGTCACCGCGATCCTGAAAAAGCAGCTCGCGGACTTTGAACTCAAATCCGACAGCTACGAGACCGGAACCGTCATCAGCGTGGGCGACGGCATCGCGCGCGTGCATGGCCTGTCCAATGTGATGGCGAACGAGCTGGTCGAATTCAGCAGCGGCATCCGCGGCATGGCGCTGAACCTCGAAACCGACAACGTCGGCGTCTGCGTGTTCGGCGACGTCGAATCCATCAAGGAAGGCGACGAGGTCCGCCGCACGGGCAAAATCGCCTCGGTCCCCGTCGGCGACGCGCTCGCGGGCCGCATCGTGGACGCGCTCGGCAACGCGATTGACGGCGGCCCGCCGATCAGCGGCGCGGAGCTCCGCCCCATCGAACTCAAGGCGCCCGGCATCATCGACCGCCAGGACGTAAAGGAGCCGATGCAGACCGGGCTGAAGGTCATCGACGCGCTGACGCCCGTCGGCCGAGGCCAGCGTGAATTGATCATTGGCGACCGCAAGACCGGCAAGACGTCCATCGCCATCGACACGATCATCAACCAGCGCAGCGAAGGCGTGCGCTGCTTCTACGTCGCCATCGGCCAGAAGCGCTCCACCGTCGTGCAGGTCGCGGAAAAACTGAAGCAGTACGGCGCGCTGGAATATACGACGATCATCGCCGCAACCGCGTCGGACCCCGCGCCGATGCAGTTCCTCGCCGCCTATTCCGGCTGCGCGATGGCGGAGTTCTACCGCGACAACGGCAAGCACGCGCTGATCATCTACGACGACCTGACGAAGCAGGCGCAGGCGTACCGCCAGCTCTCGCTGCTGCTGCGCCGCCCGCCCGGTCGCGAGGCGTATCCCGGCGACATTTTCTATCTCCACAGCCGCCTGCTGGAACGCGCGGCGAAGATGAGCGCCGAAAAGGGCGGCGGGTCACTGACCGCGCTGCCGGTCATCGAAACGCAGGCCAACGACGTCTCGGCGTACATTCCGACCAACGTGATTTCGATCACGGACGGCCAGATATTCCTCGAGTCCGACCTGTTCAACGCGGGCCAGCGCCCGGCGATGAACGCCGGCCTCTCGGTGTCCCGCGTCGGCGGCGACGCGCAGGTCAAAGGCATGAAACAGGTCGCCGGCTCGCTGCGCCTCGAACTCGCGCAGTACCGCGAACTGGCCGCCTTCTCGCAGTTCGCCTCCGACCTCGACCCCGCGACGCGCAAGCAGCTCGACCGCGGCCAGCGCCTGATGGAAATCATGAAGCAGGGCGTGCACGCCCCGCTGTCCGTCGCCAAGCAGGTCGCGATCATCTTCGCCGGCACCAACGGATTCCTCGACGACATCCCGGTCGCGCAGGTGAAGGAGTTTGAAACGAAACTCCACGAAGCGATGGACGGCGCCTACGCGGGGTTCGTCCGCCTCTTCAACGAAAAGAAGGCGATGACGGACGAGGTTAAACAGGCGCTCACCGAGGCGCTGACGGATTTCAAGCGGACGTTTGGGAAGAAGGGGAGCCAGGAGTAGGCATGGAGATGGGAGACCGATTGTAACAACGGCAACCTCTCTTTCTCCCAACTCCCCATTCCGCCTCCAAATTCTTTATGCCTTCCTTAAAAGAATATAAAGCGAAGCTGGCCAGCCTGGCCAACACGCGCAAGATGACCAAGACCATGAAAATGGTCGCGGCCAGCAAGCTGTACCGCACGATGGATGCGCAGCGGAAGGCGCTGCGCTACGCGGAGAAATTGCAGGACATGCTGGGCCGTCTCGCCGCGTCGGTCGACCACCGCGCACACCCGCTGCTGCAAAAGCGCGCCGAGGTCAAAAAGAGCCTCGTGCTCGTGGTCATGTCGGACAAGGGCATGTGCGGCGGGTTCAATAACAATCTGATCAAGCATCTGCTGCGCTGGATGCAGATGCCGCAGCAGCAGGCGAAGAACTTCGTATTCAGTTTCGCGGGGCGGCGCGGCTGGCTGTTCTTCCGCAACCGGGTTGCCGTGCACACGCATTATGACGGGATTACCCAGCGCCCCACCCCCTCGGACGCGCTGCGCATCGGGACCGACCTGCGGAAGGCATTCATCAGCGGCGAGGTGGACGAGGTCTTTGTGGCGTTCAACCACTTCAACAACCCCCTGTCCCAGCGCCCGGTGATCCGCAAGCTGCTGCCGGTCGAACCGCACGCCATCGCCGTCGGTGAACAATTGGTCAACGAGGACTACATCCTTGAGCCCCAACAGGCGGAACTGCTCAAGACGCTCCTGCCGAAGATCGTGGACTTCGAGATCTATTTTTCGCTGCTGGAAAACGCCGCTGGCGAGAACGGCGCACGCATGACGGCGATGGACAGCGCCACGAACAATGCGAGCAAGATGATCCGCACCTACACCCTGCTGCGCAACCGCGCGCGGCAGGCGTCGATCACGAAGGAGCTGATCGAAATCGTGTCGGGGGCGGAGGCGTTGAAGGGATGAGGAGCGGAGGAATGGAGTGATGGAGAATTGGAGTATTGGGAACCTTCCTCCCAACACTCCAGTACTCCAACACTCCAATCCCGGCGAATTTAGGAGACTGACATGAGTGCACAAACGACAATTGAAGCTACGAAATCCACCGGACGCGTGTCCCAGGTCACGGGCGCGGTGGTGGACGTGGAATTTCCCTCGGGGCAACTGCCCGCGATCCACTCGGCCTTGAAGGTCAGCAATCCCTTCATCAGCGCGGAGCCCAACAATCTCACGCTCGAAGTCGCGCAGCACCTCGGCGACAACGCTGTTCGCACGATCGCGATGGATACGACGGACGGGTTGAGCCGCGGCGCCGAGGTCGTCAACACAGGAGAGGGCATCCTGATGCCGGTTGGCGCCGGTACGCTCGGCCGCGTCATGAACCTGTTGGGCGAGCCGATCGACAACGCAGGCCCGGTCAAGGCCGAGAAGCACCTGCCGATCCACCGCGCCGCGCCGGAATTCAAGGATCAGGACACGAAAGACACGATCCTCGTCACGGGCATCAAGGTCATCGACCTGCTCGCCCCTTACAAGAAGGGCGGTAAAATCGGCCTGTTCGGCGGCGCCGGTGTCGGCAAAACCGTGTTGATCCAGGAGCTCATCCGCAACATCGCCACCGAGCACGGCGGCTACTCCGTGTTCGCGGGCGTCGGCGAGCGCACCCGCGAAGGCACCGCGCTCTTCCGCGAAATGAAGGAGTCGGGCGTCATCGACAAGACCGCGATGGTGTTCGGCCAGATGAATGAACCGCCGGGCGCGCGCGCCCGTGTCGCGCTCTCCGCGTTGACCATCGCGGAGTACTTCCGCGACGAAATGCGGCAGGACGTGCTCCTGTTCGTGGACAACATCTTCCGCTTCACCCAGGCCGGCGCCGAAGTGTCCGCGCTCCTGGGCCGCATCCCCTCCGCCGTGGGCTACCAGCCCACCCTGTCAACCGACATGGGCGAATTGCAGGAGCGCATCACCTCGACCAAGAACGGCTCGATCACCTCGATTCAGGCCGTCTACGTGCCCGCCGACGACTACACCGACCCGGCGCCTGCGACGACGTTCGCGCACCTGGACGCGACGACCGAGTTGTCGCGTCCGATCGCCGAGTTGGGCATCTATCCCGCCGTCGATCCCCTCACCTCGTCCTCCTCCGTACTCTCGCCCGACGTGGTCGGCGAGGAGCACTACAGGGTCGCGCGCGGCGTGAAGGAACTGCTGCAGCGCTACAAGGAGCTTCAGGACATCATCGCAATTCTCGGCATGGACGAACTCTCCGAGGAAGACCGCCAGACCGTTTCGCGCGCGCGCAAAATCCAGCGCTTCCTCTCGCAACCCTTCCACGTGGCCGAACAGTTCACCGGCATGCACGGCGCGTATGTGCAGGTCGCCGACACGGTGCGCTCGTTCAAGGAAGTGCTCGAAGGCAAGCACGACGACATTCCCGAACAGGCCTTCTACATGGTCGGCCACATCGACGACGTGATCGCGAAGGCGAAGAAGCTGAAAGGAGGGGGCTAGATAGAAGACGGCAAGGAGTTAGGAGAAGGCAGGGAGGAGCTTGAGCAGGAACCTGTTCACCTCCTTGATATGACTCCTTCTCCCCAATCGTTCTCCCCCCGCTGTCTCCCCATTCCATGAACGCTTCCTACAAATTCTCCATCCTGAGCCCCGGCGGCAAGGCGTTTGAGGGCGACGCGGACTATGTTTCCGCCCCCGGCGCGCTGGGCGGATTCGGGGTGCTCCCCGGCCATGCCCCGATGATCGCGGCGGTCCAGCCCGGCCTCTGCACGGTCAAAACAGCGGGCGGCGACCTGGCGTTCTACACGGGCGAAGGCGTGCTCGAAGTCAGCCGGGCGGAAGTCGTGATGCTGGTGGACGAGGCGCAATCGCTTGAAAATGCCGCCGCAGTGAAGGATCTTGTCGCCGACCGCGCCCGCATGACGGGCACGCAATAGACGCCGTCTGTTTCGGACGGCGAAGAGGAGATTCGATGTCAACTTACGAAATACTGCGCTGGCTGCATGTGATCTGCATGGCGGGATTGCTGGGTGGGTTGCTGTTGTTCCAACTCGGGCTTTCCACGGCATCGCGCATGGATGCGGCCACGCTCCGCGGCGCCACCCGCCTGTGGAACATCCTGCTGGGCATTGGACTGCTGGCCGCCGTCTTGATGTATGGCATGGTCAAGGGCCACACGTTGGGCGGCCACTACAACGGCGTGATTGGCCTCAAATTCATCGTCCTGTTCGCCGTGGGCGGCTTGCTGCCGGTGGCGAAGAAGCGCGCGAGCGGCGGCGACGGCCTGCGCTGGTTGTGCATTGTACTGCTGCTCGTCGCTTCGCTGTCGGCGTTTACGATTTAGGATGATTCACCGCGTAGACGCGGAGATCGCAGAGAAATGCATCGCACTGAACCCCTCTTCCTGAGCTCCACTCAGCGACCTCTGCGTCTCTGCGGTTAATCTTTCCATGTTTGCCAAACTTCAACACCGCTGGGGCCTGCGTTCCGGCTGGCAGGTGCTCGCGGTGCTGCTGGTTTTTTCGCTGGCAGGCATGTCGATCCTGCCGGTGCGCAAGCTCATCTTCCACCTGCTCCATTTTGACGGCCAGACGCCGATGTGGCTCAAGACCGTCGTCTGGTTGCTGGTCGTCTTCCCCGCCTACCAGCTTTTCCTCCTGCTCTACGGCTCGCTGTTCGGCCAGTTCCGCTTCTTCTGGGAAAAGGAGAAGAAGATGGGCCGATGGCTGCGGCGTCGGTTTGCCGCGCCTGAACAGAAGGAAACGCGCGCATAAGGCGTCTTCTCCGCGCTTGAACCGTTCGCGCCGCACGGCCATCATCCGGGCATGAAATCCGTGGCGTATCTCGGTCCCGAAGGCACCTTCTCGCACCTCGTTGCGCGCAAACGATTCGGCGCGCGGGCCCGGCTGGTTCCCTGCGCGAGCATCTACGACATCTTTGCCTATGCGAAGGGCGGCGCGAACCGGCTCGGTGTGGTGCCGAGCGAAAACTCGTCGGGGGGCACCATTTTCGAGTCGATCGATGGCCTGGTCGAAAACGCCGGACGCCTGCATATCCGCGAGGAACTTTCGCTCAATGTAAAACTGGCGCTGCTCGGCCATCGCGGTCATCGGGTGCAGGACCTCTACTCGCACTTCGTCCCCCTCCAGCATTGCGGTCCCTGGATTCGCAAGCATCTGCCGGGCGTGAAGACCCACGCCATCGCCAGCACAGCGAAGGCCGCGGCGCTCGCCGCGACAACGACATCGGCCGCCGCGTTCGGCACGCGCGACGCGGCGCGGCGCTATGGACTCGACATTCTTAAGTTCCCCGTCGAGACGGACGCGCCGAACATCACGGAGTTTCTCGTGATCGGTACGTCGCAAAAACCCGAGCCGCGCAGCACGAAAACCAGCCTGATGGTCATGTTGGAGAACCGACCGGGCTCACTCTTCGACTTCCTCGCCGCGTTCAAAAACAGCGGCGTGAATCTGACCCGCCTGCTCTCGCGCCCGATCATCGGCCAGCCGAAGAATTACCTCTTCGTGGTCGATATCCAGGGCGCCCCCACCCGCCCCGCGGTGCAAACCGCGCTGCACGCCGCGCAGGCCGCCGCGGCGAAACTCGTCCGCCTCGGGGTCTACCCGGTGCGGAAGATGTATGCGTCGTAATGCAGTAATCAGTTTTCAGTGTTCAGTGATCAGTCGGAGCATACGATCACTGATTACTGGTTACTGATTACTTCCTCAAAACCGGTAATACGGCGAGATCATCAGGTAGACGATGACGCCGGTGACGGTGACGTAGAGCCAGATCGGGAATGTCCATTTCGCAATTCGGCGGTGCACTGCAACGGGACCGGCGAGGCCACGGTAGAACGTCACCAGCACCAGCGGCAGCACGGCGGCGGCCAGGATGATGTGGGTGATGAGAATGAACAGGTAGATCGGACGCACCGGGTTGTCCGCCGGGAAGCGCGTCTCCACGCCGAAGGTGTGGAACGTGACGTAGGACAGCAGGAACAGCGAAGAGAGAATGAACGTGGTGATGTTCAGCCGCTTGTGCAGTTCGACATTCTTCCGCTTGATCGCGAGGAACGAGAGCACCAGCAAAACCGAGCATACGGTATTGATCGCCGCATTGAGGCGCGGAAGCCACGGCACGAAGGCGGGAATTTTCTCCGCCGTGGGCAGGTTATAGATCACGGCGACCGCAATGAGCAGGATCGCGGAAAGCCCGTAGATTCCGCGCAAAACGTTTTTTTCATTCATGCCAACATGCGCCTTTCCGGCTGACCGCCCGGTTCAATAATCCCGCCGCCACTTGAGGCCGATCCCCTCACGGATGCGGGGACTGGATTCCGTGGTCAAAATTAACGAGGGGGTCAACTCGACCTCGACGGTAATCAAATCGGCGGATTCGCCCAAACCTTTCTCGCCCTCGACATAAATAGTGCGGCCGACGTATTTCCCCACGCTGATCGCGGAAATGCCGCTCTCCTGGTCGCTTTGCACGAGGTCCAGTTGGTCGACACGCAGGACGGACTGGCCTCGTTCCAGTACGTCGAGCGTCCGCCCGCGCCCGCGCAGGACGTTCAACCCATGCGCGAGCCGCACCGCTTGGAACGGACTGATCGCATCCGTCGAGCGTCCGAACAGCAGGCGCGCGAGAATTTCATCCACGGGATACGCCGGTTCCGATTCGAGGTTCAGCGCGGGCGCATCGATTGGACCCGCGGCATAGAGCCGCGCCCGCATATCGCCCGCGCGGGCTGAGGCCACGAGGTCGATCACCGGGGCGGGCGGCCATTTGCCGTCGAAGGTCAACACCGCGCGCTCGAGGGTGAATCGTCGACCCATGAAGAGAAAGAATCCGCGATCCACCGAAAGCGGCCCGCGCAGGCGCGGCGCATGGGCGGACCCGTCCACCCGGAGATCCGCACGCCAGGTGGAGTCGAGGCCGCGGCCCAGGACATGGATGTCGCGCGCACGCACCAGCACGTCCAGCGCCACGTTTTTCAACCAGCCCGCGTATTCGGTGAACGTCGGCGCGGCGGGCGCTTCCTCAGCCATCGGGAGTTTCGGAATGGCGGGTGGTATGGGCCGAAGGCGCACCTCGGCGTTCACGAGATCCACATGGCCGGTGACGACAGGCGCGCGGACCGGGCCTTCAACCGCAACGCGCCCATCCAGTTCGAGCCGATTCCCATCCTGCCGCCACAGCGTGGCCCGATGCAGGGTAAGTCCACCCGTCAAAGGAAAACCGTGCGCAGGGTCGAATTGGATGGCCCCGTCCAATTCGATGCGGCCGCGCGAACCATCATTCGCGGTGGCGCGACGAATCAACAGGCGCCGTTGATCGCCTTCAAGAAAGACCTGGATGTCTTCCAACACCGTACCGCTGTCCGGAAAAGCCGCGCGCCCATCCGTCAACGCAAGCTGGCCGCGTACACTCGGCTCGGACCAGGTCCCGTCCACGAGCAGGTCACAGGACAATTGGCCTTCGATTTCCGTGCCGCGCAGGTCGGTGAAATCGCCAGCGGCGGCGAGATCCAGATTGAAGCGAAGGCGGGCCGAAACCGGGCCATCGGGATCGGGGCCCAACGGGCCACCGTCGAGCGGCAACCGAATCGGCAGCGTGGCCTCGGCCGAAACCGGTTGTTCGGTCCATCCACTCAACCGGGTTTCAATCCGCGCGATCCCGTTCGCGGCCTCGGCGGTCAATCGCCATGCGGCGGGTTTTAATTGGAATGCGGAATCGAGACGAGGTTGCACGTCATCGCCCTCGACATCCAAACGCCAGAAGGGCTCCTCGCGCGTACCGCTTGCATGAATGCTGGCGCGAACGGTTCCGGCGCGGAAAATATTTGAGAGGGGACCGGTGGATAGCGCGAAGGAGGGGACGCTCAGCTCAATGTCGATCGCGCCGTCACTCCAGCGTCCCGTACTGGCGGCTTGCGCGCCATTCCAGACGAGCGCGGGCGCCTTCCACTCGATCGCACCGTCCAAACCGCCCACGACGATCGGCGCATCGGCCCACCAAGGCACGCCGCGCCAGTCGCCGACGGCCGGTTCGATGCGCGCGCGCCAGCCCTCGCCGGGACTCCAATCGCCCAGCGCGCGCGCCTGGACGTTGCTCGCGCCGTAGCCGGCGACACCTGAAACCTGTACCGCCGCCTGCACGCGCCGGGCCTCACCCCACTCCACGCGGCCCGAAACACTTCCCGTTCCCGCGTCGTCCAGCCCCGCGAGTCGTCGCAGCAGCGGGGTATTCGTGAACCCGCCGTGAAACGCGAAGCGGGGTTCCGGGGACCAGGCGCCCTCGCCCGCGAGTGAGAGCCCGTCCATTTCGGCGTGGGTGATACGCAGAAAGGAACCGGTCGGCGTGTTGTAGGCGGATCCCACGATATGCACCGTCTCGTCCCGCCATTTGGCGAGAATCGACGCAACGGCGTTCCATTCATCCTGCTCCATTCGGAATTGGCCCCGAAACAGGCCCGCAACTGGCTCGCCGAGGATTTCGGGCGAGACCTGCACGTGCTCCACAAGGGCCGCCTGCACCCAAAGCGTCCAGCGCCGGGAAGCGGCGGAGGCTGATGTGCCGTCGGATTGTTCCGGCGCGCGCAAAACGTCGACGCGACCCGCGTGGATTTGCGTGAGCACGACTTCGCGGCGCAACAGGCTGCCGGGGTGGATGCTCAAGGCGAGTTGGTGGACCTCCAGCCACGGCCCCTCCGCATCGTGCAGCGCAATCCGTTCAAGGTGTCCTTGAAACGGAAGAGCGCCGCCGAGTCCCGCGATTGCGATGTCAGATGGCAACGCGGAGGCCACCCAGCGTTCGAGGCGGGCGTGGCCATAACGGGTGCGGAAGAGTGTGGTCCACAGTGCCGCGAGAACGAGGAGGAGGATGAGGACGATTTTTAACAGGCGCTTCATCAGAACGATTGTCCCAGGCTCAAATAGAACTGGTACCGCTTGTCCAACTCGTCGCGACGATCGAGCGGGAAGCCGACATCCGCGCGCAGCGGGCCGACCGCGGTGAAATAGCGCAGGCCCAGTCCCGCGCCCCACAGGAACGGTTCGTCGAAATCGGGGGCCGTCGCCTCGTAGGCGGTGCCGCCATCGAGAAAGAACACGGCGCCGAATGATTCACTCACCTGTCCACGAAGTTCCGCGGACAACTCCAGCAGCGAACGCCCGCCCAGCGGCTCATCGTCTCTCAGGGGGCCGACGCTCTGGTAGGCATACCCGCGGACGGAACTGCCGCCGCCCGCGTAGAACCGCTCGTCCGCCGGCACCGACGCCGCGCCTGCGCCGCTGATCGAACCCACGGTGACGCGGCCCGCCAGCAGCCAGGTCCGATCTCGGTTCAGGCGCTGGTACCGGTTCAGGGTCGCGCTCGTTTTCAGGAAGCCGCGATCCTGTTTCTCCAAATCGTAAAAGGGTTCGACGCCCGTCCGCAGGCGCATGCCGCCGCGCGGATCGAGCAGGGAGCGGCTCGTGTTCCAATCCGTTTCCAGCGGGAAGGAAAGGAACACATGGTTTTCATCCTCATCAAACTGGTCCACCTCGCTGAGGCGCACCGCGACGCCGCCGCGCGTCCAGAACGTCGGACGCCACTCGCGTTCCAGCCGCACGCCGGCGCGCAGGCTGCGACTGTCATAGGCCTCCGGGTTTTCCTCCGCCGCCCGAGCGTTGAGCAGCAGGCGTTGCCGCGGCATGCTGAACTGCGGCAGCGTTAGGCGGCTCTCGAGCGAACGTGCGGTTTCGCCGGCATCCAGTGTGAACCTTACCTGCTCCGCGCGGCCACCGAGGTTGCGGTGTTCCCACTCCACGCGGGAGCCCGCGCCCTCGTCCGTCGTATAGCGCACGCCCGCCGAGAAGGTGCGGGGACGGCGTTCGCGCAACGTCAGCGACAGCGGGAGACGACCGTCATCATCCAGCGCGTCAGCCGGCGCAAGGCTGACGGAGGAGAAGAGCGAAGATCGGATCAAGCGTGCGCGCGTCTCGTCGAGTCGATCCGGGTGAAACGGCTCCCCGACGGGGAGTTCCAGTGCATTGCGCACAAATCGCTCGCGCACGTTCTCAAGGCCGACGATGGAGGTTTCACCCCAAACCGCGTGGGAACCGGGCTCAATCACCAGCCGGGCATGCAGCACACGCGCGGCAGGGTCCGCGGTATACACGCGTTCCGTCCACTTCGGGAACGGATGTCCCGCCGCGCGCACGCGGGCAAGGGTTTCGCCCTCCGCCGCGAGAATGGCCCGGGCGCGCGCGGGCATTCCGTGAATCCACCCCAGCCGTTGAGCGGGCGGCAACACCACGGAACCGGCGGATAGCGCGACATCGCCAAGGCGATAGCGCGGGCCGGAATCAACGTGATACACCACACGGCGCGGCGTTGAGGTGACCACTTGCACGTCAATCTGCGCACCATAGTATCCCGCCGCACGCAGCACATCGCGCAGCGCTGGAACATCCTGTTCCGCCCGCCGCCGCAACAGCGCATCCCCCGGCGGCGGCCGGTCGCGCAATGCATACGTCTGGCTCTGCTCCCGCAACACACCGCGCATCCCCCACTCGGGCACGCCGCGAAAACGGACCTCATAGGCCGTCTCCTCGCCGCGGATCGCCGTCGCGCAGAGCATCAAGCCAAGCGCCAGCACAGCGCGACATTTCAACCTTGCCACCCGCGCGCCGGACACCCATTTTCGAGGCCGCACATTCATGAAGGGCCCACTATGAAGCGACGCGCATTTTTACAAAAGGCGATTCCGGCGGCGGTTACCGGCGGTTTACTGCTCGGTTGCCGGCGCGAGGAAGGCGCCCCGGCGGTCATCACGCAGCCGCGCATCGACTGGCGGCTCGGGTCTAGTTTCCCACGCAGCCTCGACGCGCTGTTCGGCGCGAGCGAGGTGCTCGCGAAACGCGTCGCCGAACTGACCGACAACCGGTTCCGCATCCGACCCTACCCCGCCGGCGAACTCGTGCCGGGCCTTCAAGTGATGGACGCCGTTCAACAGGGCACCGTGCAGGTCGGCCAGACCGCAGGCTACTATTACACCGGCAAACATCCCGCGCTCGCGTTCGAGACCACCGTGCCGTTTGGCCTCACGGCGCGCCAGCAGGCCGCGTGGCTCGTCGGCGCAGGCGGCCTGGACCTGCTCGGCGAGATTTTGGCCGACTTCAACATCGTCCCGCTCTACGGCGGCGGCACGGGCGCGCAGATGGGCGGCTGGTTCCGGCGCGAAATTCCGAATTTACAGAGCCTGCGCGGGTTGAAAATGCGCATTCCCGGGCTCGGCGGCGAAATCATGAGCAAGCTCGGTGCGACGGTGCAGGTACTCGCCGGATCGGACATCTACATGGCGCTTGAGCGCGGCGCGATTGACGCCACGGAATGGGTCGGTCCATACGACGACGAAAAACTCGGCCTGCACAAGATCGCGAAATTCTATTACTACCCCGGCTGGTGGGAGCCCGGCGCGTCCATCGACTTCTACCTCAACCGCCGCGCGTGGGACGAATTGCCCTCCGCCTATCAGGGCGCCTTCCGCGCCGCGGCCGCCGAGGCGGCGCAATTCATGATGACCACCTACGACCGGGAAAATCCCGCCGCCCTCGCGCGCCTGCTCGCCGGCGGCACCCAGCTCCGCCGCTTCCCCGACGACGTCATGGCCGAGGCGGAGCAAATCGCCCTCGCCACGATGGAAGACCGCGCGGCGAAGGACGCCGCCTACGCAAAAGTCTACGCCCACTGGAAAAAATTTCGCGCCGACAGCTTCCGCTGGTTCAACACCGCCGAACTAGCCTACCAGTCCTTCGCGTTTCCGCGCGGGTGACCGGGAATAAAGACCCCACCGGCCTTGCGCCGGTGGTGAAGAAGTTAGGGCCGACTACCGATGACAACGTCGGCCTGTCGAGACCTAGCGCGGGTGAAAACACGCGCGCGTTTTCGCATCCGCGCGCGTATGCGCCGGGTCGTTTATATGGGCAGGCCTGTTCCAGTAGCCGCCAAAACTTTCGCTCCACCGGCACGAGGCCGGTGGGGGCGGATCCTTGCCGGACTCCGTCCGCTCTATGCACTTGCGTTTTTTGGATAAGCATTCATTGTCCGCCCGATGATTGATGCACCTCCCTCAGTCGCTCCGAGTCCGGCCTTTTCGCGCCGGATTTGTGGATTTGCGCTCGACGTGCTGCTGCTGGCGACGCTGATCGTGCTGCCGCTGGCGTGGATGTTCGACCCGCTGCGGCTGACGTGCGGAGTGCTGAAGGTGTCCGTCAGTTGGGGTTGGAAACCGATCGTGGTGCCGCTGGCACTGCTGGTCCTGCGAGCAGTGCTGGCGGAGCGCGGCCTGCTCGCGCGCGGCTTCCTCTCGCGCGCAGCGGCGAAGAAGGCGCTCGCAGCCTGGCTGATGCCCTGGTTCTTTTTCATGGCCATTGAGGGCGCTCTCGCGCTGATGCGCGTTCAGCCTCAGGCGACCTCCCCCATCGTCATCCGCGGCGAGGAAGACATCGATACGAAAACGAAGGAAGGCGACAGCAAAGTCATCCTCGATCCGGAATTGTTGTGGCGTTTTGCGCCGGGCGCAGGGTGGGACGGCATTCGCATCAACAGCTTGGGTTTCCGCGACCGCGAATTTCCCGCGGAAAAACCGGCGGGTACGCGCCGCGTCATCGTCATGGGGGATTCCTGCACCGCACAGGGCCAACCGCCCTACAGCGCCCTCCTGCACGAGTTGCTGCAATGGGAGTCGCCGACGGACGTGCCGTGGCAGGCCTTCAACACCGGCGTCTTCGGCTACTCCTCCATGCAGGGTCTGCGCCAGTTCCAGAACACGGTCCGTCACCTCCAGCCGGACGTCGTCACGCTCTACTACGGATGGAACGACCACTGGCTCTACGACCGCCCGGACCACCTGCGCATGGCGGTTCGCCTGCATCCGGCGCGCGCTAAAATCGCGGCGGCGCTGCAAAAGAAGCGATTCTATGGCGCGCTGGCCCGCATGGCGCAGCCGCCCGCCGTCACGGAGGCGAAAGGCGAGGACAACCGGACATACCGCGTCCCCCATTCCGTTTATCGCGCGACGCTCATCCAGTTCATTGCTGAAATTCGCGCGGTCGGCGCCACGCCGCTGCTGATCACCGCTCCGCGGCGCGACCTCACACCGTCCGTCGTCCGCTCCGGCCACGCGCGCAGCGTGGAAGAAGTTCACCGCGTCCACGCGGAATACGTCGACCTCACACGCGCGGTGGCCGCGGAGACCGGCACACCGCTGCTCGACCTGGCGGCCGTCATGGAAGACCCCGCTCACGATGCGCTGTTCTCCGGCGACGGCATCCACTTCCAGCAGCCCGGCCTCCAGTTCATCGCGGAGCAACTGCACGCAAAGCTGATGGAGCTCGGCGCGGCGGGCGTGCTGCCCTGAAGCGAATGCACACCGCAGAGACGCTGAGAGCACCGCGTATAAACGGGCGGAACCATACCCCGCCGCTCCTCTCCGCGCCCTCTGCGGCTCTGCAATAATCCCTTCGGATTATTCGGCCACCAGCCCCGGGAACACAATCACCGCCGTCAGCGCGATGAGCTGGATGATGATGAACGGAATCACCCCGCGATAGATCTCGGTGGTCTTCACCTCCGGCGGCGTCACGCCGCGCAGGTAGAACAAGGCGAACCCGAACGGCGGCGTAAGGAACGACGTCTGCAGGTTCATCGCCAGCATCACGCCGAACCAGGTGAGGTCGATGCCGAGCGCGCGCGCCGCGGGCAGCAGCAGCGGCACGATGATGAAGCAGATCTCAAAGAAATCGATGAAGAACCCGAGGATGAACACCACGAGGTTCACGGTGAGGATGAATCCGATTTTTCCGCCGGGCAGGTTCGTCAGCATGTCTTCCATCCAGATGTCGCCGTGCAAACCGCGGAAGACCAGTGCGAAGGCCGCGGAGCCGATCAGCAGCATCATGACCATCGAGGTCAGGCGGACCGTCGCCGCGGCGCTGTCCATCACGACGGCGCGTGTGAGGCGCCGGTGCGAGGCGGTGAGGACGAAGGCGCCCAGCGCGCCAAGCGCACCGGCCTCGGTCGGCGTCGCGATGCCGGCGAATATGCTGCCCAGCACCACCAGGATCAGCAGCAGCGGCGGCAACAGGGTCCGGCCTACGCGCCACAACAGAGCGCGTCCGCCGCCTCCGCACTCCTCGGGCGGCAGCGCGGGCGCGAGAGCGGGCCGAAACCACGCAATCGCGCCGGCATAGACGGCGTAGCTCCCGGCCAGCGCGAGGCCGGGAATCAACGCACCGAGAAAAAGATCCCCCACCGAAACGCCCAGTTGGTCGCCGAGCACGACGAGGACGATGCTCGGCGGGATGATCTGGCCGAGCGTGCCCGCGGCGGCGATGATGCCCGTCGCGAGCGAGCGCGAGTAGCCGTAGCGCAGCATCACGGGCAGCGAAATCATGCCCATCGCGACGACGGACGCGCCGATTACGCCGGTCGCGGCGGCGAGCAGCGTGCCGACCAGCACCACGGCAAAGGCCAGGCCACCGCGCGCGCGGCCAAACAGCGCGCCGATGGTCTTCAGCAAATCCTCCGCCAGCCGCCCCTTCTCCAGCACCGTGCCCATCAGGATGAAGAACGGCACGGCCAGCAGGACGTAGTTCGACATGAAGCCAAACACGCGCTCGGGCAGCGCGAGCATCAGGTGCCAGTCGAAATGGCCGAGGGCGATGGAGATGGCCGCAAAAATGAGCGCGGTGCCGCCCAGCGTAAACGCGACGGGATAGCCGCAGAAAATCAGCGCCAGCACGGTGCAAAACATCAACGGCGCCAGCCACTCGCCGGGTGCGCTCATGGCTGCGGCGACTCCTCCGCGCGCGCGCCGCGCAGCACTGCAATCGAGCGTGCGAGGTCGGACGCCCCTTGCGCCAGCAGGAGGAGAAACGCAACGGGAATCGCGGTCTTGATCGGCCAGCGCGGCAACCCGCCGGGATCGGGCGACGCCTCCCAGATGGCCCAGGAATTACGCACCGGAGCCCACGAGCTCCAGATCATCAGCACGCAGAACGGAATCAGGAACAGCACGGTGCCGAGGATATTGATCCACGCGCGGCGGCGCGGCGGGAGACGGTGGTAGACCACGTCCACGCGCACATGGGCGTCCTCCCGCAGCGTCACGGCGGCGCCGAGCAGGAAGATGAGCGCAAAAAGATACCACTGCAATTCGAGCCACGCGTTCGAGCTCAGGGAGCTGCCGGTGAAACGGCCCGCATAGCGCAGCACGGCATTCGCCGCGCCGAGCAGCGTCACCAGCACGACGAGTGCGCTGACGGCGCGGCCCAGCGCGCTGTTAAAGGCGTCCACAAAGCGCCAGAGTCCGCAGCAACGTGAAGATTTCCCCTCCATCGGCGGCGAGGGTTTATCACTTCAGCGGGCCGTTCAAGAGAAAAGCATTGCCCCCTCTCCCGCGCGTGTTAGGTTGAATTCCTGTTGTGAAGCCATCCAACGAAAGCGCCACCACCTGGCTGGTACGGCTCCCGCTCCTGCGCTGGGTTGGACGCCTGGCCCTAAACTGGCTTGAACGCATACGCTATTATGAACATGCGTTCATGTTGCTGCTGGCCGTGCTCACGGGCCTGCTTTGCGGTCTCGGTGCAATCGCGCTGCACGGACTGATTCATCTGTTCCAGATCTTCTTCTGGGGCACGGAAGTCGACACCGTGAAGGCGTTCCTCGCCCAACCCTACTGGCGGCTCGCGATCATCCCGGTCATCGGTGGCCTCGCGGTCGGCCCGCTGATCCGCTTCTTTGCGCCGGAGGCGGGCGGACATGGCGTTCCCGAAGTCATCCGCGCGGTCGCGGAGCGCAACGGCTTGATGCGGAAACGCGTCGTCGTGGTGAAGTCCCTCGCCTCCGCGATCACGATTTCATCCGGCGGCTCGGCCGGGCGCGAGGGCCCGATCATCCAAATCGGCGCCGCGATCGCGTCGTCCATCGGCCAGTTCCTGCGCGTGCCGCCGCGCCAGTTACGCACCCTCGCCGGCTGCGGCGCGGCGGCGGGCATCGCGGCGACATTCAACGCGCCGATCGCGGGCACGTTGTTCGCCGTCGAGGTGATCCTCGGCGAGTTCGGCATCCTTCAATTCACGCCCATCGTGATCGCTGCCGTCATCGCCACCGTCGTCGCGCGCGGCGCATGGGGCAACGAGCCGGTCTTTCATGCGCCGGCCTACGAGCTGACGAGCGGCTACGAATTGATCCTCTACGCCGGGCTCGGCATTTTCTGCGGGCTGGTTGCCTTCGCCTTCAAGCGACTGATGATCCGCGCGGAGGAGCATTTCGAGCACTGGCGCGGCGTGCCGTCCATGTGGAAACCGGCGGCGGGCGGACTGCTCACGGCGATGATCGGCATGTGGCTTCCCGCGGTTTACGGCGATGGCTACAGCACGGTGAACGCCGCGCTGGTGAACCACCTCCCCTGGTACCTGCTCGGCCTGCTGCTCGTGATGAAGATGGCAGCCACCTCCTTCACCCTCGGCTCGGGCGGCTCCGGCGGCGTTTTCGCGCCTTCGCTGTTTATCGGCGCGATGGCGGGCGGCCTGATCGGCAACCTTGCGCAACTGCTGCACGGCGCCCACGCGGGCAGCCCCGGCAGCTACGCCCTCGTCGGCATGGGCGGCATGGTCGCAGGCGCGATGCATGCGCCGATCACCGCGATGATCATGATTTTCGAGCTCACCGGCACCTACACGATCATCCTCCCGCTGATGACCGTCTGTTCACTGAGCGTGCTGATTTCCAGTCGGCTGCAACGTGAATCGATCTACACGTGGAAGTTGGTGCGCATGGGCGTGGACCTGTTCCAGGGACGCTCGCTCGACGTCTTCCAGCGCCGTCCGGTACGCAGCGCGATGCGCACGGACCCGCCCTGCCTGCGCCCCGAAAGTCCCGCCAGCGCAGTCCTCGAACAACTGCTCAATGGCGCGCACGAAAGCGTGTACATCACGGACGCGGAGCGCCGCCTGCTCGGCGTCGTCAGCCTCACAGACCTCAAGGCGCTGCTCGTCCGGCGGGAGGCGCTGCGACATGGCGTCATCGCCCTCGACCTCGCGAATGAACAGCCGCCCGTCTGCAGGCCGGACGATGACCTGCGGGATGCGATGGTGCTTTTCGGAAGCAGCGGTCTTTCCGAATTGCCCGTGATCGACGACCCCGAATCGCGTCGCCTCGTCGGCGCGCTGCGCCATCGCGACGTCGTCGCGGTCTACAACCAGGACATCATCCAGCAGGACACCGCCGGCATCATCGCCCAGCACATGCAGGAAGTGCCGGTCGGCCGGCTCGCCCCGCTCATGGAGGGCTTTTCCCTGCTCGATTGGACGCCGCCGCCCAGCTATTGGAACAAGTCGCTGCGGGACGCCGCCCTGCCCGCCACATTCAACGTCAATGTCGTGCTGATCAAGGAGCCCGCGCGCGACGGTGACCAGCCGCGCCTCGCCCCGCGTATTCCCCGGCGCGACGACCTCATCGCGCCCGGTTGCCAATTGATTTTGTGCGGCCGCGACGAAGACTTGAAGCGACTGCCGAAAGGCTAGAGGCTATCCCCATGTGTAGCCGCCCCCCGCGACCTCGCTTGTCCCGCCGACTTGTCCGCCATGGCGCGAAGCGCGACGGCGGAAGCGGGGCGAAGGAGGACGTCGCGGTAGCGGTAGTTCCGCGAAGACGCGGTGGCGAAGCAAACTCCGGCTCCGGCGGGGCAAGCCCGCCGGGGGCCAAAACACTTATGGGATAGCCTCTGGCACAATGGAACGCAAAGCACTGGAAGCCTGGCTGCACCGGCACATCCCGCTCAGCGCGGCGATGCAGGTCCAGGTGAAAACCGTCGAACCTGAACGCGTCATCCTGCGCGCGCCGCTGCGCCCGAATCGCAACCACCAGCACACTGCGTTCGGAGGCAGCGTATCCACGATGGCCCTGCTCGCCGCGTGGGCGCTCATCCACGCGCGCCTCCGGGACGCGCGGATCGCGCACCGGCTCGTCGTGCAGCGCCAGGAGATCGACTACCAACGGCCGGTCACCGGCCCGCTGCTCGCCCGTGCCATCTGGCTCGACCCCGACGAATGGCCCACCTTCGTCCGCGCGCTCCGCGAAAAGGGGAAAGCCCGCATCGACGTCGTGGCCTTCCTCGAACAAAACCGCGAATCCGCCGCCCACTTCCACGGCACATTCGTCGCCCTCGCCCCGGAGGAGCTGGTTTATTAGCAATTAACCGTGGAGACGACCCATTCCCCGCCGGTGACCTGCTCCTCTCGCAGTTCCTGCCCCCCTGCGGCCTTGCGCCGCAGGAGGCCAAGTTCGATTCGCTAGATCGAAGCAATCCATTTCGTTCCGCCGGCATTCCCGGCGGGACGAGCCCGCGGGGACGATGATATTCAACCGCCGCACTAACTACGCCAGACCCGCGCGCTTCATCAGGAGCTTGCGGTGGTGGCGGACGTCGGCGCGCAGCTTGTCCTCGTCGATGGTCGTGAGTTCGCCGTCCTCGAAGAGGATTTTTCCATCGACGATCGTCATCAGCACGTCGGACGCATTGTTGGAATAGACGATGTTCGTCGCCGGGTCGGTGGACGGGATGGTGTGTACGCTGTCCTGGCTCACGAGAATCATGTTCGCGCGCTTGCCGACATCCAACGTGCCCATTTCCTTTTCCCAACCCAGTGTCTTCGCGCCGCCCTCCGTCGCCATCCACACCACGTCGCGCGCGGGCAGCGCCTCGGCGCCGAGCCGGATCTTCTGCATCAGTCCGGCCTCGCGCATTTCCATGAACTGGTCGAGCCGGTTGTTGCACGGCGTGCCGTCCGCGCCAATGGACACCGTGATCCCCATCTTCAGGTATTCCGGGATCGGCGCGATGCCCGACGCAAGTTTGAAGTTCGCCGACGGGCAGTGCAGCACCTTCGTCTGCGTGTCGCGCAAGAGATCGCGCTCCGCGGGCTGCGTGTGGACGCAGTGCGCGATGCAGGAATCCGGCCCGGTCAGCCCGACGGAGTGCAGGTAGTCGATGTTGTATTTTCCGGTCTGCTCCAGCACGAGCGCGACTTCCGCCTCCTGCTCCGATGAATGCGTGTGCAGCAGCAACCCGTACTCGCGCGCGTAATCCGCCGCCTTGCGCATGTTCGATGCCGAGCAACTCAACGCGAAACGCGGCGCCACGGCGACGCGCAGGCGCGGGTGATCCCCCCAGCGTTCCTGGAGGAGATCCAGATCCGCGAACGAATCGTCCACCTCAACGGCCAGCGGGCGATAGCCACCGGTCATATCCATCAGGCAGTGCCCCAGCACGCCCATCAGCCCCGCGTCATGCACCGCGCGAAACGCATGCTCCGTGTGGCGCACCGTCTCCATCGAGAGAAACGCGGTCGTCCCGCTGCGGATCATCTCGGCGCAGGCGAGCAGCGCGGAAGCGCGAATCGAATCCTCGTCATGCGCGGCCTCCATCGGCCAGACCACGTTGCGCAGCCACGGCAGCAGCGGCATATCCTCGCCCGCACCGCGGAAAATCGTCTGGCACAGGTGCACGTGGCTCTGGATGAACCCCGGCATCAGCAACTGCCCGTCGGCATCCACCGTGACATCGGCGCGCGCAGTGAACCGCCCCACCTTCGCAATCCGCCCGTCGCGGATCAACAGCGACCCGTCTTCAATCGCCGATTGCCCCGCCGCCGGCCACACCCGCGCATTCTTGATTAAGAGTTCTGTGCTCATACGCCTCCTCGTCGTCGATTAATCAGAAAGAGAAATTTACCACGGAGCGCACGGAGATATGGAGGGAATGATGATTTTGAAATGTCCTTCCCCAAAAACATCCTCTCCGTGATCTTCGTGTACTCCAGCGAAGCGGGTGGTGTGATTCCCTGTGGACAAACTCCGGGGCGCTACCCGCCACCCATTTTTCTTGAGAACCCTAACGGCTTGGATTATGCAGGTTGGGTCATGCCCAGTGCAAAACATCTTCTTCGCATCCTGCCGATCACCGCCTTGCTCGCGGCACCGCTGCTGACCGGCTGCCTCGCCACGTACGGCGTGGACCAACAGTCCGTCGCCGAGGCGGCCCTGCGCGAGGATATGCGCCTGCTGCAGGAGGAAAACCGCCGCCTCAAAGGTCGCACCGAGGCGTTTGACCTCGAAATTGAACGCCTCAACCGCACCGTGGAAATGCTGCGCAGCGCGCCCGGCGGCCCGACGGTCGCCGATCTCCAGTCCCTCCAGCAACGCATCGCCGCCCTCGAAACGCAGTTGCGTGCGCTCGACGCCGCACGCGAACGCGACCGCAAGGAAATCATCGACACGCTGACCGCGCGCATCAGCCAGGTCGTCGCCGGCTCCAGCAACAACCGCCCCCGCCCCACGACGACGACCACCACCAAACGGCCCTCCGGTCCACAAGAAGGCTACGAACACGTCGTCGAATCCGGCCAGACCCTTTCCGCCATCGCGTCCGCCTACAACGTCAGCGCGAAGTCGATCATCGACGCGAACAACCTGACGCGGCCCGACCAGTTGCGCGTCGGCCAAAAGTTGTTCATCCCCGCACCGTAAGGTATCGTCTCCCATGAGCTGGCGACTCCGCAAATCTGATCAAGCGCTTTACGGGCCCGTCGATCTGCCGGAACTCTGTCGCTGGGCGGCGGAAGGGCGCATCCTGCCGGACGATTTCGTTTCCGAAAATGAAGGCGATTGGATCCCCGCCACCGAAGTGGCCGACCTTCGACTCGACTGGCTGCTGCCTCGCGCGGAGGGCCAAAAGCTCGGCCCGTTTCATCTGCTCGCCTACGGCGAATTGCTGCAACAACGCATGCTGCGAGGCGACGAAACCATCCAGCATCGCAACACCGGCGAACGCATACCCGTCGCGCAGGCCGTCTCCGCGGAACTGTTGCGCCGCCTCGACTCCGCGAACGCCGCACTCGCCGTACCGCCCCCGCCTCCTCCGCCGCCGGTGGAAGAAAAAAAGCCGGAACCCGAAGCAAAACCTGAGCCCAAGCCCGAGCCCAAGGCCGAACCGGAACCACTCCCCGTGGCGCGCCCGGAAAAGCCGGACGCGACCGGCATCGAAAAGGAATACCAGGACCTGACCCGCCGCTACGAACGCCTGCTCGCCATGGTCCGCGAACAAGCGGAGCGGCAGGACCAGTTGGACAAGGATCTCGCGGCCGTCCGCGCCGGCGCGGACGAGGAGGCGAAGGCGCTCGCCGCCGCAAAAGATGCAGCCGAAGAGGAGGCCAGGGAGGCCCGGTCCCGGCTGGAGGAACTCACCGCGCAACACGCGGATTTGATCCGCCAGTTCCGCGATCTCAACGAGCGCTACATCGTCCTGCGCGACGAACGCGGTCCCGCGCCCGCCACCACCAAACCCAAGGTGCGCCTGGTGTGAGCCGCGCGCCTGACGCCTTTACGTCCGACGAGCAGCGGCGCTACCTGCGCCACTTTACACTTCCCGAGGTCGGGGTCGCCGGCCAGCGGCGCCTCCGCGAAGCTCGCGTCCTCCTCGTCGGCGTCGGCGGACTCGGCTCCCCCGCCGCGCTCTACCTGGTCGCCGCCGGCGTGGGACACCTCGGCCTGATCGACCCCGATGTCGTCGACCTGACGAACCTGCAGCGCCAGGTGCTCTACCGCACGCCCGACCTCGGCCGCCCCAAAGTCGACGTCGCCCGCGAAACGTTGCTCGCGCTCAACCCGCACCTCGACATCGCGACGCACCACGCGCGATTCGGTGCCGACAACGCCGCCGCCCTCCTCGCGGACTACGACCTCGTGCTCGACGGCGCGGATAATTTTCCGACCCGCTACCTCGTCAACGACGCCTGCGTGCTCGCCGGCAAACCGAACGTGCACGGCAGCATTTATCGATTTGAAGGACAGGTCTCCCTCTTCGCTGCGCCGGGCGGTCCCTGCTATCGCTGCCTCTATCCCGAGCCGCCGCCCCCCGGCGTCGTGCCCGACTGCGCCAGCGCCGGCGTGCTGGGCGTATTGCCCGGCCTCGTCGGCGCCATCATGGCCACCGAGGCGATCAAGTACATCCTCGGCCTCGGCGACAGCCTGGCCGGTCGCCTCCTGCTGATTGACGCCCGCGCGACGAAGTTCCGGGAATTGCGGGTGACCCGTGATCCGGCCTGTCCCCTCTGCGGCCCGCACGCAACGATTCATACCCTCGAGGAATTGCGCAACACCTGCGCCACAACCCCGGAACCACCCATGAACCTCGCCGCCCTCACGCCAGCCGAACTCAAACAGGAACGCGACGCGAACCGCCCGCTCGTTTTGCTCGACGTGCGCGAAGCCTTCGAACTCGACATCGCGCGGCTCGATCCCTGCGTACATATCCCGCTCGGCGAGCTGCCCGCGCGCATCGGCGAACTCGACCCGGCGTCCGACATCGTCTGCCTCTGCCGCTCCGGCGGTCGCAGCGCCCGCGCCGTGCAGTACCTCGCCCAGCGCGGCTTCCCCCGCGTCCGCAACCTCACCCGCGGCATCCTCGGCTGGTCCGACGATGTCGACCCCAGCCTGCCCAAATATTAATCGTGGGTTCCCCGATTGACAATCGGCGGGCAATCTCTACCATTCCGATAGATTTTGAATTCACCCCGCGCGGAGGAGTGCGGAGGGGCAAGGAAGATTGCGGGTGCTGCGCACGATACCGTGTGTGTCTCCCGCGATTTTTTTGTCCCGCGCTCGGCGCGCGCGGCTACAGCAAAAAGACCAAAATCGTTTTTACAGACGTCGTAAGCGCGAAAAAAAGTTTTTACAGACGTTGGAACTTTTTCGCCGCCGCTTTATGGTGTCCGCACGCAAGGAACCAACCCCAAAAGAAGATTTGCAGCCTTATTGGGTAGGGCGCGCTCGCCGAGCGCGCCGCGGCGGCTTGGGCCAAGCCGCCCTACCCCGAAAGTCTCTGCAATCGAGTGTTGAAAAGAAAAGGTAGACCACGCCATGACCCAAGACCCGCGCATCCGTAAATTTGCCCAATTGCTGGCCCACTATTCGATCTACGCGAAGAAGGGCGAAACGATCGGCGTCGAAGGACCCGACACAACCGCGCCGCTGATCCAGGACCTCTACGAGGAGCTGCTGCGCGCGGGGGCGTATCCGGTGATCCGCATGACGCCGGTGGGCACGACGGAGGCGTTCTTCAAGCAGGGCCTGCCGATGCATTTCGATTCCGTCCCAAAATTCGAAATGGCCTACGCGAAGTCGGTGGACGGTACGGTGCGGATCATGGGCAGCTCGAACACCCGCGCGCTGTCGGCGACGGACCCGATGCGGATGGCGCGTTTCGCGAAGGCGCGGCGGCCGGTGCGCCGCATCCTGCTCCAGAAAAAGTGGGCGCTGACGCTGTTCCCCACCGAGGCGTATGCGCAGGACGCGGAGATGAGCCTCGCCGATTTTTCGGACTTCGTTTTCCGCGCGAACCTGCTGCACCTGGACAACCCGGTGAAGGCGTGGCAGGAGGAGGAGCGCAAGCAGAAGAAGCTGATCGCGAAGCTGCGCAACGCGGACATCGTCCGCATCGTGGGACCCGACACGGACCTGCGCATGTCGGTGAAGGGCCGCACGTTCATCCCCTCCGTCGCGACGCACAACGTGCCGAGCGGCGAGATTTTTACCGGCCCGGTGGAGGACTCGGTCGAGGGGCACATCCGCTACGACTTCCCGGTGTGCGAGGGCGGGCGCGAGATCGACGGCATCCGCCTCGTCTTCCGCGAAGGCCGCGTGGTGGAGGCGTCGGCGACGAAGAACGAGGATTACCTCATCAAGATGCTCGACATGGACCCCGGCGCGCGCCGCCTCGGCGAGCTGGGCATCGGGACGAACTACGACATCCAGCGCTTCATCAAGAACATCCTGTTCGACGAGAAGATCGGGGGCTCCATCCACCTCGCGCTCGGCGAGTCCTACGCGGAGACCGGCGGCGTGAACAAGTCGGGCCTGCACTGGGACATGATCAAGGACCTCCGCCAGGGCGGCGCGCTCTACGTCGACGGCAAGCTGTTCCAGAAGGACGGCAAGTTCGTCGCGTAATCGGTGCGGCGTCGAAGGTGAGGCGCGGACGCGAACCGACCCGCGCGAGCGGTTCACAAAAGTTGAGTCCTGATCGCGGAAGTCCTGACTCGAGCCCTCACCCCAACCCTCTCCCGCTTGCCTCGGCGAAGCGGAGCGAAGACGGGCGGGGAGAGGGAGAAATCAACACCCTCTCCCTCGGGGAGAGGGCGGGGGTGAGGGGCTGTTCAGGACAAAACTTTGGAGAATCACTCTAGTCGAGGACGTAGTCCTTGCGCCAGTCGACCTTGTCCTTCCACTCGGGCTGGTCCTTCTTGCTGACGAGGAAGTCGCCGAGCACGAGGTAGTCCATCTCGGTGCGCATGAAGCAGCGGTACGCATCCTCCGGCGTGCAGACGATCGGCTCGCCGCGGACGTTGAACGACGTGTTGATGATGCAGTAGACGCCGGTGAGGTCGCCGAACGCCTTGATCAGGTCGTAGTACTTCTGGTTCACGTCGCGCGCCACCGTCTGGATGCGCGCGGAGTAGTCGACGTGCGTGATGGCGGGCAGCGAGGACCGCGCAACGTTGACGCGCTTGCAGAGGTCCGGGTCCTTCATGACACGCTTCTGTTCGTCCGTGAGGTCCGTGCACAAATCTTTTCGCACCGGCGCGACGAGCAGCATGTAGGGCGACTCGCGGTCGTGCTCGAAATAGTCGCTGACCTTGTCCACGCAGCAGGAGGGCGCGAACGGGCGGAACGACTCGCGATACTTGATCTTGAGGTTCATCACCGACTGCATTTTCTCGGAGCGCGGATCGCCGACGATGGAGCGGCCGCCGAGCGCGCGGGGACCGAATTCCATGCGGCCCTGCACGAGGCCGACCACGTTCTCCTCGGCCATCAGCTTCGCGATCGTCGTGGCCCAGGCGTCGCCCTCGAGTTTCTTCGCCGGATAGCCGCGGTCCTTGAGGAACGCCTCGACCTCGCCGTCAAAATTCGGGCCGAGATACGACCCCTGCATGCTGTCCTTCACGCCGTCCGCCTGGCGCGGGTTGCCTTTTACGTGGTACCACACCGTCATCGCCGCCCCGAGCGCACCACCCGCATCGCCCGCAGCCGGCTGGATCCAGACGTTTTCAAAAGGGCCCTCGCGCAGCAGGCGTCCGTTCGCCACGCAATTCAGCGCAACGCCGCCCGCCATGCAGAGGTTCTTCTCGCCGGTGATCTTGTGGAGGTGCGTCGCCATCTTGAGGACGATTTCCTCGGTGACGACCTGGATCGAGCGGGCGAGGTCCATTTCGCGCTGGCCGATGTCCGTCTCCGATTTGCGCGCCGGGCCGCCGAACAGCTCGCCGAACTTGTCGTTCGTCATCGTCAGGCCGGCCATGTAGTCGAAGTATTCCATGTTCAACTTGAACGAGCCGTCCTCGCGCACGGAGACGAGGTGCTCGTAAATCTGCTGGACGTACTTCGGTTCGCCGTACGGCGCGAGGCCCATCAGCTTGTACTCGCCGGAGTTGACCTTGAAGCCGGTGAAGTAGGTGAAGGCGGAATAGAGCAGCCCGAGCGAGTGCGGGAAGTGCAGGTCGCTGACGATCTTGAGGTCGTGGCCCTGGCCGTGGCCGAGCGTGCTCGTCGCCCATTCGCCCACGCCATCCACCGTGAGGATCGCGGCGGTCTGGAACGGCGACGGGTAGAAGGCGCTGGCCGCGTGCGACTCATGGTGTTCCGGGAAATACAGTTCGCGCTCCGGTTTCACGCCGCACTGTTCGAGCGAGTTTTCGATCTCGAGTGGAATCCACAGTTTCTCGCGAATCCAGATCGGCATCGCCATCATGAACGATTTCAGGCCTGCGGGCGCGACGGCAAAATAGGTCTGGAGCAGGCGCTCGAACTTCTGGATCGGCTTGTCGTAGAACGCCACGGCATCGAGGTCGTCCGGCCCCACCCCGCCCTCGTGAAGGCAGTAGCGGACGGCGTGGAACGGAAACCGCTCGTCGTGTTTCTTGCGGGAGAACCGCTCCTCCTGCGCCGCGGCGATGATCTTGCCGTCGCGGATGAGGGCTGCCGCCGAGTCGTGATAAAAAGCGCTGATGCCGAGAATATTCATGCGTTCACATCCATCCGGTCATTCGTCATTCCGAATTCGTCATTCGTCATTTCTTCAATGCTGCTTCCGGTACTGGTCCATGCTCGGCACGGGCGGGCGCGGGGTCCAGAAGCTCGTGCGGTCCAAATCCGGGAACGAACGGTCCATCGGATCCGCTTTCTTGAGCAGCAACACGAGGCGTCCAAAGGTGAACGTGATATAGAAGAAAGGCACCAGCAGCCCCCAGGTGAGCCCTGCCGAAACCCAGTAGGCGAGTTTTGCGCCGAATTTCTCGAAGCCGTGGAAGATGGGCGGGACGAACCAGCCGCCGATGAACACCAGGCCGGCCAGCGTCCAGACAATGGCGGGACCGATCAAGTGGTCGAAGACCCGATAGATGATGTAGCCGACCAACGTCATTGCCACGGCTTGGATCGTCGCCTTGACGCGCATCGGCATCGGCTTGCGTTGCGGCGGTTGGGGCCCGAGGCCCTGCCACGGCCACGTATTCATGGTTTTAGGTGCGGTTGCCACGTGTGCGGTTCTCCCGTAAAAGCCGACAGCTTACGGTTTCAGGCGGGGGAGTCAACCGCTTCACACGGGACTGTAAGGATTTGTTGCCGCCGCACGATTAGCGTTCATGAAGAAAATTCTGATGCTGATTGCGATTTTTGCGCTGTCGTACGGGCGCGCGGAGGCGTCCGCCAAGCCATCGTATCCGTCCGTGGTGGACGTGCACGGCGCGCGGATGACCCTGCGCGGCGAGGCCCTCCTGCGGGTCGGCTACATCTTCCGCGTCTACTGGGCCGCCCTCCACGTCGGGGAGGACGCCGCAACGTCCGAGGTGCTGGGCGACGTACCGAAGCGGCTTGAGATCAACTACCTCCGCACCATCAGCGCCGCCGACCTGATTTCCGCGGGCGACGATGCGTTGAAACGGCAGGTGTCCGCAGAGACGCTCGCCGCGCTGCAACCGCGCCTCGACGAGATCAACAGTTGGTATCGGGATGTGAAGGCGGGCGACCGCTACACCCTGACCTACGTGCCGGGCCACGGCAGCGAACTTGCATTGAATGGAGCCGTACTCGGCGTGATCCCCGGCGCCGACTTCGCGTCCGCCTATTTCGGGATCTGGCTCGACCCCCGCACCGACTACAAGGACTTCCAATCCCGCATCACCGGGCAAGCGCGCTGACGCGGCAGGCGGACAACGGGGAATGCTCCCGGAGGGACTTGAACCCCCACGCCGTGAGGCACAGGAACCTAAATCCTGCGTGTCTGCCATTCCACCACGGGAGCGTGTCGAAAGGGAAACCGTAGCCGCGGCAATCGGGACTTGTCAAACGGCGATGCGCTTCGCTATACCTCGCAACTCCACGGGCGGAAGACTAGCTCAACTGGTAGAGCAGCTGACTCTTAATCAGCGGGTTGTGGGTTCGAGTCCCACGTCTTCCACCATCAAAAAACCCTTGTTTTCCTAGCGTTTTCGCGGTTTTTCGCTCTCCCGGTTTTCGCATCCGTGCTTTTCCATAACTACCCATAACACCCCATTTTAGGGGTCTAATTTGTGGCAAATTTGTGGCAATCATTCCGGGCCTCAATATCCATGCGGTTGCGGGCGTAGTGAACGGGTGTTCATCATTGCCACAATCTTGCCACAACTCCGCGCGCGTAGGGCCTCAATTTGTCAACGGATTGTCAACGCCATCAAACCGGGCGCGGCTTATTGATAATCGATTCTCGTTACTTAGTATATTGTTGTGAGGTCGCCAGTTGGGGAGACTTTGCGAAAATAGACCGGAAAGGACCCGATAGGCGGCCTACTTTATTACCCTGCCCCACCGTGTTAGTGTGTACAAACCGGAGATTTCACCAGTTGGGAATGTGCCGTCTGCTCGCGAAGCCGGACGGCGCGACTTTGAGGATTACGCTCGCGAGCCAGCCCGATGTCAGGCTTCCCCCAGTACGTGCTCGCGGTCCCGTTGCGCCCGCAGAATCAATGCCTTGATCGGCGTGGCGTAGCGCGGCTCCATGTCGTTCGCCTCGATGGCGCGCAACTCCTCCCGCAGGTGAGCAAGCAAAGCATCGCTATGCGTGCGGTAGTGCCCCTTGCGCTCCGCGATTAGTGCGGATTGTTCGTCCATCTCGACCTTCAGTTCCGCGCGCCGCTTTTGTGCGTGCAGCATCTCCGCATCGCGAAGCCCCGCCCATGCGTCCGCCGTTACCGCGCGTTCCGCGATTATGCTCGCGATATGCTCACGGCAGACGCGCTCTTGGTCTTGGAGATACGCCAGCGCGCTAGGCTGGCGGTTCGGGTCCGGCTTCGCGCGTGGCTCTGCTATCTTCCGGCGGAGGGTGGCAAGGGTGGCGTCTATCCTCCGGCGGAATTCTGATTCCGTAAGGGTGCGCGGACTCATGCGGCCTCCAAAGATTTAAGAACGGCCTGCAAGCCGTATTTGTTTGAATGGTCGGACCGGGCGCGGATTGAATTCCTCAATGCGGTGGTCGCGGCAACCGCGCGGGTCCGGGCATCGGAAACCGCTCGGGTTTTCTCAATTGTCTCTGACTGCTCGAAGTCGATAATCAGTTCGCGAATGGCCGGTCGGACGCCCTCAATCGCATCGTCCACCGCGCGCGCAGCGCGGGCGGCTTCCAGTTCGGCGCGTAGACAAGCAGCGTGCAGATCGACCAGCGCGGCGCGCGGGCGGTGGTCCCGTTCAAGCGCCGCGATGCGCTGCGATTTGAGGTCACGCTGCGCGCGCAGCTTGGCGTGCTTCGCGGCGGTGGCGTTGTCCGTCGCCCCGGATGCTTCGATTGCGGCGAGTTCGCCGGTCAAAACATCGGCCTCACTGCGCAGCGTTTCGAGTTCCTTGTCGATTTGTTCGGTCGTCATTTGCTCGGTCATTGTCTGTTCCTCGTGTTTGTTTTTTCCGGCGCTTCGTGCGCCGAAATTGGTTTCGTTGCCCGATGTTCTTTCATCGCGGTCAGATCGGCTTCCCGTCGCGGCCATCCCGCCGCGTGGAGTGCGTTGCCCGCCCGGTGCATAACGAGGCGTTGCGCGCGGGGTGCGTTGCAATACCAGTCAACGAGCGCGATTTCCTCCGCGCGGGTGAACACGGGCAACGAGCGCAGCAGATCGGCAAGCGCCGCTTTGTGTGGACGGACAGCGGCTATGAGTTCAGGCGTCAACACGGTAGGCTCACCAGTGAGACGGACAGCCTCGCCATCGCATACAATGTCCGCGCCCTCGCCCCTGATGAAGTCCAGCAGCTTGTGAGGGTTCACAACTCCACCTCCACGGTGCGGGGGTGTATCCCTATGTCCCCTATGTCCCTTTTGTCCCCGTTTCGGGACACCGGGGACACCGGGGACATCGGGGACACTAGGGACACGGGGGACACTAGGGAAGGGAGGGAGTGTGTGTAGACATACCCACCCCTCTCTTTAGCAGCCCGTCCAGCCTCTCGCATACGCTCCAACAGTTTCTTTGTCGCGTCGTATTGCTTGCCTACACGTTCGGCAACCTCGGCTATGGGCAGCGGTCGCCCCGCCTCCTGTAGCACACGCGCAACCTCGGCTTGTGCGTCGGGGAGTGCGTTAGCGCCCTCCACGGCGGACCAGTTTCCATCCGATGCGAACCGCAACGGGAGTTCCACGTCCTCCAAGTCGCGCCCCGTTCCGTGTAGCTTGCCCTCACGCTCGGCGCGGTTGCGGTTCAGGATGAAGGTTGAATCGACAGCGCCGGTCAACCCGTTGGTGCCGCTTACGGTGTCGAAAACATCATCCGCACCGGCCTTGCGGACGTGGTGGACTATGAGAAGCGCCATCCCGCGCGTGTCGGCCATGCGCTTAAGCGGGGTCAACGCATCATAGTCGCCTTCGTAAGCGCCTGACCGGAAACCTGACGGAGGGCGGAAGCGTTGCAGGGTGTCAACAATAACGAGACGGACACCCGGCGCGGCGTCCAGTTCGCGCTCCAACAATTCAAGACCGCTAGGCATCCTCGGCGCATCCGTCACAAGGTGAAGGCCAGCGGGCGGGCGCTGACCGTGTAGCATGCGGGCGAGACGGTCCTTCAACCGGCGCGGGGTGTCCTCCAATGCCAGATACAAGGCGTCGTGTTTCGGACAGCGGTACTTCGACAGGAACAACCCGCCATCGGCAACCGCGCAGGCGAGTTGCAGCGCCATCCATGACTTGCCCACTTTGGGCTTGGAGCAAAGCAAGGTCGCGCCCTGTGTGAGCAGTCCCGGCACAATCCAGACCGGCTCGGGCATATCCAGGTCATACAGGGCCGATGCCGACATGCTGGTGAGGCGCGGCTTGCTTTCCTCCGGCTCGGCTTCAACGATGGCGAGCAGTTCCGAAAGACTGCCCCCGGCGCTCACAAAGTCGGCGGCATCCTTCACGCGCTGGCCGTCACGGTCGGGAAGTTCAACAACGCGCACCGATGCGGCCTCGCCCGCCAATTCGCGTTGAACCAGCGCGGCATGTTTGCGCCCCGGTTCGTCCCGGTCGGGGATAATGACAACGTGCGCACCGTGCAAGGTGGCGGTGTATTCCGGCTTCCACTTTCCAGCGCCCCCAGCGTTGCAGGTGGAGCACAGGCCCAGCGCCGCGAGCGCGTCGGCATCGCGTTCGCCCTCGACAACAAACACCGTCTCACCATTGGCAACGGCGGCGCGCACCTCCGGCAGGCGATACAAGACACGCTGACAGTCGCCCAGTTTCCATGACCATCCATCCGGCGCGGTCGGGTCGGGGCGACGTTGGCGGAAGTCTTTAGGGTCGAAACGCACAACCTCGAAAAGCAGTTTTCCGTCTGCATCGTGGTACGGGTATGCTTTCACGATGCGCCGCGCGGCGGGTGCGGTGCGTTCGCATTGCGGCCATAATCCGCGAGCCTTCAGCGCGCCGACAACATCGGCTTGTGTGCAACCGGCGCGGCAGACGACAAGCGCCCGGCCACCGTCGCCCTCGGCTATGTCTAGGCTCGGCGCATGGTCGTCGTGGGCCGGACATAGCGCCCGCCATCCGCTCGGGGTGCGCTTCGCGTTCAACGCGGCGGCTAGATCGGCGGCGGCGCTCACTGGCGAGCCTCGCCAATCGCGGGCGACGTGCGCGCCCTCAAATACTTTTCGAGCGATTCACGATGAACCAAGACCGTGCGATGCCCGGCCCGGACGAAACGAACGAGACGGCGTTCCCGGATGGCCCGGAGCAGTCGCGGGCCGATGCCGTAAAATTCCTCGACTTGCGCGACCGACAAGTACAGGGCGTTCACTTGACGCCCTCTAGGATGCGTTGCGCGCGAACGTCCAGCGCGCGCTGAATAACCGTTTTGTCACGGCGGCGGGTACGCTCTACGAAGCGCGCACGCCCGCGCAGGACATCGCTAATCGCATCCGCGACGCGGGTCGGCACGTCTACGTCAGCGGCCAGCAATATCTCGACGCCTCGAATTGTTTCCGGCTTTGGTTTTGCTTCTATCGTTGCCACGGTTGCTCTCCTGTATGCGCTGGCCCGGTCTAGGCCTTGCGCGATACGGATGAGCAAACACCGGGTGCCGGTGAAAAATGGCGGGATGCTGCGCGACTATTTAGCGGGCGGTCTATCGTGAGTTACAACGGTGCGAAGGTTTACGCCCAAAGCCCTGCCCGCTCGCCTCCGCGCTTCCGTTCGGCTCATTTGATTGCGATTCATAATTTCGGAAACCTTGTTGCGAATATCAGCAGGCATCACCTTGAATTTCCCGCGCTTCGCTTCGCCCGCATTTGTTGCGCCTTGCAAGACTTGTTCGCCGCGCTGTGTGTGCGGCTTATCGACGAAACGCTCGCGTACCTCGCGCCGGTACGCCTCCAACGCCCGCGAGGGAGGATCGATATACCGTGGAGGGTCCATGCCGGGTGGCGTGAATACGAGACTCACGAATTCGGGGCGTTCTATGTTCTTCCCGCGCGTCACGCTCCACTGATCGCGAAACAGCGAACGCCACTGTTTCGACGTGCGTTTCGACACGGGTACTTTCTCCGCCGGGTGCGTTTTCGGGTTCAGCAGGTGATTCACAGACTCGACGGCGGCGGGTACTTCATCGGGCGTGCAATCCATAGTCACCGGTTGCCCGGTTTTTCGATGTTCGCGGCGAACGTAAGCGGCAAACTGTTTCGCGTTCATGCCGACACCCGCAGCGGAATGACCTTCGATTGCATCGGGCGGATGTTCCAATAACGCGCCGCATCCTCGCGACGGACTAGATTTCGATAATGAGCGAACAGGACGGCGGTGTCCCCGTGGTGTCCTAGTTGCAGCGCGGTCGCCCCGGCGTTTTCTCCATGCGCTAGGTGATAGCTTGCGAATGTGTGGCGCATAACATCCCGCGTCCAGTTCACCTTTGCCGTCGCCACGATTCGACGGAATGACACGCGCGAATAAAACAACGCGCCATCCTCGACGGCGAACGGGCGGAGGAATTCGACAGCGTTGTCTGATAGATCGACATACCGCATCCGCCGCTTTTTCGCGGACGCGGGCCGCACCAGCAGGCTTTTCTTTTCCAGATCGATGTCCCGCCAGTCAAGACTCCGCAACTCATTCTCCGGTCGCAATCCAGCGAACAGACCAACGAGGAAGTATGGCAGCATCCGGGCATCCTCGCGGCGCGCAGCGGCCAGCAGACGGCGGACCTCGCGGACGGTGAACACGTCCGGCATGGTTTCATCCGTCGCGACGGCCTCGACCGCGCGGGCCGGGTTCCGCTCCATGAATCCACGGCGGATAGCGAAGTTGAAAAAGCCAACCAGCGCCCGCCGGTATGCGTTGCGACTGGCCGGTCCCCACTTCCGCGCCTTGCCTTCTTTCCGCAACCAGCCCTCGACGGATTGAATCGTGATCGATTGAACCGTGGTCTTTCCGTGTGCATCCATGAAGGGCCGCAACTTGCCCTCCACGTCCGTTATGGTGCGCGGCCTCCGGTTCGCGGCGCGGATAGCCTCGACGTATTGGTCCAGCAGATCGGCGCAAGGGATGGCCGATGCAGGCGCGGCGTGCTGGATGTAGAACCGGGCGGCGGATTCCAAAGTCCCGCGTCCGGCCAGCACGTCCAGCGCGGCCAGCACGTCCCGCCGGGCGGCATCATCCAGCCCCGACAGTTGCACCACGCGGTTGCCCCGCTCGAAGCGGGCGGTGGAGCGCAGGGCCTTCCGTTCCGCTTGTAGCGCCTCGACCAGTTCGTCCTTAGCTTCCCTCGTGGCAACGACCTTGCGGACGCGGACGGGCAACCCTCGCCCGGTATCCACGCGCCATCCGCCACGGATGCGACTAACCTTCGGCCACGTCTTTTCGCTCATATCGGCCCCCTTGTGTATCTATGACACGGGCAAATATTGTGGCAAATTTGTGGCAACGCAATTAAAAAACGCTAATTTGCCAATAAAAGCGCGATTATACCGCTAACTCTTAATCAGCGGGTTGTGGGTTCGAGTCCCACGTCTTCCACCACCCTTCGTCACTCGCATGAAGGGCACGGCTGGACGCGACACCCGGAATCACCGGGCCTCAACCGGGCAAAATCGCTTGATTCACAACGCCCCACCCGCCAGTATCCCTCTCTTCAGGCGGGTATAGTACAATGGTAGTACGCGAGCTTCCCAAGCTTGATACGAGGGTTCGATTCCCTCTACCCGCTCCAATCCTTCGATTCCCGCGTTAGCGTGTCCGGAAATTTTTGGTGGCCACGCGCGTCCCAGACGCACCCGCGGATGCTACGGGCGTATGCCCCGACTCAGCCTGCTTTGGCAAAAGCAACTATATCCTCTCGCTGTCCAAATTCCAGCGTGGTGATACCCATCTTGCGAAACTCTCCGCATAGATCATGGGCAATGTCAGCGCGCTTTGCCTCTGGCGCAACTTTTACAGGAAGCAAAACATGAGGCGGCGCAACATTTAAATTAAGCAGACGTCGAAACCGACGGGCCCACAAATCGCCGTGATCAATAATATCGGTCGTCTCGGCTTGCGCGAGGTTAAGCGGCTTGATGATACGGAGTGCCGCCATATCTGAAGACGCGCCGCGAACAAGCGGAAGTCGGAACTTGTAAACCTCATCACCGAGCAAAGCGGGTTTATATCCCTCGATACGCTGTTCTTTGAACGTTTGTACGAGGCGACGGGTCATGACTTGTTCCTGATACTCATCACGCTGCGCGAATTGGCGGTGAACATAGTCCGCATACAACCGATCCAAAGCATGGGCGGGCTCGTCAGCCATCACCGTGGCGATGTCGCCAAAGTGGAACAACGATTCCCGGGGACGAACCAACTCCTTGAAAAGCCCGACGGGATCCGCCGATTCCCAGTCGAACTTCATCTGCCCAGGAGCCTTCGCGGCAGTAAGCAACCGATTCACATGTTGGAGCTGCTGCTCAAAAATGCGGCGGCCGTTGGTGAAAACACGAACATCCAATTCAGGGAAAAAGCCTGAAACACGATCCCGTCGCTTCATCTCCAGCTTGTAGCCAAAATAGCCGGTCTCCTGACAAAGCAACGCAACACCTACGCAAACGAATTCCTCCGTTTCCGGGTAAGGCATAAATCGCGCCACCGCGTAATTACAGGTAAACCTCTTCATGACCACAGTTCGTCCCAATCCGTTTCAACTCGGCCCAAAATGGAGCGCATCTCGGTTATAGACACATCCACCGGGCTGCCACCAGACTCATCCAAATATAACCAGCTTTCCGGCAACTGCGACCAGAATATGTCAAGTTGGCCCCGGGCACGCTTCATGCTTTCGCGCACGGATTCCCGAGACTCCGGGGTTGCCGACTTCCTTGCAACCGCAAATACATGCCCATCAAAAAATTGCGACGCCGACCACGTGCGATCGAATGCGATGTTGTGGTCGATGATGCGCAGCTTGCCATCCGCAACACGAATGAGAATGTTCGGGTTGCCGCCCCGCTCACCCAACGTTCGGTCCCCATTCTGGATCCACCAGTCAAAGAGCATCGTTCGCAGTGCGATATCCGCATCCCTCCTAATCGCATTTTGAGCATCCTTGATGCCAAACTCCTGGGTATCCCCGACATCCTCGGAACCGAACACCAACCCGCAGCCCAGTTCGCGAATGGATTCCACCAGACTTTGTTCTACAAGCTGTTTGGGCACATGTAATTGCGCAAATGGCGGAACGGGAAGGTCCAGGGCCTTAGCCAAACTCCCCGCCACCCATTCGCAACACAGCGCGCGCTGCCCGGCCAAATTGCCTTTGGCCCAGAAAAGGCGTCCGTCCTCCACCTGGCAAAGGAAAGGCCGGGTCACACCCTGCGCACTGCGTCGAATGATTCGATCCACTATCAGTGCTTGCGTCATAGTAGCCTTGGGGAAGGTTCCAGAGATCTTAATATATCTTCTGCACTGTCATAAATTTTGAGTTCGTAAACGCCGAACCGTCATCTGAACATGGGGCAAATCCATTGCCGTTCTTGCTCATGGAACTGCCCTCTTTCGATCGTCGTCGGACGATTTGAGTTCTGAATCGGCCACGCCGTAAAGCTCGCAAACTGCTCCGTCAATTTGCTGGGCCACCGCGTGAATCTGGCGCTCAATCGATCCCTTGTCGTGGGGAGACTTCGCGGCGGCAATTCCTTGTACTGGCTGGACTGATACGATTCGCGCTGTTGTGCGAATCGGTCCAGCAACCTCAATATCTCGCTCGGTGCGGTCATCGTGTGTTTTTCGCAAACGCTGGAACACTATCGAAACAGCGGCGAATATCGAGCATTTACTGAAATTATAGGCATTTTTGGCCGGGCGCGCCTTCGCTCACCATGAAGAACGAACATCATCGGGGCTGTTGCCCAAGTCCAGAAGCGTGCGCGGAGCGCCCGCTCCACCATCTCATTCCCCAGGTTTCATGAGGTGGAACGCGACCTCCGGGCGCGTTTTCGCCGATTCGCGATTTCGGCAACAGCTCCTCGTTATTTGAAATGTCCCTCCGGCCTTGCTCCGGTCGGGGCGGATAAAACAGGGGGAAAGTCCTGGTTTGACTCCGGGCGGGGTTCGCTGACAATTCGGGGCTTCAGGAGGAATTCATGAAATCGTTTGTATATCTGTCGTTGATGATGGCGGGGTTGATGGTGGCGGGACTGGCGCGGGCGGAGGAGGCCGGCGCGGGCGAAGCGGAGGCGACGCCGGAAAAGGTGGCGCCGAAAATCGCGGTGATCACGCCGGAGCAGATCGATGGGGAATGGTACTGGTACGCCTACGGCGGCGGCCAGCAGCACATCGTGCAAAGCGCGATTGAAAAGGCGCTGCTGCGCAACAACGTGGACATCCTCGACGTCACGGCGCTGGGCAGTTGGCGCAGTCTCGACGACCTGATCGGCGCGCGCACGGCGGCGACCAAAGGCAAGGAACTCGGCGCGGACTACGTAATCGCCGGCAAGGCGACCGCGGTCAAGGCGAGCGAGGGCTCGGCCTACGGCGTCAACGTCATCCGCGCAAACGCCGAGGTCACACTGCGTCTCATCCGCGTGAGCGACGGCAAGGTGCTCGCAGTCGAGGACGCCAGCGCGCAGGCGGGCGGCCAGGCCGTCCGCGCCGCGGGCCAGGAGGCGCTCAAACAGGCTGGCAACGCCGCCGCCCGCAAAATCGCCGCCGCCGTTCGCACGGCCACGGGGGAGTAGGATTGTTAACCACGAAAAACCCGAAACACACGAAAAGGGGGGAACCGCGGATTTCGCGGATGACGCGGATTTTCGGAAGGCCCAGCTACCCATCTGTGAAATCTGCGCCATCTGCGGTTGATCAAAGCCCACTCTCGACCTCGCCCTAACCTCCACCAAATCCGCATAATCCGCGAAATCCGCGAAATCCGCGGTTAAAGAGTCTGATGAAACATGCGCATACGCGGCGGTGTCCGCTGGAGTTTTCATGGCCGAACCCGCCGCTGCGCGTGGTGCTGGTGGAGCCGGAGATCCCGCCGAACACCGGCAACATCGCGCGGACCTGCGCGGCGACGGGGTCGATCCTGCACCTGGTCGAACCGCTCGGCTTCCAGCTCACCGACGCGCAATTGAAACGTGCCGGGTTGGACTACTGGGACTCGGTCGCCGTGTCGCCCCACCCGACGTTCGACGATTTTCTCGAGCAGGCCGGCCACCCGCGCTTGTGGCTTTTTACGACCGGCGCGAAGTCCTCCCTGTATGACGCGGACTTCAAGCCCGGCGACGCGCTGGTGTTCGGCTCGGAAACGCGCGGCCTTTCAGACGACCTGCTGGCCCGGTTCCCGGACCGCCACCTCGGCATCCCGCTCCGCGCGGACCACGTCCGCTCGCTGAACCTCTCCACCGCCGCCGGGATTGCGCTTTATGAAGCGCTCCGGCAAATTTCCCGTTGAACCCATTTCGCGCAACGCGGTCAAATCCTCCGCTGAGCCAAGGAGATCAGATTCATGAGCACCGGAATTACAGCCATTAACGAACGTGTGAAGGAAGAAGGCGCGTTTGTCGGCGCGCTGAAAGCGGAAATCGGGCGGGTCATCGTGGGCCAGGCCTACCTGGTGGATCGCCTGATGATCGGCATCCTCGCGAACGGGCACCTGCTGGTCGAGGGCGTGCCCGGCCTCGCGAAAACACTGACGGTCAAAACGCTGGCCTGCGCAATCCACGCGCGATTCCAGCGCATCCAGTTCACGCCGGACCTGCTGCCCGCGGACCTCGTCGGCACCCAGGTCTACAACCCGAAGGACGCGAGCTTCTTCATCCGCAAAGGGCCGATCTTCGCGAATATCATCCTCGCGGACGAAATCAACCGCGCCCCCGCAAAGGTGCAGAGCGCGTTGCTCGAAGCGATGCAGGAGCGACAGGTCACGATCGCTCAGGAAACGTTCCCGCTGCCCGCGCCGTTCCTGGTGCTCGCGACCCAGAACCCGATCGAACAGGAAGGCACCTATCCCCTGCCCGAGGCGCAGGTGGACCGCTTCATGATGAAGCTGCAGGTGAGCTATCCGTCCCGCGAGGAGGAACGCCGCATCCTCGACATGATGGCCGTGACGGATGCGTCGACTTCCGTTCGCGCCGTGGTGGAGCCCGAGGCGATCATGAGCGCGCGCAAGGTGGTCGACGACATCTACGTGGACGACAAGATCAAGGATTACATCCTCAACATCGTCTTCGCGACGCGCGACCCGGCCTCGTTCAAGCTGGATATCAAACCGTACATCCGCTACGGGGCGTCGCCCCGCGCGACGCTGAACCTCACCCTCGCCGCCCGCGCGCACGCGTTCCTGCAAGGCCGCGGCTACGTGGCGCCGCAGGACGTAAAGTCCATCGCGCCGGACGTGCTGCGCCACCGAGTGATCGTGTCGTATGAGGCGGAGGCGGAGGACCTGCGCCCGGACGACATCGTCGGCCGCATCCTCAACAGCCTGCCGGTGCCGTGAAGACGTGGAGCCATGGAATGCTGGAATGTTGGGCGACACCACCCATCCCTCCACCATTCCAACACTCCATCACTCCCCACTGACGCTTTCCCATGATTCCCGCCGAGGTCATCAAGAAGATCCGCCAGATCGAAATCCGCACGTCGCGGATGGTGTCGGACGTCTTTGCCGGCCAGTACCACAGCGTGTTCAAGGGCCAGGGCATGGAGTTCCACGAGGTCCGCGAATACGTGCCGGGCGACGACGTGCGCGCGATTGACTGGAACGTGACCGCGCGGCTCGGTCACCCGTTCATCAAGAAGTACATCGAGGAGCGCGAACTGACGGTGATGCTGCTGGTGGATATGAGCGGCTCACAACAATTCGGCGGCGGGGCGCAATTCAAGAAGGACCTCGCCGCGGAACTCGCCGGCGTGCTCGCATTCGCCGCGATCCAGAACAACGACCGCATCGGGTTGGTCCTGTTCAGCGACGAGGTGGAGCACTACATCCCGCCGCGCAAAGGAACGCGCCACGTGCTGCGCATCATCCGCGACACGCTGCACTACAAGCCGCGCCACACGGGGACACGCATCGCAGCCGCGCTGCAACACCTCAACCGCGTCACGGCGCGCCGTTGCGTCGCGTTTATGATCAGCGATTTCCAGGACCGCGATTTCCAGAAGCCGCTCACCGCCGCCGCGCGCCGGCACGACCTCATCGCCGTGCGGATCGAAGACCGCCGCGAGTACGACTGGCCGGACGCGGGCGTATTGGAGTGGCAGGATGCCGAGACGGGTGAACGCCGCCTCGTCGACACCTCCGACCGCGCGTTGCGCAAGCAGCTCGCGCTGCGCCGCGACCAGGAGCGCGCGGACCTCGACCGCACCCTTCGCGGCGCGGGGGTCGACGTGATCGATGTCGAAACAAACAAGCCGTATGTCCAGCAATTGATCCGCTTCTTCAAAGCCCGGGAGCGCCGCCTCGCCACATGAATGCGCGCAGTCCAAAGGTCCTTCTCACGGGCGCGTTGCTGGCCAGCGGCCTCGCCATCACCGGCTGCGCACGAAAGGCGCCGCTGTCCGATGTCGACGCCACCACGCCGTTCGCCGCGCGCGCGAGCACGAACGCGGTGTTGATCGGCGAGGTGTTCACGCTCACCGCGACGGTGGCCGCGGACGCGGACCAAACGATCGAATGGCCCGTACCCGGCGCGCCCCCCGCCCTCTGGGTGCGGAACAGCCGTGAAGAGAACCTCGCCGGTCCGCCCGCGCGACGCGTGCGGCACTGGGAACTGATCGCGCTCCGGCCGGGCCGCCACCTTGTGTGGACCGGCGCGGTGTCCGTGGCGCGCGCCGACGAGACGACCTGGCGGACAGACGTCCCGCGCATGGAAATCGCCGTCCTGCCCACGCTCAACGAGACGAACAACACGCCGCGCGACATCGCGGGCCTGCAACACTGGCCCACTCAAACATGGAAGCGCGTCCTGCTCGCCGTCGCCTCCGTCGCCGTGCTCGCCGCACTGGCGGGCCTGCTCGTGCATTCCCTCCGCCGCCGCGAGAAACAGACGGTGAAAGCGTCGCCGTTACCGCCGCATGAACAGGCGCTGCGTGCTTTGCGCGCGGTGCGCGCGCGTGGCTGGCCGGAGGCGGACGGCGTCGAGGCGTTCTATGTCGAAGTGTCGGCAATCGTGCGGCGCTACCTGGAGGACGCTTTCTCGCTGCGCGCGCCGGAGCAGACGACCGAGGAATTCATTCGCACCGCCACCACGTCGAGTCGGCTGACGCTGGACCACCAGCAGCTCGTCATCGCGTTTCTCGAACAATGCGACCTCGTGAAGTTCGCCCGCTACCAGCCCGCGCAGGCGGACATGGAAGCCGCGCTCGCCGCAGCGGAACGTCTCGTCAATGAAACCATCCCGGCCCCGCCGCCGGGTCCAGCCCCGCTGCGCCCCGTATGATCTTCCGCTATCCATGGCTGTTGTTGCTGCTCCTGCTCGTGCCGGCGGTGCTGTATCTGCGGTATGGGTGGACGCGCGCGCGGGCGTCGATCCGCCACAGCGGACTCGGCCGCCTCAACGGGCTCGGCGGCGGGTGGGCGGTCGCGTTGCGTCCGCTGCTGCCGGTGCTGTTCGGCCTCGCGCTGGTCCTGCTTGTGTTCGCGCTCGCGCGGCCGCAGCGCGGCATGGGCCAGCACCGGGTACACACGGAGGGCGTGGACATCATCCTCCTGGTGGACGTGTCGCCCTCGATGCTCGCCGAGGATTTCGAGGATGGCGGCCGGGCGATCAACCGGCTCGACGCGACGAAGCGTGTGGCGGAACAATTCATCCGGGGCCGCCGTTCGGACCGAATCGGCTTGGTAGCCTTCGCCGCCCTGCCCTTCTCCGTCGCCCCGCTCACGCTCGACCACGGCTGGCTTGTCACGCAATTGGAACGCCTGCAGCCGGGCGATCTCGGCGACGCGACGGGCATCGGCACCGGCCTCGCGGCGGCGGTGAACCGGCTGCGCGACAGCGAGGCGAAAAGCAAACTCGTCGTACTGCTCACCGACGGCGTCAACAATACCGGCGACATCACGCCGGAAAACGCCGCCCTCGCGGCGCAGGCGCTCGACATCAAGGTCTACACGATCGGCGCAGGCACCGACGGCATCGCGCGCATCCCCGTTCGTGACCCGTTCGGCGGCACGTCCTACATCCGGCAGCGGTCGGACATCGACGAGGCCTCGTTGCGCCGCATCGCGGACACCACGGGCGCCGCGTATTTCCGCGCGACCGACATGGAGGGCCTGAAGCGGATATTTAAAGAGATCGACGAACTGGAAAAAACGGAAATCGAAGTCGAGCAGTACACGCGCTACGAAGAGCGGTTCCAGCCGCTGCTGCTGCTCGCGCTGATTTTGCTGGGCTTGGAGCAACTGCTCGGCCTGTGGCGGTTGGAGCGATTCCCCTGACGCGATGAATTTCGGCGATCCATCTTATTTGAATGCCCTGTGGCTGCTGCCGCTGCTCGCCACGTTGTGCACTTGGCTTTACCGCCGGCGGCGGGCGCGCCTCCGTGCGCTGATCGCGGACCCCGCACTCGCGCTGCTCGCCAAAGGCTGGCGGCCACGGCGACGCGCGGCCCGGCTGACGCTCTGGCTCGCGGCGTTCGGGTTCCTGCTCCTCGCGCTGGCGCGTCCGCAGTGGGGCTTCCGCTGGGAACAGTCCACCAGCCGCGGATTGGACATCCTCGTCCTGTTCGACGTCTCGCGCAGCATGCTCGCGGCCGATTTTAAACCGAGCCGTCTCCAGCAGTCGAAATGGGGCGTGCGCGATTTCGCGCGGCAGTTGCACGGCGACCGCATCGGGCTGGTCCCATTCGCCGGCACCGCGTTCCTGCAATGCCCGCTGACCATCGATTACGCGGCGTTCCTGATGAGCCTCGAGGATCTCAACATCGGCACGGTCCCGCGCGGCGGCACCTCGATCGCCTCCGCGCTGCGCATCGCGGTGGAGACATTCGACAAGCAGGCGGAATCCGACCGCGTCATCCTGCTCATCACGGACGGCGAGGACCACGAGGGACGCATTGAGAACTGGCTCCCCGAATTGAAGCAGAAGAACATCCGCGTCTACGCCCTCGGCATCGGCAGCCGCGAGGGGGAACCGTTGCCCTCGGCGGACGGCAGCGCGGGCTTCCAGAAGGACGCGGACGGCAACGTCGTCTTGAGCTCGTTGCGCGAAGACCCGCTGCGCACGCTCGCGCTTGAAACCGGCGGCGCGTTCATCCGCGCCGCGCCGGGCGACCTCGGCCTCGACGATATTCTTGAGCAACACCTCGCCGCGCTTACGCGGAACGAGACCGATTCGCGTCTCGCGAAAGTCTGGGAGGAACGGGCGGGCTGGTTCATGGGCCTCGCGCTCGTCCTGCTTGTGATTGAGGCGCTGCTGCGGGAGCAGACGGGGGGCAAACGCGCATGAACAAGGGCATCGTCATCGCGTTGCTCGTGACGCTGGCCGAGTGCACCGCCGCGCGCGCGGAACCACGCGCGGCGATGCGCCAGGGCGTACGCGCCTTTGAAGCGGGCAAGCTGTCCGACGCCGCCGCGCATTTCGAGCAGGCCGCGGCGGAGGCCCGGCCCGCCGGGCTGGATCCGTCCGTCGCGCATTTCAACCGGGGCGTCGCGCTCTACCGCGACCAGTTGTGGGACGGCGCGGCCGATGCGTTCCTTGAAGCGCGTCTCACGCCGGACCTCACGCGACAGGCCCTCGCCCTCTACAACGCGGGGAGCTGCCGCATCCGGCAGGTGCAAAGCGCGCTGGAAATCGGCGAAGGAAAGACCATCGAAAAGCACCTCTCCGAAGCCATCGATTTCCTCGGCCAGTCGCTGCTCGTGCGGCCGGACCAGCCGGACGTGCGGCACAACCTCGAGGTCGCGCTCGCGATACGCGATGCGTTGACGGCGTTCGTGTTCGAACTCGGCACGGTGGTACAGCAGGCGGACCGCCTCGTCGGCCAACACCAGTTCCCCGAAGCGCACCGCCTGTTGTCCGGCGCGCAGGAGCGGCTCGGTCCCGCGTTGAAGCTGCCGAAGCCGGAAGTAAAATCTTTCGAGCAATTGCTCGAACGAACGGGTCAAATTGTACAGATTCTCGAAGCGCCATCCCCCACGGCGCCCGTGCAATGAAAAACCTTCGAATAATGCCTTGTAAGACGCTGCTGCGATTCGTCGATCCCCGCGGACCTGCTTGTCGCCCCGAAGTCTCGCGAGGATGGATCCTGCGGGTGAAGAAATTCGTTGGGCTGGCTGACGATGCTGGAGTCCGTCCCAAAACCCTCCGGGCCCCCGGCGGGCTTGTCCCGCCGGAGCCAGAGGTTGTAGCGCTAGCGCGTAGCGGCGAAACGTTCCGCTCCTGCGGGACAAGCCCGCAGGGGGCGAAGATTTTTGCGTTGTCGATCATAACCGGTGCTCTATTCGGGCCCTTCGCCCGCGCCGAGGAATCGTCGCGCTACTATTTCGACCACGGCGCGGAGCAGTTCACGCGGGACGATGTGGAGAAGGCGCGAGCCTGGGTCGATGAAGGCCTTGTCCTCTACCCGCAGGACGAAAAACTGATCGCGCTGAAGCAACTGCTCGAACAGCAACAACAGCAGCAGCAACAGGAAAACCAATCCTCCGGGAACGAACAGGACCAGCAGGAACCCAACGAAGGCGAGCAGGACGGCCAGCCGGAGCCCCAACCCGGCGAACAGGGCGATTCCGGCGAACCGCAGGACCCGCCTGAACAGGAAAAACCCGCGTCGGCCATGACCCCCGAGGAAGCGGAACGCATCCTCGACGCCATGCGCGACCGCGAATCCGCGGAGCGGGCCCGCGTCGCCGAGGAACGGTTGCGCCGCGAAGCACGACGCCTGCCGCCGGTGGAGAAGGACTGGTGAAGACGAGAAGCCATCCCATGGCCCGTTTTCGGCTCGGCGGGGCGCCTCGCCCCACCTTCACAAGCATGATCAAGTTGCTGAGTGGTAGGGCGATCCGTCCCGGCGAGCCGTTCTTCCTCGTCGCATTGGCCATCGCCCTGCTTTTACCACCAACCGCCGCGCACGCGGCGGAGGTGGAACTCGACGTGAACCCCAAGGTGCTTCGCCTCGGCGAGTCGACGCTATGCCGGATCATCGTACGCGATGCGCAGAACGCGCCGGCGCCCCGACTGCCGCAGCTCAACGGATTCGAGGTTCGCGGAGCCGGGCAGGAAACCAGCATCCGCATCGAAAATGGACAGCAATCCGCCTATACCGCGTACCGATTTCACCTCATCCCGCAGGCGGCCGGCGATTTCCAGATCGGCCCGTTCCGCTATGACTACAACGGACGCGTCATCGACCTGCCCGCGGTGCAGGTGCAGGTCCTGCCCGCGCAGGATGCGGGCGCCAACGCAAACGCACAGGAGTTGGACGAGTTGGTCTTCGCCTCCCTCACGGCCACCCGTCCCCACGTCTATGTGCAGGAGATTTTCGAACTCACGCTGCAACTCTACATCCGGACCGGCATCAACCTGGACCGAAACGTCTCCCTCCTCGACTTCGATACCCTGGGCCTTTCGCTCACCGGCTTCGAGGAACTCGCGTCAACCCGCGAATCCGTGAACGGACAGATTTACGACGTCCGTCGCTTCCGCACCCGCGCCTCCGCGCTGACGGCGGGTACGTTCGACCTAAAGCCGCGCCTGCGCGTGAATATCATCGTCCCCCAGCGCCGCGAACGCATGCGCGATCCCTTCTTCGGCGACGGCTTTTTCGATGGCTTCTTCAACCGCGTCGAAACGCGTGCGCACACGGTGGACACCAAGCCGCTCGCCCTGCGCGTGCTGGATCTGCCGGCGGAGGGACGCCCGTCCTCCTTCGCCGGCGCGGTCGGACGATTCTCCTTCGATGTGACCGCCGCGCCCCTCGATACGCGGGTCGGCGAACCCATCACGCTGACGCTCCGCATCCAGGGCCGCGGCAACCTCGACGCCGTCGGCGCGCCGGCAATCGCGCTGCCCGACAGCTTCCGCAGCTACGACGCGCGCCTCATTGAGCAGAATCCCAACACCGGTTTGAAGGTCTTTGAAAAAGTGCTCATCCCCCGCTCCACGGCGAACACCGAAATCCCGGCCCTCTCGTTCTCCTATTTCGACCCCGAGCGCGAGCGCTACGAAACCATCGTGCGCGGCCCCTTCCCGCTCACCCTCGCCGAGGCCCCCGCCGGCTCCTCGTTCACCGTACAAACGCCGGGCGCACCGGCGCCGAAACTGAATCGCGATCCGCTCGGTACGGACCTCGTCTACCTGCAACCGGCCCCGGCCCGCTGGCGGCGCGCGGACGCGGCTTCGTCGCCGCTGGCCGCGCTGCCCCCGGCTCTCCACGTGGCGCCCGTACTGGCCCTGCTGCTCGCCGTCGGTTTCGCGCGGCGGCGCGAACGCCTCGCGCGTGACCCGCGCCTCGCGCGGCGACGCGAAGCCCCGCGCGGCGCGCGCGCCGGACTCGCGCAGCTCCGCGCGCATCTCCAGGCCGGCCGCCACACCGAAGCCGCCCACGCGCTCGCGGACCTGCTGGCCCGGTTCTACGGTAACCTGCTGAACCTCGCGCCCGGCCAGGTTACGCCCGATGAGGTATGCCCGCGTCTCCGCGCGGGCGGCATGCCGGATGCCGAAGTGGCCGCCGTCCGCGATCTCTTCGCGCGCTGCGAAGAACTTCGCTACGCACGACCCGCCGAAAGCACGGCCAGCGAAGCCGCCAAAACAATCGAAGCGCAGCTCGACCGGATCGCCACCCTGCTGCGCGCCAGCGAGAGGGCGGCGCGATGAAACGGCTGCTCTCCACCCTTCTCCTGCTTGCGGCCCTGCTCCCCGTCCGCGCCGAAGAGCCGACGCAACGATTCACCACCGCCCAGCGCGCCTACGACGAGGGCCGATACGCCGATGCGCTCGCGTTCTACAACACGCTGCACGCCGAAGGGTGGCGCGCGCCGGAACTGTATTTCAACCGGGGCAATGCCCTCGCACGACTCGGCCGGACCGGCGAAGCGGTGGCGAGTTTCCAGCAGGCCCTCCTGCTCGCGCCGCGCAACGCGGACGCCGAGGCAAATTTGCGTTTCGTCACCACCGGCGCCGGCGTACCCGCGCCAAAACGCTCGCTCGCCAGCCACCTGTTCGGCGCGCTCACCCCCGTCGAATGGACCACACTCGCCGCGGCGGCCTGGTGGATCGGCCTCCTTCTCGCCACCACCGCCTTCGCGCTCCCCACGCGACCCCGGTCGCTCCTGCGCGGCGCCGCCATCGCCGGCGTTTTGCTCGTCGCATCGCTTTCGGGCCGCGCCTGGTGGTGGAACGAGGCACGAGCGCCCGCCGCGGTCGTTGTCCAGTCCGGCGCCAAAGCCTTGTTCGCTCCGGTTTCCAGCGCCACGCCCCACTTCGAGACCCCGGAAGGCCTCACCGTACGCGCCGTCGAACGCAACGGCGACTGGCTGCGCGTACGCCACGATGGACGCGAGGGCTGGTTGCCGCGCACCGCCGTGCAAATCGTAGAACTGGCGGCAGCGCCGACTTTGCGGTAGACTTGTCCCGTGACACGAATTCCCGGACATTCAGCGCGAGGTCTCAGCTTGGCGGGTCTCCTGACCGTCGCCCTCGGCGTCGGCTTCGCCTACATCGTGCGCGAATACGGAAACTTCTACGCACACGAGGAACGATTCAGGCTGATTCTCCTCGTCACCGCCGTCATCGCCGGCATCTTCTTCATCTCCGCCACCGCCCGCTGGTGGATGCGCCATTAGCGATCTCCGCCGCGGAGATCGCTATGTGGGCGGGATCGGGAGATTGGGCGCGCTCATGTAGTGGCGTTCGCAGCCGGCGTGGATGCTGGTGAGCATCTCGTAGGGAATCGTGCGGGCGAGCCGCGCGAGTTCGTCGGCCCAGATGGATTCCTCGCCCTGGCGGCCGATCAGCACCGCCTCGTCGCCCGCTGCAACATCGGCGTCGGGCCCGCAATCGACGGTGATCCAGTTCATGCTGACACGGCCGACAACCGCGCAGCGGCGACCGCGGATCAACACGAAGCCCTTGTTGCTCAACGCGCGGTGGTAGCCGTCCGCGTAGCCCACCGCCAGCGTCGCGAGCGTGGTCGGCGCAGGCGTGACGTAGGTGCTGTAGTAGCCGACGGCGAACCCGGCGGGCACGCGTTTCACCTGCATGACGCCGGTGCGCCACTGGAGCAACGGTTCGGTGGCCACGCGCATGCCGCGCTCGCGCGCGCCGTAGCCGTAGGCCGCGATGCCGGGCCGCACGCCGTCGAGGTCCCAATCGGACTGGTAAAGGAACGCGCGGCTGCTGGAGACATGGCGGAACAGCGGGGACGCCGATTTACGGCGGATTTGTTCGTCGATCCGCAGGAAGCGCTCCATCTGCTCGGGGCCGAGCGAGGGTTTGCGCGGCTCGACGGACGCGAAGTGGGTGCAGAGCCCGGTAAGTTCCAGGCCGGGCTCGCGGGCGAGCCGCTCGTAGTGGCCGACCGCGTCCTGCCACGGCACGCCGAAACGGCCCATGCCGGTGTCGATTTTGAGATGCGCGCGCAACACCTCACCGCGCGCCCGGGCGGCGAGCGCGAGTGAACGGCCCTGCGCTTCGTCGACGACGACGGGCAGCAGGCGGTTTTCGACCAGCGTGCGCACATCGTCCGGCATCACCGCGCCGAGGATCACGATTTCCGCATCCTCGCACACCGCCCGGACCTGGAGCGCCTCGCGCAGGTAGGCCACCGCGAACCAGCGCACGCCGGAGCGCGCCGCCTGGCGGGCCACGGGCGTGAGGCCGTGCCCGTAGGCGTTCGCCTTCACGACCATCACGAGCGACGTCCGGCCCGCGAGCGCGGTGCGCATCGTGCGTACGTTTCGGTCCAGCGCCGCGAGGTCAATTTGGATCCACGGAGAAATCATCGAGAAAGGCGCAGCATACGAGTTTCGCCGCGAATTGCCAGTCCTGCATCCGTTGGAATGAACACCGCGAATTGACGCGAATGTGCGCGAATGGGGTATGTTCGGGGCATGCGCGTGATTTCCCTTTGCGCCGGGGCGCTTTTGCTGGCGATGGCGGCGGATGCGGCGCCGGGTCACTTCCCCTTTTCAGCGCAACCACTGGCTTCGTTGCACGTGGCCACGAATGGGAACGATACGACGGGCAACGGATCGCTCGGGTTGCCTTTTCGCACCCTCGGTCGCGCCGCCCAAGGCGCAGTGCCCGGCACGGAAATCGTCCTGCTGCCGGGCATCCACACGCCGGGCGCGTTTATATACGACCTGCACGGATCGACTTCGCATCCCATCTGGATTCGCGGCGCGAACCCCACCAACCGCCCGCTGATCAATGGCGGAAGCGAGGGGGTTCATCTCGTGCGCGCACGGCACGTGATGATCAAGGATCTCGAGATCGCCAACGCGTCAGCCAATGGCCTCAACTGCGACGACGGCGGCGCGTACACCAACCCCAACGCGTCGGCCTTTCTCGTCTTCAGCAATCTGGTGATCCGCGACATTGGGGGCGGCGGGAACCAAGACGGCATCAAGTTGTCCGGCATCCGCGATTTTTATATATTCGACGTCGACATCGCGCGCTGCGGCGGCGCGGGCTCCGGCAGCGGCATCGATATGGTCGGCTGTCATCGCGGGCTGATCGAAGGCGGCGTCTTTCGCGATCTGTCCGGGAACGCAATCCAGGCGAAGGGCGGGACGACCGACATCGAAATTCGGCGGTGCGTATTTTCCAACGCCGGGCACCGCGCGCTGAACATCGGCGGCTCGACGGGCTTCGAGTTTTTCCGTCCGCCGTTGAGCAGCAACCAGCCGAACGCCGAGGCACGCGACATCCGGGTATTCTCCAGCGTCTTCATCGGCGCGACGGCGACGGTCGCCTTCGCGGGCAGCGTCGATTGCATCGTCGCGAACAACACCATCATTGAACCCACGCGCTGGGTGTTCCGGATTTTGCAGGAGACCACGACCTCCGGCAGCTACGTCTTCCAGCCGTGCAGCAGCAATATCTTCAGAAACAACATCGTCTACTACCGGCACGACACGTTGAACCGCTACGTCAATGAAGGCGCGGACACCGATCCCGCCTCGTTCCGCGTCGATCACAATCTCTGGTTCGCGTACGACAATCCCGCCGCGCCGGGCTACGCACTGCCGGGGATCACGACGAATAACCGGATCGGGCTCAACCCGCAGTTCGCGGCGGCGGCTTCCAACGACTATCGCATCACGGCGGCGAGTCCGGCGGCGACGCAGGGGCTTCATCGCGCGGGCGCACCGCCGGATTTCGACGGCGTGTCCTACCTCACCCCGCCCAGCCTCGGCGCGTTCGAACTCTCGGGCGACACGGACCTCGATGCGCTCCCCGACTATTGGGAACTCGCGTCGTTCACCACGCTCGTTCACACCGCCGCGTCAGATCCTGATGGGGATGGCGTGAACAATGGCGCGGAATACGGGGCCGACACGAACCCGCTCGACCCGGCGTCGCACCTCGCGTTCACGGAATGGACATGGGACGACGGAGGGCTGCGGGTCGCGTGGAAGGGCGGCGTGGGCGCACAGCAATGGGTGGAGCGGAATACCGGCTGGCCCACCGCCGTTTGGGTTCCGATCGCCACGCTTCCACCGCCGACCGCGCCAACGAATTCCATCGCCGTCCCGGCGGATTCCGCTACCGCCTTCCGCCTGCGCGCTGCGCGGCCGTGATAGTGGCGCCCTCGGCAGGAGTCGAACCTGCGACCGCCGGAGTAGAAATCCGATGCTCTGTCCAGCTGAGCTACGAGGGCGATGTGAGACGGCGGCGAGTATACCGCATCAACCGGCATCCGCAATCGTCGGCGCGGCGCGGCGGCGGCGCTGCAGGGCGTCGCGCGCAAAGGCGAGTTCGGGGGCTCGGATGAGGAATGCGCAGGCGAAGTAGGCGGCGAGGCCGAGGGCGATGGCAATAAGCACCGAGGCGATCTCGACGACCTTCGTCGGCAATTCCGTCGCGGTGAGGGCGGACGCAAGCAGCGGATGGGCGAGGCTAATCAACAGGGCCATGACGGCGGAGCAGCCGAGCGCGCGCGCGGCGGCGGCGAATACGGTGGCCCAGCCGGGTGAACCGAGCCGGCGGTGCAGCAGCACGGCGAGCGTGAGGCCGTTCATGCCCTCGGAAATTACCGTGGCCAGCGCGAGGCCGGCATGTTTGTAGTCGTACGGCCAGGTGGTTACGAAGACGACGTTCAACACGAAATTCAACGCGACGGCGCGCAGGCCGATGCGGAACGGCGTGCGCGTGTCCTGCAAGGCGTAGAACGCGGGGACAAACACCTTCGCGAGGCAGAACACCATCAGGCCCGGCGCGTAGAATTGAAGCGCGATGGCGGTGTGCGCGACCGCGGCGGCGTCGAAGCGACCGCGGCCGAACAGCATTTGCACGATGGGCCCCGCAAGGACGAGCAGGCCGATTGACGCGGGAATCATCACGAACAACAGCGTGCGCAGCGCATGGTTCAGCGTATTCCGCATTTCCGCGTGTTCGCCGCGCGCGACGTGGCCGGAGAATACCGGCAGCAGCACGGTGCTCATCGCGGTGGCGAGCAATCCCTGCGGCAGATAGATCAGGCGTTCGGCGTAAAACAGTGACGCGGGCGCCCACGGCGCGGCCCAGCGCGCGAGCAGGGTGTTGACCATGACGTTCACCTGCGTGACGGACTGGCCCAGCGCGGTTGGGCCCATCAGGGCGAACACGCGGCGCACGCGCGGGTCGGAGGTGTCCCACGTGAAGCCGGGGCGGAAGCCGAGGTTCATCAGGGCCGGCACCTGCACGCCCATCTGCACCAGGCCGGCGACGAAGACCGCCGCGGCAACGCCATAAATTTGCTGTTCCGGGGTGCCGCCGAGACGCGGGCAGACCAGCAGGACGAATCCGATCCACACCATATTGAGCAGACTCGGTGTGAAGGCGGGCAGCGAGAAGCGGTGGCACGCGTTCAGCATAGCCATCAGCAGGCCCGCGATGCAGATGAACAGGACATAGGGCAGCATCAGGCGCATCAGCGGCAGCACATGCGGTGCGCGGGCGGCGAGATCGGGATGCAGGCGTTCGAGGGCGAAGGTGGCGAGGACGAGGAGGAGGACGAGGACGAGGAGGAAGGCGGCCAGGAGCGTGGTTGTCTTGCGCGCGAGGAGCCAGGCCGACTCATCGCCCTCCTGTTTGCGCGTCGCCATGAACACCGGCACAAAGGCGGACGACAACGCGCCCTCGCCGAACAGCGCCCTGAACAGATTGGGTAGACGGAACGCGACAACGAAGTCCGACATCACGGAGCTGGTGCCAAACAGCCCGGCCGTCAGAATATCACGGACCAACCCCAGCACGCGGCTGAGCGATGTAAAACTCCCAACCTTGAAGGCCGACCGGATGACGCGATTCTTTTCCACGGCGGCAATGTGTCACAGCCACCCGCGAAGAAAACAACGAAATCCCCCCAGAAAGGGGTCAGTCCCACTTATTTACTATATTGTAAATAAGTGGGACTGACCCCTTTCTGGGGCCTTTCTGGGGGCTCAAATGCGCCGGATGCGCCGATAGGGTTGGGCGCCGAGGCGGATGTTGCCGCCGAGGAGGCGCTGTTCGATGACGGTGAGGACGCGGTATTTGAAGCGGTCGTGGCGGTGGCGGACGTCCGTGGGGCGGCCGTAGTTCAACTGATCGCGCCAATCGAAGCGGGCCATCCACTCCCGCATCACCGCGGGATGCGTGCCGTCGAAACGTGGGATGCGGTTCAAGTCACCGTAGTCGAATGGCACGTCGGGTTGTTCCCCGGCGACGGAGGCCGCGCCGTGGTGCGTGGTGTTCATCTCGATCTTCTTGCGCTTCATGACCCCGGGCGGACGGACCCAGCCGTAGTGGTACATGTCGGCATTCGCCGCGGCGGCGCGCAGCTTGTGGCCGTCGCGCCGGAACGACTGCGCGGAGCGGTAGGACTGTATGCCACGCCCGTTGCGGATCATGCGGATTTCCGTCGGATACCAGGCATGGCTGCGGTGCACGTGGTCGTAGTCACCCCAGAAGTGCAGGTAGCGGAAGTACAGCCCCTCGACGCGCGGGTCGTCCCGCAATTGCTCGCAGCGCGCGCGCAGCACCGGCAGATCGCGTTCGTGCAGGACCTCATCAGACTGGACGTACAGGCACCAGTCGCCGGTGCAGGCGTTGAGCGCGATGTTCGTCTGCTGGCTGTGCGTCCACCCCTTGAGTTTCTCGCGGTCCTTCCATTCGGTGTCGATGATCCGGATCTTCGGGTCGCCGATGCCCGCGATCAACTCGCGGGTGCGATCATCGGGGTCGCCACGGCCGACGGCCACGACGAATTCGTCGCAGATCGGGAGGGCCGAACGAATCGACTCCACCACGGGGTAGTAGTACTTGTCCGCGTTCCGGCAGAAGGAGAATCCGCTGATTTTCATGGCGTTTAACGGCTGCACACGCTACGCGCCGCGCGGATGGCGAGGCAAGGCAATAAACCGCGCATTGCAATCGGGAGCGGGTACGACATAAGGTTCGCGCGTCCACGGCCCGGGAGGGAAAGTTACATCCGTGATGATTGACCGTCCTGTATTTATCGTCGGCATGCCGCGCAGCGGGACCACCGTTCTCCGCGATATCTTGGCCCGGATGCCGGGGTTCGCGACCACCACCGAGGTGACCCGCAAGGCGCCGGTATGCATGCCGCTGCTGCGCGCGCTTTCGCCGTTTTACCGCGGCGAACACCGCCCGGTCGAGGCGGGGTCGATGTGGGACCGTTTCGTCCGGGGCGACACGGACGTGCTCGGCGCGGCGGACGCAACGCCCGCTGCACGTGCGTTCTACACGCAGGCGGCCCGGAATGTGTTGCGCCTCTACGGGAATCCGCGCTTCCTGGCCAAGTGCCCGCGCAACGGCCTGCGCATGGATTTCCTGCTCGAAATTTTTCCCGATGCGCGCTTCATCCACCTCGTCCGCGACGCGCGCGCGGTGTGCCGTTCGGTACTGGAGAAGCGAGGCGGCAAGACCGGTGCGGACGGCTGGTGGGATGTGCGGCCGGCGGACTGGCGGCAATGGGTTGCGCTCGACCCCGTGGCGGCCGTCGCCCACCAGTGGGACAGCGTGGTGCGCGCCGTGGCCGACCGCGGCACAACATTGCCGCGCGCGCAATACCGGGAAATTCGCTACGAGGATTTCGTGGCCGATCCCGTTTCAAGCATCCGGCAGGTCGCGCTGTTTTGCGACACGGACTGGCCGGAAACGGACATCCGCACCCACACGCATTCCGTGCAAAGCCGGAACGACAAATGGGGACGCGTTTTCAACGGGGAACAATTGGGCGTCATGGCGGAAATCGCCGGCGAAACGATGCGCCGCTTCGGCTACAACCCCGGGGCCACAGACGCGGCATCCGCGGACGCAGGCTGGCCCGCGCAAAGCCGCTCGTAGAGCCGGAGCGTCTCCCCCACGGTCCGGTCGAACGAAAAGCGGCCGGCGATCTGCGCGCGGGCGCCGGCGGCCAGTTGCTTGCGCAGGGCGGCGTCGCGCAGCACACGCGCCAGCGCATCCGCGAGTGATTTCGCGCATCCGGCGGGAACGACAAGCCCGCTGACCCCGTCTTCCACCAGTTCCGGCAGGCCACCCGCATCGCTGACCACCGGCGGCACCCCCTGGGCCATCGCCTCCACCGCGGCCTTGGGAAGTCCCTCGCGATCCAGCGACGGCATGGTGAATACATCAAACAGCGGGATCAACCGGGTGGCATCGGCGCGATACCCCGTGAAGACGACACGGCCCGCCAGCGACCCGACCTGTTGCACGGCACGCACGGCGTGATCGCGCACCTCGCCCACGAGCGCGACCTGGACGGGAATGTCCGCCGGAATCAGCGATATCGCCTCCAGCAGCACCGGGATTCCTTTCACCGCGCGCATATTGGCGATACAGCCGATCACGAGGGCCTCGTCCTTCAGCCCCAGCTCACCGCGGGCGGGCGGCGCCGCACCGGCGTACCATTCAAGCCGGTGCCCTTTGCGAATCGTCACCAACTTTTCCGCGGGCGCCTTGTGGCGCAACAAATCCTCGCGCACCGCGTCCGCGACGCACGAAATCGCGTCGACCCGCGAATGGAGATAGCTCATCCGGATGGCGAAATCCCACCAATGCAGGTGGCCCGTCGTACCCCGGTACGCAACGATGCGTGGAGTCGACTCCCGTTTGAAGGCATGGAGTGCGCTGGAGAGAGCCTTCGTGTTGAAGGTGTGCACTACATCCGGCTGAAATGCCGACGCGGCTTCGCGGAGCGCCGCCACCGCGGCACGGTCCACCCGCGAATGAATTTCCAACCGGTCCACCCGCAGGCCGGCCTGCTCCCAGATGGGGAAATAAATCGCCTTCTTCGAGGCCAGGATCCGCACCTCAACGCCACGTGCCGCGAGACCTTTGGCGAGATGCGCCTCCGGCAGATCGCTCAGTCCCGTGACGAATAAAACCCGCATGCCGGAACATTTTCTTAACAACCGCGCGGGTGCAACCTGAATCCTCCCGCTTTGGCGTTTGACAGCACCCCGCACGCGCAACAGCATGCGACGCGTGACCCTTCTGCTCATCCGCATCATCGGCGCCTGTTGCCAGGCGGCGCCCTACCGCGCCATGCTGGGCGCGGGCCGCGCGCTCGGCTGGTTCCTTCGTGTCGTGCTTCGCCACCGGCGCGATGTGGTCCGGGAGGCGCTTGACCGCTGTCTGCCGGAGCGCAGCGCGGGTGAACGCGCGCGCATCCTGCGGGAGGTGTACCGCCACCTCGGCACGGTTCCCCTCGAATGCCTGCACTTTTCCGGTCCCCGGGCTGAATCCTTTCCCACCTGGGTCGACATCGAAGGGCGCGAACATGCCGAGGCGGTGCGCGCACGCGGCGGTGGTGCGCTGGTGCTGATGGGTCACATCGGCAATTGGGAACTCATGGGGCTTGCGGCCGCCTCCCTCTGGAATCCGCTGAACGTCGTCGTCCGACCCATCCAGAACAAGGCGCTGGATGCCTGGTGGCGGAAATCGCGCGAACGCATGGGCCTGCGTCCCCTGCCCCGCGAAGACGCGATGCGCGACTGCCTGAAAGCGCTCAAGCGGCGTGAAGTCGTCGCGTTGATCCTCGACCAGAACATGCGGCGCCATCGCGGCATTTTCGTCGATTTCTTCGGACGGCCCGCCTGCACGACGCCCGGATTGGCGATTCTGTCCTACGCCGCGAAAACGCCCGTCCTCCCCGTCTTCATGATCCGCCAGCGGGACGGGCGGCACCAGCTCCACATCCTGCCGCCAATCGAACCACCCGCGGATCGGACCGAGGCCGGCATCCGCGCCGCCACGCAGCACTACACGAAAACACTGGAGGACATCATCCGCCGGTATCCGGAGCAGTGGATTTGGATTCACAAGCGATGGCGGACACGCCCGCAACCGCCCATCGACGCGCCGCCGGACAACCCCACGCCCAACCCGCCATAATTGGCCGCGTATGAGGCGACTTCGCGATTGATTCGGACCCTCGCGAAGTCCAGTATGCGTTTAAGTAAAGGATTTCTACATGGCCCGCACCACCATCAAGGATATCGCCCGCGAATGCGGCGTTTCATTGAGCACCGTTTCCCTGGTACTGAACAACAATCCGCGCATCAGCCCGGCGACCCGCGACAAGGTCCTGCAGGCGGTGGAGCGTCACCAGTATCAGCCCAACGCGTTCGCGCGCAGCCTGGCCTCCCAGTCGAGCCGCGTACTGAGTGTCGTGGTGCCGGATTTGAACCACGTCTTCGCCGACACCTACTTCGGCGAAATCGTCAGCGGTGTGTACGATCGCGCCTCCGAACTCGGCTACAAGGTGATCCTGGATGTCGCCAACCAGCGGTTTGTCTCGTCGGGTGAGTATCTCAACATCCTTAAATCCAAGCGTGTCGACGCGGCGCTGTTCATCGGCTCCTCCATCCATGACACGTACCTGCACCAGATCGAGCAGGAGCGCCTGCCGTTCGTCCTCGTGAACCACTACATGCCCGGACACCGCCTGAGCTACATCGCGGCGGACTATGTGGAAACCGCGCGGCTCGCGGCGGAACATCTCACCAGCCTGGGACACCGGCAGATCGGATTCCTGAGCGGAACCAACACCTTTACGGCGGTGGACCTGCGCAACCACTTCATCACCGCCTGCAAGGACACGGGCGTCGCGGAGACGGACATCCCCTGGGCCGATGGATGGTTCACGGAACAGGGCGGCTACGAGGCGGCGCACTGGCTCCTGAACCGGCACCCCGGCCTCACCGCGCTGATGGGCGGCAATGACAAGATGGCCATCGGCGCGCTGCGCTGCCTGCGGGAACGCAACCTCCGCGTTCCGGAGGATATCTCCGTGATCGGCGTGGACGACCTGCCCTCCGCGGCGTTCACCATCCCGGGGCTGACGACGGTTCGCCACGACCTGTTCAGCATCGGCAGCATGTCCGTCGACACCGCCATCGCGCTCTTCAACGAGGAAGCCGACCAGGTGCAAAAGACGCTTCCCGTGCAGCTTGTTCTGCGTGAATCGACCGGGCCTGCAACACCGCGAGGCTGATCCGCCGCGCGCCGACCCATGATCCGGCGCCTGATCATTGACGGCTACAGTCTGCTCCACCGCGACCCCTCGCTCGACAGCGTCCGTACGCGGGACATGCGCATGGCGCGCGAACTGCTCATCCGCAAAATCGACCGGCTCGCCGACGCGCTCGCCCCCGCGGTGGAACTGGTGTTCGACGGCCGGCAGGCGAGTCGCGAACAGGTACAGACCGGACGCCTGCAGCTCGTTTACGCGCCGTCGGACAAAACGGCCGACACCGTGATCGAGCAACTGGTGCACGCGGACCCCGTGCCGTCCGAAATCTGCGTGGTGACCGCGGACCAGTTGGAGCGCGTCACCGTCACCGCGGCGGAGGCGCAGGCGATGTCGTGCGTCGCATTTCTCGAGTGGATGGACCGGCTCGACAAGGACATCGTCCGCCAGCGGAAAAAATGCGCGCCAGCGCGCCGCTTCACGCTCGGCGATTTTTTCCCGGAGTCTTGAATCCCATTCCCTCTCCGGGCGTTGGTGAGGCCACCTGAATCATTGGAGCGCTGAAACGACGCCCCGGCAGGAGGCAACGACAGTTCGTTGCCCCTTTTCGTCATATTCCCGGCGTCATTATCGATGGCCGACAGGCGGCCAAGCGGCTCTCAAATATCGCGAATCCAACGCACCCTAACGAACGGGAGATCCGAGGAGGCGCGCGGGCGCGGGCCCGCCGGTCGTCATCAGGGACCAGCCGCCATATTGCGTGAAGCGGGGCAGCGGAAGCATGCGGACAGATTCTTCGCGCGGGACCTGCCAGAAGGACTGCAACGGCGCCACGCCCCGCGGCACGCGCACCCACGCGAGGTTGTCGAGCGCGAGCGTCCCGTGTCCGGATCCGAACGGCATCACGACGCCGATCGCAGCGATGTCGCCGGGGCGCAGGGGCCGCCGTTCGTCGCGCCATGCGGCGCACGCGCCCTGGCCGTGTATGGCCACAAAGTCGTCGAGCGGCACGATCACGTCCGACCAGTCGCCCGCGGACACGTAGCGGCGCGCGGTATAAAATCCCCAATCGCCGGCCGCGCGGAACCCGGCCGCGCACACGCCCGCCGCCTTCGGATCGGTCGTCAGCAAGGCGTCGTACGTTGCACCCGGTCCCACGTAACCGCTGTCGCGCAGCGCCTGCCGCAATTCGTCCGACGGCCCGAACGCGGACCAGGGAAACGCGCCGCCCGGCGCGACAAAAGCGACGAAATCAACGGCGTTCGCGGGGCGGCCCTCATGCGTGAAGGCGTAGCCGCCGGACGCGGTCGCGGGGAAATCCGGCTTGATCGCGAGGGCAACCGCGTTCGCGTTCTCCGCGCCACGCGCCGTGATCGCCACCACCTGCCCCTCCTCCGCCCAGATGCACTCCGCCTGGAGCGCCCGGCCGCCGGTCGCTCCCTGCACAAAGGTGTACCGAGGGGCTGGATAGCGCAGGCCCTCCTCGCGGATGAACGGCGACGCGCGCAGCACATGCGCGGGCATCGCGGACGCATCCCCGGCCGGCAGGCGTCGGAAGCCCTGGATAAAGGATTCGAGGATCGAGTAGCCGTGGCCCACGGAGAGAACCTTCGCACGGTCGCCTTCGTCCTCGAAATCGGCGATCACCGCGAGCTGCTCCATATCCGCCGGTTCAAATTGCGGGAATGGTCGCCCCTCCCCGCGCGCGACCGCTTCGACCTGGTCGATGAAGATCACCGTCGCACCGACCGGCGCGGGATCGGCAGGCGCGACCAAATAGAGCGCGAGCGGCTCCTGCGCCCAGCGCGTGTAGGACAGAAAGGGCAGGCCGGCGGTAAATCCGGCGCGACGGAAATTTCTCGCGAGGCGATGGTTCAACGAAAACTCAATCGTGCGCCAGCCCGCGCCATCCGCTGCGTCGACCGGCTGCTGATCGCAGAAGACATCGGATGGACCCATCTGGCTGACCGGTCCTCCGACCGCGAGGATCGCGCGGCCCGCCGCGACGCGGACGCGCAGTCGGATCGCATCCGCAGTGGGTGGAAGATACGGCGCGGATAGCGTGGCCACGCGAACGGCATCAAGCGCCGCGTCCGACGTGCCGCTCCAGCCGCGCCACCGCCAGTTGAAGCCGTCCGCCACTTCCACGCGCAGGCACGCGGCGCCGTATACGGTTTCCGGCGACAACGCCACCGCGACCGATGTGACGGGTGGCGCGGAAGGCGCGACGCCGTCCTCGAAGTCACGCAGCACGCGAAGGACATCGCCCTCGACTGCACCCGCAGCCAGCAACACGGCGAGCGCGTGCAGGCGTCCGATCCTCATGCGTCTTTCTCGAACAGGAAGGCCTGCGCGGAAAATTCCTCGGCCCACTGCAACGCCAGTTCGCCCGAAACCGGCGCAGGCGCGTCGCCCGGAAAGGCGTGCACGCAGCGCCACACGCCCGGCGGCAGTGTCACCGCGGCATGCCGGGGTGGATTCGCGAAGGCATGCGCCACCAGCAGCAAGCGCTTACCGTCCGTCGAAACGCGGCGCACAAACTGCCAGCCGGTGGGATGCCGCCAACTTTCGCCGCGCTCCCCGCCGCCGCGGCTGAACCCGTGTTTGATGACGGGAGCGGCCTGCGCGTAAAACGCCTGCCCGGCCTTCACCACGGCCCATTGCGCGGGCGAGAGCGCGTCCGCATCGCCCGACAGGCACATGCGCCCGAGAAACGAGGCCGCGAGGCTGTACGCCAGCCGCCGCGCGCTGTCGCCCCGGCGCAACACGGCCCAGATTTGCGACTGGCGCGGCAGCATCAGCCGGTGCAGGTTCGCGGCGATGATGGGAATCTCCGCGAGTTCATGCGCATCCGAGAACGAGGACATCGCCGTCAGCCCCATCATCAGCGGTTCGAGGCGATGCCCGCCCGAGGCGCAGTTTTCAATGACGAGGTCCGGCAGGCGGCGGCGGATTTCCTGGATGAATCGAATTGAGGCTTCAACCTGCACGCGCAGTCCCTCGCCCAGCGAGTCCGGATGCTCGCAACCGAGGCCAAGCGTCTCGTTGTAGTCGATCTTGAGATAACCGAACCCGCCGCGCTCCAGCAATCCAATCACGCGTTCGGTGAGGTAGTCCACGACCCACGGATCGGCGAAGTTCCAGAAGCGGCGCTCGCGCACGGTGACGGGCCGGCCGTCGCGCTGCAACAGGTGGTCCGCCAGCGAGAACGCGGTGGAGGTGGTGCCAACGGTTTCCATCTCGAACCAGAGCCCGGGGACGAGCCCGCGGGCGCGGATTGCGTGCGCCGCGCTCTCGAGCCCCTCGGGGAATAGACGCGGGTTGGGAATCCAATCGCCGTGCGCGTCGCCCCAGTCCGTCCCGTCGGTTTTGTACCAACCGGCATCGATCACCAGCACACGCGACTCCGAATCCTTCAGGCGGTCCGCGAGGGAGACGAGGCGCTCGTGGCTCGGGTCGCCCCAGCTGGTGCACCATTCGTTGAAAATCACCGGCAGGTCCTGCTCAATCGCGGGATGTGCGTCGGCCGCGCGCTGCTGCATCCCGGTCAGGCGGTCGCACAGGTCGTCGAGATCGCCGCGTGCGCAGGCGACGATGGCGACGGGCGTAACGAACGACTCGCCCGGCCGCACCGTTTTCATCCAGTGACCGAATTCGCGATCCGCGAGGCCGCCGGACAGCGCCATGTCGTCGTACTTCCGGTAGATTTCCATCTGCCACGAGCCGGGCCAGGCCAGTTGCGCACCCCAGAGCACGCCGGCCGCGGTGTCCTCCAGCGCGATAAAGGGGAACCATTTCCGCACGGGCATCGTGCCGACCTGGCCGAAGCGCTCGCTGAACGCGCCCGCGTGGGAACCCGAAGGCTCAAGATGCAACTGCTCCGGCGTGCACACGTCGTGGCGGCCCTCGGCGGCCCACACGGATCGGAACCGGTGTACCCGCAGGCGACCCGTGCCATCGCCTTCGTCAAACGGCGACAAGCCAGCCAGCGAAAAGGAACTCAGAAGCTCCAGTTGCACCGGCGCGGCGGCGTCATTGAAAAATGCGGTGCAGACGCGCAGCGCCGGGTCGCCCGTCCGCCACTCCACCCGATGTTCGATGCGGTGCCCTTCCGCGCTGCGCAAGCGCGTCGTGATGAAAACGGTGTCCCCCTCGCGCATCACCGCCTGGCCGTCGTAGTGAAACGCCGCGGACGACGGTCCATTGCGCAGCGTGTGGCCTTGCGCGAATGCGCCGGAATACGGATCGCCCACACGCTTGATCTGCACAAGCGATTCGAGCGGACGCCGCGTAAAATTGCGCGGCGCCATATCGGCCTCCATGTCCACCGGCACGATCTCCCACCCCACCACATCCGAGCCCGGATCACGCCAGTATCGAATGCAGAGCTCTCCCAGCACGTGGCGACTGAATGGTTGCTGGTTAATGATTTCGTTCCTCATTGTGACGAAGTCTCCCCGAAGATTTTGTCGGCGGGCCGGTTGTAGTCACGCATCCTAAAAGACCCGTCCGATTCCAACACGCCGTTCCAGAATTGCACATTGCCGAGATGTCGTTCGCGCAGTCCGGGTTCCCGGCGCAGGTGCCGCAGCAGGGTCAGGCTTGAATTGCCGTGGCCAACGAGCAGGACGCGGCCGGGCCGGCCCGCGAACCGCTCGCGCAGTTTTTCTTCCACGCGGCGCGCGACCGCCACGGCTTCCGCCGCATTCGTGACGGAGAACAGTCGCGGCGCCGTGCCGGGCGCACCGACGACGAACCACGCCTCTTCCTCCGGGGGCAGCCGGATCACCTGTCGGCCCTCAATCAGATCCGCCGCCACGGGCGCGGCGAGCGCCTCCGGCGTGAGTTCAAATGCGTGGGTCTCCGCCAACTCGGGCCAGAGTTCCGCGGTCTGTCCGCTCGCCTGCACATACGGAAGAATCGTCTGCCGCGTCCGCCAGATGGGACTGACCGCGATGAGGTCGAAGCGCTGTTCCTTCAACCCCTCCGTCAGCGCCGCGATTTGCGCCTCTCCCGCCGGCGTGAGGGCGTTCTGGTTGCCGACGTATGCCGGCCATTCGTTCGTCGGAATGCCCGAAGCCTTGAACGCCGTCGTGACATTGTGCCCGGCCTCGGCGTGGCGGACGTAGTAGACGTCGATTTGCGCCCGCGCGCACGCGATGCCAACGGTCCAGACCACCAACAGCGCGCAAATCCGCTTCATGTGTCCAACCGCCACAAACAGGTTTTTTCCATCCCCGGGGCCACGGTGAATGACTCGACCGGCTCGGCGGCGAGCGCGCGATCCGACCAAAGATCATGGATGCGGACCGGCGCGGGGAAGCGCACGGTGCACGGACCTTCCGCACCGGTATACAGCGCAAGGAACCGGTCGTTCGCGTACACCAGATGCCCGGCGTCGGTGTAGCGGTGCACCCCGGCTTCACCGCCCAACGCGTTCCACATCGGCGCGGGCAGGAAGGGACCGCAGTTCAGAACCGATGGGAAACCGAGCCGATGATGCCGCGCCACGGCCGCCCGCGGCTCGGTCGCCCAATCAGCGAGCACGGCATCGTCCGCCGCCGGGTCGATCGCGAGACGCGGCATGCCGGCAAACGCGGCCGCGTCCGGATAATGCTTCATCCGCGCCGCATATTCCGCGCGATCAACTCCCGTCCCATACACCAGCCGCGCGGGCGTTCGCGCCTGGAAGGTCCAATCGCCCGCGCTGTCCTCAAGACGCCGGACGGCGAATCCGGTAAGCGCTCGCGTGCCGGCGGGATCAGGACCGTGCTCACCGAGCAGGCCGGGCCAGAGATTCCAGACCGCGGTGCAGCGGCGCTCGCGCAGGCACGCGTGCAGAAGCTGCGCGCGCGCGGCGTCGACTCGAAACGCATTCACGAAGCAGGCGAGCCGCGCATCGGGCCAGGTCCCGGCGAGAAAATCCTCGAGCGTGATGAACGTCCACGGGAAACCGCTCCGCAGCAGGTGCCATTGTTTCTGCACACCGAACAGCGGAACCGTCAACGGCGTGTTCGGCGTGGTCCAACGCAGGCTTTCCTCGTCCACGACGACGAGCGCCCGTGCGCGCGGCGGTACGCGCAGCTCCGACTGCGCCACGGCGATGCGCTGCAGGCGCGCGAGTGCGTCGCGCAGCGCGGACCGCTGGAACGCGCCGCCGAACAGATCCACCCACGACTGCTCCTGGCCCTCAGCCAGCGAGAAGGCGAAGTCGCGCTTCATCAATTCCACCGCCTCGCCCTCGGTGCGCGGCACGCGGATGAAGGACTGCCACGCGTGCGTGTCGTCCGCCAGCTTGATGTCCGTCGAATTGATGTAGCACTTGTCGTGCGCGCGCAGCGAGCCGGGCATGGTCTGCGCGCTGTTCACGCCGCCGACTCCGCGGTTGCTGTAGTCGTACGGGCTGCCGACGAAATCCACGTCGGGCGACTCGAGCACGCGCTGGAGCGCAAGGTGCCCGCTGCGCGCCGGGCCGGGCGCGTGGGTCTGCGTCCACCAGTAGCCGAAGAACCCGCCGATCCAGTGCCCCGGCGCGGCGGCGGCGCGCGCGCGGCGGCACAGCGCGAGAAACGCATCGGCCTGCGCATCCGCGAGCGCGGCGGCAAAATCCGCGGCGGGCGTGTGCGTGCGCGGATCGAGCAGCGGCGCGGCGTCGCGCGCGGGTCGCTCCGCGGGCGGAGGGGGCTCGACTGACGCGAAGCCGCCAACCGGGCGACGCCAGGCGTCGGAAAGCGCGGCGGGGGTACGGTAGCGGCGCTCGAGCCAGCCGCGGAAATAGCGGCGCATCGGCGCGCTGTAGTCGAACAGCAGGTCGTCCGTGTAGTTCCCCCAGTTGAACCACTCGTATGACAATCCCGCACAAACGTAATACCCGGCGAATCGCCCGGGGAACGCCGACTCGTAATGGGCGATGGCGCGTCCGAGCGCCTCCGCGGCCTCGGCCTGCCAGCGCGCGGACGCGAAGGAGTGCAGGCAGGGCGTGCCCTGGTGGTGCCGGTCGAAAAGGTCGCCCACCGGCGTGAAGTCCTGGCCCGGACGCGCGTAATTCGGCACGTTCGGATGCTCGCGACGCACCGCGCCGGTCGCGCGGTCGATGGCGATGGCGACCTCGTCCGGGTGTTCCAGCTCCCACCATTTTGTTTCCGGTCCGTCCAGCCACAGCAGCGGGAAGAGGCGCACCGATGGATCGGCGCCGCAGAACGCGGCCGCCACCTCGTCGCCGTCGGCGTAGTCGTAGCGATCCGGGCCCACCCACCCCACCGGCAGCGAAAGCCGGAACACCTGGATGCCGGCGGCGAGGAAGTCGGCCTGGTGTTCGCGGTACGTGTAGGCCATCACGCCGGGGAATGGCCGGCCGTCGAGCCGGGGACGTTGCGTGTTCATGGCAGGCGGAACCAGGCGTCACGCAATTCCGCGCGCTCGCGCTGGCGGCGTTGTTTCAATGCGTCGTCCGGCATCCAACCCGGATCCAGCAGATAACCGAACATCAGGACGGCGGGGCTCAGCGTTTCCTGCATCGTGAATTCGTTGCACAGCGGATCGAGTTTGGAACTGGGACCGATGCGCCGCCACTCGGGGATCGGCGGCTGCGTGCCATCGTACGGCGGCGGCAAAAACGACACCACGCGATCGGGGCCGCCCTTCGTTTCCGCGGGGACCGTCATGCGGTAGACCTCGTTCAGCGTGCTGTACGGATAGATGATGATCCCGTACGGCGTGAGACCCGGCACCGGCTCGAACCACTCGTCGGCGCGCGTCTCCGCGTCCTGGATCGCGGGCGGGAAGGAATAGCCGAGCCCGGTGGTGTGCGAATAGCCGAGCGGATTCGCGCCGAGATGGAAATCGGCGCACAGTCGGGCCGCCGTGCGATAGCGCTCGTCACCGGTCAGCGCGTGGGCGTAGATGAAATAGCGCGCCCACGTCGCGGACAGCGCCCCACCCCAACGGCGCGATTTTTCCGGATTCCACGGATGCCGGTAAGGCGCGGCGTACAGGAACGCGAGCCGTTCGTCGGCAATGCGCAGCAACTCCGCGCGCGCGCCGGTCACCAGTTCCTCCGGCGCGCCGTCCGCGCCCGCCCGCGCGAGTTTGAAGACGCCCCAGCATTCGTAGAGGTAGTTCGGGTAGACCTTCAGGTAGCGCACCGCGTGCGGGGCATGCGTCCGCCACGCGTCATCGCGATAGCGCGCATCCCCGGTGAGCGCCCACAGCTCCTGCGCGGCGAGCAGGCCGGGGAAATGCACGGCGGCCGGGTCCTGCTTCCACGTCAGCACAACCGGCTCGTCGGTTTTGGCCGACCCGCGTTTGGCCTGGATCGTGATCGTGACGGTGTCGACCGCCGTCGTGCCGTGCGCGGCCCACTGGTAGGCGCGTTGCGCGCGGCGCTGGAAGTCGGCCGCCGTCCTCGCGTCGTACGGCTTCAACGCGCGCGCGAGCCAGGCGGCGGACGCCGCGTAGTACATCGTGCTTTCGCGCGTGGGTTCGGAGACGAACCACGGCAGCGTCTCGCGATCCGGCATGCCGGGGTGGTTGGGATGGCCGATCGTTTCCAGCCGGCCGGGTACGCTGCCATCGGCCCGCTGCGCGCGGTTCCACACCTGCAGGCCCCAGACCGCCTCGTCGAGCAGGTCGGGGATTCCGTTTCCGCTCTCAGGCAGGCGGAGCTGGCCGTCGGTAAACGCCGCCGCATTCAGTTCGTATAGGCCGAGCAGGTCCCACAGCGCGTAGTGATGGCTCTCGCGGCGGTCGTAATCCGCGGCGTCGTGCCAGCCGCCGTGGATCGCGAAGCCGGGTTCATTCGTACGACCGGTCTGCCGCAGGATCAGGAAGTCGATCCCCTTGATGTCCCTGATCCGCTGGCCCGCGTCGTCAAGCCAGTGGTCGCCACCGTTGCCGCGCAGACTCGACGCGAAGACGGGATTCGTGTGGCAGGCGTTCCGGGTCCACGCCGTGAACGGCTCCACCAGCGCCGTGCCGCAGCGCTGGTGATAGAAGCCGCGCGCCTGCGTGAAAAACGCCTCGCCGAGCACGTGGCGGTCGATGCGGAACGGCGCCGACCGGCCGAGGCCCTCAATCTGGAGATGGAAGACCCCCTCGTTCGTCACCGCGCTGAAATCCAGTTCGTACGTGTCCTCGCCGGAATACACCGCGCGCGCGTTCGTCGTCGCCCGCCAGTCCGCCGCCGCGCGCAGGCGGGTCACCCCGCTGAACACCGCCATGCCGTCCGCCTCGCGCCGCAGGTGGAAATTCGTGAACGCACCGTACGGCACGCCGCCCGCCGAAGGAATCCAGCCGCCGAGATAGGCGTATTTCTCCGGGGCGGTCGGGTGGTAGCCGAGCTGGTTGATCTTGAATCCGGCGATCCGCGTCTCGCGCGCGGAGAACGCAAGCGTCTGGACGCGCCCGTCGCGCTGGCGGAATTCATAGCGCCCACCGTCGCACATTGGCTCCGGCAGTTCGAGGAACGCGTAGTGACCGACCTGGTGGGGCCGCATGTTCCGCATCACGCCGCGCGGATCGTCGATGCGATCGCCGAGCGGCTGCACCCAGGCCACGGCGCGGGACGGCGCGCGCGGGCGTGCATACGCGGGATCGCCCTCGGCGCGGATCGCGAAAAACGTGGGTTCCGCGAGGCGCAGGTGCTGGTCGCTCAGCGCCGCATAGCCGCGGGCCCAAACCGCGCGCCGATTCTTCCAGCGCACCCAGTTGGGCTCCCGCCCGTCGTCCTCCAGCTTCTCCTGCTCCACCAGCAACTCGTCGAACAGGGCGCGCTCCGCGGCGTAGATGCGCGCGTCCGTCGCATCGTTATAGTCGTGCGCCCAGACCACCCAGCGCGGGGACAGCACATGCAGCGCCTGCAGTGGCGGCGGCTCGGACCGGGCGGCGACGGCCAGGCCCAGAAGAACGCATCCCACGCACGCGCAGTGAATTGCAGCTTTACTCATAGGTTCACCCGAACTAGATTCTATCCGGATTTATCGCGAATTTAGATGCACCGCCGAACCCCAGAAGCCGAAAGCCGCCGCTCCGCCCTCATCGCCCTGTTCTGCATAGCGGGCGCCCCCCAAAGCGGATACGGCATCCGGCGCCTCATCAAGGAGTGGCGGATGGAGGAATACCTGTCGGCGAGCCCGGCGACGATTTACCGCTCGTTGGATCGGCTGGCCAAACTGGGTTACCTCTCGTCGAAAATCACGCGCAACGGGCGCTACCCGAAGTCGAAGGTTTTCGAGATCACCCCCGCCGGCCACGCCTATTACGGGAAGCTGATCCGCCAGGAAGCCGAATTCCAGCGCACGGCCCATGCCATCAGCCCCTTCCTGGGCCTCGCCACGCGACTGCCCCGCGCAGAGCGGTTGAAGCTCGCCCAGGCGTGGATGGACGCCGCGTCGGCGCAGGTCAAAGCCCTGCAGGCCCGGATCGACGACCACCGGCCCGGCAAGACCTACGGCAAATCCTACGCTGAATGGTTGATGCTGCATCACGAGGCCCATCAATTGCGGGCTGAAATCCGCTGGATCAAGCACTACCAGGGCATGCTCCGCGCCGGCAACGCCTGACGCCCCCACCTTTCGCACAACGCCGCCCCCGCGTCGAGACTAGTTTTACGTATACTATACCCCCCTCGTCGTCTTCCTCCTCGTCGTCCTCGTCCTCGTCGTCGTCCCCTTAACCACGGAGGGAGAACTGCTGATTTCGCGGATGACGCGGATTTTCAGAGGACCCACCTCCCCATCTGTGAAATCTGCGCCATCTGCGGTTGATCGGAACCAGCCCCCTACTTCGCCACGACCCTCAATTAATCCGCGTTAATCCGCGGTTAATAAAATTGAACCCCCGACACCGCATCGGTCACAGATGCATTCGTGCCGATTCGTGTCCATTCGCGGTTGAAAATCCGACGACGAGGGATGAGCGCGGCGCCCACAAATCCTCGCCACCTGTAGTTCCGCCGCTCCGCCGGCGGAAATCAAAATCGTTTTTACAGACGTT